>CAJTJC010000004.1:129273-131841 GCA_910576655.1 uncultured Christensenella sp.
CCCGCTCTGCAACGGGCTTACGTTTTAAAAACCGAGGGGCGAAACGTACAGGCAACTATAGAAAGTTTTAATATCAGTTCTACAAGAGGCTACTATACGCATTACGTAGTTCATTATACCTATGAAGAAGACGGCAGACAATGGCGGGGAATAATACAGTACTCACACGACAACAGAACTGAAAAAATGGAATTTTTAATTCCTTATTACGAGGCAAAGATTGGCAGCAAGGTTGATATTACAATCGACCCGAACAGTCAAAATAATTGCCTGACGAAAGACGTCGAAAAGAATTACGAGGACGTACATATAAATGAAATTTTGAGATTTGCCTTTGGTCTGGCGGGCTTAACGGCAACCGTGGCGTTTTTTATCTGGTTCGTGATACTGCTTAAAAAAAGCAAGAGTAAGCGTGTATAAAAGTAAAATGGCTTTCGCTTGATAGCGAAAGCCATTTGTATTCAATTTTACTTCGTCATAGCTTCCTGAACGGCAACTGCAACGGCAACCGTTGCGCCGACCATAGGGTTGTTGCCCTGCAAAAATGGGTGTTATTATTTGTACTAAAATGTATCAAAATATGCTAATTTTTACGGCAAAATTGCCATTTTTACATACTTTAATGCTCAAATTGTAGTAATTCGTATTTAACTGTTTTTATCTATATTTTACCGAAATGTGGACGAGATGTGGACGCGGAAGCATTTTTTACCCTATGGTATCCCTCAGATAAATTACAACCCTATGGTTGAATAGAACCTCGAAAGAATTAATTAGTCTTAGTTGATCCCCATAATTGTAAAATATGTTTATATTTTTTTTCAACTTCCGAGATTTTAACATTGCCTGATAATCATCTATTATCTTAGGTGAACCGTCAAGATCATCTTCAACACCGGTTAAATATCTTATTGAGTGATTTTCTAATGCAGTACCTAAAGGTATACCTGATTCCACAGAAGCTCCAGCTCCTAAAATAAAACAATATTTATTTGTATCAGATATGATTCTACCTATTAATTCTTCATATGTGAGAGTATTTATCTTAAACATTTTTAAGTAAACTCCAATGTCGAACTATGAACGTGCGGCTCAGTTTGCCCATTTGCCGCATTGAAAGGATATGACGAAGAGATAGAAGAGGCTATTAGAACTACTGAGTGCAAGGTTGAATTATCAGATGAGCAAATAAATGTCTTAAATAAAAAACTTAAAGCATTAAAAGAAATTATAAATGAGCAGCTAATTATTAAGGTGGTTTACTTTGTTTCTGACGAAAAGAAGTCGGGAGGTTAATATGTTACATTATAGAGGCATATAAGAAAAATCGACGAGTATAAAAGAAAACTTATTTTCTCTGACATCGAGATGGATTTTAGTAATGTCTTTAAAGTAGAGTATGAGAAATAATGCAGAGTGTGGCGAATTACTTTATCCGTGCGCAAATTTTCTTTGATCAATTTATGGATATAAGGGGACGATTTTAAATTTTTATATGTAAATAGAAATAGTCAATATTTTATTGCTGCATTTATCAAAGAGATATTGCAGATTGTGATTAACAATTATTGATTGATTTTTCGTTTATATTACATTCAAGGAATAAAGATAAGGAGTAACGATATGGAAGAAAATATAATTGATGAATTTCTAAAAAATGGGACGATTATTGTATTTGATACAAATGTATGGCTAGATATTTATAGGGTTCTTCCCGATGAGATAGCCAATACATTAACTTTATTGAATAAGGATGCTATTAAAAATAAACTGTTTATACCCTCATTTGTGAACACTGAGTTTTTAAAACAGTATCATAGTTTGATTAGTGAACATAATCTAATAGTTGAAAAAGTGAAATCGCAATTAAAAGACACTATTGCTGGTTTCAAAATAAAAACATTAGGTAATGTAGAACAGATAAGGGAAAGACACAGAGTACCCATAGACGAAATTGTAAAAAAATTAGAGAGTAAGTTTGGTGAGCTCAATAAAATAGCCGATGAGTTTTTGGAATATAATGATACGCAAAACATATTAGATGATGAGGGGATTGTAGATAGAGTTAAAAGCTTTTTTGAAGAAATATATAACACACAAAAAATCGATTGCTTAAATAAAGATGAATTATTTGAAATATTCACAGAAGGTGAACAAAGATACAAAAATAAAATTCCACCTGGTTATATGGATAAATCAAAAAACGAAAAAGGCGGCTTTATTTATGGTGATTTAATTATTTGGAAAGAGATTGTCAAATATGCTAAAGAGCAAGAATTGAATGTTCTTTTTGTGACTAACGATGTTAAGGAGGACTGGTTTGATGAAAACGGATTTCATAGCAAATTGGTAGGAGAATTCGAAAGAGAAACAAATCACAAAATTATTGGTTTAATGGGTTATGAATTTTATAATTATGCTAAGAATAAATATTTGACAGCAGCAGAAACTCTAACTGATATAGATACATATATTGATGACCATAAAGAAGAGTTTATAGATAATATTTATTCCGAATTATACGATAGATTAAATTCTGAATTGTATTATTCGTATGGTAGTGAAAAT
>CAJTJC010000005.1 GCA_910576655.1 uncultured Christensenella sp.
GCAACGTCGGTATTTATTGCGTCAATGCGTGTCAAAACGGCGTTATATTCTTCGCTTATTCCGCTTATTTTCACAAGCTCTCTCGAAGCGGAAAACAGTCCGTCGCAAATACCGCCGTCGTCATTAAAACACTCTTTAACCGTATTTACTGCGTTCAAAATTTTTTCTACGTTTAAAATTTTATTGCGTCGCTCTTTAAGCTCGTCAAGTTCACCGATTTTCAAATCTGCGTTTTCAATTTCTTTGATTTGGTATTCGAGCAGGTCAAGTCTTCTTTCGCGCTCCGCCTCGTCCCCGCCAAGCGATATGATTTTATCTTTTAGTTGCCTTTTTGCGGATAAAATATCTGTTATATGATTTTTAACTGTTTCGGCTTTTTCCCCAAGTAGGCTATCTATAACTTTAAGCTGATTGTTTTCGTTAAGCAGAAAAAAATGCTCGCTTTGTCCGTGCACGTCCACAAGATGCAAGGTTAAAGCTTTAAGCATCGACAGCGTAACGGTGTTACCGTTAATTTTAACAGCGTTTTTTCCGTCGGCGCAGAACCTGCGTGAGATTATTATCTCCCCGTCGCTTTCGATGTCGTAATCTTTAAGCACTAAAATTGCTTCGCTGTCTGCGGGAACCGTAAATTCGGCTTTTACGAGAACTTCGTTTTCACCGTGGCGTATCATCGTTTTGTCCGCTTTACTTCCCAAAACAAAATTAATAGAGTCGAGAATTATAGACTTACCCGACCCCGTTTCGCCTGATAGCACGTTCAGACCGCATTCGAACTCTATATCGGCTTCACTAATCAAAGCCACGTTTTTTACGTATAACCTGTTTAACATTAAATGTACTCTTTAAGTTTATCAGCCACCAACGGCGTATTTTCATTCGTATCTACAACAATAAGCACGTTGTCGTCGCCCGCTATCGTTCCGATTATCTCGTTAAGTTGTAGGGAATCGATAAACACGCATATTGTTCCGCCGTTGCCGCGCATTGTTTTAATCATTATTATATTGTTTGCGTAATTTATCGAAAGGACGCCTTCTCTGAAAAGCGTATGCATTTTGTCCTGTACGGGCTCGTGCTTGTTTTCAAGACATGCGTATTTGTATTTTTTTGTGGTGCCCGCAATTTTGTATAACTTTAATTCCTTTATATCACGGGAAATTGTCGCCTGCGTGACGTTAAAGTTAAGCTTGTTCAGCTCAAAACACAGCTCTTCCTGTGTGTCGATTTCCTTGGCTGCTATAAGCTCTAAAATTTTTTGCTGTCTTGCATTTCTGTACATCATTTACTCCAGATATTAAGTTTAACTAATAATTTATCAAAGAAATCCTTATCGCCGCGGGAAATAAATTCCGCGTGGAAATCAGATTTTTTAATCGTGAAGCTAACCTTTTCTTCTAGCTTGTCCACTATTTTTCCGTCAACGATTACGTTTAACTGAGTTTTAGCGCTTGAAGGCGTTATCGTTACCGTTGAGTTAGCATTGAAAACAACCGGCCGCGAATGTAGCGAGTGAGCGCATATCGGAGTCAGAATAAATGCGTCCAAATCGGGCGCAAGTATCGAACCGCCTGCAGACAGCGAATATGCCGTCGAGCCTGTAGGCGTGCTTATAATTATACCGTCCGAAATATAGTTGTCCACTAGCGCTCCGCCTATTTCGGCTTTGAGAGCAACCGTATTGCTGAAGCTCTGTCCTCCAGTACTTCTTTGTATCACGAAATCGTTAAGCGCGTAAAATAACTTGCCCCTATATGCGATTTCAAGTAACGAGCGTTGCTTAGTTGAATAATTTCCGTTGCAAACGAGTGCAAGCGCGTCGTCTATTTTTTCCTGCTCGAATTCGGTAAGAAAGCCGAGATGACCGTAATTTATTCCAAGTAATTTGACGGAAGCTTTTGCACACGCCGAAGCCACGGTCAAAATCGTTCCGTCGCCGCCCAGCACAAGCAAAACGTCTAAGCCGTTAACATCGTCGGGGTCAGTTACGATTTTACTCTCTATCCCGCGAGACTTAAAGCATTTTTCGATTTTATCGATATACTCTAAATTCTCTGTCAAATGGTTTTTATTGTAATAGATTCCTACCTTCATCGTAATTGATTATATAGCTTTTTATACAAATATGCAAACAAAAAGTCCATTAAATTCATAATTTAACAGACTTTATTAATTTTTCATTTATATTTTTACATTTTGCATTTTTTTCAAGCAGTACGACGTACTCGAGATTTTTACCGCTTACAATCGGCGCGTTTGTCAGCTTCTGCGGTATAAGGTTGCAGTTTTCCGCAAACGTAAGAACCTTTTCTAAAATTCTGCGGTGAACTTCGCTATCTCGGACAATGCCGTTTTTGCCAACCTTGCGGCTCTCGCATTCAAACTGCGGTTTGATAAGCGCAAGAACGTGTGCCCCATCGACCAAAACGCCGCTTACGGCTTCGAGAATATACGTCAAAGAAATAAAACTTACGTCGATTACGACACAGTCAAGCTTTTCGGAAAACAATTCGGCGCTTAAATTTCTTGCATTATAGTTATCTATTACGACTACGTTACTGCTTAGTAGATTAGGGGCTAATTGGCTTTCGCCTATATCTATACAATAAACCTTAGTTGCTCCGTGTTGCAACAGACAGTCTGTAAATCCACCCGTACTCGCACCTACGTCAGCAAAAATTTTGTTCCCAACGGAATAGCCGAAATCTTTAAGCGCTTTACTGAGTTTAAACCCGCCCACGGATACGTAGTTTTCCTCGGCGGAAAGAATTTCAATATTGTCGTTGCTTTTAATTTCGTACGAAGGCTGCGCGCTTTTACCGTTCACAAGCACGAGATTACGGGATATGGCATTTGCCGCCTTCGTTCTCGAACCGAACTTTTCGGTTAAAAATTTATCTAAGCGCATTTACAATATATTCCGCAATGCTTTCACCCGTAATGCCATAGTCACGCATAAGCTCGCTTACTGCGCCGTGAGATATAAATTCGTCGGGGTATGCAAAGTTTTTGATTGCTTTATTTTTATCGGCGTAGAATGTATTAACCAGCGAACCCAACCCTCCGGACAGCACGTTGTCCTCTACGGTAATAATGTGCTTATGCTCTATACCTTCAAGCATTTCTCTGTCCAAAGGCTTAACGAAGCGTGCGTTTATTACCTCGACGGCGACATTACTCTCTTTGAGTATTTGCGATGCAATCAAGGACTCCGTAATTGCACGTTCTCCGCATGCGATAATGACTGCGTCTAAGCCGCTTTCCGTCAGCTTTTCCCATTTGCCGTATTCGAGCGAGGTGCTTACTTTAAATATACGCTTTCCGTCTTTCGGATACCTTATCGCAAGCGGACCGTTAAAGCCCACGCTGAATTTCAGCATTTCCTTGAATTCGTTTACGTCCTTGGGAACTGCAATGGTAAGATTAGGTATCATGCTGAGGAAAGACAAATCGAATACGCCCTGATGCGTTTCGCCGTCCGCACCAGATACTCCCGCTCTGTCGATACACATCGTTACGGACAAATTCTGACTGCAAATATCTATTAAAATCTCGTCGAAGGAGCGCTGCAAAAACGTCGAATAAACGGCGTAATAAGGTTTTAAGCCCTCAGTCGCCATCGACGAGCAGAGAATCGTAGCGTGCTCTTCGCATATCCCAACGTCAACGGAACGCTGCGGATATTTTTCAAAAAAGTCTCCAAGACCGAGGCTGGAAGTCATTGCCGCAGTAACGGCAACTATTCTGCCGTCGGATTCGGCAAGTCGGCAAAGTGTGTCGCCAAGCACCTTAGAGTATTCCGTTGAAACGGAGTCTGAGCTTGAAATCGAAATTCCGTGCGTTGCCTCGGGATTTTCTTCGCAGAATTCGTAGCCCTTTCCTTTTTTCGTGATTATATGCAAAATAACGGATTCGTGCTTTAAACGCTCTTTTATCTCGGTCAGCTTTGCAATAAGCTGTTCAAGATTGTTTCCGTCGTAAACACCATCGTATTTAAACCCGAATCTGTCGAATATATTCGCGTGCTTATTGCGTTTGGCAATATGCTCGCTGCTTTCGCTGAGTAATTCCAGATATTCGTGCATGCTGCCGACGGTCGGAGAAATAGACATTCCGTTATCGTTAAGCACCACTAAAATATTGGTGTTTAAAAGTCTTAAGCTGTTAAACGCTTCGTAGATAAGTCCGTTGTTAAAAGAGCCGTCGCCGATTACTGCAATTACGTTGAAATCCTTACCCGCCACGTCGCGCGCCTTTGCAATGCCCAAGGCGGCGGAAACAGAGGTTCCGGCATGCCCCGTATTATAGCAATCAAACTCGCTTTCTTCCCTTTTTGGGAAACCCGAAATTCCGCCTTTTTTACGAAGAGTATCAAACGCGTCTTCTCGTCCAGACAGTAGCTTATGCGCGTAGCATTGATGTCCGACGTCGAAAACGACTTTATCCTGCGGTAAGTCGAAAACGTAATGCAGCGCAACCGTAAGTTCGATTGCGCCGAGGTTTGACGAAAGATGTCCGCCGTTTTTCAGCACGGTAGACATAATTTTTTGCCGCAGATTTTCGCAAAGCGTATTCAACTGCGATATATTTAAACTTTTTAACGATTTACCGCTGTAAAACTGCGACATTTATTTTTCCTTTTTGAATACCGTTAGAAACTTGGCAAACGAAAAAACTATTTGCTTATTATATTTAATAGCAAAATGCTTAAAAATTGCTTTGCCGCCGACGGTCAAAGCGCCTATTACCGCGCTTACTCCTATAGAAGCTATTATTTCCCAAATATCACCGTTCGTCATCGCTGCGATATAGACCACGAGCGCAGTACCTGCCGCACCGCTGACGATACCGCATATATCGCCTATTATATCGGCAAATATACTGCCGAGCCTTGTAGCGTTTTTGCAGAGCGTTACGGCACGCTTCGAGCCCTTGATTTTATTGGACGCCATTGCGTGGAATGCGTCGGGCTGACAGGTAATAATTGCGTTTGCAAGCACGTCGCAGCCTATATTCAGCACCAAGAGCACGATAAGCACTATTACGCAAACGTAAACGGGGCTGCCTTTTATCGAAATTTCGGTTAAAAAACTGAATAAAACGGTTAAAGCAAAAGATAAAAATAATACGCTGAGACCCCAGGAAAGCCACGGCGGCATCATTTTTTTCTTTTGCTTTTTCTTTTTTACGATTTTTTCTTGTTTTGGTTGTTCCTCTTCTCTGTCCATTTCCCTTACTCTAAAAATAATACGCACTTAAACGTGCGTAAAAATTAATGTAATATAGTGGTTTATATTAAATAAACTTTGCGGTTTAGGTTCGGTAGGATTTCCCTCAAGCTTACTTCCCGTCGCCGAAAAAGCAGTTTCCTTTTAAAAGCGTGAACGCATTTCTGCATAACCGAATCGCCACTGAATCCACACTGTAATCTCTAATATAAAAATCAGTCTAGAAGCTTTCCTTGACAATTTCCGTTGAGCTTATCTTCTTTTGCAAAAAACAATTTCAAGCGGCAATAGATTCCTCGCGTCTGGCCAAACGCTCGGTTTCGTAAATCCGCTATCCGCTGTCTTCACTCAAAGCAGGCTACTCTGTACCAAGCTTACGCCTGATAGCAGGTTTATACTGACTAAACAGTCAGCCTCCACGGTAAATGGGTTAGGCTGCGGTATGCCGTTACCAAGCTCCCATAAACCTTTACTCCCAGCATCCACCCACTTTTGGCAAAGCAAGCAAACACCAGAAACTTCATCGATATGCCCTTTGACGGTATTTTACCCCCGCCTTCGTTTCAACAGAGATTGACTAGAATACTGCACCACTATATCAACGCTAATTATTATATCATATTCCGAACAATAAGTCAATAGTTATTCAATTAATTCTCTGCCTGACAAAATAAACGGTATTTTTAAGGAATTCCGTATCTCCATCAAGCCCTTCGAGCATTTTCGCGCATCTGTCGGCATATAAATCTGCGCGCAACTTGCTGTCGCTAAGTCCGTAAAGGCTGACAGCGGTGTATTTTCCATCATTGCCGTCCTTACCTATGCTCTTTCCCATATTTTCAAAGCTGCCCTCTACGTCGAGTATATCGTCTGTAAGCTGGAACAGCACCCCCAAGTCGTGCGCAAAAGTCTTGATTTCCGAATAATATTTTCCGCCGCTCAGAATACTGGGCACAACGCAAGCCGCCATAATAAGTTTGGCAGTCTTGTTGGTATGTATGAAATTTAAAATATCTTCGTTAACCGCCGCGTCGTTTTCATGCAACAAATCAGCCGACTGGCCCGCAATCATGCCTTCGATACCCGCGCAGTCGCAGATATATTTTGCTGCCGAAACGTATTCGTTGCCCTTGAAGCATTCGTTAAACAGTATCGAGTAAGCGGTGTTCAGCAGCCCGTCGCCCGCCAGTACGGCATTACCCGCACCAAAAACCTTGTGATTTGAGGGCTTGCCGCGCCTGAAATCGTCGTTATCCATTTCGGGCAGGTCGTCGTGAATGAGTGAATAGGTATGTATAAGCTCAAGCGCGAGCGCGTAATTGACTATATCCGACCTGTCGGTTTTGAGTAAGTCGGCAAAAGCAAGCATGAGCACGGGTCTGACCCGCTTACCTCCAAGCTTTATACTGTAAACGAGGCTGTCCTTTAAAATTTGAGGTTGACACGTCAGTTTGTCGCAGAATTCCGACAATCGTTCGTCTACGACTTTCTGATATTCGGCGTATTTAAAATCAAAATCCGTCAATTCTTACTCCTTAATGCCGCTAAATAAGTATTGTACATAAGCATAGTTATGGTCATAGGTCCGACCCCTCCGGGTACGGGCGTTATATAAGAGCACTTTTCTTTTACTCGTTCGAAATCAACGTCGCCGCAAAGCTTGCCGTTTTCGTCTCTGTTCATTCCCACGTCGATAACTGTCGCCCCCTCTTTTATCATATCCGAAGTAATAAATTTGGGCTTTCCGATTGCCGAAACGAGTATATCGGCTTTCAGACATTGCTCTTTAAGATTTTTTGTCTTGCTATGGCAGACCGTAACGGTTGCATCCGCGTTCATAAGAAGCATTGCCATGGGCTTTCCGACTATATTAGAGCGCCCTACTACTACGGCGTTCTTTCCTCTTATTTCTATATGCTCGTATTCGAGCATTTTCATTACTCCGTAAGGCGTGCACGCGACGGTTGCGGGCAGGTTTAAGCAAAGCCTGCCTATATTGTTCTCGGAAAAGCCGTCCACGTCTTTACCGTCGGGGATAAGCTTTAAAGCTTTATCCGACAGATGAGTGGGCAAAGGCAGTTGAACGAGTATTCCTTGAATTTCGTCGTTTTGGGCAAGCGAAGAAAGCAGCTCCTCAAGCCCGTTCTGTGTTACCGCCTCGGGCAAATAATAGGCATACGATTTAATTCCTACCTCTTCGCAAGCCTTAATTTTATTGCGCACGTAAATCTGTGAGGCGGGATTTTCACCGACAAGAACGACCGCCAAACCTATTTCGTTTCCCGTTTCCGCCTTGAACGCCGCAACCTTTTCACGAATTTCCGCACGTATCGACTGGGCTATTGCTTTGCCCTCGATAAGCTTAAACATTTTTGCGGTCCCTTATAATTTGCGAAAGTATGCCGCTTATAAACGTCGCGCTCTTTTCGGAAGAATATTTGGAAGCAATGTTTGCCGCTTCGTTGACCGATACCGCGGCGGGAATATCGTCGAAATACATTATTTCCGCTATTGCAATAAACAGAACGCTTCTGTCTGCGGGGAATAAACGCGATTCCGGAAACAGGCGCGAACGCTCGTCAATCATTTTAGCGATTTCGGATTTGTTTTCCGACACAGCGGAAAGAACGGCGTTGCAGTAATCAACGTCGTTTTTATTAAGATTTTCCTGACCCATTACTGCACGCTTCGTATCGCCCGCATCGTCGCTGAACTGGGTTGCAAATAAAATTTTAAAAGCCGCTTCTCTTGCATTAGTACGCATAATTTTATAACCTTTTCAAATACAAAATTCCCTTAAAAACTAATTTAAGGGAATAACGTAATATTTACAATGCCGAATTTTCAGAGAAATCAACGTCCTGAATGTGAACGTCAACTTTTGCCACCTTATACTTCGTCATCGACTCGACGTTGTGTATTATGGATTGCTGAATACTGAAAGCCAGCGTAGGCACGTTATAATTCGCATCAACCTTTACGCTGATGTCGGCAACTATGCCCTGCTTCTCAAAGCTCAGCTTAACTCCTTTATTTTTAGTATTCAATAACGAAACGCCGTCCACCTCGTTAATAGCCAACGCAACTATGCCGCTGACAATACCGGAATTGTAAACAACCTTTCCCTTCTGGGTTGACGAAGAATCGTGTCTGATATGTGCCATATTTTACTCCTTATCGTTAGTATAACACTTTTTTTTTAATTTTGCAACTACTTTATACTTGTGAGTATACGGGCATTATAATAATATTCAAAGGGTCTACTCCCGCTTCGTCTATAAGGCACTTATAAATCGAAAGCGCGGTTGTCATATCCAACTCGTTTGAATTTACGAACACGTTTACGTTGTCGGAATCTACGCCGATGGAAACTACGGCGTCGGAAAAGCCCTTCGACTTAATCATGGTTTCAAGCACGAGCTCTTTTTCCATTATCTCGACTATTTTCATTTTAAGGTTAACGGCTTCGGTGTGCTTTTCACTGCCCTCTTCGAAAAGCGCGATAACGCTGTCAAGCTGAACGAGCTCCTCGCTTCTGGTCGTCGTCCTCTCGGAACGGTAGGTTGTGAAATAGTTTGCCGAAACTACGGACGAATCTCCGCTTGCGGTTCTGCTTCTTGCAAGAACCACGTTGAGAACGGCAGTTACTGCAAGCAAAAGTACGAGTGATGACATTACGATAATTTTTTTGGTTTTTGACATACAATTTCTCCTTATACGGTCAATAAATAAATAGCTATAATTTTTTTATCGATATTGAGTGCCGTCGAAACGGCGTTAAGTATATTGCTTCGGGTCATCAGATTGTCTGCGCCTTCGCATACAATCACTACGCCGAGTATTTTTCCTTCGTTCTCTGTAATCATTACGTCGGTGTTGCCCACACCCTCGATACTTTTTAAAATTCCGGTAAGCTTTATTTCGGTGTCGCTTTTTGCGGAATTTACAGCCGAAGAAGTGCGCGAATTCTTTCCTTTGTCAATTATATAAACGGTACCGATTAGTATAGCAATCAGTAAAACTACTATGATTATTTTTTTATTCTTTTTCACGTAATCAATAACTTTTCGCATATACTGTTATATTTATATATTTCAACTCTTCCAAATATTCATAAATTGTGCTAATTAATTCGCCGTTTTCTTCATTTATTTCTACGCTTACGCTTCCCACCTTGAACTGCCCGTCGCCGTAGACCACGTTGACCGCGCACACGCACTCCGCGTCGAACTTTTCAAGTAAAAGCTTTTCAAGCTGGTCGCTCTGGTTATCCGAATAAACCTTACATATATATTGATAGTCGTAAAGCGGCTTATCTGCGGAATCCGAGCTTATTTTGAATATTCCCGTTATCGGCTGAATAAGGACGAATATGCACGCCATGCGCATTACGAACACTGTGGTTTTATTCAGCTTGCCTTCGGGAATTATAAGCGAAACTATAACCGACAGGAATATTACCGCCGTTGCCGTGAGTAAATAAATTTTCATATAAAACTGTTTGCCGAATTTATAATCAGCATAATAATCAGCGCGTACATAAACGCGACCGTGAGAAGTCCCGCTATAAAGTATTCTATATCCTTCGAAAGGTCGGAAAGCAAGCCGAATAAGGTTTTTTCGCCTATCGGCTGAACTATCGCCCCGACGAATTTGAGAATAAGCGAAAATGAAGCAAGCAATATTATCGGCCCGATAATTTCAAACAGCAGCAAAATCAGTCCGCATACGCCAACCGAGCTTTTTATAAGCAGTCCTGCCGACGTAAGCATATCGAACCCGCTTGATAAAAAGTTTCCGACTATGGGAACCGAGTTACTTACGACGTATTTCGTCGCCTTAAAAAGTATGCCGTCAAACAGCGACGAGGCGGAGCTTTGAAAGGTAATAAAAATACTGAATACGGTAACCGTGATACCGATTACCCATTTCATAAGACTTTTCATAAGCGCGGTAACGCCGGTAAACGACATCTGCGTATTTAGTTTCGACATCAGGTTGAGAACAATCACGGCTATGGTTGCGGGAAAAATAAAGCCGCTTATTATTTCCACCGCTCCGCCCGAAAGAAAAATTGCGGACGGCTGATAAATGGCGGCCGAGCTTGTCCCTCCCGTTAAAACTGTCAGGGTCGCCAATATCGGCGTAATTATTTCTATTTGCCGCTTTATAATGTTAATGCTTCTGATACAGTCGGAAATTACGCCCGACAGCATTGAAGTTATAATAAGAATTATCAGCGCGTAGCACGCAAGGTGAACTATCTTTGACGTAGATTTTCCGAGAATATTGCCCTCGGCTGAACTGATGACCGCCGACAGCAGAGAAATAGCAACTACCGTGGCAAACGCAGGGATAAGCGAAATTACGTTTTTGAAAAGAACGGACAGCAGTTCGTTGAGGTACCCGCCGTAATCGGTGTTTATGTTGCCGCGTATAAGATATTCGATTATGTCTCTCGCCGTGTCGCCGAATTGAAAGAGAAAGCTGTCCTCGTTGTCGTCGAGATATTTTTGCAGCTCGGAAAGGTCAAGGTCTTCGAGAAGCTGTAAAATATTTTCGTTAAGCTCTTTACGCCCGTCCTCTTCCTCGGCATGCGCGGTTATTCCCGTGATTGCAAACAACGAAACGACGGAAACTATAAGAATTACGAGCAAAATTATTTTGTTTTTCATACGAGATTGATAAGCGAAACTATTATTTTGTAAGTGCTGTTGAGAATGGGAACGGAAACGACGAAAATTATAATTTTTCCGCAAAGTATAAGTTTGTCCGATATACTCTCGAAGCCGAGGTCCTTTACCGAGCTCGCCGTAATTTCTACCATAAAGCCTATTCCTATGATTTTGAAGATTATCCTGATTATTTCATTGTCGATTTGTGCATTTTCGGTAAAGTTGCGTATAAATTCGATGCTTTGTGTCAGATAGTCGAACGCATATAAAAACATTATAATACCGCCCGCGATAAGGCAAAGCGGAACTAATTCGGATTTATGGCTTTTAAGTATAAAAGCAGATACTGCGGTTATAACCGCAATCATGCAAAGCTTTAAAATGAGCATCAGAAAATATCGAATAGCTGCCTTATCTGAGTAAACAAGTCTGTAATCATTGAAATGACTACCGTCAGCACGATTATCAGTCCGACTAAACTGACAATCGTCGCAATGTCGTCTCTGTCCGATTTTTTTAATACCTGACAAATTATCGTAACTATGATACCGACAGCGGCAATTTTAAAAATAATACTTATATCCATTAAGCCAACAATACGGCAGCCATCACGCCTATAAGAAAAAATATCTTCACGTAAAGCGAACTGTATTTTTTATAGTCGTTAAAGCTTTCGTCCTTATATTTTTTTAATATTTGTTTGCGTTCGTTGAGATAATCTACCTGCGACAACGCGTCAGTTTTACCTAAATTCTGTATATAGTCTTTTAAAAACTGCCCCTCTTCGCCTGCAATCAGCTCTTTACCTTCAAGAACTTCGCCTACAAACTTGTACGGTTCAGCTATTTTTTCAATAGAAGCTCTTGAAAATTTCAAGGTCAAAATCAGCTGCTCGTTAAATTCATACAGCTCTGCAAAAATCTGCATTCGTTTCTTTTTATTAGCCGACAGAAACGTGCCTATTGAGGTTGTCAGCGCCACTACGGCCAACAGTATTAAAATCTTTATCATAAATAACGGGGGCAGAACCTATTTTTGTAAGCTGCACGAAAAACTCGAACGGCATCGTCCGCAAAATATCTCTGTTGCATATATGCGAGGAAGCGATTACGGTTATTCCGCAATCGGCAGCGTAACGCACCGATTGCATATCGTCGGCGCCGTACAGCTCGTCGGTAATTATTACGTGCGGCTTCATTGCGCGTATGGCGCTTGCTATCGCGCTTTTCTTTTCGTAGCAACGGACAACGTCGGTACGGTCGCCGAGGTCGTAACCGCATTGACCGCAAATTGCCGAAATTTCGTTTCGCTCGTCAAAAATAAGAATGTTATATTTTTGCGTGTTACTTAGATTAATTGCCAGGTCTCTCAGCATCGTAGTCTTACCTAAACCAGGCTTCGAGTACAGCAAAGTACTATGCAAACCATCAAAAAACAGCGAATTGAACACAAATTCGGCGCAACCGACTATGTTATGAGGAATTCTGATATTTAACGAGGTTATATCTTTAATAGCAGTAACCTCACCCTTTTGGGTAACGTATTCGCCTGCTATACCTATTCTTACGCCGTTTCCAACAGTAATGAAACCGCTTTTCATCTGTTCGGTAAAATTATAAATACAACCGTTGGTTGCCGATAAAATAATCGGCTCTATTTCGTTTATAGTTATTAAGCTGCTTGACTTGTCCGTAATACCGAAAGCATTTATATACTTATATTCGCCCTTGTATTCGATAATTACAGGTTGTCCGCGGCGCAATCGAATTTCAGATAAAAAATTAAAATTCAGGTTCGCCAAGGCTCTTTGAACGTCGTTAGGCAAAAAGGACAAGGTCATACTCTAATTTATTTTCAGGTTCCTACATTTATGCCCGACATAACAAAAAAGCCGACCGGACTATCGTCCGACCGACTTTTTAACACTGCACTAACCTTCTTATTTTACTAACTCGCTTCGTCATTATTTTTCTGCCGATATTCTCATACGAAAACTTTTTTATACCGTGATAAGACTGTTTGTATTTCAAATAAAATTCATCCGGTGTTTCGAAAACACCTAAATCCTCTACAACGGCTTGTTGCTGCACGGACGTGCTTTTCCCTTTCCAAACAATTTGCAGGTTATTGAAATCTTCCACCGCCACCGCATAATCGAAAAACTTTCCTTCGTGGTCGGGAAACATTTTTTTTAGACAACAAATATACGTTTTGTCGGTTATTGCCCCCTCTAAACTCAACCACTTACCGTTAAAGTAAACTTCCGCCCAAGTATGAACTATTAAAGGCGGCGCAAGCTTCGCCATAATCTTAGGCATTAAACCACACTGAAAAACTTTCGTAACTAATGAACCGTGCAATCTACAAGGAATACCCACAGCGCGTAACAATGCCATAAGCAAAGTCGCTTTTGTATTGCACTGACCTATGCCTTCGGCTAAAACTTGCGTAGACGAAAGACTATCGTACTTATTGTAACCAAGTAAAATATTGTTTTGAACGTAATCATAAATCGCACCGATTTTGTCAAACTCGTTTACGTCATCCCACTTTTGCTCTTTGATTAAATCGGCGATTTCTTGTGCTTGATAGTTTAACATAGCCGTTTTTTCTAAATATTTTTCCATAAAAAGTACCTCCCATTAATAGACACTTTAAATATAATATTCGGTAGCATTTACCTGATTACCGATAAAAGCGATATTATTTTTGTCCCAAAATATTTTTAACATACGATGACTATAACAAAAAAACTATAAAAAATCAATTTTTTATACTATTTAAGTTAACGATAAACGCGCAGACAGAGCAAATCACTCTATCTGCGCGTTTGGTGCACCGACTTACTGCAAAAACGAACACGGTAATATACAAGGTAAATCGACGTGAATTGTATTGCGCGGTGGAATTGCCGCTGTCGGACTACAAACTGTACGGCAAGCAGTTAGCGGCGCGGTGATTGTTCACGGCTTGCAAGGTCTGTCATAGCGTGTTTATAAATACGCTTTGACAGCCTTTTTGCTTGCTCTTTATCAGGCGGCAGTTTGGCATATAAATTTTTGCTTTTGTCGTTAAAGTAGATGACCGTTATTCCAAGCGGTAGTGTCTTATTCATATTTGAAACCCCCTAAATTTTTGATAACCCCACCCAAACCCACCCAGCGGGAATAAATTTATGTTCCGTGTTCCGCAGTGCCAATAAGGTAATAGTATGCTTATTGCCACTGCGGGCGGCTGTCGCCGCCCGCATATTGCCATTTTACCCTTAAAAGTGTTACAGTGTTACGGGGTGGACTGGTAATACTATGTCCACCCCGTAAACGGACGGCATTAAAACTGCGTTACACGTTACGGGGTGAACGGGTAATATTATATACTGCAATCGCGTAATTCCTTTTGCAAGCGTTTTCGTATCGTTTTCATTCGTTGCGATATGGCGGTATGCGATACGCCCTCTTGACTTGCAATTTGCCGCATAGTCATTTCCTCGTAATAGAATTTTCGCACCAAATCGCGCCGCTTGTCCGTAAGGTATAACATTGCTTTTCTTATGCTTGCAATATTCTCTTTCCGTATGTAAAGTTCGAGCGGGCTTTCCGTGCGCTTGTCCTCAAAATCTATTCCCATATCGGTAAAGTAGTAAAGCGAGGTGTGCCGCCGTGTTTCCCGCCAATGATTGCGTTTTTCTTGTTGTAATAATTCCAAGTGTATCAAATATATTTCTTCCGTAACCTCGACGGTGTTCATAGTTCCGTCTACAAATTTATAGATTATTATTTGCATATAGAAAGCCTCCACTTATAAGCACGGCGACGGCGTTGTGGAAAGGTTTTTTATAAAAATTCTTGAAAATAAAAAAGCCCGACAAACTTTCAGACTTTATTAAGCCTTGAAAATCTGTCGGGTTTTACTCTTTCATAGAGAGCCTTAACACCTATGACAAACGCCAGCCGTAACCGTGCGTGCGATTACTGCCCGATATTTTTTTGTGAGGGAATAGGCGTTTTATGAGGTATTTATGTATAAAAAAAGAATTGAGTGCGCCATTTATTGCTCCCGAAAATAAATTTGTCGTTTTACTTTCGTACACTCAATTCTTTATTTGCTTAAAGATTTATTCTGTTGTTAGGTTTTATTCTCTAATGCTTTTTGAATGATAATTTTGCCGTCCTTGATTTCTATTTGTAGTTTTGCCTTGCATTTCGGGCAATATATTTCTACATTCGAGCCGTCGCCCAACTTGAATAATTTATACCCACAGTCGGGGCATACAATGTAATTTGTCATAGACATTGTTCCTTTTCTTTTTTTTCGATATATGGTTGATAATGATTATAGCGAATAGAATAAATTAGAAACATTATAAATGTAATAAATAATGCTATACTTTGTTGCCCCCAAGCGAAAATACCGTTTACAACTTTATTTTCAGGTAAAATTTTTGATAAGCCGATTAACACAAGCATTATCAATAACGGATTGAAAATCGATAACCACTTTTTATTGTTAAATTTTCCGCGAATGCTTACTACGAACAAATAGATAGATAAAATAGCAAAGGCAACAGCAGCCAATGATGCGACAGCAATAAAAACAAAAAATAGTTGTTCCGCAATTATCTTTGCCTCCAACACTTGTAAATTATAAAGTTTATTATAAATGTAAGCGGTCATAGCAAAAACGCAATGATATAAAGTGCCGACCGAAATGAAAACAAAAGCACATATAATAAACAATTTTGAGTATTTACATTTTTTTACAATCATTTCTCGATATATAGCATAAAAGCCACAAAACATTAGTAGCAAGGCAATTACTCCGAATAATCCGCCAATGATAAATCTATTTGGACTTGAATTTGCCCAATCTTCTGAAAATGGCGGAAATATAATTGAGTTTCCAAATTCTTTTGACGGCGCGAAACAGCCTAAAAGCATATCACCTGTAAAACATAAAACCGAGCCTATAATGCCAACCATAAATAATTTTTTGTTTAAGTTCATAAATATTCCCAACCTGAAATATATTTCAAGTTAAATTATATATTATTTTGATTATAAAGTCAACGCATTCTGAAATATATTTCAGATTAGTGTACAAATCAAAAATTTTGTGATATAATGCACTTATTATGGCAGAGATTAGACAACCTATAAAAAGAACTTCTATTGATAAAAAGCAAAAGATTATTAAAGCGGGCTTAAAAGTATTTAGCGAAAAAGGCTATTACAACACTACAACCGTTGAAATAGCCAAAATTGCTGGCGTGTCAACGGGAATTATATATAATTATTTCAAAGATAAAAAAGACATATTTTTGCATTCGTTAAAACTATGTTTTGAAACCGCTTTTACCCCTATGCTTAATACGCTTAAACAATTTAAGCCCCCGTTTAATTTTGATAGTATCTTGCGTGAGTTTATTCCTTTATGTCTAAAAGCACACAATGACAATAAAATGGCACACCAAGAATTTTTGGGTATATGTGTATTAGACAATGATGCAGGTTTATTATTACAACAAATGGAAAACCAAGCAATACAATCGATTTGTGAATATCTTCTATCAAATGGCATAAACTTGCCTCACTTAATGGAAAAAACACAAATAGCCTATCATATCATTGAAGAATATTGCCACGATGTTATGCTTGAAAAGTACTATCAAACTGATTTTGACATAATGTTTGAAGTAGTTATAACAACTGTTAAGAATATCTATTTGCAATAAATAACGGTTTTTGTGTTCGCTTGTGCTTACCGTCTGGGGGACGGAATACGCCGCCTTGACAAATTGTAAAGGGCGGCGATTTATCTCCCGTTAGGCATAAAACCGTCGTCGCCTACGGCGCAAACCCTTGACAATTTGCCTGCGGCGGCATTTTGGCTGGTTAAGACGGTAAGCACCAAAGCGAACAACAAAATTTTTAAGCCGCAGTCCGCACACCGCACGGACAGCGCAAAGGAGCAAAGCACAATGAAAAACGCAGTTATCTATGCAAGGTATTCGTCGCAAGGACAGAACGAGCAAAGCATTGAGGGGCAAATACGCATTTGCACCGAGTACGCCGAAAGTCAAGGCTATACTGTTGTAAGGGTTTACACCGATAAAGCCCGTTCGGGAACGAACGACCACCGCCCCGACTTTCAAAAAATGATAGCCGACGCCGAAAGCGGTGCGTTTGAGCAAGTCATTGTCTATAAGTTTGACCGTTTCGCCCGTAATCGCGTGGACAGCATAATGTATAAAGCGCAGTTGAAAAAGCGGTACGGCATACGGGTAGTTTCGGCAACCGAACCCGTCAGTGACGACGAGGGCGGCGAGTTCTACGAAATGTTTTTGGAGTGGAACGACGAAAAGTATTCGCAACGACTTTCAAAACGAGTACACGACGGACTTGACACAAGCGTTAAAAACGGAACGTATTGCGGTGGTTATCTTATTTACGGCTATAAACTCATAGACACCGACAAGCGCGGTAACAAGGGCATAATACACCGCGTAGCGATAGACGAGGAACAAGCCGAAGTAGTCCGTTTCATTTTCACGGAATACGCGCACGGAACGCCGAAAAAGGAAATCGCGGACGAGTTGAACAAACGGCACGTTCTTTACAAGGGCAAGCCGTTTACATATCGCACGTTTGAAAACTGGTTATCTAACCGCAAATATACGGGCGACTGTATGTACGGAAAGAGAGTTTGCACTAATACATACCCCGCTATTATAGACAAAGCCACCTTTGCGGCGGTGCAAAAGCGGCTTGAAAAGAACAAGATTTTAGCGGGTGCAAATTCGGCGGTTGAGCCGTATATACTCACGGGGAAAGCATTCTGCGGCTACTGCGGCGACAGTATGACGGCGGGCGGCGGTACGAGCCACACGGGAGCAAAACATTACTATTATGTTTGCCACAGCAAGCGGAAAGGCGGTTGCCGTAAATCGAGCGAGAACAAGAACAACCTTGAATTTACGGTTGCAAACGCCGTCTACGACTTTTTGAGCAGACGGGAAAACGCCGAAATTGTCGCACAAGACACGATAAACTACTACGAGCAACGCACGTGCGAGGAAAGTTTGCGGAGCATAGAGGCGCGAATACGCCACGCGCAAGACGAGGCGGAACAACTGACGAACGCTTTCATTTTGGCGCGCAACGATATGCTACGGGCGAATATAGAGCGGAAAATGCAAGAGATAGAAATACTTATTAAAGACCTATCGGCAAGCAAGGCGCAAATAGAACTTGAACGCGGAAAGAAAATCACGAAAGAAACAATAATTGACTTTATCGCGGAAATGCTCAAAGGCGACCCCGCAGACAAGGAATACCAAAAGCAACTCATTGACAACCTTGTTTACAAGGTGTTTGTATACGACGACCACATTATAACATATCTGACTTTCGGCAACGATAAGGACATTAAAGAAATAAGCCTTGCCGATAACGACAAGGCTATTGACGAATTAAAGGTTCAACCTTTATCGTCTTTGGTGCACCAATAACCCGAAAAGGCAGTAAAAACTGTTAGCTGCATAGTTAAAAATAACCGCTTCGGTGCTAACGAAGGGCGGTTATTTTTTTATGATTATGTAAACTTTGTCTTTTGTTACTCTGAACGAGTGAACCGCGCCGAGCTTAACCAAAACGGCAAAGCGCGTCACGCTGTCGATAATCTCGCAATTATAAAAACCCCGCATTTGCGGGGTTTTTATTTGCTTACAGGTTTCTCTTTTTTTATTCGTTGACAAACTGCGAATTATAGAGGTTTGCGTAAAAGCCGTTCTGCGCAATCAGCTCGTCATGGTTGCCCTGTTCTACGATATTACCGTCGCGCATTACGAGAATTAAATCCGCGTTCTTTATCGTAGAAAGTCGGTGCGCTATTACGAAGCTCGTTCTGCCTTCGGTCAGCTTATCCATAGCCGTCTGGATAATTTCCTCGGTACGGGTATCGACGTTAGAGGTCGCCTCGTCTAAAATAAGCAGCGGCGAATTTTCCGCCATTGCACGCGCTATCGTCATAAGCTGCTTCTGTCCGCCCGAAATGCCCGACTCGTTCTCGATATAGTAATCAAGACCGCCGGGAAGGGTATTGACGTAATGCGCAACGCCCGCTTCCTTTAAAATGCCTTCAAGCTGTTCGTCGGAAACGCCGTCCTTGGAAAAGAGGATATTTTCGCGTATAGTACCCTCGAACATCCAGGTGTCCTGCAAGACCATACCGAAAATGTCGTGCACCTCCTCGCGCGGCATATCCTTTATCGAAACGCCGTCGATGGTTATGTCGCCGCCGTCTATTTCGTAAAAGCGCATCAAAAGGTTTACGAGCGTGGTTTTGCCCGCGCCCGTCGGACCGACGATTGCGACCTTCATTCCCGCCTTTACCTTTGCGGAAAAGTCGGGGATAATTGTTTTTTCGGGGCTGTAACCGAAGCGCACGTTTTTAAATTCGACGTCGCCCTTTATCTCGCCCTTGCCCAAAAGCTTATATTCCTTGCCGCTTTCGTCGGAAAGCTCCTCGCTTTCCACGAAGTCGTAAACCCTTGCTGACGCCGCGCTTGCAAGCTGCAAATTGTTGATTGCCTGCGGAAGCTGCGACATAGTGTTCTGGAATATGTTGACGTAGACCAAAAATGCGGTTATCGTTCCGAACGTGATTTTATTGCCGTCGTTCATTAAAAGACCGCCGACGACGCACACCGCCGCGTACGCGAAGTATGCGATAAACGTCATTGCAGGCTGCATGAAGCCCGCTATCGTCTGACCTCTGAAAACGCCCCAGCGCATACGCCTGTTCTTCGTTTCGAAGTCCGCGGTCATTTTCTCGCCCGCGTTGAAAGCCTGAATTACGGTCTGACCGGTATAATTTTCCTCCGCGCAGCCGTTAAGGTCGCCGAGGTACTGCTGGTTTCTTTTGAACTGCGGCATTGCGAATTTGAAAAGAAGCATTGCCATAAGCAGCATCATCGGCAGAATTATCAGCACCGTAAGAGCCATCTGCCAGCAGGTAACGAACATCGCTATAAGCACCGCGACGAGCGCCGTAGCCGAATAGAAGAACATTGCAAGTCCCTGGTCCATCGACTGACCTATCGTATCTACGTCGTTTGTTATAATCGACATAGTGTCGCCAAGCTGGTGCAAATCGAAATATTTCAACGGCACGCGGTTTATCTTTTTGGAAATTGCGCTTCTTATTCCGCGCGAATATTTCTGGCTGACCGTCGCCATTATGAAGTTGGACGCAAAGTAACAGAACGCGTTTGAAGTATAGAACGCTATCAGCGCGATACCGAGATTTAAAATCTTTTTCAAATCTATCGCCTGAATAGCCGCGTTTTCGGTAATTTCGTCGGTAAGCCGCGACAGCCACTGGGGCGCAAGCGTAGAAATGACTACCGATACGGACGTAAACAAAAAGGCAAGACAGATTAACGGCGAATAGGGCTTTAACGCCTTTAAAAGCTTTTTGAGGTTGCCCTTTCCGCCCTTGCCAGACATAGAAGGATGCATATTC
The DNA here is from genome assembly GCA_910576655.1 of uncultured Christensenella sp. Taxonomy (GTDB): domain Bacteria; phylum Bacillota; class Clostridia; order Christensenellales; family Borkfalkiaceae; genus Coproplasma. The sequence goes on from CAJTJC010000005.1 coordinate 20,426, forward strand.
ATAGTCCGAGTTCCTCCTTTGAAAGCTGGGAAAGCGCTATTTCGCGGTACACGTCGCAGGTTTTCAAAAGCTCGGCGTGCTTAGCGCAGCCGACGACCTTGCCGCTGTCGAGAACGATAATTTTGTCCGCGTCGAGAATGGTGCCTATGCGCTGGGCGATTATAAGCTTGGTTGCGCCCACCTCTTTAAGATTTTCGCGCACCTTTTTATCCGTCTTGTAGTCGAGTGCGGAAAACGAGTCGTCGAAGATAAATATTTCGGGAGATATTGCCACGGCGCGGGCGATTGAAAGCCTCTGCTTCTGCCCGCCCGAGACGTTTTTGCCGCCCTGTGAAATTTCCGAGTCGTACCCCTTTTCCATTTTGGAAATGAATTCGTCCGCCTCGGCAATTTTAGCGGCATTTATAATTTCCTCGTCGGAAAGTCCGTCCTTGCCGAACGCGATATTGCTTTTAACCGTGCCCGAAAACAGCAGTCCCTTCTGCGGAACGTAGCCGATAAGAGAGCGCAGGGTTTTCTGCTTCATGTCCCTGACGTTTACGCCGTCGACCAAAACCTCGCCCTCGGTCGCGTCGAAAAAGCGGGGAACGAGATTTATAAGCGTGGATTTACCGCTGCCCGTCGAGCCGATAAACGCGACGGTTTCGCCCTTTTCCGCCCTGAAAGAAATATTCTTTATCACGGGCTCGGAAGAGCCGCTGTACGCGAACGATACGTTTTTGAATTCCACCGTGCCGCTTTCGGTGCGCTCCTTTTCCGTTTCGGGGTCCTTTACGGAAAGCGGGGTATCGAGCACCGCGTTGATACGGTTTGCCGAAACCTGAGCTCGCGGCATTAGCACGAGCATCATCATAAGCATCATAAACGCCATTATTATCTGCGAGGCGAGCTGCATAAACGCCGCAATCGTCGCGTAATCGGTTTCGCCCTTGTTGATAAGCGACGCGCCAAGCCAATAAATTGCAAGCGCGACGCCGTTCATTATGAGTATCATTACCGGCGACATCAGCGACATAACTCTGCCCGTGAACAGTTGGGCGCGTGTAATTGCGCCGTTCGCCGTTTCAAACTTGCACTGCTGGTAATCCTCGGCGTTGTACGCGCGGATTACGCGGATACCCGTAAGGTTTTCGCGCGCAACGCAGTTAAGCCTGTCGATAAGCTTCTGCATAACCTTGAATTTGGGCAGAACTACTATCATTAATATTATAAGGAATGTTACGAGCAGCACGACCGCTATTATAGTCGCAAGCGTAAGCTGCGCACTTGCCGCCTGTATTTTCAGTATAGCCCACACCGCGGTGACGGGCGCGGCAAACGCCATGCGAAGCATAAGAATGTTGGCAAGCATTACCTGCTGCACGTCGTTTGTCGTCCTTGTGATAAGCGAGGGCGTGGAAAATTTCTCGCGCTCCGCAATAGAGAACGAGTCTACCTTTCTGTACACCGCCGAGCGTATTCTTGCCGACAGTCCCGAAGCGACGAACGCCGCGATAAGCCCCACCAAAGTCTGGGTGGCAACCGCGCCCAAGGCTATAAGCAGCATCATGCCGCCGTTGTACCAAATGTCGCCGGTCTTTGCCGCGGCTATCGCGGCAAGCATTGCGTTGCCCTCTACGGGCACGGCTTCCCAGCCGCCGGCAGCAACGATAGCGGCAAGCTCTTCGCTTATCAACGCGGGATTATTGTGATAGTTAAGATAGGTAATAGACTGAATAATTTTCTGAATGTAGTCGACAAGGGTCATCGTACAGTAGACCTGTAAAACGGTAAGTCCTGACAAAACTATTAAAAATATCCAGTCGCGCGCACTCAGTTTTTTGTAAAGCTTAAACATTTTTACCTTATTTTCCTATTTTCGATTTCTAAGATAATACCATATAAATATATTAATGTAAAATATATCGTGTGCGGAAAAACAAAAATCATTAAATTTTCATTTTGGTTACACAATGAATAAAACGCCGAGTTCGGGTCACAATAACTATTGACGGAGGAAAATATGCAATTCGATTCAACCAAAACTTATTTAAATCTTGCAAGAAGCTTTGCGGGCGAAAGTCAGGCGGGCATGCGCTATCAGTTAATTGCGCAGGCTGCGACCGAACAGGGTTATACCACCCTTGCAAATACCATAAGGACGCTTGCAAAAAACGAAACGGTACACGCGAGAAGATTTTTCGAAGAGCTTTCAAAGCACGGAAAACAGCTTGACAATATCGAGCTGGACGCGGGTTATCCCTTCCATAGCGGCGATTTGGGCGAAAGCTTAAAGCTTGCCGCGGACGACGAACACGAGGAACATTCGCGTATTTATCCCGCTTTCGAAAAGGACGCGAGAGACGAAGGCTTTACGGATATTGCGGCGCTGTTCAAGCTGATAGCTCAGGTTGAGGTGCGCCATGAAATGATTTTCAGATACCTTCACGAAGCGTTTACGAAGGGAAAGCTTTTCTCTAACGAATCGCCTATACTGTATATTTGCAGCGAATGCGGATATATGCACACGTCTACGAAGGCTTGGGACACCTGTCCCCTTTGCAAGGAAAGTCAAGGTTACGTTGAACTGCATATCCCGTTTGAAAAGGAGAAAATATGAGAAAAACTACTGAGAAAAAGACCCAGTCCACCGAAAAGAATTGCGGCGGAAGATGCGGAAAGTCAAATGAAAAGAGTACGAAGAACACGAAAAACTGCAAATAAGTTTAAGGACAGCTTCGACCCTAACGGAAGTTACACCGGTTGTCCCGTAGACGGCGGCAAGCCTATTCAGGACGCGGACGACCTGTAACGACATTGACGGGCAGAGCGGCGAAAAAATTTTCGCCGCTCTGCTTTTGTTTTATAATTGAATTTTCGTTATTTCTACCTGCACTCTTTACACCACGACTGATTTCTTATGGTGCCGTCGCCCATATTTCTGTATCCGAATTCGCTAATCGGCTTTTCTTTACCGCAATGCGGGCATATACGCGTAGGTTCTTTACCGTTGTACCCGTTAGTCTGTAAAATAGGTCTGTTATCATTTATTTTATTCATACGTTCCTCCTTAGCTAAACAACTTGTCAACAATGCCGTTTTCCAAATCGGCAATACAGTATATATCGTCTAAAATATCGAAGGTTTCTTCTAAATTGTGTCTGGCTGATTTCCACCCGTCATAACCGTCGGTGACCCACACGAAAGCAAAGTCTTTAATCCCCTTCGCCTCGCCGGCTATGGTTTTATAGCTTCTCGCCGTTTCGTTTAATTTAGAGCCGCCTCCGGTATAAAAATTCGTTTCTATGCCGTATACCGTCTTGCCGTTTTTAACAACGAAATCGAAACGCTTTTCCGCCTTACCGCGATTTGATATGCTTGATAAATCGATATTCCATCTCGCTTCTACTGCGGATAGCTTCATTTCTTTAAAATAAGTTTCACCCTTAACAAGTCCCGCTTTGACAAGGTAATCCTCTACAAGGTTTTCCATTAAATGTCCGCCGCGATTTTTACGACCGTTACTGTCAAGCCCGACCTCAACGCCTGTCACGTAGTCAACGAGGTTGTTTACGATACGCTCCGAAATAAGTTTAAACAAACCAGTTTTACGCATAAAGCTTACGTAATCTTTTATCTCATAGTTTTGTTTGCAAAAATTAAAAAGAAATTCCCCGTCCCCGTCGATAGCGTAAATCTCGCGTCCGCGCACGGCAAGCAGAACGGGTACGCACTTCAAAACCTTGGGATAATCCTCTATCAGTTTTACGAAATCCGTTTCGATATTTTTAGACCCGATAAGAGAATTTAAAATATTCAGCTCGACCTTTATTTCGTCGACTTTTCCGTAAACCTTTTCGAAATCAACGTAATAGCCGTAGTCGCAAATGCTTGATTTAAAAGTTTTTAACCATTCTTCGAAATTCCTTTTCAATTCGTACTCCTAATTACTTATTATCAGCTCGTTTATCTTTCCGCGTCCGTCGGATTTACTGTTTATCATACGACTTGCGGATACGCGTACTATATTGTAAGCTCTATATAAATCGTCGAAAAAATTATCATCGGGATTGACGTTTTTCGGGTCGGAATTGCTTAATACGATTTTCGCACCCGTTCCGCTTATTTCATCAACAAATTGCGAAAGCCTTATTTGCTCGTTATCATCGAATATATTGGGATTGTATGCCGTAAAATCTGATGTTTCCGAAATCGGACGATAAGGCGGGTCCAAATATACGAACGTGTTCTCGTCGATAAAGCTTTTTGCTGCGGAATAGTCGCCGCAAAGAATAGTTACTCGCTGCAATGCTTTGCTTATATTAAGCAAATTTTCCACGTCGCAAATTGTCGGTTTTTTATATAGCCCGACGGGCACGTTGAATTTGCCTTTCGCGTTAACTCGATAAAGCCCGTTAAAACAGGTTCTGTTTAAATATATAAAATAAGCAGCTTTTTCAACGGCAGTTTTGTCCGATAAATATACTGAATTAAAATTTTCACGAATCTCGTAAAAATGGCGCTTTCTTCCGTTTTCGTCCATGGAATAATAAAGCGATTGCAATTTTTGAAGCCTGTCTATCAAATCACTGACAGCGCTTTTTATAACTTTATAAGCGTTAATCAACTCTGCATTTATATCGTTGACGCATATCTCTTCGAAATTATATTTAAACAAAACATCGAACAGTAAGGCGCCTCCGCCTACCATAGGCTCGCAATACTTAGTCAAACGCTTTTGGGGAAAAGTTTTTTCAAGCTCGCCCAAAAGCTGAGTTTTTCCGCCAACCCACTTAACAAACGGCTTCAACGGAACGCAAGCCTTTTCTTTGGTCGTTCTTTTGTCGAAAGGCTTTTCGGCGCTGGCCGGAATAATCCACATATTACCGACCATCATTGCGCCCTCGATTCTATTTTCGCTACATAGAACGGAAACGCGCCGCTGAGAAATATTCCATTTTTCCGCCGCTTCCTTTGCAGACATAAAGCTTTGCATAAAACCACCTGACCAAGTAATTTTATTATATTCTTAACCTCGAATAAAAGCAAGCGGATTTTTGTTGAATTTCTTTATTCTTCTATATTTGTAAATGCGAACTTATCTACGTCGAAAAGACCTTTATCGACGAGTTTAAGCTTGGGTATTACCGCAAGCGATAAAAATGCAAGCGACATAAACGCAGAATAGCCGCGCTTGACGCCCATTGCGTGCGCCTTTTCTATAATAGCGCGGCAGTCCTTGCGGAAGCCGTCCGCGTCGCGCGGGGACATAAGCCCCGCAATTTCCAGCGCAAGCGAGTGAATTGTGCCGTCCGACTGCGCTATGACCATACCGCCGCCTATCTCGCGCAGGCGGTTTGCCGCGGCAGCCATTGCCGCGTTGTCGTCGCCGAGCAGAATTATATTGTGCGAGTCGTGCGAAACGGTAAGCCCCATTGCGCCGCCCTTGAAGCCGTAGCCCTTTAACAGCCCCTTGCCGATATTGCCCGTCATTTTATGCCGCTCTACTACGGCAAGCTTCAAAAGGTCGCTGCCCTTCACGTACACGTCGCCGCCTTCGCGGGTCACGCTTACGACCTCGCAACCGGTCACTATGCCGCCCTCGGCAACGGTCATTGCCTTTGCGCGGTCGCTTTTTATATTGAGAATAAAATCGTCCGGTCTGAGCGTGCGCACGTGAACGGTGTTAAGCACGTTTGCGGGCAGATAGCGCGCCGGCGTATCGAAAAGCGCTTGCCCGTCGCGGGCAACAAGCTTGCCGCTCTTTACGACAATTTTCGCGTTAAAGTCCTTAATATTGTCGACTGCAACGAGGTCGGCAAGGCGGTTCGGAGCTATCGCCCCCCTGTCCCTTAAATTATAACATTCGGCGGCGTTGAGCGTAGCGCAGATAATCGAGCGTATCGGGTCGGCGCCGTTCTTGACCATACGGCGCAGCGCGTCGTCGATATGTCCGTATTCCTTTAAATCGGCTGCGTGCCTGTCATCGGTACAGATTAAAAACCTGCGAAAATTTTCCGCGGTCATAAATGCGGCGTTGCCGAGGTTGTGCGTAGACGAGCCGTGGCGGATATGCAGATACATACCCTTGGAAATTTTTTCGTCTATCTCGGCGCCGCTGTCGCACTCGTGGTCGGTAGATACGCCGCAACAAAGGTACGCGTTTAAATCGTATCCCGAAACCGACGGAGCGTGCCCGTCGATAACCTTACCCGCGGCAATGGCAGCCTCCGCCTTGGTAAGCGCCTCACGGTCGCACCCGATAAGCGCGGGATAATTCATAAATTCGCCGAGGCCGAAAATTTCGTCTCTTTTTATGTGCTTTTCGGTGTCCTTACCTGTCAGGGTCGCTCCGCTCGTTTCAAACGGCGTTGCGGGCACGCACGACGGCAAATTAAGCATAACGTCAAGCGGCACGCTTTTGGAAGCTTTAATTATATAGTCGCAGCCCGCCATACCGCACACGTTGACTATTTCATGCGGGTCGGCGATTATTGCGGTAGTTCCGCGCGGAACTATCAGCGAGGCAAATTCCTCGGGCGACAGCTGCGAGCTTTCTATATGTACGTGACCGTCGATAAACCCCGGCAGCACGGTAAGCCCTGCGCAATCTATTTCCTCTACGCCGCTATATTCGCCCGTGCCGACTATCTTATCGCCCACAACGGCAATATCGCCCTTTCTCAGCTTGCCCGAAAAAACGTCGAGATAGGTCGCGTTTTTTAAAACTAAATCCGCAGGCGTTTCACGCTTTGCGGCTAAAATATATTTTTCCAGCATATTCCACCTCTCGCAACCAGTATAACATACCGCCCGCAAAAAGTAAATAGCCAAATAAACTTTTTGATTGCGTCAGAATTTTATAAATTGAAAAATTACAATTCTTAACTATTCAAGAAAATTTTTAAAACGCAAACCGCGTCGCAAATAATGCGGCGCGGTTAATTGCGTAATTTTAACCCGAATATTTGGCGCTTAAAATAGCGTTTGATAATTCTTTTTGTATCTGTAAAGCCACTTCTTTTTTAGTTTTGAGCCGCAGAGGTCTTACGTTTCCAAGCCTTGCGCTTGCCCATAGCAGTTCGGTCTTATCACAATCGGTATAAATTCCGACGTAAAAACCGTTTCTTATTTTTAACACGCCTACTATTATCAATATTAGCGCAAGCGCACTGTAAACTGTTAGCTGAGCAAAAAATACTATAGCCGTCATTTTCGGCTCTGAATTAATAAATATACATAAGGCAACGTCTATCAATGCGAATATAACGCCAAAGATAAACGCAACCACGCCGGAACGCTTAAACCCGACTATCGTTCCCGCAACGCTGCTTATCTTTATTTCGGTTTTCGAAGCGATACGCTTATTATCAACCGAAGCAATAAGCCGCCTATCTGTAACAGTTATGTTGCCGACGTGCCGACGCCCCGCGGAATAGTCTCTATCGTACAGCGCCTTTTCGCCGTCAAACATTTCGACAGCCATAATTACACCGCCGACGACTGATATTTCAAAACGAGCGCCGATAAATTTGCAACCACGTCCTTTGCCGCGTTTACGTCTACCTTAATTTTGGTTTTACTGCCGCCGAAAAGCAAGCCTAAAATAGGTATGGCGCGTAAAAACGCAAGGAACCCGCCGCCACCGCGGATTGCGTTAAGCCCTACTAACGTATGCTCGCTTGACGGCATAAACAGCGATACGTTGAGCTGACCTCTTTTGAAAATGAAGAAACGCCGCTTAACGACGTAAGACGCGGAAACGCCTTTTATCTCGTTAATGTCAAAATCCTGTCGGCTGCTTTCTTTTTTATTTTCGAACATACAAATTATTTTTTTATTCGTAAGCGTAAGGTTGTATTTTCCTCTGGTAAAAATCAAGCCCTTTGCCTTGCCGTAATCCCACGATTTGACGATTTGCTCGCCGTTGTTAAGAACTATTTCCATAAGTTAATTCTCCTTTTGTTTGGTTTGTAAAATTATTTTAACCTGTTTTAGGTTAAAATGTCAAGCATTTGACAATATTAAGTTAAAATGAACTACAATGCAAACACGGACGAACTATAAAAGAATACGCGATTTACGCGAGGACAAAGATATGAACCAGTCGCAGGTCGCCAAAATGCTGGGAATGTCGCAGACTGGGTATTCCAAATACGAAACGGGCGAAAACGACGTACCGACGGGCATTTTAATTAAGCTTGCGGATTTTTACGGCGTCAGCTGCGACTATCTTCTCGGGCAGACCGATAACCCCAAAAGGAACGTATGAAACGGTTTACGGCCGAGCGTTCCTTTTTTTATTTTTCGTCGCCAAACACTTGAAATAACGGTAAAGATAATATATAATAGTATATATGAACGAAACTTACGGGCATCTTAAAAGCGGAACTGACGTGCGCGGCACGGCGGTGGGCGAAAATATAACGCTGACCGACGAAGCGGTACGCGACATAAGCCGCGCTTTCGTAAAATGGCTGAGCTTGCGCTACGGCAAAACGGCGTTTAAAATCGCAGTCGGTAACGACAGCAGAATTTCAGCCGAACGGATACTCGGCTGCGTCGGGGAAGGAATAACCGCAAGCGGAAGCGACCTTATTTATACGGGTCTTTCTTCCACCCCTTCGATGTTCATACTACTGAAAAAGTCTTTCTGCGGCTGCGACGCGTCGATTATGATTACCGCATCGCACCTGCCTTACGACAGAAACGGACTTAAATTTTTTACGCCCGACGGGGGGCTTGACTCTTCCGATATAGACGATATTTTGAATATTGCCGAGCGGAAGGATTTTTTAAGCGGCAGCGGAACGCATAGTATTCATCCGTTTATGGACGAATATTCGCGCCTGCTCGTCGAGACCGTGCGCGACGGCTGTAAAAGTAAGCAGCCGCTATTAGGCAAAAGAATTATCGTAGACGCAGGTAACGGCGCGGGCGGGTTTTTTACCGAAAAGGTGTTAAAGCCGCTCGGCGCAAACGTCGAAGGCAGTCAGTTTTTGCAGCCCGACGGCCGTTTCCCCAACCATATACCCAACCCCGAGGACAAGGCGGCGATTGACAGCCTGCGCAAGGCTACCGTTTGTTGCGGCGCGGATTTGGGAATAATATTCGATACCGACGTGGACCGCGCGGGCGCCGTAGACGCAAGCGGCAAGGAAATAAACCGCAACCGCTTGATTGCGCTGTTGTCCGCGATACTTTTAAAGGATAAAAAGGGCGTTATAGTCACCGACTCGGTTACGAGCGACGGACTTACCGCGTTTATCGAAAGCCGCGGAGGAAAGCACCTTCGGTACATGCGCGGATATAAAAACGTAATCAACAAGTGCAAGGAATTGAACGACGGCGGAGTATATTCCCCCCTTGCGATAGAAACCTCCGGGCACGCGGCGTTTGCAGAGAATTATTTTCTCGACGACGGAGCATATCTTATAACGAAGCTTCTTATTTCACTCGGCAGGGGCGAAAGCCTTACCGATGCGATTGCAGACCTGCCCGAGCCCGCGGAAAGCGACGAGGTGCGCATTTCGTTTAAGGACGCGACCGATTTCAAGGCGAAGGGCGCGCAGGTTATAAAGGATATAGAAGAGCTTGCTTCCCGCGACGGCAGCATGCAGCTTGCAAAGGACAGCTACGAGGGAGTGCGCGTGCGCTGCGGCGACGGTTGGTTTTTACTTAGAATGAGCTTGCACGACCCCGTTATGCCTATTAACTTCGAAAGCGACGCTGCGGGCGGCAATAAGCTGCTTGCCGTAAAGCTTGCGAAAATGCTTGCACCCTATCGGTTTTTGAATATCGAAAACTTAGAAAAATACATACAACTTTAAAGGAGAAATATATGGACTTGGCTAAAAAGAGCGTAGACGCCATAAGAATTATATCGGCGGAAGCGATAAACCGCGCCAACTCGGGACACCCCGGAATATGTATGGGGGCTGCGCCTATCGGCTACGAGCTGTTTGCCGATTTTTTGAATTTCAGCTATAAAAACCCGAAGTGGGATAACCGCGACAGGTTCGTACTCTCGGCGGGACACGGCTCTATGCTGCTCTATTCCCTTTTACACCTCTTCGGTTACGGTGTGACCATGGACGACATAAAAGGGTTCAGACAGCTTGAAACCAAGACGCCCGGGCACCCCGAATACGGCGTTACCGACGGCGTCGAGGCATCGACCGGTCCTCTCGGTCAAGGCATAGGCAACGCGGTAGGCTTCGCCGTTGCCGAGGCGCATCTTGCGGCTATGTTCAACAGACCCGACTTCCCCGTAGTAGACCATTTCACCTACGTTTTGTGCGGCGACGGCTGCCTTGAAGAGGGCATAGGCTACGAGGCGTGCTCCTTTGCGGGAACGCAGAAGCTCGGTAAGCTGATTTTACTTTACGACAGAAACAACATTACCATTGAAGGCAACATTAACACTACCTTTGCCGAAGACCCCGCAACTAGGTTCGCCGCTCAGGGCTGGCAGGTTCTGCGCGTAAGCGACGCAAACAATCTTTCGCTTCTGAAAGCCGCGCTCAACCGCGCGAAGAGCGATTTGACCCGCCCTTCGGTTATAATCTGTAATTCGGTCATAGGCTACGGCTCGCCCGTGGCGGGCAGCGCGGAAGCGCACGGAACACCCTTGGGCGAGGCAAACCTTGCAAAGGCAAAGGAAACGCTGGGTTGGACGGAAGAGCCGTTCACTATTCCCGAAGCAGTAACGCAGCACTGCATGAAGCTTGCCGAAGGCAAGCTTGAAAAGGAAAAGGCTTGGCAGGAGCTGTTCTCGAAATACGAGGAAGAATATCCCGACCTTGCCGCAAAATACAAGAAATTTATGTCCGGCAGCGACCCCGATTTCGGCGATTTGAACGAGTTATTCAACTTCCCCAAACCCGAGGCGACGCGCGTTTCGGGCGGCAAGGTACTCAATAAAATTGCAAACAATATGACAAACCTTATGTCGGGCAGCGCCGACCTCTCACCCTCGACTAAAACCGAGCTGAGGGGCAAAGGCTACTTCTCGCCCGACAGCCGCGAGGGCTGCAATATCCGCTTCGGCATACGCGAGCATGCAATGGGCGCGATATGCAACGGCATACAGCTTCACGGCGGGCTCAGAGTCGCCTGCTCGACCTTCTTCACCTTCTCCGACTATATGCGCGGCGCGGTGAGAATGAGCGCCATTATGAATATACCCGTTGTTTACGTTTTCACGCACGACTCGATAGGCGTCGGCGAGGACGGTCCCACTCACCAACCGATAGAACAGCTCGTTTCGCTGCGTGCAACCCCCAACTTAAACGTATTCCGTCCTTGCGACGGCAAGGAAACAGCCGCGGCGTTTATATCGGCGTTTACCAATTCCAACCCGACGGCGATTGTACTTTCCAGACAGGATTTACCCCAGTACACGAGTACGGGACTTACGGCAATGACGGGCGGGTACACCGTTTCCGACTATGACGAGCTGCCCGACGTGCTTTTAATAGCCTCTGGCGCCGAGGTAGAGCTTTGCGTAGGCGCGCAGTCGATACTTGCCGACGAGGGCATAAAGGCGAGAATAGTTTCTATGCCGTGCATAGAAGAGTTTGAAAAACAGACCGAGGAATACCGTGAACACGTGCTCCCGTCCGAAATTAAAGCAAGAGTTTGTATAGAGGCGGCTTCCCCCTATTCTTGGTATAAATACTCGGGCGACTGCGGTGAAATTATAGCCATGGAAACCTTCGGTAAGTGCGGAAAAGCGGAAGAGCTTTTCAAGCATTTCGGTTTCACCAAAGAAAACATTGCGGAAAAAGCAAGACGCTCTATCGAGAAAGCAAATAACAGATAATTTTAAACGCCCCGCGCATTAAAGCGCGGGGCGTTTTTTTATTAGCAGAAAGAAATAAAGGCGTGCATATGCACGCCTTTACCGTTAGTTTTATTCAACCACAATGTTAAGTTCGGTAATACTGAAATGTTTGCCTGCCGTACTGCAAGTTATTTCGATAGTGGCAAACTCCGCCGTAGCCGTTATTACTCCACCGTTTGCAAAAGTGTAGTCTCCGTTTAATTTACCGGCAGTAGTCGTACCAGATATCGTACCTACTTCCGTTCCGTCTGCCGCTTTCAGGGTAACCTTTACAAACTCACTTGCATTGCCGGAAGCCGTAGTAAAGCCTTTCATTGAAATAGTTACTTTCGTACCGCTTGCCGCTAACACTACCGAATGTCCGTCACCTATCTTCGTTCCTTCAACTGGTGTTGCATCTGTACTCTTATTAGGTTTAGGGTCGGCAGTAACCGTCCACTCGCTGCCTGCCGTAGCACCATGAGTATACGAATAATTTTGTTCTTCTACTGCGCCTGACCCCGCAGTTACCTCAATCGAAAGCTCGGAAATACTGAAATGCTTATCCGTCGTGCCGCAAGTTATTTCGATAGTAGCGAACTCTGCCGTAGCCGCTATTACTCCGCCGTTTGCTAAAACGATATCACCGTTCAACTTACCTGCGGGGGTAGTTCCCGTTATCGTACCTACCTCCTTTCCGTCTGCCGCTTTCAAGGTAACTTTAACAAATTCGCTTGCATTGCCGGAAGCCGTAGTAAAGCCTTTCATTGAAATAGTTGCTTTCGTGCCGCTTGCCGCTAACACTACCGAATGACCGTTACCTATCTTCGTCCCTTCAACTGGCGTTGTATCAGCACTCTTATTAGGTTTAGGGTCGGCAGTAACCGTCCACTCGCTGCCTGTCGCGCCGCCGTGAGTGTAGGTATAAGTTGTCGTAGTTTCGCCTGTTGCGGGGGCGGTTACCGTTACTTTGATTTCTAAGGTTTCAAAGCCGTCTTTGGTAACTACTATCTTCGTTTCGCCCGCTTTAAGTCCCGTAAGGACGCCCCTTTCAAACTTAGCGATAGTGGGGTCTGCAACTTCAACCGTCAACTCTTTATCGTTCGAATTCCAAGGGCCGACCGATATATCGATATGCGCGGATTTTTTAACCTCGATTACTATATCGTCGTTTTCACCGAACTCAACGTCTCCGCCGAACTCAACTGCAAATCCGCTATTATCGGCGTCAACGGTTGCCGTATCCATAGCGATAAGCGCGGTCAATGCGGTGTCGCAATTCCACGCAGCCGTCCAAGTGCATTTGCCGTTCGTCTTTGCAAAGATGTTGGTCTTGGTGTAGTTTGCCGCCTGCTCGTCGGTGAGGATTTTTCCGCCCTTAACGGCTTCGGTAATTGCGCCCGCGCCCGTCGATTTCCATTCTGCAAAGTCGGCGTTTTCGGGAAGGTTGCCGCTCATATCGTACCAGCGGGGTTTAACCGCCTTTCCGTCTTCGCCCGTTGCCCCGTATGCAAGCGTAGAATACGCCGCCGAGAAGTCACATTCAAGATACGCCACGGTCGCCTTTGCGCCCCAAGGCCTGCCAAGCGACATCGAGCCTGCAAGCAGCGTTCCGTCGTCGGTAAATTTACACTTGCTGAAAATATAGCCGTAGTCGGGCTTATTGTTTTCGTCCGCTTTCATTGCGGTTACGTAACCGTTGTTCTTTTCGGGATTTGCCGCAGTAGCCTTGTTTATTGCCTTAATCGTACAGTTATCGAAGTACGCAAGACCCGTCGCCTCGCCGAAAATAAAGTCTATATTGCCCTGAATCTCGCTGTCCTTTACGTAGGTTCTGCCGTTTGCAAAATACAGCGTATCCTGATGTCCGTACAGTAAGCAGTTCGATATTACCGACTTGTCGCCGCCTATCATAAGCGCGGTTCCCTGAGGGCCGGACTCTTTCTTTCCGTTTGCGGGATAGTCGAAATCGTTTCTTATTGCAAGTCCGCGCGCCTGAAAACCGTCGCCGAGCGCGATTACCGTTGCGTTTTCTTTAAGTCCGAACGCCGTATCGGTAAGCGGGTCAACCGTCGACTGTACGTTGGAAGCCGTAATAACCGTCTTGTCGCTGCCCTTACCGATTAGGGTAAGATTTTTAAGGCTGGTTTTGATATGCTCTTCAAACGTGCCCGTACCGATATAAACTACCTTGGTAACTTCCTCGGAAAGGTTGCTGAATTCGAGATATTTAATAGCGTCGGTAACAGTTTTGAAATTAGCAACGCCTTTGACGATTTTAACGTCGGAGTCAAGCGACTTATCTACGTTAACGTAAACCTTGCCGTCAACCGCCACGGGAACGTCGTTGACTACGGTTATTTTAACGTCAACCGCGTCAAACTGACCCTGCTTAACCTTTGCGGTATAAACGCCGACGCGGTCAAGATTGTAATCGGTAACGGTGTAAGCGTTGGCTGCAAGGGTCTCTTCCAGTCCGTCGCTCCAAACCGATTTAACCGACATATTCGCCGTATCAAGCGATTTTGCCCCTACGAGGTAAACGTGCGACATTCTGTCCTGATATACCTTTATGCCCGTCTGCTCTACTACTTCTATTTCGTATTCGCCGACCTTCGTGCCGTCCTCTACCGCTTTTACAGTAACCTTGTATTTACCCGCGGTATCGAAGTGCACGCCGCTTGCGTCTACGGTATATCCCGCAGTTTCCGAAAGAACAAGCTGAACGCCGTCGGAATATACGCCCATTACAAGCAAGCCTGCCGACGAGAATTCGTCAACGTCCTTTTTATACCTGAGCTTTGCGTTGGAAGCGTTTACCTTTATAGAGGTAAGCGTTGCGCCTTCCGACTTGATGTTGGTTGAAGCCGCTTTAAGGCGGTAGCCGCTGTCGCCCTCGGTCTGCCATACGTTTTCGAAATCGAAACCGAGCGTATCTTTAAGGGTTGCAACGGAATTTTCCGCAACCTCTGTAACGATAGGGTCTTTAACCAAAGTCTGGTCGTTGTTGGGTTTTGATTGCGCAAGAGTAATCGCTTCGCCGACCGAATAAATCTTTTCGGTAACAAGCGTTGTCGGCTCCGAGCCGAGCTTGCAAAGACTGGTTGCGTTAGTTGATTTAATAAGTACGTTTTTAACGGTAAGCGAGGACTTGTCGCTGCCGCCGACAAACAGACCGGTATCGCCCGCTTTGCCGTTCAGCGTAGCTTTCAAAACTACGTTTTCTATAACGACGGTGCTACCGCGCGTACGACCCGCAAGGAACGAACCGTTCGAGCTGCTGGAAAATTCACCGTCAAGGTCAAGGTTTTTCATAGTAAGAGCGGTTGTTTTAATATTGTCGCCCGTAAGGAAACCGCCGTACTGCGCACACGTTACCGACGTGCCGTTTTTAGCTGTAATTTCGGAAATATCGATATTTGCCGCATATTCGTTTCTGCCGTAAAGCAGTCCGCCGTAATTTCCCGTACTCTTTATATTGCAGGAATTAAATTCTATTTTGGAAATAACGGCTTTGGTGTTTGCCGCGTCGTCCTTATTGCCGCTTTCGACGGTACCCGCAAGCATACCTGCGCTTTCGTTGGAAGAGGTTACGCCGCAATTTAAAAACCTGATATTAGAAACGCTTGCTCCTTTTATTGACTTGAAAAGCAGACCCGTCTTACTGTCCGCATTGGCGTAAGAGCCGTTCATTATCGTGTGACCGTTGCCGTTAAACGTAGCCGTGCCCGAAAGCACTACTGTGGGCGCCGCAAGCGTTACGTCGTTGAGGTCGATATCGGCTTCGAGAGTGTAGTCGCCCTCGGTAATTTCGCCAAGCTGTCTGAACGCTACTAACTGTTCTACGGTTGAAATCTTCTTTTCGTCAACGGGCGGGGTTTGCGTACCCATTTCGTAGTCGCAGACGTCGCATTTGCCGTTTTCGTCCGCATCTACGTGGTTTTGCTTTGCTTCGGGGTCGTGTCCGCAGGTCGACTCGTGCCAGTGTCCGTCCTTATCGCTTGACCACACCGTGGCATAAGTGTGAACGTGCTCTCCCTCCTTATTGTCACAACCGTCGCAGCCCGCAGCAGATGCCACTCCGACGCCCATTACCGTAGCAACGACGAACGCAGAAAGCACCTTAGTCCATTTTTTCATTAACATTTCCTCCATTAAACGGACGGTTTTTTGTCTCGCCGATAGTCTATTGTCGCGCGCAGCTTACGCTGCGCGCGGGTTTTATCCGCAGGATAAAAAACTTTACCGCATTATATGATATTGGTTATATTCTATCACACTAATTGTTAGCTGTCAACAATGTTTTACACTATTGCATATACAAATTTATACAATTTTAGTTAACCTCTAACATAGGCCGATAAAAAAAGAGAGCCGTAGCTCTCTTTTTTTTATCGATTATTTACGGGGGCTCTTGATATTAGCCTGTGCTGCCGCAATTATTTAGCGAAATCGCCGAGCCGTCACACTTTTTCCGTGCAATTTCACTTGCGGTACGCTAACCTTACAGCGCACACGGCTTTTTACTTCCTCGGGTTCTTGATATTCGCTTGTGCCGCTGCAAGGCGAGCGATGGGCACGCGGTAGGGCGAGCAGGAAACGTAGTTAAGACCGATTGCGTGGCAGAACTCGATTGACGAGGGGTCGCCGCCGTGTTCGCCGCAGATACCGATGTGCAGGCTCTTTCTCTGAGCCTTACCCTTCTGTACAGCCATATCCATAAGCTTGCCTACGCCGGTCGTATCGAGACGGGCGAACGGGTCGCTTTCGTAAATCTTGTTTGCGTAGTACGAGGGCAGGAATTTGCCTGCGTCGTCACGGCTGAAACCGAAGGTCATCTGCGTCAAATCGTTGGTGCCGAAGCAGAAGAATTCAGCTTCCTTTGCGATTTCGTCCGCCGTAAGGCACGCGCGGGGAATTTCAATCATAGTGCCGACTTCGTATTTGAGGTCAACGCCCGAAGCCTTGATAACCGCGTCAGCGGTTTCGACAACCGTCTTTTTAACGAAAGCAAGCTCTTTGATTTCGCCTACGAGCGGTATCATAATTTCGGGAACGACCTTCCAGGTCGGGTGCTTTTTCTGTACGTTGATTGCAGCCTTGATAACCGCCTTGGTCTGCATAACCGCAATTTCGGGATAGGTTACCGTAAGACGGCAGCCGCGATGTCCCATCATAGGGTTGAATTCGTGCAGGTCGGAAATTATCTGTTTAATCTGCGCAACGGTTTTGCCCTGCGCCTTTGCAAGCGCCTTGACGTCCTCTTCGTCGGTAGGAACGAACTCGTGAAGGGGCGGGTCAAGGAAACGAATGGTTACGGGCTGTCCTTCCAGCGCCTCCATAAGTCCTTCGAAGTCAGCCTGCTGCATAGGCTCGATTTTAGCGAGCGCAGCCTCTCTCTCTTCTACGGTGTCAGAGCAAATCATTTCTCTGAACGCGCCTATTCTTGCGGGGTCGAAGAACATATGCTCGGTACGGCAAAGACCGATACCCTGAGCGCCGAACGCAGCTGCCTGCTTAGCGTCTGCGGGGGTGTCGGCGTTGGTTCTTACGCCGAGAGCCTTATACTTGTCTGCAAGAGCCATTATTCTGCCGAAGTAGCCGGAGTTGGGGTCTGCGGGAACGGTGGGGATAAGGCAATCGTAGATGTTACCCGTCGAACCGTCAAGCGAAAGAACGTCGCCCTCTTTAAACGTCTTGCCCGCAAGAGTGAACTTCTTGTTCTCTTCGTCCATTTTTATATCGCCGCAGCCGGAAACGCAGCACGTTCCCATACCTCTTGCAACGACTGCCGCGTGCGAGGTCTGTCCGCCGCGTACGGTAAGGATACCCTGAGCGAATTTCATACCCTCGATGTCCTCGGGCGAGGTTTCGAGACGGACGAGAATTACCTTCTTGCCCTTCTTGCCTTCGACAACGGCGTCCTCTGCGGTGAATACTATCGTACCCGCAGCAGCGCCGGGAGAAGCCGCTATACCCTTACCTACTACGTTAGTCTTATCCGCAGCTTCGAGAGCCTTCGTATCGAAAGTGGGGTGAAGAAGCATATCAAGCGATTTTGCGTCAATCTGCATAAGCGCTTCTTTTTCGTTTATCATTTTTTCGTCAATCAAATCGCAAGCGATTTTGATTGCAGCCGCCGCAGTACGCTTACCGTTACGGGTCTGAAGCATATAAAGCTTTTCGTTCTCGACGGTGAATTCCATATCCTGCATATCGCGGTAATGATTTTCGAGAATATCGCATACTTTAAGGAACTGCTTGTATACGTCGGGGAAAATTTCCGCCATTTTTGCAATGGGCATCGGGGTGCGGACGCCTGCAACGACGTCTTCGCCCTGAGCGTTGGTCAGGAATTCGCCCATAAGACCCTTTTCGCCGGTTGCGGGGTTACGGGTGAACGCAACGCCCGTTCCGCAGTTGTCGCCCATGTTACCGAACGCCATCATCTGTACGTTTACGGCAGTACCCCACGAATAGGGGATATCGTGGTCCATACGGTAGATGTTTGCACGGGGGTTGTCCCACGAACGGAATACCGCTTTTACAGCCTCGAAAAGCTGTTCCTTCGGGTCGTTGGGGAAGTCTTTGCCGAGCTGCTTTTTGTACTCTGCCTTGAACTGATTTGCAAGAGTTTTAAGGTCGTCCGCGTCAAGCTCTACGTCCTGCTGAACGCCCTTCTTCTCTTTCATTTCGTCAATGAGCTTTTCAAAATATTTCTTGCCGACTTCCATAACGACGTCGGAGAACATCTGAATAAATCTTCTGTAGCAGTCCCATGCCCAGCGGGGATTGCCCGACTTTGCCGCAATGGTGTTTACTACGTCTTCGTTAAGTCCGAGGTTGAGGATTGTATCCATCATACCGGGCATGGACGCCCTTGCGCCCGAACGAACAGAAACGAGCAGCGGGTTTTCTTTGTCGCCGAATTTTTTGCCGCATACCTTTTCCATTTTTTCGATATACGTCATTATTTCCTTCTGAATACCGTCGTTGATTTTGCGGCCGTCTTCGTAGTACTGGGTGCAGGCTTCGGTTGAAATAGTGAAGCCCTGAGGTACGGGAAGACCGATTTTTGTCATTTCAGCGAGGTTGGCGCCTTTACCGCCCAAAAGCTCGCGCATGCTTGCGTTGCCTTCTGAAAAGAGGTAGCAATACTTCTTTGCCATTAGAAAAATTCCTCCAAGAATTAAATATTTATTAACTATAATATTTTAATATAAATACCGGATTAAAGCAAGTGTTTAAACGCGATATTTCAAATTATTTATAATCGTCAAAAAAACCTCTGGCACCGCCAAAATGCTGATAGTATCGGATTTTCTATATAGGGGTATCGAAAATTCTATAAGTTAACCAAAAATCAATAATTTGTTATAAAATGTAATTATGAAAGAATTTGCGGATATTCTTAAAGAATTTTTGGGTGAAAATCATTTAACGCAAGTTGCATTTGCCCAAAAAGTAGGAATAAAACAAGGGCAGGTTAGCGAGTGGCTTTGCGGTAAATCAAAGCCAGGCTATGATAATTTAAAAATGATAGCTACTGCGTTTAACATTTCCGCTGATTACTTTTTCCAATTTGAAGACAAAGTTTGACAAATGAACGACAAAAGAGAAATAATTAAAGCAGAGATTGACAAATATATAAAGGACGATAAGCTTGACTTTTTATATTGCTATAATCCGTATTTGTACGACCAAATTCGCAAGCTTAGCATAGACAATATTTTTGTAAGCGAAGACGCGTTAAAATGGGAAAATAAATATTGCTATAAACACAACCAAATATGTCACGAGCATGATTATTTATACGACATAAACGACAACTGTTACAGCACGCCGACCTACCCGATTTATTCCGTATTTATAGACAAAAAGGGAAATCCGTATAAAACGCTTATGGGTTGGTATAGGGAAAACGGCGAAGTAAAGTTGAATTTAGACGATATTTATTATGAACCCGTTTACGAAAAAACGCATTTATTCCCGAAGGATTCAAAACGCGAAAAAATTATACACTTCCTCAGCGTTGTATTGCTGCCTATACCCTTTATTATCACCGTTTTAGCTTCTCTTGCTTATCACACTTAAATAATAAAAACGCCGTGCGGTTTTCCGCACGGCGTTTAAATTAATCTTACGTATTCAGACAGACTTCTGAATGCCGTATTCAATTTAAAGGAAACGTATTCGCGTATTAAGCGCAGGGCGCGCTTTTCCCCGTCGGGGGTTATAAACGCCGCGTCAAAGCTTTTCCCCTCCGCCTTTCTTATTACGTTATAGGTAACCCTGCTTGCCCCCGCTCCGTCGCCGCACTCCGCGCATGTGAACGAGCCTGCGTTTAAATCGAAGCGCAGCCTGTCCGCGCCGTCAAGAGGCGCGCCGCAATGCGCGCAGTTTTCGGCGTTTATAGCGTAGCCCGACTGTCTTAACGCGTTCAGCAAAAAGCTTATAAGCTGCGCCCGCTCGTCCCCGACGCTGATTTGAGAAAGCGTTTCCACAAGCCGATAGAAAATTTCGCGGAACTCGTCGCCCTCGTAGGTGAGCGCGTCCGCCGCCTCTACCGCCGCGCTTGCGGCGTAAAATTTTTCTATATCGGTGCGCAAATCGTAAAAGCTTTCGCACTCGGTCGCGTTAATTACGGTGTATTTGTCGCCGCGCTTAGTCAAAACGTACTCGGCAAAGCAAAAAGGCTGGGCAGCAAATTTAAGCTTTGCCGCAGCCTTTTTTACGCCCTTTATTCCCGCCGTAAGTTTTCCGTTTTCGGCGGTGAGCAGGGTGAGTATTTTATCGTTTTCGTTGTAGTCTACCGCACGCAGCATTACTGCGTTAACAATAAGTTCCATATTCTTTAAAAAACGCAAATTCAGCAAACCAAAAACGCAGAGATACAAGCAAGACAAGGAAAGCGCGGATTTGTCGCAGGAAGTGTACACCGAAGTACACGACCAAAACAAAATGCAAGCTTGACGCCGTATTGCGAAGTATATATGCGTTTTTATTTTTTTTCGTCTAAGTGTTTATACAGCATATAATAGCTTACGTTGCCGGTTTTCTCGAACATCTTCCAGGCAAGCTCGGCAGCGTCTTTATCTCTCTGTTTCATAAACCACCTCTTACTAAAATAGTGTGCAGTTTACAAAAAATTATGTCAGTCGTTATAACCGAAATCCTTTAAAAGGTTGGGGCGGTTGCGCCAGTCCTCCTTTACCTTTACGTAGGTGGTAAGAAAGACCTTGCTGCCCAAAAGCTTTTCCATATCCCGACGGGCGAACGAGGCGACCTCTTTAAGAGCCTTGCCCTGCTTGCCTATTATTATAGCCTTATGGTTGGGCTTTTCGCAAATTATATCGAGGTTGACGTCGTAAACGCCGTTGTCCTTTTTCTCGAATACGTTAATAGAAATTGCTACGCCGTGCGGAATTTCCTGCCCGAATTTAAGCAGTATTTTTTCGCGCATTAATTCGGAAACCATAAACTTTTCCGATTTGTCGGAAACGATATCCTCGGTTATAACTCTGTCGCCCTCGGGCATACGCTCGGCGAGGAATGCTTCAAGCTTTGCGATATTTTTGTACCTGCGCGCGGATACGGGAAACACGTCGCACGAAACGCCGTTATCGTACAGCTGCTTTATATCGCTTAAAATATTTTCCTTGGGCATTATATCTATTTTGGTATACGCCACCGCCATAGGAATTTTTCCGTCCGCATACCGCTTTATAAGCGCTATATCGTCCTCGGACAGCCCCGCGTGTCCGTCGTGCACGAACAGCACGAAATCGACGTCCTTTGCCGCCGTTTCGGTCGTTTTCATCATCATATCGGAAAGGCGGTTCTTCGCCCTGTATATGCCCGGGGTGTCCACGAAAACGAGCTGATAATCCTCTTTGGTCAGAACGCCCATAATCGCGTCGCGCGTGGTCTGGGGCTTAGGGGAAACTATTGCCACCTTTTCGCCCACAAGCACGTTTATAAGCGTGCTTTTGCCCGCGTTGGCTTTGCCTATAACGCCTATAAATCCGCTTTTCATTGCCTTACCGCGCCTATCTTTGCAAGGACGCGCTCCTCCTTTGCCCGCATTACCGCCTTGTCGCCGTCGTCGATATGGTCGTACCCCAAAAGGTGGCATACGCCGTGCGCGGCAAGATAGTTCATTTCTCGGCTTATTCCGTGACCGTACTCCGCCGCCTGCTCCTCCGCGCGCTTTCTGCAAATGGCTATGCTGCCGATAAACAGCCGACCGTCGTCGTCAACCTCCAACGGAAAGCTTTTCTTTTGTATTTTAACGCCGAAAATCCCGTCGAGCGACGGATAGCTTAAAACGTCCGTCACCGCGTCCACGCCGCGCGTCTGATTATTCAGCCGACGGATTTCCGCCTCGTCGACTATTGCTATTTCCGCAGAAAGGTCGGTATCGCTTTCGAACTCGTTTTCGAACGACGCCGCAAGCGCGGAAAAATTCTCTTCTTCACAATATATATATAGCTTCATTATTTCTTTTTCGAAATCGTAATTTTGGGATACGCGACCCTTGAATGGTAAACGCCGGAAAGCTGGCTTACGATAGTGCTTTTAATTACAGTCAGCTCGCGCATGGTTATATTGCAGTTGTCGAACTGACCCAAATCGAGCCTCTCCTCGATAATGCCCCTGACGAACGCCTCTATCTTTTCGGGCGAGCGGTCGGGCAAGGTTCTTACCGCCGCCTCCGAAGCGTCGGCAATCATAATCAGCGCGGCAATCTTCGACTCGGGTATGGGACCCGCGTACGAATAGTTTTCGATATTAAGCTCGCCGTCGCTCATTTTCAAGGCCTTGTAATAGAAATATTTTATAGGCAGGGTGCCGTGGTGCTGCACGGCTATATCCGCAAAAAACTCGGGCAAGCGGCTCTTTTTGATAAGCTGCGCGCCGTTGCGAGTATGCGAACGGATAATATCGACGGAAAGCTCGGGCGTGATGTCGTCGTGAAAGTTGTATTCGGTCTGGTTTTCGGCGAACATTTCGGGGCCCTTTAATTTGCCCACGTCGTGATAGAACGCGGCTGCCCTTGCAAGCTCGGCGTCCTCGCCTATAGCCTTGGCGCACGCTTCTACAAGCTGCGATACGACCACCGAATGGCTGTACGTGCCGGGGGCGTTCTCTTTAAGCCGTCTTATAAGCTTTACCCCGTCGGTGGTGATTTCGCGAAGGCGGAAAACCGTCATTTCCGCAAACACCTTTTCGAATATCGGAAGTATGAACATATACAGCATTACCGACGTAAGACAGCCGACCGCGCCGAAGATAAGCAGGTCTATAATCTGCGTTGCGTTGAAGCTGCTGACGGGAAGCACGATTACGCTGTTAATCGCCTCGACGGGCAAAAACAGTATAAACGCAAAAACGATGCTCTGAAAGCGGCTTTTTACCGTAGTAAACACGAACGCCGAAATTATACCCGTACAGAACGTACAAAGAAGGCACGCGTAGCTTTCGTAAATCATGATGTTGGTCAAATCCGCAAAGCGGTCTATAATCAGCATCATTAGCGCGTAAACAGAGTTAATGAAAATCGCGTCGCGGCGGCGGAAAAGCGTTACGCACATCAAAGAAATGAACACGAGCGGGCGCGACATGGGGTTTACGTAATAACTGAATATAAACGTAAGCACCAGCGAAAGATATATAATCAGAAACAGCTCGCACACCTTGCTTACGCGCGTAAGCACGCTTTTGTTTTCGAAGAAAAAGAAGGTGTACAGTATAACGAACAGTATGGGTATGGATACCGTAACCGTTA
Source organism: uncultured Christensenella sp. (assembly GCA_910576655.1). Taxonomy (GTDB): domain Bacteria; phylum Bacillota; class Clostridia; order Christensenellales; family Borkfalkiaceae; genus Coproplasma. The sequence goes on from CAJTJC010000005.1 coordinate 44,017, forward strand.
CAAGCTGCTGCTTGTGGCTTGCAAAATAGCCCGTAAAGCCCGACGTTCCGAACTTTATCGCAATCATGCAAAGCATTAAAAGATAGATGCCTATTATGCCCAGCAGAAACGCGGTTACGCTTTTAATTACGTCCTTTTGGGTCAGCTTCGTCACCGTATTCACTTTGCTCCCTCCTTTTGCCGTCCTTTTCGTACGCCCTGACTATCTTCATAACCAAAGGGTTGCGGACGACGTCCTTATCCGTAAGGTAATTTATGCCTATTCCTTCGACTTCCTTTAAAACCTGCGCGGCGTGGTCAAGCCCGCTTGACTTGCCGTTGGGTAAATCTATCTGAGTTACGTCGCCCGTGACGACCATTTTGCTGCCGTCGCCGAGGCGGGTGAGAAACATTTTCATTTGCTCGCGGGTAGAGTTCTGCGCCTCGTCCAAAATTACGAACGCGCCCGAAAGCGTGCGCCCGCGCATATACGCAAGCGGGGCTATTTCAATAGAGCCGCGCTCTAAAAGCTTGGTGTAGTTTTCCAGCCCGAGCATTTCCTGCAACGCGTCGTACAGCGGTCTGAGATAGGGGTCGACCTTGGTCTGCAAATCGCCGGGAAGAAAACCCAGCTTTTCGCCCGCTTCGACCGCGGGGCGCGTGAGTATGATTTTTTCCGCCTGCTTGGATTTGAGCGCCTGCACCGCAAGGCACACGGCAAGATAGGTTTTACCCGTGCCGGCGGGTCCGATGCCGAAGGTTACGGTGTTGCGCTTTATGCTGTCGACGTACTTTTTCTGTCCGACGGTCTTGCACTTTATGGGCTTGCCGCGGTACGTTACCGCGATAGTGTCTGCGGAAATTTTGGTAATGTCGCCGGCCTTGCCGTCGGCGGCAAGCTCGATACAGTATTCGACCCTGCCCCTGTCCACGGTTTCACCCGTTTCGGAAAGCGCAAGCAGGCTTTCTATTACCGAAGCCGCTGAAAGCGCACGCTCTTCCCCGCCCCCGATAACGAATGTCAGTCCGTCCACGCGGACAGTTACGCCGAGATTGCGCATTATTATATTAAGATTTTCGTCGAACGGGCCTAAAATGCGTTGCAGCTTGTCCACGCTGCCCGCCTCGACTTTTTTTACGGTGTTGTTTGACATATTTATTCCATGTTTATACTAAGCTTTTGCAAATAAGTAAATTCTATGTTATAAACCACGCCGTCCTCCGTATTCGATACGGTGTGGGTACGGTTTATTATTCCGTCGGCATAAAGATTTGCCTTGGAATACGCGGCTTTAAGCGCAGCGTCGCTTTCGGCGGGGGCGGTATATTCGTAGCTGCCCCTGCACTCTATTTCGGCGTAACCCACGGCAATGCACTCGGCGCGCTCCTCGCCGACGAGCGTATAGGCGTAGATAAGCGTATCGCCAGATTTGACCGTCGTGTTTTCCGCAACGGCAGCCGTGCCGCATACCGCGACTATTTTTTTGACCACGCCGCCCCTGTCCGCAACGAGATTGGCGCGGCGCGCGGTATCGTTCAGCTCCTCGTCGACCTGAACGTCGATTTTCAGCACCGAACCGTGCTTTTCTATATTACAGAACGTAACCGACGGCAGCGCGAGAATTTTGCCCTGCGCCGCAGGCGCGTCGAAGCCGCGGTAAGCCTTGAATTCGGAAAAGCCCTGCTCGTAAATAATGCGCTTTACGTCGGCGGAGAGATAGCTGCCGCTACCGCTTACCTCTATCCTGAAAATGAACGCATTGGAAATTGCGGCTATACACACGAAGGCGGCGGCGCCCGCTATCAAACCCGCGCGCGTTACCGCGCGGGACAGCAGATTTTTGCGGCGGCTGCCCGTTACGGAAATATTATAACACGGTTTGGAAAAAATTGCAAAAACTTTTTTAACGTCTTTATCTTTTATTGAAAATATGAACCTTGCGCCGTCTTTTTTGCAGTTATAAACGCCTACGTTTGCGTTTTTAAGCTTTTTAAGCGCGGCTTCCGCCGTGGAAATTACGGTAACTCTCGATATATCAGTCAATCTGCACACCCGCGATTTTGCCCTTTATAAGCAAATCTTCCTCGAAATATTTTCCAAGCGTAAGCCCCTCGCCCACTACGGTTATCTTGTTTTTTTTGAGAGCGAGAACCACCTTTTCCGATGAATATTCCGCAACGCCCTTAATGCTTCTGAAATACCCGCCGAACTCGGGCACGATTGAAAATGATTTGAGAGTATCCGCGCCGAGCTCGGATAAAATCTGTTCTAAAAGTTTCATATAATATTGTATGCCCGTCACCGACGGCGATAGACTATTTTTAAAAGATAAACCGCCGCGCGGAAATTCCGCGCGGCGGTTAAAATTAAGCCCGCATTTCAAAAGCCTTGTTGCCGTCAACCGACTGACTGCCGAACTCGTTTATTATTACGGGTACGTCGCTGTTGGTAAACGCTCCGCTGATTGTAACCTCCACCGTCTTCTCTTGCGCCAAAAACCAAGCCTTGTTTTTAATTCTGAAAAACAGAGTTTTCTCAGCGGCGGTTGCATCGGTGTAAACCACCTCGAGAACCTTATTCACGTCCATTTCGGAAGTAGACGTAGCCGCCCATCTGTATTTCAGCTGAGTACCCTCCAACACGTTGAACGAGCCGTTTGGCGACGATTCGTTTTCTACGTTTTCCGCGTTGACGCAGAATTTGTTGGTGCCGGACAAGCCGCTTGAAAGCGAATAGGACACGGCGAATACCATTCTCGGATAAACGACCGTGGTCGAGTTGGTAAGCGTCGAGGGCGTAACGGGAACGTCGAAAATTTCAACGTCGTTTACCGACTTGTACGCATACCAGCCGTACACCGAGACCGCCTTGGCGGTATCGATTTCGGCGGTAAATTCGCCGTTTGCAAAAGCTACGGAAACCACCTCCGACCTGTCGTGCGCCCATATCGCGTAATACGCGCGGTGCTGTACCGTCGCTTCGAATTCAAGCAGGTGAGAGCTGTTTTCGTACGCCCAGCCGAGGAAGGTATATCCCTCCGCCGACGGTGCGAAATCGAGCGCCTCGCCTTCGTTTACCGTCAAAGCGCTTTCGTACGTTCCGTCGTTATAGGTAAAGCCGTCGACGTTGATAGCACTTTTTAGCGTAACCTCGGTAATGGGCAGGTGCGAACGCTCCGCAGAGACGAACGCGAACTGCGACGGCATAGAGAACGCAAGTCCTGCGCATACCGTCTGCACGCCACTGTCGTAAAGCGCTACTGCCTTGTCGGCGTCCGCATATACGGTCAGCCTTATAAGCCCCTCGTTGCCCGATACAGGTCTGACGGTTACCGTCGCGCCCTGCTTGACGAAATACTCGCCGTTTACCGTTTCTATTTCTGCGGTGTTCTCAATCTGAATTTCGCTGCCGTCGAGCGCAAGCTTGTGCCACGCGTTTACAGAGTTATCGAAAATTTCCACCGTTATAACGTGCACGCCGTTTTCAAGCCTGTCGGTTACCGATACCGAATAATTAAATATCACTCCGTCGTAAGCAGAGTTTGCGTTTAGCGCAGATATAACCGCGGTCTGCACCGCGCTTACGTATCCGTCGTTAACGGGCGAGGTTACGAGGCCGTCCGCGTACCCGAAGTCGGACGCGGCAAAGTCGTAGCCGCTTACGCTAAACTTAACGTAGCCCCAGCTATCCGCGCCGTTTACCGAACCGCCCGCGCTGCCTACGCCCACGTAATTATTGCCGTCCCTGAAATGGTTCCACTGGGTTGAGGGAACGACGCTGTTATAGTAGACGTTGAGATAAGTTTTGTTCGTACCGTTGGCCGACGAGCAGCCGTAGAACGGGAAGTTTTTATTGCCGACGCTGCCCGACATGTTTACGCTGTCCGCAAGGAATACCGCGTTGAGCATACCGTAGTTGTCGAGGAACGCACGTGTTCCCACCGTTCTGACGTTCGACGGAACGACGATATTTTTGATACTCTTTTGTGCAAACGCTTCGGCGGCTATTTCCGTTACGGGGAATCCGCAAACCTCGTTTTCAAGCACCAGCCAAGCGTCGTTTTGAGTATAATCCACGCCGTCCGCTCCCGCGCCGAAACCAGATACCGCGTAATGCGCGGGTACGTTTCCGTTTACGGGTACGAAGTTATATACCGCTCCGTTTGCGGCGGTAAAGCTGTTCAATACCACCTTTGCGTAAAGCTTCTTAACCGTGCCGTCGTTTTTGTTGGGCGCAAGAAGCGTAAGCGCTTCGTCCCTGTACCAGCCGATAAACGCGTAACTTTCCTTGCCGTCGAAGGCAAGCGCGGAATATATATCCGCAAGCGCTGCGTCGGGCTCTACGCCCGTTACCGTATGTGTGAAGTCGAGCGTGTTTCCGAACTTGACGAACACTTCAACGTCCGCGGCGGAGGCGATTATTTCCTCGTGCTCGGTTACCGTGACGCAAATAACGTGGCGTTTTCCGTCGACGGGAAGCGCGCCGCTTACAGTAACGTCGTACACGTTTTTGCCCAGTTGAAGCACGAGAAGCTCGTCAAGCTCGTTTGCAAGACTGCCCGCGTCCGTGAAAGCGGTAAAATGTATGCCGTCGAAAATAATTGCGCTTAAATCTGCTTCGGCGGGAAGAACGCCCGCGCTGCCGTCGAGACCGATTATCTCGGTTTGGAATTTGACGTACGACCAGCCGCCCGATTTGGTAAGCATAGTGTAAGTCGTAGCGCTGCCTATAAACGGCTTGTTGAAGTAAATTCTGTTCCAGGCGCCGTCAATCGTATTGTTAGTAGTCAATACGTGAGTGAACGGGTTGTTCTGCGTGCCGTTGTAGTAGACGGTAAACGCTTTGTTGACGTTTCCGGATATATCGGTATAGCAGCCGTAGAATACCGAAGTGGTACCGTCCGCATCCGCTCTGCCGCCGAAGAATACCTTATCAGCGCAGAAGGCTACGCTCCTCAAGCCCTTGTTGTCGAGGAAAGCCCTGTCGTAAACCGCGACGACCGTTTCGGGCACGAGCACGTTGACGAGCGAATGAGCGGTATCGTCATATTCGTTGGCAAACGCGCCGCTGCCGATATACTTAACGGGATAACCGTTGATTTCGTCCGCGATTTCGAGCCATGCGCTTGCATTGCCGTAGTACGCGGTAATTTTTTCGTTTATGCCGCTGACGAAGTAGCCGTTCACCTTATTGTCAAACGTATAGTTGACGCCGTTTTCAGCCTCGTACAGCTCTTTTATGTATTTGCCGTAAACGGTAATTTTACCGTCCGTAACGTCGCCCCTGTTGACCTTGAGCGCGGGAAGCGTTAACTCTTTATCCTTGTACCAGCCGAGGAACGAATAGCCGTTGAGCTCGTATTCGGGAAGAGCGTCGCCGAAGGCAAGCGCTGCGGAAAATGCGTTCATTCCGCCGAGGCCGAGGAAGTCGAACACGACCTCCACCGCCGCCTCGCTCGACTTGTAAACAGCTACCCTGCCCTTGCCGTCGACGTAGGTAATCATAGCGTCGTCGATAACTATCGTATCGGGCAGAATTTCGCCGTCCGCGCCGAGATAAGTGAGTTTAAGCGTCTTACCGTCGTCCGCAAATTCGGGGAAGTCCCTTATAAGCTTAACCGTAGAGCCGTAGAGAACCTCCAAGGTCCTTTCGGGAACGGTCGCGTCCGTGCTTGCGTAAACGTCGAGATAAATCTTTTCGAGCACGTCGGAAGATTCGTAAACCCCGCCGTTAGTGCTGAAACAGCCGAAAACAGATTCGGTATGCGGCTTGTCGTTGGTGAAAGCGTGATTAATATCGAAGCCGTATTTTTCGATTGCGTGGGCGAGGTAGTTTGGCATTGCCGCTTCGCCGAGCTTTTTAGTGCTTGCAGTCTGCGCGTAAACGTAGTAGGTTGCGTCCGCGTCGTACGCGTCTGCGAGTACAGCCTTACCGTCGATTTGAAGATAGTACGCCGTATTTACCCTTGTAAAGTAGGTTACGCCTTCCTCGTAAGCGGTCGCCTGCGTATATTCGCCGTCGTAGGTGAAGTATTCGCCCTCGGCAAAGTCGGCTTCCGTCACGGACGCCTCGGCAAAGTCGTTATAGAACGACGCTTCGTCAACGCTGACCTGTTCGAGGCTGTAAACCTTACCGCCGTACAGCTCGGTCACGCCTTCGAGATAGGTGCCGAAGTCGAGCGTAAAGTTTACCATCGAGCCGATTTCGCCGTAAGCCTTTAATCCGCTTAAACCGTTTTCGTTTCTTAAAATGACCGCGCAAAGCGCCGTAACCGTGCCACCCGTAAGCTTTTTGGCGTTCAGGTCGAGCGCGTAATGGTTATCGTCGCCGGAAAGATTGAACTTTTCGGTTGCAAGCTGCGCGCCATTGCCGTAGACGGATACGGGTTCGCCGTTGCCGGTCCTTACGATAAGTCCGTCAATATAGTCCGCAAGGTTAAACTTGTCTTCCTTTTCGGTCTGCTGAAGCTGCTCGTACAGAGCGTAGGTTTTGGGCTTTGTCAGTCCGCTGTCGATATTCAGGCCGATTTGGTCGACGAGAATTCCCCAAACCGTACCGTTGGTGCCGAGCAGCCACTTCAAGGGAGAGTTGTTCTTATCGAGCATATTGTCCATGAAGAACTCGATAGTCAAAACCTTGTAAGCTTCGTCGGCAGTGCCTATATCCCTTCCGAGCACTATAAGCCCGTTAGAATACGTAATACTAATATCCTTGTTTTCGGTTAAAGCCATACCTATAACCGAAGTCTTCTGCATTGACGCGGCAAGCGTGAGATAGAACGAGTCGTTCTCATCGAAGCCCGCCGTAAGAGTTGCGTTGTTAAATCTTAAATTTATGCTGCCGAGTACGGGAATATCCTTAACGTCAACGGCAATAGAGCCCGTAAACGTATACAGGTTGTAAAGCTGCTTGTTATCGTCCGTAACCGTCTTTGCAAGGTCGGAAAGCAGAGTCGAAATAAAGCCTATGTCGATATAGTCGTCGGGGTTGATTGCGTCGGCTCTGCCCGCGCAGGGAGCCGCGTCAAGCGTCAGCCACGCGTCGAAGCCGTCGCGGGTTAGGCTTGCGTTAAGCGTCTTTGCCGCGTCGTCGAAGCAAGCCGATATTTTGCCTATTTTTACGCCGAACAGCGCTTCCGTTATAGCGTCGACGTTGATTTCCGCAGCGCCGTTCTGCTTGTCGAATACGAAAGATTCCTCTAAGTTTAGCGTAAGCAACGCGCCTAAAAGCTTGGTTAGCGTAGAAGTTCCCGAAACGCCGTTTTCGTCGGTTACAGAGGCGAAAAGCGCGATGTTTTCTGTATCCGCAAGCGAAGCACCCTTGCCCGAAAGCTTGTTGAACATTTCAACGAGATTTGTGTCGGTAATCAATCTGACAAGCTGCTCGGCAGCGTCGTAGACGTTCATTACGTCGGTTTTGAACCTTATTCCCGTAAGGGTAGTCGCGCCGACCTTGTTCAGCTCTGCGTACAGAGTGCGTCCGCTGTACGCGACGTTTGCGATAACCGCAGTGCCGTTTATGTTCATATCCAGCGCAACGTGCATAAGCTTGGTTGCGCGGCGAGTGCCGACAAGTCCCTCGTCGTAGTAAAGCTCCGCATTGACGCTTACGCCTTCAAGCGCGCCTATGCCGCTGTTTGCACCCGAAAGGGCAAGCTTTACGCAATAGGGATTGTCGCCGAGAAGCTCTTTAAGCGAAATTTTTTCAAGCTCGTCGAAAAGGTCGCTGTAAAGTATTCTCAAAAATTCCGATATTCCGTAGTAGGTGTATTTGTCGGAGGAAAGCGCGCCGCATATCGACGAAATAGTTTCGCCGCTGCCGGCCTCCGCCGAGACCGTTGCGTTGAGCACTCCCGCCTTTGCGATGCCGAGAGAGAGACAGCCGTCCGCGCCGAGAGTTACTGTAACGCCGCCGCAGTGTTTAACGACGAGATTATAAATAGCCTGCTCCGCGGTCGTCTTATCAAGCTCGACTATAAATTCGTTTGCAAAGCGCAAAAGCGCGTTGAGCACCGTTCTCACGTTGTTGTTTGTAAGTATCTCTTCGAGCGTGTACCCGCCGACGTTCAGCGCGTAGCCGCTTGCGGCGTTTTTACCGAGCAGACCCTTGAACGCGTTTACAAGCTTATCGATTTCACTGCGTCGTACCCTTACCCCCGCTTCGTTAAGCGTGAAAATTATGAAGGGGTCGTTCACTTGGTCGTATACGAAATTTACTTCGAAATTGTACGCGTCGACCGCAACCGAAAGCGACACCGCCGCTTTAACTGCGTTTTGCGTCCAGATAATCTCGCCGTTGCCCGTAATTTTGGCGGGCGTGCCGTCGATAACGGCAGACGCATCGATAATAAACGCTACGTCCTCGGCATCGGCTATCGCCTTGCCCTGCTCTATCGCCTGATTGATTAAATCGAGCAGCGCCGTCAAATCGAGATATTCGCCCTTAACGGGAGCCGCGGGCATAACGTAGCTGTCGTTGCCCTTCAAGCTCATTTCCGCGCCGAGCTTATCAAGCCTGCCGTACAGTCCCTCGTGCGTCAAATCGAGTTGAAGGCTTCCCATTTCCACGCCGAGGTTCAAACCGAGCGCGGTAAGTATTTCGTCCACGTCGAGCGTCAGCGAAAGCTTTTCCGCAGAACCCTTGACCGCTTCCGCAAAGTCGATATTGGCAAGCACGCCGACGACCTTGGAAATTACGTCTGCCGTCCCGCTCTGCGCGGCGGGCGCAGCCGCGGAAATTATGCGCTTGACCGCAGGTATAACCTCGCGCACGTCGCAGTAAACCTTTGCGTTGATTGTGGTTTTGTCTATTCTCGTTACGTTGACGTAAACGGCGCTGTAATCCTGCGCGGAAATATCCGCCGGATAGTACACGGTCAGCTCGACCTCGAGTCCGTAATAGGATACGAGCACGGGCATGCACACCGTCACGTTGTTGTAACCGTTTTCAAGCTTTGCGTACGCGGTGGCAGATACGGTAAGCCCGCTTAAATCGATTGCGTCGGTTATTTCGCCGCCGATAAAGTCGATTGCTATTTCGTACACGCCGCTGTTTATTATATTTTCAACCGCGTCGATAAAAGCGTTAATGTCTATAAATCCTTCGGTTGAGAACGCGCCGAGCGCGTCGTCGCTGCCGCGGAATTTAACGAGATTGAGTCCGATATGGGCATCGGAAGCAGTCAGCTCGTACTCTGCGGGAACGTATTCGGCTTCTATCGTACCAAGACTCAAACCGAGATTGAATTCGGAAAGCAGCGTATCGAGGTCGAGCTTTACGGTCGCCTTGTCGTCCGTCACGTTGAGAAACTGACTGAAATCGAGCTTTAAAACGCCGCTAATGATTTTGCCTAAAACGTCCGCGCTCTCGGACGAAGCATCGCCCGAAGGAGCCTTGAACGCGTTGATTATATTTTTGACGCTTTCCGCAGCGTCGGTTATATCCAGCGCTACCTTTGCGGAAACCTCCGTTCCGTTAGCTTCCGTTATACGTAAATAAATTTTGCCGTATCCGCCGTTGAAAGCGACCTCGTAATGCGCCGAAAGTCTAAGAGAAATTCCGCGGTAAGCTATTGCAAGGCTGTCTATATTGACGCTCAGACCGCCGAAGCCGTCCGTAAGCGCAAGCTGCGCCGACGCGTCGAGCGTAAGTCCCGTCAAATCGAAGTCGGTAGTAAGCCTGTCGTTGCCCGCGAAGGACAGCTCGAAATAATACGATTGCTTGCTTAAAAGCGCGCTTATACTGTCCACGTAAATTCCCAAATCCACGTAGCCCGCCGCGGAGAATTCTTCCAACGCGGCTTCGTTGCCGTTCAAGCGCACGGTAAGGCCGAGATTTTCAAGCGTACCGCTAAGCGAAGCCGTTGCGGTAACGAATTCGAGTTTAAGCGTACCGAAGGAAATTCCGCCGAGGGAAATATCCAACCCCGCGAGAATTTCGTCAACGTCGAGGTTGACGTTCAGCTTTTCGTTGGTTGCGTGAATAGCTTCGTTATAATCGAGCTTTAAAACCGTTTCTATAACCTTAGCGATTAAATCGCTCTGCTCCGCCGCGTTCTGCGTCGAGGGAGTGAACTTCGCAATTATATCCTTTATTCCGTCCGCCACGCGCGATATGTCGCAGTATACCCTTGCGTCGAGAGCTATGCTTTCGCCGTTAACCGTCAACGAGGTGACGTGCAGATAAATTTTGCCGTATCCGCCGTCCGATAAATTCACCGTATAGTAAGCGCAAAGCTGCACGCCGTAATCGTCGCAATTCACGTTAAGAGGCAGCTTTACGCGAACGCTTCCGCCCTCGACGGCGGCGGTGGCAACGCCCTCGACTTTAAGTCCGCTCAAATCAAGACCGTCGCTTATTTTTTTGCCTTCGAGGGCAAAAGAAATATCGTACGAGGGCTTTGCAAGAAGCGAGCCTACGCTTTCGATATAGACGGTCAAATCGACGTAGTCTTTGGTATCCTCCAACGAGGGCAAAGTACGCTCCGAGCCCGAAACCGCAAGGCTGAGCCCGAGTCCCGATACGCTGCCCGATATAATTTCGTCGGCCCTGTTAAAGTCGAGCGCAAGCGTTCCGAAGTCCGTTCCGAGCGAAACGCCCAGCCCATCCAAAAGCCTGTCGACGTTAATTTCAAGGCTGAGCGCGTCCGCATTGCCGCTCACCTTTCCTATTATTGCCGCAAAATCGAGATTGAGAACCTTGTTGATTATATCCGCAAGCTCGTTACCCGCAGCCGCCGTTGACTTAGCCGCAGGCTTGAACAAAGAAATAATTTGCTTTACCGCGTTGACTGTATCGCCGATGTCGCAATAAATCTTTGCATCCACCGCCGTACCGTTTATTTCGGTTACGTGAAGATAAAGCTTTCCATAAGCCGCTCTTTCATATATGTACCTTGCGCCGAGCTTTAATGAAATGCCCTTATAGAGAGCCGAAAGCTCGACGTCGGCTGCAATGGCGCTGCCGATTGACAGGTATGCCGACGCGTCGAGCGTCAGCCCTTCGATAAGCGTGCCGTCAAGTCCCAAATCTATTTTTACCGTATTGCTGGACAGAATGTTGTAAACGCTGTCCGCATAGTCCGCAAGATTTGCGGGAGTCTGCGCGGGGTCTCTCGTAATTACCTCTCCGCCATCGGGAACGATACCCGCCGAAAGGTCGAGCGCGACGCCGCCGTATTTTACGCCGTTAAGCGCAAGGCTCTTTACCGAGAACGCATCTCCGTCCTCTTCTCTTATTCTGTCGAAGCGCATTACCGCGTCGATACCGACGCCGAGATTGAGCAGATTGTCCGAATTGAGAGAAATAACCGCTTCGGTATCGCCGACGTCAAGCTTCAAATCGTTTAGAAGCGAGCTTATGTCAAGTCCGCCGTCCGCCCCATCCGCAAGCGCGGCGGGTACCGACGCAATGCCCTTTATCCAGTCGATAATCGCAGTTACCGACTGCGAAACTTCGTTGATGTCCGCGGTCATGGCAAAGCCCGTACCGTAGTAGACGTTTACCGCGCCGCTTTTGAATTCGATAAACAGGTCCTGTCTGCCGCTGCCCCTCTTTTCAAGCGCGATGCGCGCGTCAAGCGAGTTGAGCACGTCGTTCATATCGGCAAGCTTTAAGTAGACCTTGCCGTCGTAAGCCGTGCTGCCGACGGTCAAATCGAGAGAGAACTGCTGTCCCGATTGCGATAAAACCTTGCCGAAGCCGCCGCCGAGTATCTCTATGACGCCGTAAACGGGCTCTTCATCCGTTCCGTCGTCGGGCTTGCTGCCGACGTAGCTTTTATAATAGTCCTTAAAATATGCGAAGTGCGCCTCGTCGAAGCCCTCTTCGGTATAGTCAAACTCCGTCGTCGTTTTCGAAGTACTGCTCATATCCATGCCGCCGAGCGCGCGTGGATTGATTGTAGCCCTCTCTTCGCAGTAGCTTTCTATAATGCGCCATTCGGCGTCGAAAGTAAAGGTTATTTCTATTTTCTTGAATACGGGGAACTTTTTAAGTCCGCCCCTCGTCTTCATTCCGTACTGGTACCAGCAGCCCGCGCCCTCGTTGAGGTAGAACTTCTGCGAATAGGTGCCGTCGCCGTTGTCTACGACCGCGTCCGCGCCGTCGACTGTCTTTTCGTTGATTACGTAAACGGAAATTTCCTTTGCAAACTCGCCGTAATCGTATTTGTATTTTTCCCTGTCATAAACGGAAGGCTTGCCGTTTGCCCATTCGATGTCGAGCGGAACCGAATTTTTGCCGGGCTTGTTGCCGCCGCGGACGTGAGCCTCGTTGTCCCCGATAAAGCAGGTCTGCGTTGCGCTTTTGATAAGTCCCGAATACGAAAGGTCGGAAGCGACCATAACGTCGAACTCCTCTCCGCTCGCATCCGCGGTCTTGTAGTCCTTCCACGACTGCGTTATCTGTTCGTAACCCGTTGACTTGGTTGAGTTATACGCGTAGATATTGTAAAACGGCTGACTGTCGAGAACGTAAGCCATATACCCTATATTGTCAATCGGGGCAACCTCGGTGGGAAGCGCGCCCGCAACGGGCTTTTTCCTTACCGTCGTCGCGTTGGGGTCCACCACCACGGGGCCGTGCTGTTTGAGCGACGAAATACCCAAAAGCATGCTGAACGCCATAATTGCGGACAGCAGCAATACTGAAAATATCATTACGGCTATTCTGAAGCCGGATACGTTATTCGTTTTTAATTTGGATTTACCCATAAAACTTTCCTGAATTTTACAATCGTTAGTGTTACAAGTATATATTAATTTTATTAGCGCTGTCAAATAAATTACACTGTTTGTAATAAAAAAATATTACAACCGCCCAAAAATATATATACAAATCGTTAAAAAAACTCAAAAAACGACCCCCGCTTTATATTATAATGGTTTGCGGAGGTCAAAAATATGGCAATTAAAATTTATATGACAAATATGAAGGGCGGGACCGGCGTAACGACGTGCTGCATAGGCCTGGGGCTTGCCCTTGCGCGGGCGGGCGAAAGAACGCTGATTTTGGACGGCGACAGGCACGCCGCGAACGCGCTTTGTATGTGCGGATGCGGAAATATGCAAATATATACGCTTGCCGACTACGAAAAGGGCGCGTGCCGCGCCAAACAAACGCTGATACCGCACGGCAGCGCGGCGAACCTGTCGCTGTCCTCGTCGCTGGGACTTGCTGACGATAAATGCGCCGAGGCTGCCGTCGAGGAGCTTGACGGACTGTTCGACTACATACTTCTCGACAATATCGCAATGAAAAAATGTAACTCGGCAATAATCGTCACCGAGCCGCACCTGCCTTCCGTAAAGAGCTCGGACGCGTGCAAGGCGTACCTTTCGGACAGCGGAATTAAAAACGTATCCCTTTTCGTCAACAAGCTGAACGGCGGACAGATTATAAACGGCGACGTTATGACCGCGCAGGAAATTGCCGCGCTGCTGCGGCTGACGCTGAAAGCGGTAATCCCCGAGGATTTGTCCCTTCCGCTCGGCAGATGGAAAAAGAGTACCGTAAAGGCGTTCAGGGCTGCTGCGGAGACTGTAAGCGGAAAACGCGAAACCGTCTGCAACGTCTTGAAGCCCTACTTCGGCTTTAACGGATTTATCAAACGCAAAGTGAGGGAAAGACTATGAACGCAGATTTAAAGCGAATGTTGTCGCTTGACCGCGACGACATGTCCGACTTTGAAAGAGAGCTGTTTTTATCGGACGTAAAGAAAGTTACGGACGAATACTTCGAGAGCGACGGCAACGCCTCGCTGGAAATTACCCGCGCCGACGACGGATTTCTCATTTGCCTGCTTATGTCGGCAAGACGCATTAAAAACGTAAAAAAACCGCAGTAGCTACTGCGATTTTTTCTATATGCGGTCTTTTATTATTTCCACGGCGGTTTTAAGCTCGGCGTCGTCCTTGGTCCATTCCCACTCCGCGGGCAGCGGAGTGCAGCCGTCGCCGACGGTCACCCCGACGTCGTGAATACAAGTGGTCTTGTCGGGCCAGAAAATTTTCGCGGTGGTAAGCTTCAACACCTCGCCCGTAGAGAAATTGGTAAACGACGACTGCATAATCCCCTTACCGTACGAGCGCGCGTTTTTTACGCCCTTGCCGTCGGGGTAAAGCCAATTTATATACGCGTCGGAATACTGCGACACGAAAATGTTTTTATAATCGAGCGCGCCGTAGCACACCATTGCGCCGATAAGCGCCTCCGACGCGCTTGCCGTGCCCGCGTTTGCAAGCACGAACACGTTTACGCTTTTATCTATTCTTTGGGCGGGGTCGGAAATCTTTTTGCAATAGAATTTATCTTCCCTGCCCTTCTTGTCGCGCGACAGCATTGCAAGCATCGACTTGCCGTCCGCAAACGCGCCCGCTATGTCCTGCATTACGTCAACGTATCCGCCGCCGTTCGAACGAAGGTCGAGAATAAGCGACGTACATTCCGCAGCGTTGAACTTTTCGACGAGCGAGTAAAACTCGTTTACGGCAGTGCCGAAAAACTGGTCAAGCCTCAAATAAGCGCAGCCCTCGGGAAGATATGACATTCTTAGCGAGGTCTGCTCGTACAGCGCAAGTCCGCCGTCCGCAGAGTCGCCGAAGGTCCAGCCCGTCGTCGCAGTGCTCAGGCTCGTGTAGCAAGCGGTGTATTCGGACTTTGCCACGGTGAAGGAATTTCCGTCCTCGGAAACGAGCTTCACCTTAACGCCGTCGCCGATAGGCGAAACGAATTTACTGAAAGAGTCCGAGGAATCGAACACAACCTCGCTCCCCCCCTCGACGCTGCCGCGCGTAATATACTCGCCCGCGCGCAGTCCCGCCGAGTACGCGGGGGAATTGCCGACGACGCTGCCGATAAATATTCCCCTGCCCTCTACGAACGCGTAGCTAATGCCGACGCCGCTTTTCGAACCCTGATTGCTTTTAATAACCTGCTCGTACTCTTCCTTGGTGTAGTACTCGGAATAAGGGTCGAGATATTTGTCAGAAATAGCGCCCAGAGCGGTATCTGTAAACGAGGCGTCGGGCTCGCCGAAATAGTAATTGTCCTTTATGGTTTTCAGCGCCCACTCGTACGACGAAACGGCCCTGCTCGACGAGCATCTTTCGGTTAGAAATCCCGCCGCAAAGGACAGCATGGCTATCGCAAACGCGATTATCGCGGACACCGCGATTTTGATTTTTTTATCGTTCAATTTTCATACCTCACTTCTGTTCGTAGAGTACCCTCAGTATCTGAAAGGTTACCGCCATTTTGAAATTTCTCAAATCTATTCCCGTGGTCTTTTTAATTTTATTCAGCCTGTAAATCAGCGTATTTCTATGCATATACAGCTTTCTCGCGGTTTCGGATACGTTCATTCCGTTTTCGAAAAAACAGTCGACGGTAAGCATAAGGTCGCCGTGCTCGAATATCCTTGCAAAATTTTTCATATCGTAGCCCGAAATAAGCTTTTCTCGCTGCGCCTTGTTCAGGCACGCTAAAATACCCCCCAAATCAATATTTTGCACCGTTCGTCGGGGCATACTACCGCCCCAATCGTATTTTTCGCGCTTTGATTTTTCCGTACGGTTATCGTTCATATTGCTTATCCCTCCACGGAATTATAACGCATAAACGCAACATTTGCAATACATTTTACGGACATTTGAAACTTTATAATATATTGCCCTTTTTCCGTATAAATTCCACTAACGGAAGTAAAATATTAAAAAGCCTTGCATACGCCCTTTCGACCGTTACAATATAATATAGTGTAAATTTCCCCGTGCGGGTAAAATTTGTCAATTTATCCTTGACATAACATATAAATTGTATTACAATATATAAATAAATGGCAGCCTTATATGCGGCGTCCAAACGATATTTTTGCCCCGACGGCAGATACGCCGAAAGGGTTTCTACACCCGTTAATCCGAGGAGATTTTCCAATGCAGAATACAGAAAAAAAATCTAAAAAGTTCGTAGTGCTTGCTACATACGTCGTAGCCGTGCTGTGCCTGCTTGCGGGTCTTTTCCTGCCGTTTTTCAACGGCAAGGGCATACTTGCATTCCAGCTTCCCGACGCGTTCAAGTGCCTGCTGAACAAGGGCAACCCCGACGCAAAGTACGCTTTCACCCTGCCCTATCAAATCAATCTTTTCGGCATAGAATCGTTGAAGTTTGATTTTATGGCGCTCGTCGTCGTGCTGTACGCAGCCGTAACCGCACTTGCTCTGCTCGCCTTTGTTCCCGTTGCTTTTTCCGTACGCAAGGAAGGCAAGGCGGCGAAAAAGTTTTACTACGTTATAGAAGTTGCGGCGCTTATTATCCTTTCGATATACTTTATAGCCGCAGGCTTTATGTTTACCGACAATAAACTTGCAACCGCAGGCGAAAGCCTTCCGTTCACCCAGCTTAGCGGATTAGGGCTGAATATGGTTGCGCCTCTCGGCGGAACGGCGGTCGCGCTGCTCGCGCTCTGCGCGCTGGACAAGGGTAAAAGCTCGGCGATAAAAATCACGCTTTTCGTGCTTTCCGCAATAGGCTTTCTTGCCCTGTTCGACTTCGCGGTTGCGCTTTCCAAGCAAGAGCAGTTCGTTGCATTTACCGATAAAATTTCGTCGGGACTGGTCGGCGAGTTCAGCGGAGCGGCATTCATATCGGCTTTGTTTACGGGCAAGTTTACCGAACAGTTATTCAGCAATGCAGACGTTACGCATAAAACGCTTGACGCTCTCTCAAAGATATTGCCCGCGATAGTTCTTTTAAACCTGTTTATCGACATCGCAAAGCTTGCCACCGGAAAGGACGGCAAAGCGGGACGCATATTCGATATAGTCAGATACGGACTTGAAACGGCTGCCGCGACGGCGGTGCTTATCACCGCGCTCAACGCGAAGGAAAAGCTGGGATTAATGCTTATCGTTATTCTTGCGGTTGCGGTAATCCGGCTTGCTATAGTCATTATAAGGTTCGTTATCGGCGTGCGCAAAAAGCCCGATAACGCAAGAACAATCGACGAAAACGAAGTTATAGACATAGACGACGATATTCAACCCGCAATTACAGACGAGCCTGTATTCGACGGTTACGACGTTGAAGAGCCCGCTCAAAAGCTCTACGACGACGGCTACGTTTCGCCCGAGGAGGACGAATACATCGCCACCGAAAGCGAGTACGTTCAGCCCGTAGAAGAACCCGTAACGGAGCCCGCAGAGCAATCCGAGGAACAACCCGAGGACGAGCCGACTGAGGTCGAAGAACCCGTTGCCGCACCCGAAGAGGTTGTCGCAACGGAAACTGTCGCGGAAGAAGAAATCACAAAATTCTACGAGCCCGAGGAGGACACCTCCTACCTTCTGCCCGTAGAGCAACCCGTCGCGGAAGAGCCCGAGGACGAGCCGACTGAGGTCGAAGAACCCGTTGCCGCACCCGAAGAGGTTACCGCGGTAGAACCTATCGAAACTGCGGAAGAGCCCGAGGACGAGGAATTCGTGCAGAAGCCTTACCGCGAAGAAATTAAACCTTACAACCCTTACGAGCATCACAACAACCCGTTCAGAGCGTACGAGCAGTCGTCGCAGCCTGTTCAGCCCTATAACCCCTACGCGCAGCAGTCGCAGAAGCCCGCACAGCCCGTTTACGAGCAAAAGCCCGCCGAAAGACCCGCACCCGTATTCGAGCAGAAGCCGGTCCCCGCTTACAAGCCTCAGCCGACGGAACGCCCGCAGCCCGTAAGGCCCAGACCTATAATTCAGGAATTCAAGCCCGTACCTCCCGTCAGCGAACAGCCTAAGGAGCCGCAGGTCTACACCATAGACACCATTTACGCAGGCCCTACCGACGACTTTATCCGTAAGCTTTCCAACGACGAAAGGATAGAATTTGCCCGCACCTTCATTGAAAAGAACAGAGGCGATTTGGGCAGTATTCCCGATTACAAGGTCGGCGGAGACAACAAAAAGTTCTTCTCGGTTGCATTCATATACCTCGGCAGAATACGCGGACTGGTATCCGATGGACTGCTGAACAAGATGTATAAGGAATTGAACCTACTGTAATATAAAAAGCTTCCGACCGTGGCATTATAGTAAATTACGCGTCGGGCAGACAAAAATCAGGCGTGGCTTTATGCCACGCCTATTCTCTTCTAAGGAAAGAAAAATGACAGACATAAAAACATGGATAAAAATTTTTACGAAAAAGGTTGAACAAACCTTTTTAGACCGCGTATGGTTTATCGGCTTACAGGGCAGCTACAGCAGAGGCGAAGCAACCGAAACGAGCGACATAGACGCGGTCGTTATTCTCGACGAGTTGCGTTTAAACGACTTAAAGGCTTACAGAGAAATGCTTGATACCTTACCGAACAGAGATTTGATTTGCGGCTTTGTTTCGGGCAAAAACGAGCTTTTGAATTGGGAAGCAAGCGACTTTTTTCAGTTTTATTTCGATACTGTGCCGATAAAAGGCTCGCTCGACTTACTGCTCGCTAAAATAGACCGCCAAGCCGTAAAGCGCGCTATTCGTATAGGAGCGTGCAGCGTATACCACGCCTGCGTTCACAACTTCGTTCACGGGAAAAGTGACGATACGCTTCGTTCTCTCTATAAATCGGCCGTGTTCGTTTTACAGGCGATTTGGTTTTACGAAACGGGCAGATATATCAAATCGAAAGCCGAACTGCAAAAAGCAATCAATCCCCCGTCCGCCGTACTCGATACGGCATTGTCGTTAAAGAGCGGCTCAAACGTGCAATTCGAGGAAATGTCGGAATTGCTTTTGAATTGGGCGACCGCCGTTATAAATGGATATAACGAACAATAACTTATGCAAAAAAGCCTCTCGGGAAAATTCCCGAGAGGCTTTTGCTAAACACCCCCAAATTAAATAAAAAACCGACAAGCGCATACATTATTTAGCCGCGGCAATGCCGCCTTATAATAACTTTTATTTCGCCGCTGTCGCCGCGCTCGATACAGCTGCAAATACTTCTAATAATATACAGCCCCCTCCCGCTTTCGGCAAACACGTCGGGCGCGGGGCGGGCAACGTCCAGCCCCTTGAAGCTTTCAGCCGTGACCGTAATGGTAATGGTGTCGCCGGACAGCGTGCCCGTAAACTCCGCCTCGTCCCCGCCGTGGCGTATGACGTTGGTTATCAGCTCGCAGGTGACAAGCTTGCTTGCGAAAATATCCTCGTCGTCCGCGCCCGAAAGACGCAGAAAATCAACGAAGGTTTTTACGTTTGCACCCATATTTTTTAAGTTGTCTACCTTGAAGCTAATCATTATAAAAGCGATTTCCTCAACTTTTCAACTATCTTTCTTTCCGCGCGGGAAACGAACATCTGGCTTACGCCGAGCGCTCTTCCCACCTCCGACTGCGATTTGCCCTGTATGAACCTTAGCTTTACCACCTTCTGTTCGGTCGGGTCAAGCTTTGCTATCTCGCTTCTCAGCGACTCGCTGTCGTCAAAGCTTTCGAATTTGTCAGAGCTGTCGGGAATAACGTCGTAAAGACGGCCCTCTCCGTCCTCGCCGCCGACGCGGGAATCGAGGCTTATCGGAGCGCGATATTCAAGCGCTTCCATAATCGACTCTTCCGTGGCGTCAAGTCTTTCGGCAAGCTGTTTTATCGTGGGTTTGACACCGTGCTCGTTATAATATTCCGAGGTTGCCGTCTTTATTTTCGAGGATAGGGAATACACCCTGCGCGGCGGACGCACCGCGCGCGAAAAGTCGCGGAAATAATTTTTTATTACCCCCGTCACCGTAGGCGTTATGTACGTAGTGAACTGAACCCCCACCTCGGGGTCGAATTTTTCCACGCCCGTTATAAGCGCTTCGGATGCGACCTGCAACAAATCGTCGTATTCCACGCCTCTTCCGGCAAACTTTTTGGCGAGAATTTCAGCCACGTATATGTAATTTTCGACAAGCTTGTTGCGCAAAGCCTTATCGCCCGTGCGGCGATACTCGCGGAAAAGCTTATCCGATTCCTGCGCGCTTATCATATTTTAAGCGTTATCCCGCCGATAATTCCGCCGTTTTCGATAATATCGAAGCTTTCCACAAGCGCGCCTATAAGCGCAAGGCTAAGCTCGCTGTCGCCCTTTTTAGGATTGCCGTCAAGTCCCGTAAGCGTAGCCTTGACGCCGCCGTCGGTATCGAATTGCGCCCTTACGCGCTCGAACCCGCCGTTTTTGAGTATGAGCGCGCTTTCGGTCACGCAGACCTTGAAATCTTCAAGCGCGTCCACGTCGACGTCCGCCGCCGAGCAGACCGCCCCCGCAACGAGGCGCAGCGCGGTATGATATTCGCTGTCGGAAAGATAAAACTCAACCGTAAAAGTTTTCATTACCTTATCTCCATTATCGTATCGAGCGAGCAGATTTCGAAAAGCTTTCTTATTCTCGGCTGCACGTTTTTAAGCGACATCGTAAATCCGTCCGTTTTAAGCTGCTTGAAAAGCTTTACGAACGTGCCGAGCATAGTGCTGTCGATAAACGTCAGCAGCGTGCAATCGAATTCGACGTCCTTTTTATCGTGAAGATACGCCGCCTTTACTTCGGCATAAAAATCCTCGCTGGTCGCCGAATCGATTTCGCCCGAAAGCGAAAACTGCAATTTGTTTTCCGTTGATGTCAGCATTACCTGTCGCATAATTACCTCGTAAAATACCTTTTATATATTTATAACCCTTTTATCCGCGCGTGAAACGGTTAAAAGGGTTATTGTTTATCAAAGTTAAACTCGCTTTCGAAAATTTTACCGTTCAGGTACGAAAGTACGCCGCGCGTGTCGAATTGCACAAGCTTTGCAATCAGTCTTTGACGCCTTGCGCCGTATTTCGCGTTCAGCGCGCCGTCGCCGTACTTCTCGTCGCCGAGCACGGGACAGCCGCAAAACGCCAGATGCGCGCGTATCTGGTGGGTCTTGCCCGTATGCAGCCGTATTTTAACGCGCGCTATATCGCCCAGCCGCTCCTCGACGCAGTATTCCGTAACAATCTTTTCCGCACCGTGCGCGCACCTGTCGGACACCCTTACAAGCCCTTTTGCAGCGTCCTTTTCAAGGTAAGCTGTCAGCGTTGCGCAATCTTGCTTAAACGCGTTTTTACAAAGCGCGATATACGTCTTGTTTATTCGCCTTTCCCTGAACGCGGACAGCAACTCCTCTTCCGCAGCCCTATTCAGCGCAAACACAATCAGCCCCTGCGTGTTTCTGTCAAGGCGGTGAACAGCATAACATTCACCCGTCGCGCTCAGCTCGCAAAGCAGCCCCTCGCTCGACACGCCCGAAAACTTGTCCGCGACGAGCACGTTTGCGTCCCTGTAAATTACGGTATGCGACTGCTTGCCTTCCTGCTTGGCATTAGTATAATAAACCACCTCGTCGCCGCTCTTCAAGGGCACCGAGCGCGAAGTACGCACGCCGTTCACCTTTATGTCTTTGGCGCGCAAAAGCGCAGAGAAACAAAAGCTTCCCTGCGGATAAACGCTGTCGGTAAAATCCTTTAAATTTGTGTTTTGCGTAACGTAAAAGGTTTTCATAAAAATAACAGATGTATCGCGTAAGCGCCCGCGAACGCCACCAAAAGCTGAACGATAAAGCACTTGACCGTAAATTTTAAGCCCGCCTCCTTGACAGACGCAGACAGCGCGCTTATGCACGCGGGGCTTAAAAGTATAAACGTGCTCATTGCGACCGCCTCGCCGAGACCGATACTGAATTCGGGTATCAGCATAGCCACCGTCGCCGCGACGTTTTCCTTTGCTATAAACCCGCATAGCGCGGAATAGGCAAGCCGCCAGTCGGTTATGCCCATGGGATAGAACAGCGGAAGAATTACCCTGCTTATATGCGCAAGCATGCTCTTATCCGCGCCGACGTACTCGAAGGTAAACGAAAAGTGCGAAAGCACCCAGCTTATAAGGCAAAACAGCGTAATGATACCCGCCACCTTTATTATAAACCCTTTGACGTAAAAATACAACTTTTTGGCGACCGTATTCAGAGCGGGAAAAATTATGGGCGTTACCTCGGAAAGCATACCCTCCTTTTCGCCTTTGAGCATAAACGAAAACAGCAGCGAAATCGCAAGCCCCGCGAAGTAAAACAGCGTGATTACGGGAAAAGGATTGCGAAAAAGCGGCGACAGAAACGTAAGGAAAACGGGCAGCTTCGCCCCGCACGGTATAAACGGCAGCACCGCGATAGTGCGCTTTTGCGCGTTCTCGGTGGAATACCCGCGCGTGGTCATAATCGCCGCGGCGGTACAGCCGAAGCCCGAAATCAACGAAAACGCCGCCCTGCCCGAAAGGTTGACCTTTTCGAAAAGTCCGTCAGTCGCGAACGCGAGCGCGGAGGTAATTCCGCTTTCGTCCAAAAGCGTTAAAAACAGATACAGCACGGCAAGCTGAGGCACGAACGACAGCACCGACCCCGCGCCGCTGAGCAGCCCCTCGCAGACTAACGACGCAAGAATTTCGTTTTGCATTTTGCCGTAAATGAACCCGCCGAGCTTATCTACGACAAGCGTTTCGGTAAGCCCCTTCAAAAGCGCGCCGGGCATTATCGGGTGAAACGCCACGAAAAACATAAGCGCTATTGAAAATATAAAGAAGAACAGCGCAAAAAAACGGTTGTAAAACAGTCGGTCCGCACGGCTGACGCCCTCGCGCCCCGCACTGTACGCCGAGGACAGCGGCACGGCGCACTTTTCGGCAGTAAAACGAACCCCGCCCTCGATTTCCTTTTTCAGTTGCTTTGGCGTGCAAGTGTACACGGGTATGCCGAGGCTTGCGGACAGCTTTTCCCTGTCCACCGTACCGCCGCGCCTTTTCAGCTGCCCGAGCTTTGTAAGGTACATAATTACGGGCTTGCCCGTTTCCGTCAAACGGCGCGTAAGATTAAGTCCGCTTTCCAGCGTAAGCGCGTCCGTCACATTGATTATAAGGTCGGCGTTTTTTATTTCCTCCGCGGCGTTAATCTCTTCCATTGAATATGCAGTCATTGCGTACAGCCCCGGCGAATCGACGTAGGTTACTCCTCCGCTCGTCTTTTCAAATGCCGAGGTCGTAACGCCGTGGAAGTTGCCCGTTCTCAAATTGCTGCCCGTAAGCGAGTTGAAAAGCGTTGTCTTGCCTGCGTTGGGATTGCCTGCAAGCACCACGCGGCGGCGCGTGGCGGTATCTGTCGGATTTTTGATTTTTACTCGCATTTTTCAACCTCAATACGCCTTGCAAGCGACGCCCTTATTCCAAGTCTTAGCGCGCCGCAGCCAATAAGCACGCTGCTTTTGAACAGCGAAAACGCAAGCACGGTAAACCTTTTGCCTGCGACTATCCCCAGCGAAGCAAGCCGCGCGGCGGCGCTGCCGGAAAGCGCGCTGCTTTTTATAATTCCGCTTTCACCTGCGGACAAATCAAAAACACTCATAGAATAACCTATGAGTGTTATTTTGAATTTAAACCTGTTATTTGGTTTTTGTAAGGTTTATAAGCGTAAGAGTTACCTTATCGCCGTTGACGTTCTGCTCGCGCGTGAAGCCGTCCGCTGCGCCCTCCTTGACGTATTCGGCAAGCACGTCGCCCGCGAACCCGCCTGCGGCAAGCACCTCGGCTGCCTTACCCTCGGCGATAAAGTAAACGCCTATTCTGTCGGTAACGTCGAAGCCCGCTTCCTTTCTCATATTCTGAATTTTTGAAACCAGCTCGCGTTCTACGCCCTCGAAAATCAGCTCGTCGGTAAGCGTCGCGTCCAGAGCAACGGTTATGCCCTTATCCTCGGCGGCAACGTAACCGCCCGTGCTTACGGTAAATATCTGCAAATCCTCTTCGGTAAGGGTTACGCCCTCGCCCGCTATTTCGTAACTGCCGCCGCCCTTGACCGCGTCAACCACCTCTTTTGCGTTGCAATTTGCAAGGAAAGCGGAAATTGCTCCCAGCTTTTTGCCGTACTTGGGACCAAGCGTCTTTAACTGAGGTTTAAGCTTATAGCCTATATATTTGTTTGCGTCAGTCGCGCATTCGAGCGTTTTAATATTCAGCTCGTCAAGCACGATAGCCTTGTCGTCCTCGGAAAGATTTACGTTGCCAGCGACAATGACCTTTGACAGCGGCTGTCTGTTTTTAAGATTGCCTGCGTTTCGCGCAGCTCTGCCGAGAACGACTATTTCGAGCACGCCGTCCATTCTCTCTTCGAGCTTTTTGTCGATATACTTTTTATCCGCCTCGGGGAACGGACAGAGGTGAACGCTTGCAGGCGCGTTTTTATAGAACGACGGAACCAGGTTACGGTAAATCATTTCCGATATAAAAGGCGTGTACGGCGCGGAAATTTTTGCAAGTGTGACGAGCACCGTATACAGCGTAGTGTACGCCGCCGCCTTGTCGTCCGTCATTTCCTTACCCCAGTACCTGTCGCGTCCGCGGCGGACGTACCAGTTTGACAGCACGTCCACGAAATCGGCAAGCGCGCGCGCACTTTCGAAAATTTCGTAATTTTTCAGGCTTGTATCCGTCGCCGCCACAAGCGAGTTGAGCTTTGAAAGAATCCACTTATCCATAACGGTAAGCTTGCACTTGCTCAATTCGAACTTCGAGGGGTCGTACTTATCGATGTCGGCGTACAGCGTGAAGAAGGCGTAGGTATTCCAAAGCGTGCCCATATACTTTCTCTGCGCCTCGGAAACGGTTTCCTCGGAAAAGCGCGAAGGCAGCCACGGCGCCGACGAGGTGTAAAAATACCACCTAACGGCATCCGCGCCCTGCTTATCCAAAACAGACCACGGGTCTACTACGTTGCCCTTATGCTTTGACATTTTTATGCCGTTTTTATCGTTGACGTGCCCTAAAACTATACAGTTTTTAAACGGCGCTTTGCCGAAAAGTATGGTATTGATTACAAGCAGAACGTAGAACCAGCCTCTCGTCTGGTCGACCGCCTCGGAAATGAAATCCGCGGGGAAGGTCTGCGCAAACAAATCCTCGTTTTCAAACGGGTAGTGGTACTGCGCAAACGGCATCGAGCCGGAGTCGAACCAGCAGTCGATAACCTCGTGAGTGCGCTTCATTGTACCGCCGCACTTGCCGCACTTACATTCCAGCGTATCGACGTAAGGGCGGTGCAGCTCTATATCGGCGTTGTCGGGCAGACCGCATTTTTTCTTTAATTCCGCTTTCGAGCCCATTACCTCTATTTCGCCGCAGTCGGGACAGACCCAGACGGGCAGCGGCGTGCCCCAGTATCTGTCGCGGGAAAGACCCCAGTCGATTACGTTTTCAAGGAAATTGCCCATTCTGCCCTCTTTAATGGTGTCGGGCATCCAGTTGACCGAGCGGTTTGCGGCGATTATTTCGTCCTTTACCTTCGTGACTTGCACGAACCAGCTCGATTTTGCGTAGTACAGAAGCGGCGTATCGCAGCGCCAGCAGTGCGGGTAATCGTGCTCGAAGGGCAGAACCTTGAACATAAGCCCCTTATTTTCGAGCATTTCGAGAATAATTTTATCGGCCTTTTTCGCAAAAATCCCGTCAAGCTCGGCAAACCTCGAATCAAAGCAGCCCTTCTCGTTGACAAGCTGAATTACGGGCAGACCGTAACGCTTGCCGACCTTATAGTCGTCCTCGCCGAACGCAGGCGCAATGTGTACGACGCCCGTACCGTCGCCCATGGTGACGTAGCCGTCGCAAACGACGTAGTGCGCTTTTTGCGGCGCGTTGGCGGGAGAAATCCGCTTTATTTCCTCCGAGGTCTGCGAAAAGAGAGGCTCGTATTCAAGCCCTTCCCATTCTTTGCCAGCCTTTTTTTCGAGAACGGTATATTCCTCGAAAAAGCTTCCGACAAGCGCTTCGGCAAGTATATACTTTACGCCGTCGGACTCTATTTTAACGTACGGCTCGTCGGGGTTCATACAAAGCGCGGCGTTGGAGGGAAGCGTCCAGGGCGTGGTAGTCCAGGCGAGAATGTACTCGTCCTTTTTACCCTTGACCTTAAAGCGCGCGACTGCGGAATTTTCCTTAACCTTTTTATAGCCCTGCGCAACCTCGTGCGAGGAAAGCGCCGTTCCGCAGCGCGGACAGTAGGGCACGATTTTGTGCCCCTTGTAAAGCAGTCCCTTTTTGTGCATTTCCTTTAACGCCCACCACTCCGACTCGATATACTTGTCGTCGTAGGTAATATAGGGATTGTCCATGTCGACCCAGTAGCCGACCGCCTCGGACATTCTTTCCCATTCGCCCTTATACTTCCAGACAGACTGCTTGCACTGCTTGATAAACGGCTCTATGCCGTATTCCTCAATCTGCTCCTTGCCGTCGAGACCGAGCGATTTTTCAACCTCGAGCTCTACGGGCAGACCGTGGGTATCCCAGCCCGCTTTCCTTAAAACGTGCTTGCCCTTCATAGTCTGATAGCGCGGTATAATGTCCTTCATAACGCGCGTTAAAATATGCCCTATATGCGGCTTTCCGTTTGCCGTGGGGGGACCGTCGTAAAACGAGAATTCTTCCCCGCCCTCGTTTTTGCCGACGCTGCTTTCGAAAATACCGTTCTGCTTCCAGAACTCTATAATTTCCTTTTCGCGCTCGACAAAGTTTAAAGAAGTATCAACCTTTTTGTACATAAAAACTCCTTAGCTTTTATTTATAAAAAAAAGATGCCCAAATCATTTTGGACACCGAAAGTGCTTATAAACCACCAAAACAAACCGACATTTGTTGTAACTTGTAACGGGTTACAAATCCGCGCAAAACTACTCGGCGCCGTAGGCCTTTCGCAATGCGGGCTGAAAGGTGATAGACCGAATGCCTGCTTGCTTTCTCACACCAACCGAAAGCTCTCTGAAAAGCGCAGTAAAAAGCCGTTGTCCTTTGTCATAGCCTTTAATAAATTGTAAGTTAATTATATTAGATAAATACCGAAAAGTAAAGCAAATTGAAACAAAAATTTATTTTAACGGTATCTGGGCGCAGGCGTTCAGCGTCATATCCGCAAAATTACCCGCACGGTACTGAACGAGCCCCTCCGCCGCTATCATTGCGGCGTTGTCCGTACAGTACTTCTTTTCGGGAAGAATAAGCCGCAGCCCCGCCTTGCTACATTCCGATTGCAAATGCGCGCGCAGATAATCGTTGGCGGCAACCCCGCCGCCGACAGTCACCGTATTTACGCCGAGCGCCGCCGCGCTGTCCACGGTTTTTTTAATAAGCGGGTCTATCGCCGTTTTCTGAAAAGACGCCGCAACGTCCTCTCTTTTAACCTCGCCGCCCTTTTGCTCGGCATTGTGACAGTAGTTGATTACCGCGGTTTTAAGCCCGCTGTACGAAAACGCGCTGCCGCGAATAAGCGGCGACGGGAATTTTATGCCTGCGCTGCCGCTTTCGGCAAGACGCTGTACGTTGGGTCCGCCGGGATAAGGCAGTCCGAGAATACGCGCAACCTTGTCGAACGCTTCGCCGACGGCGTCGTCGGTAGTAGAACAAAGCACGTCGAACTCGGTAAAAGCTTTAACGTGAATTACCGCGGTATGACCGCCGCTTGCAAGCAGCGTCACGTAGGGCGGGTTAAGCGCGCCGTCGGTAAGGTACGCCGCCGACAGATGTCCGCGGATATGGTTTACCGCGATAAGCGGCACCTTTAAGGCGTACGCAAGCGACTTTGCAAACGACAGCCCCACAAGCAACGCGCCTAAAAGCCCCGCGCCGTAGGTTACGGCGACCGCGTCTAAGTCGCGCAAGTCCACACCCGCCTCAGCTATCGCCTGCTTTACCGCCTCGTCCACCGCCTCGGTGTGCGCGCGCGAGGCAATTTCAGGTACGACCCCGCCGTATTTTGCCTGTTCGGCAGCGGAAGAAAAAATAATGTTCGACAAAAGCTGTCTGCCGCGAATTACCGCGGCAGACGTTTCGTCACAACTCGATTCGATTCCTAAAATTACAGGATTTTCTTTTATCTTATACATACCGCTAATTAGTCTGCGCCGCTTATCTGCCGTGCGCGGTTAGATAGTTTTCTTTAAGTAATCTATAATAAAGCCCTGAATATCCCCGTCCATAACCGCCTGCACGTTGGAATTTTCGTAACCGGTGCGGTGGTCTTTGACAAGCGTATAAGGGCAGAACACGTACGAGCGTATCTGACTGCCCCATTCTATTTTTTTAATTTCGCCCTTTATGGCGGCATCCGCGGCCTCGCGTTCGGCAATCTGCCTTTCGATAAGCTTTGCGCGCAGATACTGGAACGCCATTTCCTTGTTTTGAAGCTGGCTGCGCTCGTTCTGACAAGTTACGACTATACCCGTAGGAAAATGGGTTATTCGTATTGCGGTTTCGGTTTTATTGACCTTCTGACCGCCCGCGCCCGAAGAGCGGTAAACGTCGATACGTATATCCTCATCGCGGATTTCAACGTCCTTTTCGTCGTCAACCTCTGGCATGACTTCAAGCGATGCAAACGATGTGTGTCTGCGCTTGTTTGAATCGAACGGTGAAATTCTTACAAGACGGTGAACACCCTTCTCCGCCTTTAAAAAGCCGTACGCGTTTTCGCCCTCTACGCGGAAGGAAACACTTTTCAGCCCCGCCTCGTCGCCGTTCTCAAAATCGAGCTCGGTTACCTTGAAGCCAGCACGCTCGCAATAGCGCGTATACATTCTGTACAGCATACCCGTCCAGTCGCAAGCCTCGGTGCCGCCAGCGCCCGAGTGTAGATTGAGTATTGCGTTGTTGGCGTCGTATTCGCCGCGCAACAGCGCACGGATACGCATCTGATCTATATCCTCGTCGGCTAACGAAATCATACTTTCCAGCTCGGGAATAAGGCTTTCGTCGTCCGCCTCTTCGATTAAGTCGATAAACGCAAACGCGTCTGCAAGGGCAGCCGCACCCTTTTCGTAAGAGCGTATTTTATTTTCAACAGCCGAAATTTCCCTGCCGACTCTCTTCGACTTTTCCAAGTCCTGCCAGACTGCGGGGTCTTCCTGCTCTTTTTTAAGCTCATCTAATTTTGCGCCGAGATTTTCTATATCAAGCGCATATTTCGCTTCTGCAAGCGTGTCTGAAAGGCTTTTAAGCCTTAAACGATAGTCATCTGCCTTAAACATAAATAAACGTTCCGTTTAATCAATATATCTTAATGTGGTTACCGTAATAACGGCTTTAATCAAATCAATCATGAATTTAAATTACAGCAAATAATAGCCTATCAAAAAGCCTGCTATAACGGCAACAATCATTACCGGTATCATTATCATCATTGCTTTTTTCTTGTTTTGCTGCCTGTTGTTAAACGCTTCCTCGCTTGAATTTCCGTCGAATAAAAAAGGATTACCCATAAAAGGATTGAGCTTTGCAGCGCCAGAAACTTCTATGTCCTCTTCTCCTGCCGGAATCGTATAGCAATCGTTACAATAACCTTTACTCATTTTGTCGTAAATAGCAAACAGCTTTAAGCTTTCGTTGCCGATTTCATAGGTTGCACATTCTTTGTTTTTAAGCTTGCCTAAAAGTCTGCACGGTATGCCGTTTATATTAGTATCGCCGTTTGCGTCCTCAATATAAATTTTGACCTTTCCGAGACAACCTGCGAACGCTTTTCTTCTTTTAACTGTTAAATTTCTCATATTTCCCTCTAAATTAATTTGTAAAACTTTGGAGAAGCGAGTAAGACAAAGCATTGTCTAAAACGCAAAAAATTGGTACTTCAAATGAATTGTGTCGCAAGCAAAACCATGCTTTTGCGCAGCGCAACTCAATTTGTGCATACCCGCACTCACTACGTAGCTTGCGTAGTAGCAGTGTGAATGCTTTCAATTATATATTTGTGTGCCCTCAATGATTGCAAGCAGAGCGTCAGAGCCGCTGAAAATCACGAAATTTATTGACATATTCGAACGTCAATAAATTTGTGAACTCTATTTATGGTCCTTCCAGTAACAGCAGTCTTTATATTTCTTCCCCGAACCGCAGGGGCAAGGGTCGTTTCTGCCGATACGCGTGTTTTTGTCCGCCACTTTGGGCTGAGCCTTACCGCCTATATTGGTAAACAATTCCTTGGGTGCTTCGGGGGCGCCGCCTACCGCTACGCTGCCGTCCGATACGGGTTTTGCCGGCGCTGACGGCGCGGGGGCATCGGCTTTCCGAGCTTCCGACGCGCGTTCGTCTGCAACCTGCCTTGCTCTTTCCGCTACCGACGGATTGAGCGCGCCGGGGCGGGGAATAGGTCTGCCCGGCTGAACGCGGACTATCCTGCCCTTTAAAAGACGGGAAACGGTTGTCGTCTGTATACGGTCAATCATTTCCATAAACATATCGTAGCCTTCCTGCTTATAGGCGATAACGGGGTCCTGCTGGGCGTAGCCGCGCAGACCAATACCCTTTCTGAGCTGGTCCATTGCGTCAATGTGGTCAATCCAGTTTCTGTCGACGGCGCGCAGCAGCTCGTTACGCTCTATCTGGTAGTAGTCTACCTGCATGTTCGTTTCCTGTCTGATATTTACTATCTTCTGTTCGTAAGCCTTGGTAACTTCCTTAGTGATTTTGTTGATAGCCTGCTGATATTCCCACTTATCAAGCATATCGCGCGTAATTTCGAACGTACACTCGTCGGGATAAACCTTTTGTATAAGCGCCTCGTTCAACGCAGTCTCGTCCCATTTTTCGGGCATAGCGTCTACGTTTACCGTTTCCGCAACGATTTTTTCGATATAGTCGGGAATGAACTTCAAAATTTCCTCGTGGATATTCTGACCGCGCAGCACCCTCATACGCTCGCCGTAAATGGTTTTACGCTGCTCGTTCATAACCTCGTCGTATTGAAGGGTATGCTTTCTTATACCGAAGTTTCTGCCCTCTATCGCCCTCTGAGCGTTTTCCACGCTGCCCGAAAGCATTTTTGATTGCAGGCACTGGTCCTCTTCGATTTTGAAAATTTCATAAAGTCTCTTCATTCTCTCGCCGCCAAACCTCTTTGCAAGGTCGTCTTCGAGAGATATAAAGAATATCGACGCGCCGGGGTCGCCCTGTCGTCCGCTTCGTCCGCGGAGCTGGTTGTCGATACGACGCGACTCGTGCCGCTCGGTACCGAGTATGCAAAGTCCGCCCGCAGCGACGACCTTTTCCTTTTCGGCTGCCGTTTCGGCTTTATAGTTGTCGTAAAGCTCGGCGTATCTTTCCCTTGCCTTCGTCTCCTCGGGGGTGAACTCCCTATCGGCGTAGGAAATCGCCGTTTCTATCATTTCGTGGTCGTAACCCTCTTCGCGCATACGCTTTTTGGCAAGGTATTCGGGGTTACCGCCGAGCAGAATATCGGTACCGCGGCCCGCCATGTTGGTGGCTATCGTAACCGCGCCGAATCTGCCCGCCTGAGCTACTATTTCGGCCTCGCGCTCGTGGTTCTTTGCATTCAGGATATTGTGCTTGATGCCGTTTCTTCTCAAAAGCCTTGAAATCTCTTCCGACTTGTCGACGGTGACGGTACCTATCAGGATAGGCTGCCCCTTTTCGTGACGCTCGACGACCTCGTTTACGATTGCCTTTTTCTTGCCCTCTACGGTCGAATAAATCATATCCGCGTAGTCCACGCGCTGAACGGGGCGGTTGGTGGGTATTTCAACTACGTCGAGCGAGTAAATAGTTCTGAACTCGTCCTCTTCGGTCTTAGCAGTACCCGTCATACCCGAAAGCTTGTTGTAAAGACGGAAATAGTTCTGGAAGGTAACCGTTGCGTGGGTCTTGTTCTCGTCCTTGACCTTGACCTTTTCCTTCGCCTCGATTGCCTGATGCAAGCCGTCGGAATATCTTCTGCCGTTGAGAACACGACCCGTAAATTCGTCTACGATTAAAATTTCGCCGTCGTCGGAAACGATATAGTCCTCGTCGCGGCTGAACAGCTCGTGCGCTTTCAACGCCTGCTGAATGTGGTGGTTAAGCTCTGCGTTCTCTATATCGCCGAGGTTGGGGATATTGAAGAAGCGCTCCGCCTTTTCCGCGCCCTTTTCGGTAATAGTTACGGACTTATCCTTTCTGTCGATTATATAGTCCCAGTTTTCCATTTCCTGCAAAATGGCGGTAAGCCTGTCCTGAGCCTCTTGCTCTTTTTCGCTGAGCTCTTTTTTCTTGCGGGAAGGGGCTTTCTTTTCTGCGTCCTTCTTGTCGTCGTCAAAGCCGCCCGAAAGCGTACGGACGAATTTATCCACCTGCTCGTACAGTACCGAGCTTTGCCCGCCCCTGCCCGAGATAATCAGAGGCGTTCTCGCCTCGTCGATTAATATAGAGTCGACCTCGTCGATTATACAGAAGTTAAGCTCGCGTTGAACCATTGCGGGGATAGAGGTTTTCAAATTGTCGCGCAGGTAGTCGAAGCCGAGCTCGTTATTCGTTGCGTAGATTATATCGCACTTATAAGCCTTCTGCTTTTCGTCGTCGTCCATACCGGGAACGACCACGCCGACGGTAAGACCCATAAATTTATGAACCTTGCCCATCCACTCGGCGTCACGCTTTGCAAGATAGTCGTTGACGGTAACGATATGCACGCCCTTGCCCGTAAGCGCGTTGAGGTATGCGGGCAGGGTTGAAACGAGGGTCTTACCTTCACCCGTCTTCATTTCGGCAATTCTGCCCTGATGCAGACAGATACCGCCGACAATCTGCACGTGGAAGTGCTTCATTTTGAGTACGCGCCAGCTTGCCTCGCGCAGCGCCGCGAACGCGTCGAATAAAATATCGTCAAGCGTTTCGCCTGCGGCAAGCCTGTCCTTCAAAATTTTTGTCTGACCCTTTAATTCCTCGTCAGACATAGCCGCGTACTTCGGCTCCAATTCCTCGACCTGTAAAGCAAGCTTATTCAGCTTTTTAAGGCTTTTTCTGCTGTCCGAACCCAAAATATATTTTATAAGTCCCATAATATCTCCGTTGCAAATAGAGTACAGTAACCCTATGATATTTCATTATATTTAATTGTACTATATTTTAAACGATATGTAAAATTGTTTTTTAAATAAAAACGGAAAATTTTAGTAAAAAATCCCTGCCGTTTTATATAGCAGGGATTTTTTAAATAATATATTGCCAATTACGGTTACAGCAACGCTTCGACGAAGTCTTCGGCGGAAAATTTTTCAAGGTCTTCAAGCTTTTCGCCCGTACCTACGAACGCGACGGGAATTGCAAGCTCGTTACAAAGCGATACTACGAAGCCGCCCTTTGCCGAGCTGTCGAGCTTGGTCAAAACTATGCCGTCAAGCTCTACGCTTTCGTCGAATACCTCCGCCTGATTTACGGCGTTGCCGCCGGTGGTAGCGTCGAGAATAAGCAGCTTATAAAAGTTATATTCGGGACACTCGCGCTGTACGGTGCGCGACATCTTTTTCAGCTCTTCCATTAAATTGGCTTTGACGTGAAGCCTGCCCGCCGTGTCTATAATTACTACGTCGGTCTTTTTGGCTTTCGCCGACGACAGCGCGTCGAACACGACAGCGGAAGGGTCGCTGCCCTCCTCGTGCTTGACGATACGCACCTTTGCCCTGTCCGCCCACACGGTAAGCTGGTCTGCGGCAGCCGCGCGGAAGGTGTCCGCAGCCGCAACCACTACGCTCTTTTTCTGCGAAATGAAATAATTCGCAAGCTTGCCGACCGTCGTCGTTTTGCCGACGCCGTTCACGCCGACGAGCATTATAATAGCGGGGTATTTTATATCAAGCTCCTCCGCCTCGGTCAGCTTTTCCTCTAAAATATCCTTTAAAAGGTCGGTGACGAAATCCTTGTCTTTAAGCTTTTCCTTTTTGGCTTCGGCTTTCAGCTCGTCCACAATTTCCTCGGCAGTGGTCACGGAAATATCCGCGCTTATTAAAATTTCTTCAAGCTCGTCGTAAAATTCCGCGTCGGGCTTATTTTTGGAAAACAGACCCGAGAGAGCGCCCGAAAGCCCCTCCCGCGTCTTTTTCATTGCATTTTTTAATTTGGAAAAAAGTCCCATTTTATTTACCTTAATTACTCTATGGTGTCGCCACCCAAACGGCTTTCAACCTCGGATAACTTGACGGAAACTATTTTTGAAACACCCTTTTCTTCCATTGTAACACCGAAAAGAATATCGGCGTTTTCCATAGTAGGCTTACGGTGGGTAATAACGATAAACTGAGTGTCGGACGAGAATTTTTTAAGATACTTGGCGTAGCGCGCTACGTTCGCCTCGTCGAGCGCCGCTTCGATTTCGTCGAGCACGCAGAAGGGCATAGGTCTCATTCTGATAATAGCAAACAGAATGGCGATAGCGGTCAACGCTCGCTCGCCGCCCGAAAGAAGCGAAATTTTGGTAAGCTTCTTACCGGGAGGGCAGGCGATAATTTCCACGCCCGCGTTGAGAGGGTCGTCACAGTCGGTATAGTCGAGCTGCAATTCCGCCCTGCCGCCGCCGAACAGCTCTTTAAAGGTGTGCTTGAAGTTTTCGTTTATGGTGTTGAAGCCCTCGTCGAAAATTTTAAGCATTTCTGCGCGAATATCGTCGAGCGCGACAGTCAAATCGGAAATCGCCTTTTCGAGGTCTTCCTTTTCAACCAGCATTTTTTCGTAGCGTTCGGAAAGCTCGTCGTATTCCTCAACGGCGTTATGGTTGACGGGTCCGAGCATTGTAATCGCCCTTTTAAGTCCCGAAATGGTCTGATTGGACGAGCTTGTGTCGTAGCCCTCTTCCTTATATTTAAGGCAACCCTCGTAATCCTCGCCGTATTCCTCGGAAATACGGGTCTGCAAATATTCGAGGTCGCTGTCAATCTTCTGCAACGCAAGCGCAAGCTTGCTCTGCTCCTGCGTGAGCTCTTCCTTTTCCTTATAGGCTGCAAGACGCTCGCTGTCGTAGTGCATTATGCGCTGGTTTAATTCGTCCTTGCGCTTCTGAACCTCGCTTACCTGACGGTTGAGGTCTGCAACGACCTCCTGCTCCTCCTCGGAAAGCGCAGCCTTTTGCGCGGCGGAGGTAAAGCTCTGCATTTCCGCCTCTATCTGCGGTATGCTCGCCTTGGTGCTTTCAAGCCGTTCGGAAAGCTCCGACCGCTCTACGTTGAGGCGTTTTACGTTCTCTTCGCCCGACTTTATCGCGCTTTCGAGCGACGCTATTTCCACGAGCAACGCGTTCAGCCGTTCGGTCTTTTCGCTGCGCTCGGCAACCAGTCTGTCGTATTCTGCGGACATATCGTCCATTGCAGAGGACGCCTTGTCCTTTTGCTCGGTCAAATCGCTTGCGCCCTTGCTTATTCCCGAATACTCGCTGTCAAGTCCCGAAAGTCTGTCGGTAAGCGCCTTTTGCGACTGCCCGTAAGCAGCGTACTCGCTCTCTGCGTCGGTAACCGCCGCAAGTAGCGATGCCTGCTTTTCGGTGACTGCGGCAAGCTCCATGCGTGCATCCTGCAAGCGCTTTATAAGCTGCTGCTGTTCAGTCGCCGCGTCCGTCTTTTTGCCGTTCAGCTCTTTATGCTTTTCCTCCATACGCACAAGCGACTGTTTTTTGCTTTGTATACTTTCTTCTATTTCCTGTATTCTGCGCTCGTTTGCAAGCAAGTTACCCGCAATTTCTCGTTTGGAGCCGCCCGTCATAGAACCCGACGTTGAAATGACGTCGCCGTCAAGCGTGACTATCTTAAATGCGCGCGGGTATCTGCGTGCTATCTGCGTGGCATTTTGAATATTGTCGACGATTAGAGTATTGCCCAAAAGATTATGTATTACGTTTTCGAACTTCTTGTCGTATTTGACGAGATTAATCGCAAATCCGATTGCTCCCGTATCGCGCACAGCAGACTTAATCTCGTTGTTTTCAACTCTCGGACGAAGCGCGTCTATGGGCAGAAAAGTAACCTGACCGCCGCGCGTGCGTTTGAGGTACTCGATTAAATCCTTTGCGTCGTCGCGCGAATTCGTGACTACGTTCTGCATTGCGCCGCCGAACGCCGTTTCGATAGCGACCTCGTAATCGCCGTCACAGCGTACTATATCGGCGATAAGTCCCGCAATTTTTTCTGACAAATACAAGTCGTTTTTAGCCTGACTGAGCAGTTTTTTGACCGAATAAGTATATCCGTCGAACCTGTCGCGCAAGGCGCGGCAGGTAGTCAGACTGTCGTTAAGGCTTGCTATCTGAGCCTGCGTATCGTAGGTCTGACGGATTAACTGCTGAATTTTTTCCTCGACCTCGCGCGTTTTTGCCTCCGCCTGTTCAAGCAGCTCGTTCTCGTTACCCAGCAACCCGTTCAGCGTCTTGCTGCGCTCGATACTGGCGTCGTACTCGCCCTTAACCGCGTCGCGGCGGGCGTGTATCTTTTCCATTTCCGCGTTGATTTCGGCAAGCCTTTCTTTAAGCAAATCCTTCTGCGCGGAAAGCGAGCCCATGTTCTGCCGCATTTCGGAAAGGTCCTTGAAGGTATCGAGCACCTTTTTTCTATGCTCGCCCGTCATATATTCGTAATTGGCGATTTTCTGCGCCAGCTCGTCGAGCTGGGCACGGAAGGTATCCGTCTGACCGCGCAGATTGTTTATTCTGTCGCCGTTGCGTTCCGCGTAGGCGTCAGCCCTTCTTATCTCTCTGTCAATGTCGTCTATACGCTTTGAGGAATACGCGATATCCTCCTGCGCGGCGGCAAGCTTAGCCTTGACCGAGCGCGCCTTTTCGGTAAACAGCTTGCTTTCGCCGCTTCTATGCTCGATGCCGACCTCGTAACGGCGCAGGCGTTCGTTCAAATCACGCAGCTCGTTATCCGCTGCGGCAACCTCGTCGCGGCGGTTCTGATATTCGGAAAGCAGCTTTTCGGACAGAGCCGTAACCTCGTTAATGCGATTTGCTATTTTGAAAGCCTTGGTGTTAAGCGCTTCCTTTTCGCCCGCCGCGCTGTCGTGGCGGACTATGTACAAATTCATTTCGTGGTGTCTTAATTGCGAATACAGCTCTCTGTATTTGAGCGCGTTTTCCGAAGCGCGCTTCAAGGGACCTATCTGACGCTCGACCTCCTGCATACGCTGAGCGAACACGTACAGATTTTCCTTGGACGAATTAAGCTTTCTTTCCGCGTCCGCCTTTCTGTCCTTAAACACGACGATACCCGTCGCCTCTTCGAAAATCGAACGCCTGTCCTCGGGCTTCGCGTTCATAATCTGCTCTATTCTGCCCTGACCGATAATCGAGTAACCCTCTTTCGCAGCGCCCGCGCCGTGCAACAGCGAGGTAAGCACCTTCATACGCGAAGGCTGCTTGTTTAAAAGATATTCGCTGTCGCCGTTGCGGTAAAGGCGGCGGGTCATTTCGACCTCGTCGCAGTCTATGTCGAATATTCTTTTCGTGTTGTCGAAAGTCAGCGTTACCTCGCAGAACGACATCTGGCGGCGCGCTTCCGTACCGCCGAAAATTACGTCGAGCATCTGCGAACCGCGCATCATCTTTGCCGACTGCTCGCCGAGAACCCAGCGGATAGCGTCGGCGACGTTCGACTTGCCGCAGCCGTTGGGACCGACTATACAGGTTACGCCCTCGCCGAGGGGTATTACCGTCTTGTCGGCAAAAGATTTGAAGCCGACTAATTGTATCTGTTTAAACTGATTCATTTTAATCCTTTAACTTCCAAATATTCCAGCGCGTCCTTTGCGGCAAGCTGCTCGGCAGGTCTTACGCTGTCCGCTTCGCCCGAAAAGGTTTTTCCGCGCACGGTAATTTTAACTTCGAATCTGTGTTTGCGCGCGTTGCCTATATCCGTATGGATATATTCGGGAACGGACTCTCCCGCGCCCTGCAACAGCTCCTGCAATCTGCCCTTGTAGTTGATTGCAGCCTCCGCGGAAAAGTCGAGCGTGGAAAACACGAAAGACTTTGCCGCCTGCATTCCTCCGTCGAGGTAAATCGCCGCGGTCACCGCCTCGTATACGGACGGCACCGCCTTTT
The DNA here is from genome assembly GCA_910576655.1 of uncultured Christensenella sp. Classification (GTDB taxonomy): domain Bacteria; phylum Bacillota; class Clostridia; order Christensenellales; family Borkfalkiaceae; genus Coproplasma. Next base: position 81,909 of record CAJTJC010000005.1, read on the forward strand.
TGTTGTTCAAATCGGTTTTGCCGCGGATAATAAGCCTGTCCAGCCCCAGCCTTTCGGAAACGGGCGTCAGCGCCGCGTCCGAAACGAGCGCCTTGCGCCGTTCGGTCAGCTCGCCCTCGCTGTCCGCTTCGGTGAATATCCGTTCGGAAACGATAAATTCGAGCACGGCGTCGCCGAAAAACTCCAACAGCTGATTATTGTCATCCGACGCCGACGCCACCGTCAGCGCGCGCCGCAGAAGATTTTTGTCCTTAAAAGTATAATTTATCGCCGCTTCCGCCTGCCCGATATTATTCATTGTCCACCGTAAAGTCTACGTTTTCGAGCAGCTTTTCCACCGAGCCTATCAGTCCGTTGCGGTAAACGCCGGCGGCGTTTGCTATCGAGTTGGCTATCGTAACGGGCTTCGAGGTGCCGTGGCTCTTTATCACGGGCTTTTTAAGCCCCAGAAGCAGCGCGCCGCCAACCTTGTCGAAATCGAGCTGGGCGCGCATACGCTTTATTGCCTTGCGTATGAATAGGTAGCCGAGCTTCGTCGAAAGCGAAGCGGAAAGCTCTTTTTTCATAATACCAAGCACCAACTTGCCGCAGCCCTCTATCGATTTAAGCGCGATATTGCCCGAAAAACCGTCCGCGACCACCACGTCGCAGTCGCCTGTCGTTATATCCCTGCCCTCGACGTTGCCGATAAAATTGACGTCCTTCATTTCGCTCATAAGCTTGTACGTTTCCTGACGGAGCGGGTCGCCCTTGTGCTCCTCGGTGCCGTTGTTCAAAAGTCCGATTTTGGGATTTTCAATACCGAACGCAGCAGATGCGTACGCGCTGCCCAAAAGCGCGAACTGACAAAGCATTACGCTTTTGCACTCGGCGTTGGCGCCGCAGTCTACGAGAAGGGTCATTCCTCCGCGCGAGTTGGGAATGGCGCAGCACAACGCGGGGCGTTTTATTCCGCGTATTCTGCCGAGTATAAGCTGTCCGCCGACAATCGTCGCGCCCGTAGAGCCCGCCGTAACCAGTCCGCATATTTCGTCCTGCTTTTTGAGCATCCAGTACGCTGCGATAAGCGAAGATTGCTTGCGCTTAACGGCCTCGGTCGGAATATCGTTCATATCAATAACGTCGGGACAGTCGACGATTTCAAGACGCGAGCGGTCGTAGCTGTATTTTTTCAGCTCGGTCTCGATAACGTCCTTTCTTCCCGTAAGTATCAGGGATAACTCCCTGTCCCTTTCAAGCGCGAGAACCGCGCCCCCTACGGTTGACTGAGGCGCGTTGTCCCCGCCCATTGCGTCCAAAATGATTTTTGTCATAATAATTCTCTCAGATTAAAATTTCGCTGTTTATCATTATAACATACGCGCGCGGAAAAGACAAACAATTACGAAAAAATATTTTCGTTAATTTCGGGTAAGGGAATTTCGGGTAAGGGAATTTCGGGCGGCAGCTCCTCGACTTTATAGGTCACGCGCTTTTGCGGGGCGTACTTGTCGCGGCGCAGCAGCACTTCGCGCGAAACTCCGCCGCGCGTAACAGTCAGATAGCTTTCGCTTATAATCCCGTCCTTGCCGGAACGCACAAGCGTTTGATTGTCGGTAAATTCCTCGGGCGCGGGTATCGAGCCCGTAACGACCGAACGGCAGGCGTACCGCGCGCCGAAATCTCTGCCGTAAATTTTAAAGGTAATAAAATTTTTGCCCGTTTCGGACGTTATATAAATGGTGCTGCCGGTGGTGTTTTCGAAGCGCAAATCGTAAAAGGTACCGCTGACCATAGCGTCGCGCGAGGGCGGAACGTAGCTTACGGGCAGCGAGTGCGGGTGATATTCGCGCACCTTGCAGCCCGACAGCAGCGCGGCGTTGTACAGCGTGGTGCTTACCTGACACACTCCTCCGCCAACCCCCTCTACGAATTCGCCGTCCTTGATTATAGCGGCGCGCTTAAAGCCGCGCTCGGGCGTTCTCTGCCCGACGGTCGCGTTAAACGAAAACACCTCGCCGTTTGCAATAACGCAGCCGCTTATAAACCTCGCCGCAAGCCGTATATTGTGCGAACGCGCCTCATTGCCGCCGTCGAAGCGGGTAGTGTACGACGACAGCAAGCGCACGTCGAACTTTTCAGGCTGCGACACGGTGTGAAATCCGCAGCAAAAAATAAAGCCCGCCAACGAGGCGAGCAGTATAACAGTTTTTAAGTAATTCCAAGTTTTTCGCAAAGCTCCGTACCGCAATCGAATACCGGCGTGCCTATGCTCTTGCCGCCGCCCTTGAAGTGGGTGTCCGAACCGCCCGTCACCGTCAGCCCGTATTCTTTTGCCATCTCCTTATAATACTCCGTCTCTAATTGAGTATGCGTAGAATACACCGCTTCTATGCCTTTAAGCCCGCAACCTATCATACTTTTAACGACGGAAATAAGCTCCTGCTTATCCAGCTCTATTCTGCCCGGGTGCGCAAGGCTGGCGAACCCGCCGCACGCCGTAATCGCCTCAACCGCCTGCTCGGGCGAGGGACGGCAAAGCTCGGAATATCCAATCCCGCCCCGCGACAAATATTTATTATGGAATGCGAACGGCGACGGACTGTACCCCTTTGCGGAGCCAGCGCGGGCGATATACATTGCGTGTACCGGCGCGTTGCCTGACCTTCTGTATTGAAGCGCGTCGGCGAGAGTTATTCTCACTCCGCCCTTTTTAAGGCGCGAAACGATATCGTCGGCGCGGCAAAGCGAGCCCTTGCAAAGCTCGCCGAGAAAATCGGAAAAAACGGGATGCTCGGGGTCGACGCCGTAGCCCAGAGTATGCACCCTTACGCCCTTGTAATACGCCGAAACCTCTATCCCGCATACCGCCTTGACTCCGCGCGACGAGCAGCAGGAAAACAGCTCGGGATAGGCAAGCACGGTGTCGTGGTCGGTAACCGAAACAAGCTCTACGCCGTTTGCCTTTGCCGTTGCCGCCACGTCGTCGGGCGATTGAAGTCCGTCGGAATAGTAAGTATGAACGTGTAAATCAGCCCTCACTCTTGATTTTACCCCCTTCTATTTTTATCTTGTTGGCGACCTTGCCGTACAGCACGCGCTCGGCGTGCGTACAGGTCAGAATAGTCTGTAACCCGCCCGTATAGCCGACCAGCTTTTTGCGGCGCGGCAGGTCGAGCTCGCTCATAACGTCGTCTAAAATCAGCACGGGATACTCGCCCGATACGTCCTTGAAAATTTCCACCTCGGCAAGCTTTAACGACAGCGCCGCCGTACGCGTCTGCCCCTGAGAGGCAAAGCTTTTCGCGTCCTCGCCGTTTACAGTTATGTCGAGGTCGTCGCGGTGCGGACCCGACGCCGTGAAGCCGAGGCGTATATCCCTGTCGCGGTTTTCCTCAAACTCGGCGGCAAACCGCTGTTCAAGCTGCTTTTCGTCGCCCGCGTATCTCTTATCAAGCCGCACTTTAAGCGTTTCGGCGCCGTCGGTGAGGTGAGCGTGTATTTTCTCTGCTATCGGAGCGATACCCGCCGTAAACTCCGCGCGCCTGTACGCAACCTGCGCCGCGTATTTTGCAAACTGCTCGTCCCAGACGGGCAACGTGTCGTAAACGAGCGCCGTGTCCCTGTCCTTCAAAAGGTTGTTGCGCTGCTCTAAAATTTTGTTATACCGCGTAAGCGCGACGTAATAGGGCTTGCTTAACTGAGAAATAGACACGTTTAAAAACCGTCTGCGCTCGTCGGGTCCGTCCTGTATAAGGCGCAGCTCGTGCGGGGAAAAGAATATCCCGTATACGTTGCCGAGTATGTCGGCGTTTTTGGTAATTTTAGTGCCGTTAAGCCGAACCTCTCTGCCGCTCTCGCTTATCTTCGCGTACAGCTCCGTTTCGCCGTATCTGCCCTCGGCGGTTGCAAAAATCTCCGCGTATTCGCAGCCGTGACGGATAAGCTGCTTGTCGCGGCGGCTGCGCGGCGACACTCCCGTACAAAGGTAAAACACCGCCTCCGCACAGTTTGTTTTGCCCTGCGCGTTTCTGCCGAACAGCACGTTGAGTCCGTCGGTAAAGCTTAACGTTTCGTCGGCGTAATTTCTGAAATTTTTCAATTTTAAATTTTTTATATACATTTTATCCGAAAATCACTTTATTTTAAGTGCCGTTTGGTGTATACTTATTTTAACAGATTATTTGAAAAAACTCAAAGGATTAAAGCACGATTATGGCAGAAAAGGGCAATTTCGACTTTTTATATAACCCTATAAAAGCAAAGATGCAGGAGCTGGTCTCCCTCATCAACTATAAAACGTATATCGAAAACCTCGTGCCCGTCGACATCGACGGAAGATTTATCGTGCTTGAAACCCCTTCCGAAAGCTTTGCAAAATACATTACGGGCACTCTTGCCGACAAAATGCGCGAGGCGATTATAAAGGCCGACGTCGGGCTTACCGATTTCAGGCTCAAAGTAGAGGGAAGCGACCGCTTCGCCTACAACGCGCCCGCAGAGGACGTTTACACTCCCCCCGCCAACATTAATCCCAACTTCACCTTCGACAGCTTCGTGGTCGGCAAAAACAACGAGTTCGTGCATGCGGCGGCGTACGCCGTTGCCTGCGACCCCGCGGGCGAGCTTAACCCGCTGTTTATCTACGGCGGTACGGGACTGGGCAAAACCCACCTCATACAGGCTATTGCAAACAAGGTCTTAAAGGACAGACCCGAATTAAGGGTTATCTACGTGACCTGCGAGCAGTTCGTGAACGAGATTATCGACACCATGTTCACCAGCCGCGGCCCCGACGCGCGCGACAGAAGCAACCGCCTCAGGCACTACTACCGCAACGCCGACCTTCTTATTATCGACGACATTCAGTTTATCGAAAACAAGAAAGCTGTTCAGGAAGAATTTTTCCACACCTTTAACGAGCTGGTTTCCAAGGGCAAACAGATAGTCATCTCCTCCGACCACTCCCCCAGCGAGCTGACCGCGCTCGAGGACAGGCTTAAAACGCGCTTTTCGGGCGGCGGACTTTTCGACGTGCTGCCCCCCGGGCTCGAAACAAAAATCGCAATTTTAAAGCGCAAGGCGTTCGAAAAGAAATGTCACGTTCCCGACGACGTGCTCGAATTTCTCGCAAAGGATTCGGGCGACGACGTGCGAACGCTCGAAGGCAGACTGACGAAGGTCATTTTTGCCTCGAAGCTACACGAGGAGCCCATTTCCGTCGCGCTTGCGAAGAGCGCGCTCAACGAAGCGATTTCCGAGGGCGGCAAGGAAGAAATTACCCCGCAGAGCATAATCGCCGCGGTAACGAATTTCTACCGCCTGAACAAAAACGACGTTGCGGGTAAATCCAAGAAAAAGGAAATCGTCATTCCGCGCCAGATTTGCTGCTACCTTATGTGCGAGCTGCTGACTCTCCCGCTCATATCTATCGGTAAAGAGCTGGGCGGGCGCGACCACACTACGATACTGTACTCACGCGACAAGGTCGAAGAAATGTGCCGCGTCAACGACAAAATTGCAAAGGACGTCGACGACATCAAAAACATTATTTTAAAGAAATAAATTATCGCGCGGGTAGAATTTGCCCGCGCAGTTCATTTACAAATTATGACGACTTTTATTGAAGGACAATTCGATATTGCCGTAATCGGCGCGGGGCATGCCGGCTGCGAGGCGGCGCTTGCCGCCGCAAGACTGGGCTTAAAAACCGCTATGCTGACGCTCAACCTCGACAGCATAGCCTTTTTGGCGTGCAACCCCTCGATAGGCGGTACGGGCAAGGGTCACCTCGTGCGGGAAATCGACGCGCTCGGCGGCGAAATGGGCGTAAACGCCGACAAGACCTCCATACAGATGCGTATGCTGAACGCAGGAAAGGGCGAAGCCGTGCAATCGCTGCGTTGTCAGTGCGACAAAAACGCATACCATACCGAAATGAAGCGTACGCTTGAAAACACGCCCAACCTACGCATTATTCAGGGCGAGGCAAAGGAAATTCTGACAGACGGCGGACGCGCAACGGGCGTACTTACTACCTACGGCGGAATTATTCGGGCAAAGGCCGTTATCGTTGCTACGGGCGTATATCTCAACGCCGAAACGGTAACGGGCGAGCTGCGCCAGAAAAGCGGACCCTCGGGCTTCGCCGCGGCAAACCATCTTACCGACAGCCTTATAAAGCTCGGCTACCGCGTACGGCGGTTCAAGACGGGAACGCCTGCGCGACTTGACGGACGCACCGTAGACTACGGCAAGTGTACCGTTCAGGCGGGCGAGGAGCGAATACCGCCGTTCTCGTTCTTAAACGAAAAGGCTGCGCCGAACGCGCGCGTCTGCCACCTTACCTACACCAATCCCGACACACACAAAATAATAACCGACAACCTTGACCGCTCGCCGCTGTACAACGGCGACATACGGTCCGCGGGTCCCCGCTACTGTCCGTCCATCGAAACTAAGGTCGTACGCTTTGCCGACAAGGAACGGCACCAGCTGTTTCTCGAACCCGAGGGGCTTGACACCAACGAGGTGTACGTTCAGGGAATGTCGTCCTCGATGCCGTTCGATATTCAGCGGGAAATGTACCGCTCGGTCGCAGGGCTGGAACAAAGCGACATAATGCGATACGCCTACGCAATCGAGTACGACTGTATTGATACGCTCGACCTCTACCCCACCCTCGAATTCAAAAAGGTTGCCGGGCTTTACACCGCGGGGCAGGTCAACGGAACTTCGGGCTACGAAGAGGCTGCGGCGCAGGGACTTATTGCGGGCGTCAACGCCGCGTTTGCCATTACGGGCAGGCCGCCGCTTATCCTCGGCAGAAGCGAGGCGTATATCGGCGTTTTAATCGACGACCTCGTAACCAAGGGCACGGACGAGCCCTACCGCATTATGACCTCGCGCGCGGAATACAGAATAAATTTAAGGCAGGATACGGCGGACTTCCGCCTTACCCCCAAAATCGCGGATACCGCGCTTTTCACACCGCAAAGAAAAGCCGCGTATGAAAGGCGCAAACAGCTTTACGAAAGCGCCATGAACGCGCTCAATCAAAAGGCCGATAAGAAGCTGCTTGCAAGGCTCGAAATAGGCGGTTCGCCGACGTACGCCGACCTTATAAGAAGGGGCGAGACGGTGACGGAATACTTTTCCGACTACCCCGCCGAAATTTTCAAAAGCGCGGAAACCACCGTCAAATACGAGGGATATATAAAGAAAAACACGCAACAGATAGAGCGCGCGAAAAAGCTTGAAGAAAAGACCATTCCGCCCGATATAGACTACGACGAAATAAAGGGGCTTAGGCTTGAAGCGCGCGAGCAGCTTAAACGCGTGCGCCCCCTCACTCTCGGTCAGGCGGGCAGAATTTACGGGGTCAACCCCGCAGACGTAACCGTATTAATAGTCTGGCTTGCAACGAGAGTATAAATAAACAGCCCGCCCGAGTAATTCTCGGGCGGGCTGTTTATTCTATTTTACCTAATATATCGGCAACGGACGCGCTATTCTCGGTAAGCAGTTTATAATACGGGTCGGAGGAAAAGTCGCGTTTTTTGTCATAACAGCCGCCAAGCGACTCTATCGCAAGCAACAGCTCTTTATATTCGATAAAGGAAATGCCCTCCTCGTCTATCTTGTCCAGCAGATATTCGAGCGCGCGCGTATCGCCGTAAGCGGCGAGATAGCTTGCGTGCATGGGGATATTTTCGGGGTCGCTGCGAAATTCGTTTATAAGTATGGTAAAAACCTTTTCCGACGGAACGATGCTGCGCGACATTATTTCGAGCATAAATTCCTTTTCTACGCCCTTATCGTAATTTTCAACAGCCTCTTCCACGACGAAGTCGGCTTTTTGCTTGACGTTGTCGGCAAGCCTGCTTTTGAAATCCTCGTCCGCGTTAGGGTCGGTTATCATTGCCATATATTTTTTAACGGCGCGTTCGTCCGCGCCTATCAGGTTGACCGCGTATTCCCGCTCGTCCGTGCTTCCGTCAAGCAGCGGCAGCAAAAGCTCGACGGCGTTTCTGCTTTCAATCGCGCCGCACAAAAATTCGGAAACGGGCACGTCCTGCTTCAAGTGAGTTTTAAGCGCCGATATAAGCTCCGCGTCAGACATAGCCGCGTAAAAGCCGTTCGGCGTGTTGCCGACCGATTTTATATACGTGTCGCCGAACTGCTTATAGAGCTTGGGGATTGCGTCCTCCCACTCCGCCTCGGTATATTTACCCGCGCTTTTTGCAATGTAGTCGCCCAGTTTTTTATCGAACATACCGTCGAAATCGTAAAGCTTCATTATACACCGTACCTTTCAAAAATTTCGTTGCCGTCAACCTCGAAGTACTTACATATATCGTTGCGGCGCGTAAGGCGCGGCAGCTTGACCTTCGCGGCAAGGAATATCGCCGCGGCAAGCTCGCTCCTTTTTCCGACGGCGTAAAGCCGCTCCTCTTCTTCAAGCGTTCCGTAAAGCTTTTCAGCCGCACGCGCAAATTTTTTACCGAGCGCGCCGTCAAGCAACGCAAAGTGCGAGGTAAGATACGCGTATGCAGCAACGAACTGTCTGCGCTTTGCGCGCCCCAAATTCAGCCGCACGAAGCTTACGGTCTTTAAGACGTTGCAAAAAACGGCGTGTACGGTAGTATCCTCGTTGCGTTCGCCTATAACCGAAAGAACGCGCACTTTAAGGTCGTCCTCTACGAACGCGTTTAAAAGAATGTCGGAAACGAGACCGTCGAGTCTGCCCTTTGCAGCGCACATTGCGCCGAGAAAGCGCAGCTCGCTGCTGCCCGCGCCCTCGCTCTCGTCAAAGCACCAGCGCACGCAGTCGGAAACGTCCACCTCGTCGAACGCCTTTGCAACCTGACTTGCCGTGAGGGACCCGATAGCGGCAAGAATTTTAACCGAGCTTTCCCGCTCCTTATGCGGCAGACGGTAAAAGTAGCTCATAGGCGCGGTATCGCCGCTTTCCACCGCTATGCGCGCCGCCTCGCGGTAGTACTTTGCCGTAACTGCGTCGGGATTAACCGCAAGAAGCTTGTCGAACGCGGCGAAGCACTTATCGTATTTACCGCAGTTGAACGCAGCAATCGCCTTGAAATACAGCACCGAGGAATCGAAGGGTATTTTGCTTTCCAGCTTGCAAAGCAAATTGAACGCGTCCTCGTGCATGCCGTTCTCGCAGCAGACGGTGGCTATTTTGAAAAGGTCGTCGGGCGAGGAAATGTCCAGCTCCAACAGTCTTTGCGCAAGCTGCCTGCTTTCCTCGCGCTTGTTCTGCTCGGTCTTGACGGCAACCAGCGTGGTCAAAGCGTGAACGTCGTCGGGCTTTATTGCCAAAAGCTCGTTGCAAACCTCCTCGGCCTTGTCCGTCTTGTCGTCGATAATGTAGCTCATTGCAATGTAATTGCGCGCGGTAGCGTACGACTTGTTGCGCCTGTCCACCTTTTCGAACTCCTTGACGGCTTTTTTAAACTCGTTGTTCTTCATATATTCTATGCCGTCGGATATTATCGCCGAGCAGTCGGCAATTTCAGGCGGGTAGACGAATTTAAGCGGATTTTCCTCGCGCGAGAGAAAGCTTTCCATTATATCCGCGCGTAAGTCGGCGTCAAGGTCGGGAGTGTGATTGAGAAGCTTACCGTAATAGTATGCGGAAAACTGTTCGTTTCCGACGTTCATAAACCCAACCGCAAGCCCCTCGTAAGCCTCGTTCAAATCCTCGGGGTCGTCGAAATCGCCTGACGCAAGGAATTTGAACCACTCGTTTATGCTCCGCTCGAAAAGCCCTATATCGTCGAAAATCTGCGCATACAAAAGGTGCGCGTAGCCGTCGTCGCCGTTGAGCTCCGCGTTCTTATTCAATATCTTCAACGCGCCGAGATAGTCGCGCGCGTCGACAAGCTTTTCGGCGGTCTGCATAAGTCTGCCGAAGCTCAAATCTACCTGTAAGCTTTTCGTCATAAAAGTTTGTCCACGTCCCCGCGGGTGAATTTATAATCTGTGTTGCAATAATGGCAGTGCACGCTGACGGCGCCCTGCTCTTCTATTATTTTGTAAAGCTCCGCCTTGCCCAGCGGGATTATCACGCCCTCTATTTTTTTGCGCGAGCAGTTGCATTTATACTCGGGAAAATACTCATAAACGGTATCCGCAGCGCCGAAGTATTCGCGCATAATTCCGTCAGCGCCCAGCCTTTCAAGCACTTCCGCGACGTTTACGAACGACTGCATGCGCTCTTCGGCGGCGTCCATATTTTCTTGACTGCACCCGGGCATAAGCTGCATTACGACGCCGCCCGCGGCAACGCACCTGCCGTTTTCGATTTTCGCGTCGATTGCAACGGCGGTTTCAATCTGCTCGCTTGCGTGAAAATACTGCATTAAATTTTCGGAAACGCTGTCGCCCGTAAGCTCGCTCGCGCCGACGAACGGACGGAAAAATCCGTCCTCCTTGACCACGGTAAGATAACCTCCGTCAATCCTGCCGCTGCACGACCCGTCTATATAGCCGCGTATGTGCAAATCCTTATCGCCCGAAACGCTTGCCGTGCCCGCGTTCCCGCCCGCCTTTACCGTAAGCGAAACGGCGCCGCGGTCGCTTTTCAGGCAGCCCGCCATAAAGGCGGCGCAGGTCAATAGCGAGCCGAGCGTCTTAGCCGAGCCGCAGTCGAGATTATGAATTTTAATTGCGTCGTTGACAAGCTCGGTGGTTTCGAGCACCGAAAGCGAAACCTGCCTGTCGAAAATTAAAGACTTGTAAAGCTTATTCATTGCCGTGTGCAGATAAAATTTATCCTCTCCCGTTTTTCTTTGCCGAGATGCCCCTCGCTTACCGCGTCGAAGCCCGCTTCGCGCAGCGAGCGAAGTATCTCTTCCTCTTCGTGAATATACTGAACGTGCCGCTCGTCGCTGCGGGCGTAGTCGCCGTTTTCAAGCCGCTCGAAAAAGGTCAAATCCATAGTCACGCTGTCGCTGTTCAGCGAGTTGAACCACATATAGGAAACGTCCTCGCCGTCCTCGGCGAAAAGATTGTTGCCGATAACCGTTCTCAGCTTTTCGGAAGAGCTTATATCGAAAATGAATATTCCGCCCCTTTTAAGACAGCCCGCAACGTGCGAAAACGCGGCTTTAAGCTTGCTTTGCGGCACGTAATTCAAGCAATCGTTTACGGCGATACAGAAGTCTTTTTTCGCAGTTACTTTTAGTTTGGTAATATCGCCGAGTAAAAATTCCGCGCGCACGCCCTCTTTAAGCGCAAGCTGCTGCGCCTTATCCAGCATATGCGGCGAAATATCCACGCCCGTAACCGAATAGCCCGCCTTAATAAGCGCGCGGGTGAAATAGCCGTTGCCGCAGCCTATATCCAGCCCGCAGACGCCTGCGGCGCGGTTTTTCAGCAATTCAATTAAATACTGCGACCATTGTTCATAGCCGCAGTCTTTGTTTAAATATTCAAACCACCTGCCCAAAGCAGAGTAAGAATTTTCCATTTCGTTCCTTATCTGAGCAGATTGTCTGCGCTGATTTTTTTCTTTTTGGACTTTTTGCCGCCCTGCTGCAACGCCTTTTCGCGGTCGGCAAACAGCGCGTTGTATTCCTTGTATGCGGGGTCGTTTTTATGCTCTTCCTCGTAAGCGGAAATGCGCTCGCCAAGCTGTTTCCTGTTTTCGGAAAGCTCGTTTAAATTGCTGCGCGTGAACGTCGCCGAAAGCGCCTTTACCTGCGTTTTGCTTTCAATGGGAAGAATGGGCTTGCATATAAGCTCGCTCCTGCCTGCGGCAAGCAGCTCGCCCGCAATTCTCTTTGCCTCGTCAGCCTGCTCGGCGGCAATCTGTTCGGGCGTTCTCTTTGCCTTAGCCGCTTCCTCGGCTTTTTTGAGGTTGGGCGTTACGTATAAATCGTACACGCCCTGCGTGTAGCTCATCCATACCAAAAGAACGTACGAGAAGCCGAAAACGATAAAGATAACGAATGCAAGGTATTTTATAAGCGTTACGGTAAGCCCTATCATAAACAGCCACACGGGCATAAGAGAAAGCGCCGCGAAAAATATCGTGGGAATAGGGCTGCCTATCAAAAGCACGAACGAGTTTTTCAGAAGCTGCCCGACCCGCTGCCTGTAGCTTATGCCGGTTGCGATTAACCAGGCGCAATACAGTCCGACGAGAACGGTTGCTATTATTATGAACACGTACGCAGTTATAGCGCCCGCTACGGGCAGGTCGCGCGCGGCGTTCAAATCCTTCCAGTCGCCGATTATAACGCAGCCGAAATAGAAGGTCATAAACAGCGTTACCGGCGGCGCTACGTTTAGGTAGCCGACCTTTACGCCGTGGAAAAACCCTTTTACGGTAAACTTTCCGTGAGTATTGAGAAGCTTTTTAACGGAATACGCGCCGCCCGCGATTCCTATCGAAGCGATTAATCCCGCTATTATTAACATACCGTAGAACAGCAGGTCCGCGGAAAGATAGATGCTTTCGTTCATGCCCTGCGTGCCGGGGTACGCGGGGTAGCCTATTCCCGTGTTTGCGTTAAACGGATATTGCATTCCCAGTCCGCCGACGTACATCAGGCGGAAAATCATTACCGCAATACCGGGGAGGAAAAACAAAAGCACGAAAAGATTGTTTAATACTATTTTGCCGAAGTTGCGCTTGAAAACCGACCACGTATCGCCCCATCTGTTGCCTTCCGCAGGCGTACGGGTGTATTCGCCGTCGGCAATCTCGTTGCCTTCAAGATTGGTTACAGTAAATGCCATTTTTTGTTAACCTTAGATATTTCTTCAATTCATTTTAACATACCTTTACAAAATTTACAACTGTTTTTTACAAGGTATAAAAGAAACGAACTATACTTTTATTCCAAAATAGGCGGCTAAACCGACAATCGGTTTAGCCGCTTACGCATAAAGTATTTACCTTGCTCCATTGTCCCCTGTTGTACCGTTTACTCCATTTTTACCGTTACGGTTGGCGTTATGTCTGTTAACTCCGCCCTTGCCGCCTGCACCGCCGGCACCACCGTTACCAGCAATTAAATTTGCATTATTACAAGCAACATTTATTGACGAGGCTCCGTCACCGCCCTTGCCACCTGTACCACCGGTACCGCCATAAGAGCCATTCGGATACAAAGGTTTTTCAGTATCTCCTTCTCCGCCTTTACCACCAGTACCGCCATTGCCGCCGGCACCGCCAACTATCGAAATTTTATTATTCTTAAAATCTACTGAATTAGCCCTTATCCCATAACCGCCTTTACCGCCAATACCGCCTGCGCCGCCATTGCCGCCTTCATCAGGCTCAGCACTGCCAACATCGCGGTCGTTAGCGCCTGCACCGCCCGTGCCACCTTCACCACCAGTGCCGCCAGTAATTATTAATGAACCAAAGTTGATTATAGAAACTGATAAAACGTTTAACCCGTCACCACCCGCGCCGCCAGTACCGCCTTTGCCGCCAGTGCCTAATTTTCCGTTTCCGCTAAGCCCCTTCTCATAGCAATCGGAGTTACCGCCTGCGCCGCCCTTACCTCCGCTACCGCCAAAAATATTAACCAATGCAGAAGAAGCTACGTTAAGTTTAATAGAATTTCCAACTATACCCGAGGTACCGCTACCCCCCTGAGCCCCGCTACCGCCAGTGCCGGTCCTATTAGAGCTCGTCGGTACAAAATTACTCCCGCGCGCTCCCTCACCACCCGATGCACCTTTTAATGTACAAGAGCCGACAAAACTCAACGTAACCGTATATTGCGCGGACACTTCGGAAGCGTCTATTGCGGGCTTACCGCTTGCAGAAGTAATATTAAAGTTGCATAATTCAAGGCTGACGTCAGAATATCTGTTTTCGAACTTAATCTGCGAATTGGTAAAGGTTTTCGTTACGTTACCTATTAAGCCTATGCTGCCGCACAAAGACGTTACCGAATACGTTTTATTATTCGTCGGGTCGTTCGAAACGTCATATCTGATTATATAAAAATTGGGGAAAGCCGCCGCAAACGCTCTGCTTTCGCTTTCGGAATATAAATTAAATCCGTCGCGCGTAACGCTGTCCACGGCGTTTATATTTGAACTGTTATTAAGTTCGGCAACCATATTATTTACAGTTAAGGTTTTAAAGCTGTAATTTGTACCGCTTCCCAACTTTAACGAGCCTAAATTCTGAATAACGTTTTCCAAATTATAAACTGCTCTCGCGGTTGTAAGCGTGGAATAGTTGGAAACCGATTCTTTTTGTACGGAGCTTAATCCGCCGTACGCGCTTTCAGCCTCTGATATGCTTGCGTTACTGTTAAGCGTAACCGTACCTATATTTTTAATTTTTAAAATAACCGCGTAAATCTTAGTTGCATCGGCAAGCTTATCGTAATTGCCTACTACGTTTTTCTGACTTGCCGTAAGGGCGTTATAAGCTTTTTCGGCGGCAGTAATTGCGTTACCCTTGCTTTCCGAGACCGTGCCTATTTCGTTTATTAAAACGACCGTGGAATATACCGCGCGCGCATCGGTCAAATCGGAATAATTGCTGACCTTTGCCTTTTGCGACGCGTTCAGCGACGCATATCCCGTCTCTGCTCGTTCAATGGCAGACAAACTATTCGGCATTATCTTGCCGAGCCCGCCTATCAAGGCTACGACTGCGTATATTGACGCTGCGTCGGTCAAATCGGAATAGTTGGTAACTCTAAGCTTTAAATTGTCGGCAAGATTTTTATAAAGATTTTGCGCGGCAGTCACCGCATTCCCGCTGTTGACGGTTATTTCGCCTATGCCGTCTATCGCGCGCACCACGTTATAAACCGAGCGCGCCGCCGTTAAGTCGGAATAATTGGAAACCAACTTCGTCTGAGCTGCGCTCAAAGCGGAGTATGCCGTTTCCGCATCCATAATCGACTGAATACTACCCAAAGAAATGGCGCTGTCTATTTCACTTATTTTTATAACTACTTCATACGCGGCCTCCGAATCTACAAGCAAGCCGTAATTGCCAAGGGCGCGCTTTTGCGACGCGCTAAGCTCCCCGTAAGCGTTGCGGGCAAGCGTTATCTTTTCACCGCTGTTGACGGTTACCGTACCTATATCGTCAATTAACAAAACGACAGGATAAGCCGCGCGGGCTGCGGTTAAATCCGGATAATTGCCAACCTTTGCTTTCTGCACCGAGCTTAATGCGGCGTAATCCGATTCGGCATTTTCTATTTTTTCCAAATCTTCCGCAGTAACCGCGCCCAAAGACGCGATTAAAGAAACGACGGGGAAAACCGCTTCCGCATCGGCAAGGTCGGCATAATTCGTAACCTTTAACCTTTGCGCCGACGTCAATGCGGAATATAAATTTTTAGCCGTATCGATAGCGTCCTGACTGTTAACGGTTATTTTATCTATCGCCTGTATTGCCGCCATAACGTCAAAAATTGCTCTGGCATCGGTTAAAACGTCATAGTTTGATACGCTGCTTTTTTGTTCGGCAGTAAGACTGTTATATCCGCTTTCCGCCGCGACTATCTTCGAGCCGCTGTCAAGCGTTACCGTGCCTATCGCCGCTATTTTTTCGATTACCGCATCGGATAAAATTTTATTGATACTTATGCGCGCGGCGGTAAGAGCGGGATAATTCGTCACCGCATCTCTCTGTACGTAGCTTAATTCAAGATACGCTTTTTCGGCTTTAATAATTTTAGGCTCGCTGTACAGTCCTACCTCGCCTATATCGGCTATCAGCACCATTGTATCGTAAACGGCGCGCGCCGAGGTAAGCTTTTCGTAATTCGATACGGTCTTTTTCTGTTCCGGCGTAAGCGCGCCGTAAAGACTTTCCGCAGCGGAAATTTTGTTGCCGCTGTCAAGCGTCACCGTGCCTATTGCTTTTATTGCCGCCACCGTATCGTACGAAGCCCTTGCATTCTGTAACACTCCGTAATTGTTTATCTGCGCCTTTTCCGACTGACTGAGCGCGTTGTATAAGGTTTCCGCCTTACGGATATCCTCATCGCTACCGTCGGAAACGCTGCTCAATTTAGAAATGAAATAAATACATTCCTCTACTCTGTCCACGGTATAGGTTGTAAATCTTATATCGGGATATTCCGCCTTTAAAGCCCCCGTCGCCTTTTCCGCCACGGACGGCACGCTGATTATTACGCTGTCGCTTATACCCGAAAACGCATTTTCCTTTATAACGGTGGAATCGGTAATTCCCAGCTTCAATTCGGTCATGCTTCGGCAAGAACCGAACGCATTTACGCCGAGATAGTTACAGTTTGCTATTTCGACCGTTTCAAGCGACGTACAGTTAGCAAACGCGTTGTCGCCTATTTTTACGCTACTGTTAAGAATACTTAATTCGGTAAGCTTTTTGCTATTTTCAAAGGCGGAATCGCCGATTTGCGCAACCGACTCTGATAAAACGACACTCGTCAGACCGCTGTTTTTGAATACTCCGTCATCTATTCTTACAATCGGCAAATCGTTATAGGTATCCGCATCAAGCTCTTTAACGACGAGATTGAAAAATAAAGACCTGCCGCTTATCGTAACTTTATCGTTTTCGACGTCGTATTTTATCGGCTTTGAAATTCCGAAATACGAATAAATGCCGAAAGCGCCTATTGCCAAAACGGCGACAACCGATGCGCATATTTTAAAAATACGCTGTACCTTGCTGTTTTTACGATATGCAAGATAATTGGGACGGTCGTATCCGTTTTTATTATGCTTAACCTGGTCGTCCTTGATTTTATAAAATTTTTTGTCGCTTTCGTCGTCGCCCGCGTCGATTATGTAAGAATATTCGTTGTGCGCAAACTTATCCAGCATTTTGCGGCTTTTGATTATATCGTAATTATCAAACGCCTTATACTTACAGCAGATAATACCCCAAAGCGCAGCTACGTTTTTGGGGTCTCTGTTTATAATTTCGTCATACAGTGCCTTTGCCTTTTTAAATTTACCGTGACGGATTTGCTCTTCCGCCTCGCTTAAAAGCAGGGATATAGGACGCGCGCTGTTATCCACGACGGCAAGTATATCCTTTGCAAGCTTATCCTTCCAGTCGGGTTGGTCCGTGTCGGTGATTTGCGTATTTCTAAGATTTTCGTCAAGGCGCATTCTGTCCGGAAACCTGCTGTAAGGAACCGCCGCCGACAGTATTTTGGTGCGGTCAATCTTTTGAAGATATGCAAACCGCATCCACTCGTTTTTAACCCACGGCGATTCTACGTTATTATTCGACGTGCCTAATACTATCATATATTTTGCGCTGCGTATCGCGCCGAAGATATGCGCTTCCCAGCCCATTCTTCCGCCAAGTGAATACTTATCCAAAAACACGCGCAGTTTTTTCTTGGTCAACAGCTTATACAGCTCGTCCGCCCATTCCGCCTCTGCCGTCAACGGGCTTGTACTGCCGCCCGTATGACGCTTATAGCTTATAAAGACGTCGTACGGCGGAATTTTCGCAATTTCGCTTATAGCCTTTTGCCTGTCATCCTCTATTTTTAACATTTCGTCGTACTGAACCCTGTTAAGCTTAGAGGCATATTTACTTCTGTTCATGGGAACGGAATTGGCATCGGGGTCGATAAAAGTAGCCGTCCATATCCCCTTATCGTTTTTAAGGTAAACAATCTGATACTCGGCAAGCAGTCCGCACCAGTTCGCCTCCTGACTGTTTGGATTTTCTTGCAAAACCCGATTACAAACCTCTAACGCTTCTTTAAAAAAGTATCTTTCCCTGAAAGAATTAGCTTTATCGAGCTTATCGATTATAGATTCGGAAATTTCGTCCTCAACGGTGATATTGCCGCAGGAATTGCACTTCCAGCCTATGCCTTGTTTATACTCTTTTATTCCGTTACAAATCGAACATACCATTTGCGCCATAATTTTTCTCCTAAATATACACTCCGCATTTTTTAATAAATTCAATGACGTTGTTTGAAGGAATTGCAAAATTCATTCCTTCGGCATTTGTTATTCCCGCGACGATTGCGCCTATAACAAGCCCTTCTTCGTTAAAAATAGGACCGCCCGAATTTCCGCCGTTGATGGGACAGTCGGTCATAAGCTCTCCGTCTCTCATTCTGTCGCTTACTATACCACTCGTAATGCAAGTTCCCTGTCCCAAAGAATTACCTATTACGAATACTTTTTCACCCGTGCGAACCTTTTTATAGTCTGCGAATTTCAGCACTTTTGCCTTTGCGGGAATTTCGTTAAGTTTAATTAAGGCTAAATCTTTAACACTGCAATGCTCCGATTTGTCAGTCGTTCCCATAGCAACTACGTTTGCAGTCACCGTTCTGTCAGCCAGCTTTACAGTGCAGCTTTGGCACGAACGCCCGTCGTTTTTCGAAACAACGTGCGCGTTGGTTACCGCGTATCCGTTGCGGTTGATTAAAAATCCCGAGCCGGAGCTTATTCCGTCGGCATCTTTCCACCTAATTTCGAGCACGCCGTTGATATTGCTTTCGAACAAATCGGCCCCGTCGCGGTTTTTTGAAGCTTCCGCTTTTATTCTCGCAGTTTCGATAGCTGCGCGCGCCCTCACTTCTTCGGCGGCTCTTACCTTCGCCGCTTCTATTTCAGCCTTTTCCTTAACGCTTATAAATTCATCAGCCGAAAAGGTATTTCCGCAACAGCTGCATTTGTAGCGACCGTTACCTAAGTCTTTACAATCCGAACCGCACAATTTACATTCTTTCATAATTTTAACCCATTATTCATTTGAATTTTTCCATTCGAGCAGCTTTTCTATATCCTCTTTCTGAACGGAAGAAGTTATCTGTTCAAGCGCATCGGTAAAGTCTTCCTGCGTTATCGCTTTTTCGCTTGTTTCCATACCGCGCAGCGCGGAAATTTCCTCTACCCTGTCCATTAAATTAGTCACGTCCGAGCCGTTGAACCCGTTCGTCCTTTCAACTATATAAGGAACGTCGACGCCGTCGATTTTTACCACGCCTTTTTGCGCAATCTTATCAAGTCTGCGCTCGATAAGATAGGTTCTCGCCTCGTCGTCGGGCAGACCGACGTAAATTCTTGTACCGAATCTGCCGGGACGGACGAACGCACTGTCAATATCCCACGGCTTGTTAGTCGCGGCAATAAGAAACAGAATATTGTTTTTCTTTTTGCCGTATTCCTCTATGCCCTGTAACTGCGCCAAAAGCTCGGACCGAAGCTGCTTTGCATACTGCGATTTCGTTGACTTGGGCGAAATCGAATCCATTTCGTCAAAATAGATAACGGCGCAAGGAAAGGAACGTGCCTGCGCAAAAAGCGCGCGCACCGCCTTTTCCGTATTACCCGCGCCCTGATTTAATAAATCGGACGGCTTTACCGAACAGAACTTTGCGCCTATTTCGTTTGCTATCGCTGCGGCAATCATCGTTTTACCCGTGCCGGGAGGGCCGTACAGCAACAGCCCGCCGCCGCCCTTTCTTTCGTAGCCTTCGAACACCTCCGGGTGTTGAAGCGGCAATAATACTTTTACCTTGACAACCTCTTTTACGCCGTCCAGTCCCGCGATATCGTCAAAGCCAATAACGGGCAGGCTGTCCCAGTCGAACTTAAATTCGGAGTTGTCGGTATTGCCGTCCTCGAGAATCTTTTCTTCGGGCTTCGGCAGCTTATTGCTTTGCGTCCCGTTTCCCGTCTTCCCGCTTTTATCGGACGATGCCGAAAAAGGCAAATCGGGAACGTCTATCGTCATAATGTCTTCATTCGTCGGATTAGAAAGCCTTGCAACCCGCTTAGACTGACGCGTCACTATTCCCTCGAAAATATTTCTTACGTCTCTGCCGTTACCGAAATTTTTGTCGCGCCCCGCATATAAATCGTTAAAATACGCAAGTAACGCTTCTCTTGCGGCGACGGTTACGAAATACTGGCTTTTATTACACATTCCGAGGAAAATATTAAAAAGCTCTTTGCCCGTATAATCGGTAAACTGTATGTAATTTTTAAAACGCGAACGAAGCCCCGGGTTAGATTCGATAAAGTCCTGCATCAGGTTATCGTAGCCGGCCACGATAACTACGAGATTATCGCGCCTGTCCTCCATTTCCTTTAATATGGTGTCAATGGCCTCCTGCCCGAAATCGGTACCGCCACCCTTTGCAAGCGAATACGCCTCGTCGATAAACAGCACTCCGCCGTAAGCCTTTTTAAGCACCTCGCGCGTCTTTATAGCAGTCTGCCCGACGTAACCCGCAACCAAATCGCTGCGGTCAACCTCTATAAGATGCCCCTTGCTTAATATTCCCAGCGCGCAGTAAATCTGCGCCATAAGCCGCGCAACCGTCGTCTTACCGGTACCCGGATTGCCCGTGAACACTAAATGATAGGACATATCGGGAACGGTCATGCCGCGCTCCTTGCGCATTTTGAAAACCTTAATCTGGTCTATCCAGTCGCATACCTGACTTTTGACAAGGCTTAAACCCTCAAGCTTATTCAAGCGCGAAATAGCTTCCTCCAAGGAAATTTTTTCGACGGGCTTGACGGTAATTTCAGTATCGGACGAAGCCGACTGCTCTGCCTTTTTCTTTTCCTCGGTTATGCCGTCGGCAAACTCTAATATGCTTTTTGCGCGGGCAAACCGCGCCTTCTGCAATTCGTTTTCGCTCGCCTTTGCCATTTTCAGCATTTGCTCTGCCGCAAGCATATAATAGCGTTTGGCAAGAACCTTTTCGCCCTTGCCCATACACTCCTTCGCCTTGTTGTAATATAAATTGAACGTCTCGTTCAGTAAATTCAAATCGTCCATTTTACCTCTTTTGATTTTATTTTGTATAAGTAATATTTACTTGCTTTAAATTAACTTCCTTAAATATTTTCCTTTTATACCACTTAAATCTTTTAGACATAGTTATTTTCTTTCTTTTTCAGCTTTTTCACGTTCTGCACGAGCGCGGTCCAATCTGATAAAATAATCGTCATCCATTTTTTCAGGCATAGCAGAGCGTGATATAGCCTGCTCCATTTCTGCAAGCTTTTTCGCAACTTCTTCTGCCTGCGCTTCTTTTCTGCGTTTTTCCTCCTCGCGCCTTGCGCGGTCAAGCGGCGTGTGTGACTCTACAAATTTAACAATTTCCAAGTCAGCCTCTCTGCGAGAGTAGTCTGATTTGCGCGCGGTAGATTTTTTATTTGATTTTTGTTAAAAACGTTTGATACGTATTAATTTTATCGCTCAACCCTTTAATTGAGTTTTGATATTCTCTCTCTTTTGTTCTAAAATTATCTTCAAACACGTTTAACTTTCTTTCCGCATCAAGTAAACTATCTTCGTAACGTGAGCATTCTCTTGATTTAATATTATATTTACGTTCTTTTTTGAAGTAAACTATATTATCCACTATTACTATGATTATTACAACGGCGTAAAATATCAGACCAGCCAGTATGCCATAAACTACCGACTTAACGATAGTCAATAAAAAGTTTACAAACGTACCGTTTTCATTATATCCCCAAGTAAATGCGGTTGACAAACTACTGAAATCATCAACTTTATAGGATACTATTACGTATGCAACAAACCAAATCACGCAGGCTACAGCCGCTATTATCGCTCCTATTATAAAAATTACTAATGGTTTAAATTCTTCGGTTATTTTGTCTGGGAAGCAAGGCACCCTACTTTTAGCTTGCAAAGCTTGCGTCTTCCTTGCATCAACTTCAGGCTGTAATTCTTTGATTTTACTGTTATATTGCTTATTAGCATCTTCATAACTTTTGATATATAAATCTCTTTGCGTCAAACTTTCATCCAAAGACTTTTGTACTATTTTTTTTAATTTATCATTAAACACATCTATTCGTTCTTTAATTTCCCCATCCGCAAAGCGAACAGCAAAATTATAATTTTTATTATTCAATATCCTGTCGAATATTCCCAAATCATTTAATTCGGCATCTTTTTCGTCGACCCAATGGAATTCACATAAAAACATTCCCCACCAGGCGTAAGCATTTTCAGGCGCTAGCTTTGTAATATCGTCGAAAATTTCGCTGCCCTTATCGAAATTCTTCACTTCAAGTTCTAAATTTGCACGCGTTAAAAGTGATTTTATTGTAAATTCTGCACCTGGCTGAGTATTGAATTTGAGATTTTCAAGCCTATCTTCGAGTGCTTTTTGCGCTTGTTTTTGTGCCTCTATTTGTTTTTTTATTTCCTCTGCCTGCGCTTCTTTCTTACGCTTTTCTTCTTCTCTTTTTGCTTTTGCCAGCGGCGTATGCGACTCTACAAATTTAACAATTTCCAGGTCAGCCTCTCTGCGAGAGTAGTCGATTCCTTGAATTTTACCGTGATTTTCGCCCGGCAGACGCTCTATAGGTCTACCGTTGAATACAATCGTTAATGCGTCGTTTTCTTTGTCCTTGTTGTTTACAAGGGTTTTAAAACGGTTGTACTCGTTCTGAACCCAAGGGGTTCTTAAATACTCCTCGTTACTGCATACGACAATCATTGTTTCTGAGGTATAAAGCGCGTACAAAATCATAGCCTCGTAGTCCGCGCCGATTCTGCCCTTTATTTCACGTTCCGAGAAAAACGGCGTGAAGCCGCTGCGTTTAAGCAAATCATAAATTGCGTCGGCGTTATACGCGTCGTCCGTCCAGTTCTTTTTTGTGCCGTCGTTTTGCTCGGCATCAAGCCTTGATACCTTAACGCAAATAAAACAATCATAATCGATGCCCGACTGTTTTAGCTGCAAAAACGCACTGCGGATATAATCTATTTCCTGCGCCTTGGATTCGTAAATAATTTTTTGTTTTTCCGTAGCGCAGTTAACCGCGGCAATATAATTCTTATTTTTTACAAATTCTTTATCGGTAAACTCGTAGCATATCGGCTGTAACCTATTGTTTACCAAATCTTTTATATATCTTACCCTGAATTCAGAAAGTGCCATTCCCCAGTACGCTTCGGGCTCGTTTTTATCGTACTCTGCCGCTTTTGAAAAAGCACTGTAAGCGTCGTCAAATTTGCCGGTATCCAAATCGTGTTCGCCACTTCTTATAAAGTTTAATGCGGCAGTGCTTACTTCTTTTTTCGGTATTGTAAACACGCTTTTACAAGATTCACATTGAACAATACCGTTTTCCGATTTAGTTAAATCAAGCCCTGCGCCGCAATTTTTACATTCGTATGTCCGCAATTCCATTACATTATCCTTTAACCCATTTTCTTCTTTAACTCTTCAAGCTCTTTCGCTATCATTTGCTCGGTTATATTGTCGGAAACGGCTTCGTTTCCGATAAGGCTTTCAAGCTCTTTGCTGTCGCTTTCCGTGCCGGAATAACTTGAAGAGAATGCAGATTCCGTTTCGTCCATAAAGTTTTCCATCTGTTCGGTCTGCATTTCCACGCTTGTCATAGCTTCGGTAAACTGTTTTTCCACCTTCAAGAAATCTTTTTCCTTGGTCAGCTTCATCATATCCTTTGAAAGCGAACCCATACCCTTTAAAAACTCCGCGGTCATTGCGGACATATCCTTCATTTGAGAGGTAATTTCAAAATTGAGCTTCATTTCATAGACGCGCTTTTGTTGCGTGATAGTCATTTTCAGCCCCGAAAGCGCAAGATTATACTGCGCAGCCAAACCCTTTTGCTTTGCCTGCTTGCCAGCCTCGATATATACTTTTTTCTGCTCTTCCAGCTTCTGAATTTGCTTATTCATAGAATTGATAGTCTGCTTTATAAGCATTTTTTTCTTAATTTCTTTTTTCGTAACCGCCATTTTATTCTCCTTTGTCCGTTTTACCGTTCGGCTTACCGTTTTCCGCTTCGGTCATTTCCTGTTCGGAATTTACCATTTCTTCCGTTTCGAACATAGCCAAAAGCGCGTCGTCCTGCTCGTTCATACCGTAAATTTTGCCGTTCGGCTCGTACGCTTCCTCGACCGCTTTGAAGGTTTCGTCCGCAGAGGTCAGAACGTCTTCCGACTTAACGCGCGTGTTAAGTGTTTTATTCAGAAACTTTGCCAGCCCTTTCTGGTCTGCAAGAAGATTGCCGAGCGACACCTTCGCCGAATTTTTAAAGAACTGATTGTCGTCTATCGCAGTCTTTAATTTGTTAAGCAGCTGAATGTTGTACATAAGGTACATTGCGCGTTGGACGCTCTGCTCGCGCTCGGATTTCAGGGCGTTAATGCGCTTTGCGTAAAACAGCTTTATTTCCCTGTTGACTTCTTTTTTGCCCTTTGCCATAAGCTCGTCAACCTGCTTTTGCTTATCGACAAGCCCGTCCTCTATACTCTGCAATTCCTTTTCAAGCTTACATATTGCGTCGACCGTTTCCTCTCGCGTCAGTCTGTCGTATTTATTTTTAAAAGGCCACATACGTCACCTGTTGAAATTCGTATTTCTGTCGGCGACCGCAAGCTCGATATCGGTAAGCATATCGGTCACCTTTTTTGTGGTTTCGCCGTCGGACTTCGTAAGGGCAATGCGCATATCGCCTATTTTGTTTTTTATAATTTTGTCGCAATCGACGACCTTGGGATTAAGACTCGGAATAAGATATTTCAGCTTGACCTGCAATTCCTTCAATCCGTCGACTATTTCCGCGTTGTCCTTTGCAAGTATTATCAGCGCGTCCACCGATTTGCTGTTTACTTCTACCAGCTCTCTGTCGTCCTTAACCTTATCGGCAACTTTTTTCTTTCTGAAAAAACACATTTTTTACTCTCCTTTAACAA
This sequence comes from uncultured Christensenella sp., assembly GCA_910576655.1. Classification (GTDB taxonomy): domain Bacteria; phylum Bacillota; class Clostridia; order Christensenellales; family Borkfalkiaceae; genus Coproplasma. The sequence goes on from CAJTJC010000005.1 coordinate 106,600, forward strand.
GTTTTTTCCCGCAGTTAGCGCAGAAAACCGCGTCGTACGAGTTTGACTTTCCGCAATCGGGGCAAATTATGGGCTCTTTACTTACCCTCTTCCCGCAATGCGGGCAGAATTTATCCGCAGGACCGTATTCGAGACCGCAATTAGGACATTTGCTTTTTTCTGCATCGTTCTCTTTTGTACCTATAACCTTTAACACCTCGTAATAGGCGTTTTTATCCTGTAATTCGAGATTGCGAAGATATTTATCGCGTTCCCATTGCTTGTCGTCAAGGCGCTCTATTTCGGCAAGATATTCTTTCAGCTTTTCCTGCTTTTTCCTTTCCGCCGCGGCATTTTCTATTGCCGCCATATCCTCGTCGCTCCAAACGAATTTTTTGATTATAAAGTTTTTTATGGCTACGCCGTACTCGGCCTTAAATTTTTCGCTTAAAATTTCCCCTATCGTGTTGCCTATTTCCAGCTTGTTGGCGTCGCACTGGTCGTAGGTCAGCTTTTTGTCGTTAAGGACTCGCAAAAATATATCGGTAAATAAGTTGACTACGATAGCTCTGAACATATCTCCGTATGCTTCCCTGTCAAACTCGTCCGCCGTAACCGCAGTCGTTTTATAAAACTGCAAAGCGTTATCCACGCATATATCGAATTCGCCGTTCGCACCGACGGTTACAACACGGTTGCTTGCCTCGTCCCGGAATGTGATTTTATTAGGCGTACCCCAGCAAATCGTTATTTTACCGTTTTTAGCCAAATAAATTACCTCTACAGAAAAGCCCTTTTTCCAGTTTTTAATCTCGCTTTTATCGTCGAATACGTTTACAGGGCCTTCCTCGTAATACCGTACGTCGCTACCGCCTTTAACTATTAAGGCATTATGTGATTGCGGTATCTCCACAAACGCGTTTTTATCGGTGATAACGTCCTTAATTTTTACGAATAACACCGAATTATCCTTGCTGTTTGCGTTGCAAAGGTTTTGGTCGAATTTGATTATCTGTTCTTTTTGCTTTGAAAACATAAGCTCCTCCCGTATGATAGTTGAAATTTTGCAAAACTATTTCATTTTGTAATAATTTTATCACATTGTGAAGTAATAGTCAATAATATTATTTCATTTTGTGAGTTTCTGTTATACCCCACGTAATAGTTACTTCATTTAGTGGTAAACTAAAATTAAGGAGTTTAACTTATGTTTTCTATCCGGCTTAAAGAACTGAGGCAAAAGAATAATCTTTCGCAAAAAGAATTTGCCGAAATGTTAAAGGTTTCTACCGGAACAGTGGGAAATTGGGAAGTAGGCTTACGCGAGCCAGACTTTAAAATGCTGATAAAAATCGCCGATATTTTTAACGTCCCGTGCGATTATATTCTCGACAGATTCGATAATGACGCCCCGAAACGCACTTCTGTCAGCGCCATTGAAGAGGAAATGCTTTCCGAATTCCGCAGCGTTGGCAAAAAGCTTGGCGCCGACGGACAAAAGGCAATTATCTCAATAGCAAAAATTCTTAATGAAAAAAGCCGTTAACTTTGAAACACAAAAAGGCTACGGCTGCTCGTTCGAGCAGCCGTAGCCTTTTTTATAATAAATAAAATTTTATTAAGCCGTTTAAATATTCGCAGCAAAATCTGCACGCGTGATTTTATATTCTGTTAACGCGCCGCGTCCGTTACACCGAAACTACATTACAATGCGCATTTTTCCCTACTCATTCAGATTCTCCCTTGCGGTGGCAAGCATAAGCTTTATGCGGTTTTCCTGATTTACCTTGGTTGCAGACGGGTCGTAGTCCACCGCGACGATATTTTCGTCCTTGTATAAATTTTTAAGCGTGCGTATCGCCCCCTTGCCCGCAACGTGGTTAGGCAGACAGCCGAACGGCTGGGCGCACACTATATTTTTTACGCCCGTTTCGGCAAACGCCGCCATTTCCGCGGGAATCAGCCAGCCCTCGCCCATCTTAACGCCCTGATTTAACACCTTGTCCGCGCAGTTTCTCAGATGCTCGAAATCGTGTACGGGCGTAAAATTGCCGTCGCTTTTGAACTGCTCTATTATTTTGCGCTGCATTTTGTACAGACGGTTATAAAATATTTTGTACGCCAACGCTTTAAGCGCGCCGTGACCGTAAAGGCGTCTGTCGTTTACCACGTTGATTATACAGTACATTGCAAAATCCATCATAGGCGGCATAACCGGCTCGCAGTCCTCGGAAACGAGGAACTCTTCAAGTCTGTTATTGCCCAAGCGTGAATACTTGACGTATATTTCGCCGACAACGCCGACGCGCACCTTCTTTTCGGCGCTGCGCTTTACCGCAGCAAACGCTTTGATTATTTTTTCGTTAATCTTAGCGTACCTTTTATATCTGCCGCTCTTGAACTGCTCGGTTACGAACTCAATCATTTCGTCGCGTACCCTGTCCGACTCGCCCGCCTCGGTTTCGTAGGGACGGGTCTGATTATAGCACCACATAATACTGTCGCAGTAGAATACGGAATACAGAATTTTGACGAACAGCTTCAACGTCAAATCGAAGCACGAATCCTTTTCAAGTCCCGAAATATTTACAGAAACCACGGGCACCTGCGGGAATTCGGAATAGATGGCTTTTTTCACCAGCGGCATATAGTTGGACGCGCGGCATCCGCCGCCCGTCTGCGTAATCAACAGCGCTGTGCGCTCCAAATCGTACTTACCGCTTTTAAGCGCGTCGATATACTGCCCCACCACGCAAAGGCAAGGATAACACGTATCGTTATGAACGTGCTTCAAGCCCTCGTCAATGACGGCGCGGCTGTCGTTTTTCAGCACCTCGACGTCATACCCTTCAAGCTTTATTACCTCCTGTATAAGCAGAAAATGCCAGCTGAGCATATCGGGAATGAGTATTTTGTGCGTCTTTTTCATAGACTTGTCCCACTTGGGATAGTCGTTTGTATAATCCTTAATTTTTTTCATACAGGTACTTTCGATTATTCGCGTAGCCGTTTATTTTTCAATCGCAGCCAGCATACTTCTCAGCCTAATCTTCACTACGCCGAGATTGTTTATTTCGTCAATTTTTATCTGGGTATACAGCTTGCCGTTCTTTTCGAGTATGGCGCGCACCTCGTCCGCGGTAATCGCATCCAGTCCGCAACCGAACGAGACGAGCTGAACTAAATTTACGTTTTTGGTTTTAGCCGCAAAGTCTGCGGCACGGTAAAGACGGGCGTGATAAGTCCACTGGTTAAGCACGTTGACCTTTACCGCATCGCCCTTATCGAACACGCTGTCCTCGGACAGCACCGCGATATTCAAAGAAGTAAGCAGCTTGTTTATTCCGTGATTTATTTCGTTGTCGAGGTGGTAAGGTCTTCCCGCAAGTATTATCACCTGCCTGCCCTCTTCGCGGGCGCGGGCAAGAATTTCGTCGGCACGGCGACAAACGTCTTTATGATAATTTTCAAGCGCGGAAAAGCCTGCGCCAAGCGCATTTCTGACCGCACGCTTTTTCACCCCGTACTTCTTTAATGCCGAATACAGTTTCTTTACGGTGTTGTCGCGCGCGTTCAAATCGAGATACGGCATTAAAAAGTTGTCGACGGAAAGCCTGTCGTTATTTGCCTTCAACAGCTCGGGATAATACGCCACGACGGGACAGTTATAGTGATTAACCGAACAATGCTCGTCTAAATTATAGCTTTCGCAGGGCATAAAAATGAAGTCCACGCCGCTGTCCAGCAAACTCTCTATATGTCCGTGAATAAGCTTTGCTGGATAACACGCAGTATCCGAAGCGACAGTATGCTGACCCTTGAAATAAAGATTGCGCGAGGATTTTTCGCTCAGCACGACCTCGAAGCCAAGACTCTCGAAAAAGCTTGCCCAAAGTGGAAGCTGCTCGTACATACCGAGTTGAAGCGGCAATCCGACCTTGTATTTTCCTTTCGTGCCCTTGACCGCTTCAAGCAACCTTTGCTGTTTATACGTATATATGTCGAGGTCGCAATTAGCAGGCTTCAACCCCGCTCCGCGCTCGCACTTGTTCCCCGATATGAACCTTCTGCCGTCGCCGAAGCCGATAATGTTTATATTGCAGTTCGACGTACAGCCGTGGCAGTTAGACGACCGCGACGTATATGTAAAGCTTTCAAGCTGCTCCGCACCGATAATCGTGCTTGCGACGGGCGCCTTTTCCTTTGCATAGAGAGCAGCGCCGAACGCGCCCATAAGTCCCGCAATGCCGGGACGCGTAACCAACTTGCCCGTTTCTTTTTCAAACGCGCGCAAAACCGCGTCGTTCAAAAAGGTGCCTCCCTGAACGACTATGTTCTCGCCCAACTCAGAAGCGTTCGCCGCCCTTATTACCTTATAGACGGCGTTTTTGACTATTGCCGACGAAAGCCCGGCGGAAATATCGTCTACCTCCGCGCCCTCTTTCTGCGCCTGCTTTACCGCGCTGTTCATAAATACCGTACAGCGCGAGCCCAGTTCTACGGGGTGACGCGCAAACAGTCCCTGCTGCGAGAATACGTCAATTTCCATTCCCATAGCCTTGGCAAAGGTCTGAATGAACGAGCCGCAGCCAGACGAGCACGCCTCGTTAAGCATAATCGAATCTATCGCGCCGTTCTTGATTTTAAAGCACTTTATATCCTGCCCGCCTATATCGATAATGAAATCGACGTCGGGATTGAAATGCAGCGCAGCTTTGAAATGGGCAACCGTTTCGACGATTCCGAAATCGGCATTAAGCGCGCTTTTTATAAGGTCCTCGCCGTAACCCGTAACCGCACAGGAGCATATATTCAGTCTGCCGCCGCCAAGCGCGTAAATTTCTTTAAGCTTTTTGACTATCACGTCCAGCGGCTGACCGTTGTTTGACTGATAATGCGAATACAATATCTTACAGTCGGGCGTAATGAGTATCAGCTTAGTCGTGGTCGAGCCCGAATCTATACCGAGATAGCAGTCACCCGAATAGCTCTGCACGTCGGCAAATTGCAAATCTGTCGCACGGTGACGCTTTACGAATTCCGCATACTCTTCCTTGCTAGAAAACAGCGGCGCCCCCGTCTCGATACCGTCGCTGTCCTTTACGTTTTCTATCAGAGAAATTATTTCGTCAAGGCTTCTCGCCCTCTGTCCCGCGGAACCCAGCGCAGCGCCTATCGCCATAAAATGGGGAGCGTTTTCGGGGAACACCGCGTTTTCGTCAGACAGCTTCAAGGTATCCTTAAAGGCTTTTCTAAGACCCTTTAAAAAATACAAGGGTCCGCCGAGGAACAGCACCTTACCCTTGATTCGGCGTCCCTGCGCAAGTCCGGATACGGTCTGGTCTACGACCGCCTGAAAAATGGACGCGGAAATATCTTCCTTGCGCGCGCCCTGATTTATCAGCGGCTGAATATCGGATTTTGCAAATACCCCGCAGCGCGAAGCTATCGGGTAAATTTTCTCGGCTTTCAAAGCGTATTCATCCATTTGAGCAACAGAAATGTTCAAAAGCGTAGCCATCTGGTCGATAAACGCGCCGGTACCGCCCGCGCAGCTTCCGTTCATGCGCTGCTCGGTTCCGCCCGTTATGAATATAATTTTGGCGTCCTCGCCGCCAAGCTCGACAGCCGCGTCCGCGTCGGGATAAAACCTGCGAATAGCAATAAAGGCAGACTGAACCTCCTGCACGAAGTTCAGTCCGCTCCTTTCGGAAAGTCCCAGTCCCGCGCTGCCCGTTATGCTTACCGCATAATCTCCGCCGAACTTTTTGCGCACCGCTTTAAGCTCGGAAAGCACCGTTTCCTTTACGCACGCATAATGCCGCACGTAGGACTTATATAATATTTTTTCACCGTCAAGCGCCGCGACCTTGACTGTCGTCGAGCCGACGTCTATACCGAGAAGTTTCGCCATTATTAATCCGACAACGTTTTTATTTTAATTATTATATCATTAAATTGCCGAATTTTCAAATTTATTGTTGTGAAAATATTGTAAATTTATATTTGTTTTTGGTCGCCATACCGCCGCGAATATGCCTTTCGGACAGATTTTTATTCAACACCTCGCGCACCTCTTTAAAAAGCTGACCGTCAATATCCCTAAGCCGCTCCGTTACGTCCTTATGTACGGTAGATTTGGAAATATTGAAATGCGTCGCGCACGCCCGTACCGTAGCATAAGTCTCTATAATGTATTCCGCTTCCTTTATCACGCGTTCAGATATGTAATCCCACATGGCAAGCTCCGATATTA
>CAJTJC010000006.1 GCA_910576655.1 uncultured Christensenella sp.
ACCCCGGTAATACCGCAGGTCCAGCAGATGGACCTCTTCAAAGTGCCGGGCCAGGAAGGGGGCCAGCGCGTCGGCATAGGAATCCCGGATCAGCAGCAGCTTCCGTATTCATGAAATCCCCTCGCCCGAAAAGGGCGAAATGCTCGCTCTGTTTTTAAAAGATTTAGGTATACGGTGCAGGTTCGATACGGAAAACATTTCGCCTACGGATTATCAGAACGTGTTGAAGGAAGTACAAAACAAGCCGTTTGCGGGCGTAGTCAACAAAGTAATGCTGCGCAGTATGCAAAAAGCACGATACTACGACGTTAACGTCGGACACTTCGGACTTGCCTCCTCCGCTTACTGTCATTTTACTTCGCCCATAAGAAGATATCCCGATTTATTCGTACACCGAAGCGTTAAGGCAGTGCTTCACGGCGACGTCAAGGCGCTTAGAAAATACGCTACGCTGATTAAATTTGCCGGAACGGAATGCTCCGAAAGAGAGAGAAACGCCGACGAAGCCGAACGCAGCGTCGACGATTTATACAAGGTTGTTTATATGTCCGACCGTATAGGCGAGGTCTACGACGCAACGATTTCAGGCGTTACAAACTTCGGAATATTCTGCGAGCTTGAAAATTCAATCGAAGGGCTTGTCGATTTCGATACTCTTCCCGACGACTACTATGAATTTTACGCCGAAAAATTTTTATTAAAGGGCAAACAACACTCGTTCAAGCTTGGCGATAAACTCAAAATACGCGTTGACAGCTGCGATTTCGGCAGAATGCGCGTTATATTTTCGCTTTACTAATTAAATAAACGTGATATAATAGACAGTATGAAACAGATTACCTACAACAAATACGCCACTTACGAGTATTTCATTCTTGAAAAGTACGAGGCGGGCATAGTGCTTGAAGGCGCGGAGGTCAAATCACTTAGGGCGGGCAACTGCAACCTTAAAGAAAGCTTCTGCTTTATCCGCGCGGGACAGCTTACGCTTAAAAATGCGCACATAGCCGTCTACGATAAAGCCGGCGCGTTCTCTACCAAGGAAAGCAAGCGAGACAGGCGACTTTTAATGCACCGCTACGAAATAGATAAAATAGTCGGCAAAATCAATGAAAAGGGTTATACTCTTATTCCCCTTTCCCTTTACTTTTCGGGTAGTCTTGTTAAAGTCGAGCTTGCGCTTTGCAAGGGTAAACAGAACTATGACAAAAAGCGCACTATTGCCGAGCGCGACCAGAAACGCGCCCTTGAAAGACAAATAAAAGAATATAAATAAAACGGAAGCAAAAGCTTCCGTTTTTTTTACGCCATATATTTAAAATTACTTGCTTCGAATTTTAACGAAACGTCGGTCTGGGTTTTTCCGCGCTCTATACGCAACGTCAACGAGTCACCGACTCTCGCGGAAATAAGCATTTCGGAAAGGCAGTAATTTCGGGTTATTGCAATATCCTCTTTGACAGTTCCGTCGGCATCTGTCAGCTTTGCCGATACGAGTATATCGCCCGCTTCGAGAACGCCCTTTGCGGGTCTGCCCTCTACTGCACTGACCTTGACGACCTCCGTAATAACCGCAATTCCGTCGGCGTTAAGTCTTGCGTAGCTGTCGGATACCTTTGTCTGTACGTTTAGATAAGCTTTTTTAATTCCGCATTTAGTACCGTTCTCACCGGAAATGGGTTTATTCCCGTTTGCCACGTAGCTGTCGTAAATCGAAACAACGAGACGGCGAACCATATTCGCAGGCAGGGCGTAGCCCATATTGTCTACGTCCTCGCCTTCGTCCTTTGCGTTCACTATGCCTACGATTTTACCCGAAGCGTTGTAAAGCGCTCCACCAGAGTTGCCGTGATTTATCGCGGCGGTCGTACGCAGTACCCTGTAACTGTAATAAGAATTTTTATCGGTGTCGGAAAGAGCCACGTCGATATTTTCGCTGTCTTTGGAAATTATTCCGTTGGCAGCCGACATCCCCTCGCCCGAAGCGTTGCCTATGGCATACACCGTCTCGCCAACGTAAGAAGACGCATCGGTAACGAAGCTGTCGTTCATAGCTCCCGTAACCGATTTGTTGTTGCTGACGGCAACGGCGTCGCTACGCTTTAAAACCCCGCTACCCGTCACCCTTAAAAGCGCTATATCGTAATTTTGGGAGGCTCCGACTATTTCTGCGGGAATACGGTAATTATCGTCGCCCGTAATGTCGTTGCCGCTCAAAAGAAAATTGACGCCCGCAATATCCTGTCCGTAAAGGTAAAGCCTTATGTCGTTGCAGTAGACCGAATCAGACGAATCGTCATAAATAACGTGGCAATTCGTGACGACGTACGCGTCACCCGCCGCCTTATCCATCCACAAAATCGCGCCCGAGCCGGTATATACCTTGTACGAGGTCTGCTGCGACTGCTGCCCCGGAAAAATAGTGCTGGGGCGGTAGCTGGTATAGCTGAATTTCGTAAGAATAGAGACGCCCGACATAAGCGAACGGTTTATCGTGGCGCGCAGGCTTGCCGCCGCCTCCAACTCGTCGTTCGTGTAACTAAGATATTCCTTTAAAAAATCCTCAAACGACGTTTCGCCGTGCTCGGCCACGTATTTTTGATAAACGTCGTCAATAGTTACGTTCTGTCCGTCTTTACCGTCTCTGCCGTCGGTTCCGTCCGCCCCCGCAAGTGAACAGCCCGCAAAAAGCATTGTAACGGACAGTACCGCAGCGGCTAAAAAGCTAAGTAATTTTTTCATTTATTTTCCTTGATTTATAGTTTAACGCCGTTCTTTTCAAGCAATTTTCTTGCAGATTCGACACTATCCACGCCCGTAGGATTTTTCACGGGTGCAAATTCTTTTTCCCTGTCCACCTCGAAAGCGAGACAGCTACCCATATATCTTACCATATCGACGGCGAGAGTTTCGAATTTATATGCGTTTGGCTCGTCAGGCGTTTTAATTACACCGTCTGCGACGTGTGCAACCTTCTTTTTCGCAAGGTGATAGGGTAGCTTCCAGCTTAATATCGCGTCAAGAACGTGCACGTTGAAAAGATAATTGAGAATAACTCCGTACGGATATTTAAGCTCGCCGTTTTCGTCCTTCTCTGCCGCTATATCCTGCGGAATTTCGTAATACTCTATTATGTCCGGCCTGCCCTCTATCGAGCAAAGCACCCCTACGCGCTCCTCGGGACAGGTTTTTCTGACCACCTTTGCGCCGCAGAAGCTACGCGAAAGCGAAGTAGCGCCTATAAACACGGGGTCGCAAATTCTTTGCAATACGTTATCCACACTGAACACGTTCAGCCATTCGATGCCCTCTTTTTTCAGCAGCTGTTGAAGTCCGCTATTGACAAGCGATGAATACCAGCCGCCGTTGCCGTTCGGCGAAAAGGCTACGCGGTGTTTATCCGCAAGCAAAATTTTGCCGTCCAGTCCGCAAACGGGTTCTTTATCCTGAACGTAAAAACGAATTTTATCCGCAGGATAACCGAAGTAATCGTTTTGCTTAAAGAACGCCACCGTTTCGTCGTGATTTATTTCGCTTGTCATAATAAACAGATAGAAATATCCGCCGTAAGCGTCCGTAACGTCTTTGATATTGCTCATTAGCTGACCGAAAATTGTAAGCGTGCGCGTTACGCCGACGTTAAAGGTGCCTTTGGGTTTATCGAAACCGAGACGCGTGCCCTGACCGCCCGCCAGAATTACCGCAGCGACTTTACCGGCGCGAAGCAGCTTTACCCCCTCTTCACAGTATTCGTCGCGGTGAGCCGCAATTTCGTCGAGGCTTTTTGCGGGAACGGTTGCTATATCCTTTAAATTTTTGTCGGCAACGTGATTGTTTATACAGTCCGTCACCGAAAAATTAATTTTAGAAACGTCTTCAAGCAGCTGCGCGCGCTGTTTACCGTCAAGCTCGCCGTAGTACTCTAAAAGCTGCTCCTGTCCGTTATCTTTTAAAAGCTTTTTTATTTTTTCAAAATCCATATCAGCATACCCTTTTCGGTTTTATAATAAAGATTATATAATAACGGCGAAAATAAGTCAATAATTTACCTAATCTTGAAAAATAACTATTGCAATCTTGCGCAGTCCGATATATAATAATACTTGAAAATAATTAATTGTATAACTTAGTTGCCGTTATTCGGCAAAAAGGAGTAAATATGTACTGTACCGTATGCGGAGAAAAGCTTACGCTTATGTTTAAACAGGACGAAGGGCTTGTACCCTATTGCAACAAGTGCGCGGAATACCGTTTCCCCCGCTTTGCAACGGCTGTAAGTATGGTTGTAACCAACAGAACAAAGGATAAAATTTTGCTTGCTAAGCACTTAAACAATGAAGATTATATTCTTTTTGCAGGATATATAAAGAAGGGCGAAACGGCGGAAAAAGCCGTCACGCGCGAGTTTAAGGAAGAAACCCGACTGGATACCGTAAAGTTTAAATATATGGGGTCGCGCTATCACGAGCCTAAAAACGTGCTGATGTTAAACTTTCTTATAATGGCGGAAAACGGCGAAGTATCTCTCGACGCAAACGAGCTTACCGAAGCAGTCTGGTTCGACCCCGACAAGGCGCTCGAAGCTATAAGAAAGGATTCCGTAGCGGAAGCTTTCTTGAAAAACGCGCTTTCGGAAATTAAAAAACTATAAAAAAAGCCCCGAAAGGGTGTTTTTAATAGAGATTAAAGCAAGGACTATAATGTCCTTGCTTTTTTAGTACGGTTATGCTAATATGAAACTATTATAATCAGTAATTTAACGGAGACAAATATGAAAGACAATGTTGACTTACGCTTATTGGAAAAGCGTATAAAACTATTCAAAAATCTTACGGTTCTTTTTGCGATACTTACTCCATTGTCACTACTCGGTGTAGGATTTAAATATCCGTATACGTATTGTTTTGTAGCGTTATGCGGTTTGCTTTTAATAGCTACCGTTACGTTCGCTGTTCTTATGCATAAAACAGAGAAACAAATCAACAGAACCGTAGCGTATTTGAAAGACGCGAGAGACAATATAGTAGCCGCAAATAACATCCTAATCGGATTTCTTAACGGTGCTTATGCGGCTTTGGACTACAAGAAGAGCGGCGAGCTTGGTTTTGTTAATTTTACGCGGGAAGGTATTAAATTCTCGGTTGAAGGCAAATTTGCCACGCAAAAAGATTTCAAAGGCATTAAAGGCAATCATTTAGCTTTACAAATATACGGCACAAAAATAATATCTACACCCGAAAAGTACAACGACGTACTTGATTACGAAAGCAATCTTTTTAAGTTGAATATCGGCTATTTCGACGACGTTCCTTTCGCTGAAGAAAACGATTCGGGTTTGATTTTACCCGAAGAGGACTTAACCGCTAACGGAATATTTTTTGCATCAAACAATGGCTATTGTTGCGACTTGGATACGGCGGAAAGCGACGATATCGACTATGGCGAATTTGTAATATTAGAACATACGGAAGACAGCCTTACTATAAGCTTTAAATGTATGGTTAAGTACGGCGCCGCAGATGTGCTTTACGGTAAAGTAAAACTTATTCGCGACTCACAAGATTTTGACGATTCTTATGTAAGATAAATTTCAATTTATCTTTATAATCTTTTATAAATATAACGCACTATACTTCGCAAGCGAAGATAGTGCGTTATTTCTTTGTCTAAAAAGAAATCCCTATAACAGATATCCTAACGGGGACTTTTTTATTATGGCATGATTTTAGTTTTCAAGGTTTATTTTCCATATAAACAACGCTTTATTCCGCCTCGACCGTAACGACGATTTTACTTGAAATTCCTTCCATAAGTTTTAAATCTATATCGTAGGTTCCAAGCGTTTTTATGGGCTGGGTAAGAACGATTTTTTTCTTATCGATTTCGTAACCCGCGGCGCTGAGCGCGTCGGAAATATTTGCACCCGTAACCGAGCCGAAAACCTTTCCGTTCTGCCCCGCTTTAATCTTGACGGTAAAGCTTTTGCCTTTGATTTGCTCTGCAAGCAGTTTAGTTGCCTTTACCTCTTCCGCCTTATGAAAATCGGCGGCGGACTTTTTCTGCGATATATCGTTGAGTTTGGATGCCGTAGCTATTTCGGCAAGTCCTTTTTTTACGAGGAAGTTGCGTGCGTAGCCTTCGTTAACGTCGACAACCTCGCCCTTTTTGCCCTGCCCCTTTACGTCCTGTAATAAAATAACTTTCATAGGTATACTCCTTTTATATTATTTTACATTCAATACTTCAATTTGTCAATTACTTTGAATAAGCGGCTTAAATATGCACACAATAAGAACGGAGGATATATCTTATGGAAAACTACAATCGCGACATTGCTTGTAACGTAAGCAACTGCAAGCACAACTATCAGGGCTGCAACTGCAAGCTTAACAACATTACCGTTGGCTGTTCTTGCGGTGACACCTGCACCTGCTGCGAAAGCTACGAAGACTAATTGAGCAAAAGATAAAATCAGGGCGCGGTTTAACCGCGCCTTTTGCTTTACAAATTTTTTGCTATTCACTTGTTTTTTAACAAAAAAAATGTTATATTATCCGTATGAAAGCGTTTAAAATTTTAAGCTTGTCCGCAACCTGCTTAATTGCCGCACTGGCTGCGGCGCTGATACCCATAAATATATTTTGCGCAAATTTCCCCGCATGGGTTACGATTTTGCTGAGCGCCGTGTTCTGCGGCAAATTAATCTCTTATTTGATTTGCTATAAAACAAAGCTGATTACAAAAATTATTTTGCCGTTAGCGTTCGGCACAATCGCCCTGTTTTGCTCGCTTTTTCCGTACGCCGTTCCTTACTGGAATTCTTACAGCTTTAAAAATTACAGCGGAACGGTTTTGGGCTACGACGAAATTATATCGTATGAAACTGCAAAAAAAGATTTGTCAACTCTGAAAAATTACCTTAAACATACGCACCCGAAATTCCGCGACGGACTTACAGTTGAGGTTGAAAACGCTTTCAACCTTTCGTTCGACCGATTAAGAGGCGCCGACGAAATTACCGTTAACGGGTTGCGGCGAGAAATTCAAAGTATATTACATATTATAGGAGACGCGCACACTACTACTTATAACGACTATCCAAACGACAGATACTTAAAAACCATTCCCCAAAAATACAGCCAAGGCTACGACATAACTGCAATAAACGGAAAAACCGTAAAAACCATTATAGATGACATTAAACCTTACTATTGCTATGAAGCCGAAAGCTGGATTAGTATAGATTTGGGCAGTCTTGCCACGCTTGACTTTTTACAAATGCAAGAACCCTTTACGTACGAATGGACCAACGGCGATAGCATAATCGAAGAAGCATATACCGAAGACGATTTCGTGGACTGGACCGAATTTTTGAATATCCGCGATAAATATACCGAAAATGAAGCTTCTGCTTCAAACGAGTTTGTATATTACGTAATCGACGAACATAGAAGCCTTGCCGTGCTTACTCTTTCTCAATGCGAATACAATCAGGAATACGTCGATTGTTTAAACCAAATGTTCACGGAGGTAAAACAAAAAAATATTAAAACCGTTGCGGTTGACCTGCGCGGAAACGGCGGCGGAAACTCGCAGGTAGGAAACGAGTTTTTGAAATATTTGCCGATTGAAAGCTATACGGACGGTCCCTTTGACTGGCGGTGGGGATTTCTTAATTTTCACAACGACGGCAAAAAAAGCAATATTAAATACGATAACCTTACTTTTGAAGGCAACGTATTCGCTCTGACGGACAGCTACTCTTTTTCCGCGGCTAAGGATTTTGCCATGCTTTTACAGGATAACGGATTAGGAAAAGTAATCGGTGAACCTTCGGCGAACTCTGTAAACGGATACGGCGAGATTGCGAGCTTTTATTTACCGAACACGGGTTTGTACGTACAGATTTCAACAAAAAAATGGTACAGAATAGACGGCGGCAATTCGGACGAATTCGTTATGCCGGATTATCCCTGCGAAAGCGCAAACTGTTTTACAACGCTATACGATATAATAGATTAAAAAAACTCTCTTTGGCAGTCATGCCAAAGAGAGTTTTTTTATTTATTAAAGCTGTCTTTTAAAGAAACTATTTCGGAAAGAGTAAACCCGTTTGCCGAACTCTTTTTATAGTAGCCCGTGCGCATAAGCTGGAAGGGCTTACCGTCCTCGCTTTCCGCAAGATAAGGCTCGGCAATGCCGTTAAACGACTTCTCGCTATCCAAGTTTAGCCTTTCTGCGTAATCCTGGTCGGCGTATTCCTCGTCCTTTAAAAGCGGCTGATACTGCTTGAATACAACTTGCTTGCCGTATTTCGCGTCAACCCATTGAACGACTCCTTTAGCCTTAACCTCGGACGGCTTGTCCGAGCCGCTTTTTGTTTCGGGGAAATAGGTACATAAAATTTCCTCTACTTCACCCTCGTTATTAAGCTTTACGTCGTCGCAACGGACGATATACGCGCTTTTGAGGCGAACGGTCCCCCCCTTATACAGCCGTTTGTATTTGGGAGGCGGATTTAAAGAAAAATCGTCCCTATCAATATAAACCGTGCCCGTAAACTTTATGTCCCTCGTTGCGCCGTCAGCCTTCATTGGGTTCTTTTCGAACGAGAGCTCTTCCTCGCCGACGTAATTCGTTACGGTGAGCTTTACAGGGTTTAAAACAGCCATGGCACGCTCGGCATTTTCATTGAGATTATCGCGGATACAACTGTCAAGCTGAGCCTGACTTACTACCGAATAAGCCTTTGCAACGCCTATATCCGCGCAGAATTTTTTAAGCGCCTCGGGCGGTACGCCGCGATTTTTAAGCCCTGCAACAGTAGGCATTCTCGGGTCGTCCCAACCGCTGACTATTTTTTCGTCGACAAGCTTTTTGAGATACCTCTTCGACATAAGCATATTCGTTATATTAAGCCTTGCAAATTCTATCTGTCTGGGCAAAGGCGCTTCAAAGCCGGCCTTTTCGACAAACCAGTTGTATAAAGGTCTATGGTTCTCGAATTCAAGCGAGCAAAGCGAATGTGTAATGCCCTCTATCGCGTCGGAAACGGGATGGGCAAAATCATACATGGGATAAATACACCATTTATCGCCCGTACGGTAGTGCGAAACGTGCGCTATACGGTAAATAATAGGGTCGCGCATGTTTATGTTTGGCGAAGTCATATCGATTTTTGCACGCAAAGTTTTAGCACCGTCGAGATATTTGCCCGCTTTCATTTCCCGAAAAAGTCGCAGATTTTCTTCTACGCTCCTCTCTCTGTACGGCGAAGGCGTTCCCGCTTCGGTCAAGGTTCCACGGGTTGCGGTTATCTCTTCCGCGGACAGGTCGCAAACGTACGCGTTGCCGTCGATAATATATTTTTCCGCAATTTCGTAAAGCTTATCGTAATAATCGGATGCAAATACAAGTTGGTCGAACTCAAAGCCCAGCCATTTGCACGCGTCCACGAGAGAGTTCACGTATTCGTAGTCCTCTTTTGCTGGGTTGGTGTCGTCCATGCGCAGGTTCAGCTTTGCACCGTATTTTTCCTTTACACCGAAATTTATACACATTGCTTTAATGTGTCCTATATGCGGATAGCCGTTGGGCTCAGGCGGGAAACGCACCTGAAGTTTGTTTCCTCTCTTTTCGAATTTTCCTGCCGCAAGCTCCTCGTTTATTATCTGCTCGATAAAATTAGATGCCTCGGGAAGTTTCATATCTTACTCCTTTCGTAAATCAGCATAGTCCGCTGATAATTCCGTTTTCGTCTATATCTATGCGTTCGGCGCAGGGTGTTTTGGGAAGCCCCGGCATAAGCATTATTTCGCCCGCCACGGCAACGATAAAATTCGCGCCGCCCTTGTATATTATATCCCTGACGAATATTCTGAAGTCCTCGGGACGGGCAAGCTTGGTCGGGTCATCGGAAAGCGAATACTGCGTCTTAGCAATAATTACGGGCAATCCCTTTATTCCTCTGGCCTCGATTTCTTCTATTTTTTTAAGCGCCTCGGGCGAAAAATCCGCACCGTCGCCACCGTATACATTTTTTACTATATCTTCGATTTTGGTCTTTATACCGTCTTGCAGCTTATAAGCAAATGTAAGCTCGCTTTTTACCTCGCACGCGGCGCACACTGTTTTAGCAAGCTCTTCCCCGCCGACCCCGCCGTTTATAAACACGTCGGTAAACACGGACGGCGCGCCCGCCCTGTTGCACGCTTGCATTACCGCATTTATTTCAGCCCGGGTATCCGTTTCAAAACGGTTCATTGCAACGACCACGGGTTTGCCGTAAACCGTCTTTACGTTTTCAATATGCTTTAATAGATTAGGCAGCCCCGCATTGAGTGCAGCAAGATTTTCCTTTGCAAGCTCCGACTTATCAGCGCCGCCGTGCAGCTTCAACGCCTTAACCGTCGCAACTATTACAATACAGTCGGGCTGTATACCCGCAATGCGGCACTTAGCGTCGAGAAACTTTTCCGCGCCCAAATCCGCGCCGAAGCCTGCCTCGGTTACCGTATAGTCGGCAAGCGTCATTGCCGCAAAAGTTGCGCGTATCGAATTGCAGCCGTGCGCGATATTCGCAAAAGGTCCGCCGTGAACGATTGCCGGCGTTCCTTCCAATGTTTGTACGAGGTTTGGCTTGATAGCATCCTTTAAAAGCGTAGTCATTGCGCCGTCGGCGTTCAACTGACAAGCCCTGACGTAATCGCCGTTTTCGTTTATACCGACGACTATATTGCCCAAACGCTTTTTAAGGTCACTCATATCTGTTGCAAGGCACAAAATAGCCATAACCTCTGACGCCGCGGTTATTTCGAAGCCCTCCTGCCTTTGATAGCATTCGCAGCCCCTCATTCCGGCCGCTTTGCAATTAAGCGTTATATCCCTTAGCGCACGGTCGTTCATATCCATACAGCGACGGAAATAAACTTCCTTGATTTTCAAAGCGTTGCCGCGTAAGATATGGTTGTCAATCATTGCGCAAAGTAAATTATTCGCAGCGGTTATCGCGTGTAAATCTCCCGTAAAATGCAGATTAATATCTGCCATAGGCACTATCTGCGCGTAGCCGCCACCCGCAGCGCCGCCCTTCATGCCGAACACAGGTCCCAGCGAAGGTTCGCGCAAGGCAAGGCAAACTTTTTTACCGAGCCTTGACATACCGTCGGCAAGCCCGATTGAAACCGTGGTTTTTCCCTCTCCGCTTGCAGTGGGATTGATTGCGGTTACCAAAATAAGCTTTGACTTTGGATTGACGCGCTTCAAATCGATTTTGGCTTTATATCTGCCGTACAATTCCAGACTGTCCTCGCCGAGAGACAGCTTTTTTGCAATCTCGCGTATATCTTTAAGTGTGCAGTTTTCGGCTATTTCGATATCGGACAGCATTTTCGCTCCTTCTTTCAATATATAAAATTATACCATAAGGCAATAAAAAAAGTATATCGTTTAAAACTACTTTTTTAAATATTTTATGTACAATCACGCTTGACTTGACCTGTCAATTAATATAAAATATAGCTATACATTTTAAGGAGCTTAATTATGGCAGAGAAAAAACAAGCCGTGACAATGGATAAAATAGTAAATCTTTGCAAAAACAGAGGTTTCGTATTTCCGGGGAGCGAAATTTACGGAGGATTTGCAAACACGTGGGATTTCGGTCCCGTCGGCGTAGAGCTTAAAAACAACGTAAAACGCGCCTGGTGGAAAAAATTCGTACAGGAAACTACAGATACGTTCGGCGTAGACGCAGCAATTTTAATGAACCCGCGCGTTTGGGAAGCAAGCGGACACGTCGCAAGTTTCGGCGACCCTAAGATGGATTGCAAAAATTGCAAACAGCGCTTCCGTGCGGATACGCTTATCGAAGCGCATAGCAAAGGCGAAGTTGCCGCCGAAGCTATGACCGATGCGGAAATGGAAAGATATATTGAAGAACACGACGTTAAATGCCCCCATTGCGGCGTAAGAAACTGGACGCCCATACGCAAATTCAATCCTATGTTCGTAACTTCGCGCGGAACCTTGGAAGAGGGCTCTGACAAGGTTTATCTCAGGCCCGAAACCTGTCAGGGCGAATACGTCAATTTTCTTAACGTACAGCGCACTGCGCGCGCAAAGGTGCCGTTTGCCATAGCGCAGATAGGAAAATCTTTCCGCAACGAAATTACACCCGGCAATTTCCTTTTCAGAACCGTCGAATTCGAGCAAATGGAATTACAGAAATTCTGCCGCGAAGACGAAGCAATGGGAATTTACGAGGAATTTAAGAAAAAGGCGTTAGAATTCGTAGAGAGCCTTGGATTAAAAAGCGAAAACCTGCGTTTTCACGACCACGATAAGCTTGCCCACTACGCAAAAGCCGCCTGCGACATTCAGTACAATTTTCCTATGGGCTGGCAGGAGCTTAACGGCGTACACCACCGCGGCGTTTGGGATTTATCCAGACATCAGGAATACTCGGGCAAGACTATGCTGTATATCGACCCGTTTACAAACGAAAAGTTTGTGCCTAACGTCATAGAATATTCTATCGGCGCAGACAGACTGATGCTTGCTCTTCTTTGCGCAGCTTACGACGAAGAGGTGCTTGACGCAGAGAAAAACGACGTCAGAACGGTTTTGCACTTTCACCCCGCTATTGCGCCGTATAAGGCGTGCGTGCTGCCGTTACAGAAAAATCTTTCGGAAAAAGCCGACGAGGTTTATAAAAAGCTTGCAAAGAAATTTGCAGTAACCTACGACGTTACGGGCTCAATAGGAAAGAGATACCGCCGTCAGGACGAAATAGGCACTCCCTACTGCATTACGGTAGATTTCGACACGCTGAACGACGACACCGTAACCGTGCGCGACCGCGACACTATGCAGCAAATCAGACTTAAAATCGACGAGCTTTGCTCTTACATTGAAAAAAGTCTGGAATTTTAATAAAATTAAGGCAGAGGTTAAAACCTCTGCCTTTTTTCAGCAACCCAAAAATTCTACGCCTTTAAGCATAACATCGTTGACGGTATCGTTTACGAGGCTGTAAAAAATTATTTTTCCCTGTCTGTCGCTTTTGACTATTCCAAGATTTTTAAGCAACCTCAGCTGATGAGAAATAGTAGTTTGATTTATTTCAAGCACGCGCGATAAATCCGTTACGCACATTTCGGAAATAGCAAGCGCGGACAGCATTTTCACGCGCGTCGGGTCGGCAAAAATCGAAAAAAAGCACACTATACTGTCCAGCACGTCGCCGTCGGGTACGTACTCCTTAACCAATTCTTTTGTACGTCTGTCCAATAGCATCGTTTCTGCCATACTCACCTCTGAAATTTAATTATAATAAAATTATAAGGCTTTATATGGTAATATGTCAAAACGATACAGTGACGTATATTGTCACATATTCTGTAACTTTGTCATTTGCTCTCGATTGATACGACGGTATATCCCGCGTCGGCAACCGTCTTTTTTATTTCATCGTCGCTTATATCCTCGCGGCTTCTTATAACCGCGATTTTTTTCTTAAGCTTCACGTCCGCGGAAATGACGTTCGTCACCGCGCCCAAAGCGTCTTCAACGCGTTTTGCGCAGTGTGCGCAGCACATTCCATCGATAGTAACAATTTTTTTCATAAATTTATCTTCCTTTAAAATATTTTTATTTTTATACAGCAACAGCCGCAACGCGTTTCCGACAACGAACAGCGAGCTGAGACTCATACAAAGCGCGGCTATCATGGGACTGAACGAAAACCCGAGCCATGAAAATGCGCCCGCCGCAACGGGTATCATAACCACGTTATAGAAAAATGCCCAGAAAAGATTTTCCTTTATATTCCTTACGGTAGCTCGGCTCAGTCCGAAAACGGTATCGAGCGTGCGCAAGTCCTCGCTTACGAGCACTACCCCCGCGCTTTCAATCGCCACGTCTGTTCCGCTGCCCATTGCAATACCTATATCCGCCTGCTTCAATGCGGGCGAATCGTTTATTCCGTCGCCGACCATTGCCACGCAGCCTCCGACGGTCTGAACGTTCGTAACCGCGTTCAGCTTATCCTCAGGCATTACGTCCGCTAAAAACTCGCCTATACCGAGGCTTTCCGCAACCGTCGCCGCGGTCCTCTGCCCGTCGCCCGTAAGCATAGCTATTCGCATATTCCGCGCCTTCAAAAGTTTTATGGCTTCCCTGCTTCCTTCCTTTACCGTATCCGCAACGGCTATCAAAGCGCAAACTTTTTTAGCGTCAGCCATATACAGTACCGTTTTTCCCTGAGCGGCAAGCTGCGCGGCGCTGTTCTCAACGTCCTTAGTTATCTTTACTCCGTCAAGCAGCTTGGCATTACCCAACCGCCATTTTTCACCGCCGTAAACGGCGCAGGCACCCTTACCGACGGTATATTCGAAGCTTTCAACATCTACGCCGTCCCCGACGTAATCTGTTATACACTTTGCAAGCGGATGATTTGAGTTCTTTTCAATGCCGTAGGCAATTTTTAAAATATCTTCCCGTACGCAGCCGAAGGTAATAACGTCGGTAACCTTTGGTTTCCCCTCGGTCAAGGTTGCCGTCTTATCCAACAATACCGTATTTATTTCGCAAACCTTTTGCAGCGATTCGGCATCCTTGTAAAGTATTCCGAGCGACGCGCCCTTGCCTGCGGCGGTCATAATCGCAACGGGCGTTGCAAGCCCCAAAGCGCAAGGACAAGACACTACGAGCACGTTGATTGCGTAGGTCGCACTGTGAGCGGCGTTAAAGCCGCCGTCTATAATCAACCAAACGATAAAGGTCAGCACGGACAGGGCAGTGACAACAGGCACGAAAACACCCGCGACCTTATCCGCAAATTTCTGTATGGGCGCTTTGCTTGCGCCCGCCTCGCGCACCATTTTGATTATTTTGGAAAGCGTCGTCTGCTCGCCCACGCGTTCCGCACGCATTTTAATAAGCCCGCTTTTTACTATTACGGCGGACGTCACCTCGTCCCCTACGGAAACCTCTACGGGCAGGCTTTCGCCCGTTATAGCGCATTTATCAACGAACGAGCTACCTTCGATTATCCTTCCGTCGACAGGCACGTATTCGCCCTGCTTTACGACTATTATATCGCCGATTTTTACTTCTTTAACGGATACCGAGCTTTGCTTGCCGTCCACCTCCATCGTAACGGTGTCGGGAGCAAGCTTTAACAGCTTTTCTATTTCCCCGCCCGTTTTTGCCTTTGATTTTTCTTCAAGCCACTTACCGACCGTAACGAGCGTGAGTATTGACGCCGCAGATTCAAAGTGCAGCTGCATTGCGAAGCCGTCTTTGCCCGTAAATATTAAAACCGTGAGCACCGTCGAATAAATAAACGAAACACCCGACCCCAAGGCAACTAGAGTATCCATATTAGGTACTTTTTTGAACACTGCGACCGCGCCGTTTTTGAAAAACTCGTAATTAACGCCTATAATTGCTGCTGACAAAATCAGCTGATACAGTGCAAACCATTCGGCATTACCCTTGTACGGGTCGATAAAAAACGGAACGGGCGCTTCAAACATGTGTCCCATTGAAACGTACATCAGCGGAACAAGTATACACACCGATATTAAAAACCTTATAAAAAGTCTCTTATCGCGCACATCAGTCTCTCGTTGAGGCTGGTCGCCATCATTAAAAATGCCGTAGCCGAGCGACCGAACCGCAGTAAAAATCTTTTCCTCAGATACCGTGCTTTCGTCAAATTCGACCTTCATGCTCTTTGCCATAAGACTGACCTCGCAGCCCTGCACACCGTCGAGCTTGCCGACAGTCCTCTCTATTCCCGACGAACACGCGGAACATGTCATTCCTGTAACCGAATATCTTTTTTCCATCGCAATGATTATAGCATTTAATTCCTATCCTGTCAATAGGAATTAAATGCTGTTTAGGTAAGTTTTTTTATGCAATAGAGATTTCCTTGCGGACAAAGAAATAGCGCACTATCTTCGCTTGCGAAGTATAGTGCGCTATATTTTATAAAAGATTATAAAGATAAATTGAAATTTATATGCTTACTTTCGTTATTTGCATTTCTTCTAAAATGCCGTAGGTGTTTTTATAGGGTACGATATTAATTGTTTTCTTTTGCTGTAAAAACTTCGCTTCCTTATGTGTAAACCAAGAACGCGCCCATTTCTCGTAAGTTGTACCATTATCTTCGTAACGCACTTTAATGTATTTAATCAGAAAACCTTTAACTTGTATCACTTCGCCTTGCCTTGTGGGTAAATCTCTGTTTTCCATACCGACAATAATCTTTTTATCAAGCTCATTTCTATAAACTCCGCGATAGAATAATATATAAGCAAACGGAAGAATGAGAATTAAAAATATTATAGCAAGCGTTAAGTGCAGTTCATAATTCGGTTTGGTTAATTCTGAAATTCTTTTAGGGGATGAAATATTGCTGTTAGGCACAATAGTTATAATAATCGTGTTTCCAACTCGTTCTGCCGCTTTACTTTCCGAACCGTATATTCTGTCCGTACCCGTATAAATAGAACCGTCAGCGGCGACATAGCTGTACTCCGTTTCATAATTATAATTATGAATATCGTCGCCGCCTTCGCTTACGCGATGATAGGTGGTTATTTCGGCTTCGACTTCTATGCCGTACTTTATAAGCATTTCGCTATTATGGTCTGTGGATATGTATAACCCCCAAAAAATACCCGATAGCACTATGGTTAAAATCAATCCCACGCTAAAAACAAATAATCTTGCGCCAATATCTTTTTTAATGCCGATGTTTTTGTTTTCCATATTTGTTCCTTCTATCTTCGCTTGCGAAGTATAGTGCGATATATTTTATAAAAGATTATAAAGATAAATTGAAATTTACTTAAATTCGACTTTGCTTGCCGTTATCTTAAACATTAAATAATGTTCGGAAGTCGCTTCGCCATAATGTTTTATAAGAACAGGACATTCTTTCATAAATCGCTTTTTTAATTCCATATCGTTGCATTCTTCCGCAATGCCCGTAATACGCAACCATTCTCTTGTATCGTTCTTTTTTGCAATGATTTGTATATGTCCGTCGATGCGTAGTTGATTATGCACTTCATTGCCGTCGTGCGTGGCAATATAGAAGAAGTCTCTCGCTTCCATAATAGCTCCGAACGGTCTTACTGCGGGGAATTCATTGTTTATTGTTGCTACATAAAAACATTCGCAATCTTTTATAAAATCATAAGCCTTGCTCATAACAACACCTTGTTTAAATTACTGTTTTTCGAATAGTCATATAGCATTACCGTACTAAAAAAGCAAAGGCTGATTATCGTCCTTGCTTTAATCACTATGAAATAAATCGGAGCTTTTTTTAATGCAGTTTTTCAAAAAAGTAATTTTTATCAAGCTCGCTTTTAATGCTTTTACCCGACCCCAGCGCCAAAAGCGCCTTTACGGTAGCCATTTCAAAGCTAATATCGTAGGCGACGGTACACATATCCTTTAACCCCAAAGCGCTGCCGTAAGTACGCGCTTTACTGTCCACCGTCGCAATAACGACCTCTATTCCAAGATTTTTACAGTACGCAAGGAAATTTTTAAAATTAGCCTTGTCACCCTCAGTGCAGACGGTTCCGCTATGGTATAGCTGAACCATAACAGCTTTGGGCTTAACCTCGTTAAACCTGTAATAATCGAAATTAAGCAACGAATGTGCCTGAATAGTTACCATATCGGTGCAAAGCTTCTGCGCGTCGCACGCGGCACGCGGGCGGCGCAGCTCCGACGGCGTGGGGTTATACTGGTTTTCATTATAGACGAACCGCCAACCTCTTATTTCGCCGTAAGGTACGTTCAAAATACTCTCATATTCTCCACGCCATTGCGTTGCCGAAGTAAGTCTGCTACCGAGATGTATTTTACAGTTTTCCGAATGGTTCTCGAAGCTGACGAATACGCCGCCGTAGTCCACGCTCTCTATAAAGGTTACCGCACCCGCAAAATTTTCCACGCCGCGGCTGCGCTCGTCCTCTATGGGGTAAAGCGCGGAAACGAGCACAAGCGGTATCGGTATATCGCAGAAAATCTGCGAAAAATAATTTGCGGTAAAACAAAGTGTGTCCGTGCCGTGAGTGAGAATAATACCGTCGTATTTCGTCTTGTCGACGCTGCGGATACAGTTTGCCATGGTTTCAAGGTCGGCGGGCTGCATATTTTCGCTGAGAATATTCAGCGGGTGCAGCACGTCGAACTCAATCGCGCCGCCGAAGCGTTCGCGGTATTTCGTTATCAGCAGACTGCTCGTTTCGCTGTCGAGGTCAACCACCCCGCCGTTTACGTACGAGCCTATCGTACCGCCCGTAAATATGACGCAAATTTTATTATTCATACAGTTTATTAAAGTCCGCCTACCGTGCGTGGATACAGAAGAGTATCCCTGATATTCTGAACGCCGGTAACATACATAATCATTCTTTCAAAGCCGAGCCCGAAGCCGCTGTGCGGAACAGAGCCGTATTTGCGCGTATCGAGATATTCGGTATAGCTTTCAAGCGGCATATTGCGTATTGCCATTGCAGACTTCAATTTTTCAAGGTCCGCCTCGCGCTCGCTGCATCCGATTATTTCGCCTATTCCCGGAACAAGCAGGTCGGTTGCCGCAACGGTCTTGCCGTCCTTATTCTGCTTCATATAGAACGCCTTAATCGATGCAGGGTAATCGGTTACGAAAACAGGCTTTTTAAAATACTCTTCGGTAAGGTATCTCTCGTGCTCGGTCTGCAAATCGCTACCCCACTCGACGGGATATTTAAATTCTTTGCCAGACTTTTTCAGAACCTCTACCGCTTCGGTATAAGTTATCTTGCCGAAATCGCTTTCAACGACGCTTTTAAGCTTTTCAAGCAGCCCCTTTTCAACCCTTTCTTCAAAGAAAGCAAGCTCTTCGGGGCACGCTTCCATAACGTCCTTTATAATAAATTTAATAAAGTCCTCGGCAATTTCGATTATATCGTGCAAATCGCAGAAGCAGACCTCGGGCTCTATCTGCCAGAACTCCGCAGCGTGGCGCGTAGTATTACTGTGCTCTGCGCGGAAGGTCGGACCGAAGGTATAAATTTTACCCAGTCCCATTGCCGCACATTCGCCTTCAAGCTGACCCGAAACGGTAAGCCCCGCCTTAGCCCCGAAAAAGTCGTCCGCATAATATTCCTGTTCGGTCTTGTATTGGCCTTTCCAGCCGTGCGTGGTCACGCGGAACATTTCCCCCGCGCCCTCGCAATCGCTACCGGTAATAATCGGGGTATGCACGTATTTATATCCGTTACCGTTGAAATATTTATGGATGGCGAAAGCAAGCGCGTTTCTTACTGCAAACACCGCCTCGAAAAATCTCGTACGGGGTCTCAAATGCGGAATGGTCCTCAAAAACTCCAAGGTATGATGCTTTTTCTGCAAGGGGTAATCGGCAGGACATCCGCCGAAAACCTCTATCGACTGAACGGACATTTCGTAACCGTTCCTTTCCGACGGAATAAATTTACCTATAACTTTAAGCGCCGCCCCTACTACGAGCGCGGGCTTCACTTCGCTGTCCGATACCTTATCCTTTTCTATTACAAGCTGTAAATTTTTTAAAGCCGTTCCGTCGTTCAACTCGATAAACGCAATACTTTTCGAATCGCGCCACGTTCTGACCCAGCCGCAAACGGTTACCTGTTTGCCGATATATTCCGCGCCGTCTTTGAATAAAACTTTTATGTCGGTATGCTGCATTATACTTCTCCTAAAATAAAAGCAATGGACTGCCGCAGGCAGTCCATTTACATAAAGTGCTTAGTCTTTCTTTTCGTCCTTAGAAACTACCTCGACCTTATCATAAAAACCGCAGTTTCCGCAAACTCTGTGCGCCTGCATTTTCGAATGACAATGAGGGCATTCCACAAGCGTGGGAGCCGTTGCCTTATAATTTGCAAATCTGCTATTAGTCCTTGCCTTCGATTGTTTTGCCTTAGGTACTGCCATAATTTTACTCCTTAATTACTTATTGTTTAAATCAATACCCGTACAGTCCTCTCTGCATAACAACACGTTTGGCTGACTGAAAAGTATTGCATCGTCTACGGCGGTCTCTAAATTAATATTTATACCGTCGTAGCGATAGTTATCGGGGTCATCTTCCGTAACAAACAGCACGTCAAATGCTTGCTCTACTTGGGTAGCGGCATCATTTAAGCAATATGAACATTGCCCCGCAACGCCGTACTTTACGGTAAAGCTAACGCCTACGCTGTCGTCCTCGTAAATGTCGTAGCTGCCCTGAACCTTAACGCTTCCGTCTATCTTACAGAGCGGAACCATACACATATTCTCGGGGGGCTGATAATCGAATTCGAAAACGCCCGAATATTTTTTTAATGCGTTTAGCTTTTTGACTTCTATTTTCATATCAAAAGTTGACTTTAAAATTATATTATAGGATATAAACTTTGTCAACTTTTTTTGCGGGCATTTTATAAAAGTTCAGCCGTTTCCCTTGCAATTACCAATTCTTCGTTGGTGGGTATTACGAGAACGGCGACTTTCGAGTCCTTAGTTGACAAAACTCTTATAGAACCGTCGTTTTTAGCGTCGTTCGCCTTGTCGTCGAACCTGACGCCGAGGAACTCGAGCCCGTGACATACGTCCGCGCGAACCGTGGGCGTATTTTCGCCTATACCCGCGGTGAAAACTATGCAGTCGAGTCCGCCCATTGCGGCAGCGTAAGCGCCGACAAACTTCTTCGTCTGATACGCAAACATATCAAGCGCAAGCGCGCATCTTTCGTTGCCTGCGTCCGCGCCCGCACATAAATCTCTGAAATCGCTCGAAACGCCGGAAACACCGGAAACGCCGCACTTTTTATTGAGATAGGTAACCGTGTCGGCGTGACTCATTCCCTTCTTTCTTGCAAGAAACTCTACCGCCGACGCGTCGATGTCGCCCGAACGCGTACCCATAAGCACGCCTGCAAGCGGGGTAAAGCCCATCGAAGTATCGATACACTTTCCGCCGTCGACAGCCGTAATCGACGAGCCGTTGCCTAAATGACAGGTAACGATTTTAAGCTCCTCCGCCTTTTTGCCGAGAAATTTTGCGGCTTCCTGCGATACGTATTTATGGCTCGTTCCGTGCGCGCCGTATTTTCTCACGGAATACTTTTTATAGTCGTCGTAATCAATTCCGTAAAGGAAGGCCTTGGGCGGCATAGTCGAGTGGAACGAGGAATCGAACACCAAAACCATAGGCTTGCCGGGCATAACCTCCATGCACGCTCTTACGCCCGTAGCCGCAGCGGGATTGTGCAGGGGACCAAGCTCGAAGGTCTTTTCTTCAAGCGTTTTCATAACGTCCGGTGTGACCAAAGTCGCCTTTTTGAAATATTCTCCGCTTGCAACCACCCTGT
The DNA here is from genome assembly GCA_910576655.1 of uncultured Christensenella sp. Classification (GTDB taxonomy): domain Bacteria; phylum Bacillota; class Clostridia; order Christensenellales; family Borkfalkiaceae; genus Coproplasma. The sequence continues at coordinate 21,419 of CAJTJC010000006.1, forward strand.
GACCGACTGCGTCGATTTCTGTCATTGATTTTATTACGCCGATTTTACCGTCGAGCAACGCGTCAAGCACGAGCTTAATCGCAATTTTATGGTTGGGCATATCCTGCTCGTAAATCTTTTCCGCGCCGTTGCCCTTCGCCTTTAAAAGCGAGCCGCTGATACCTATTCTTTCGCAGCCGCCTTTTGCAAGCACCTTTTCCGTTTCCATATCGAAAAGCTGGTATTTAAGCGACGAGCTTCCCGCATTGATAACTAAAATTTTCATATAGTACCTCTGTAATTTATTCTGCCTGTAATGCCGTAACGGCAACCGTTGCAACTATATCCTCGACGCTGCAACCCCTCGAAAGGTCGTTCAAGGGCTTTGCAAAGCCCTGACAAATAGGACCTACCGCCATATATCCGCCGAAGCGCTCCGCTATTTTGTAGCCTATGTTTCCCGCATTTATATTGGGGAATACGAATACGTTAGCATTGCCTGCGACCTTTGAATCGGGCGCTTTAAGCTTGCCTACCTCGGGCGCGACGGACGCGTCAAACTGGAACTCACCGTCGAGTGCAAGCTCGGGCGCCTTTGCTTTTGCAAGCTCTACCGCTTCCTTTACTCTCGGAACGGTCTGCGTATATTTGTCGTCGTTACCGCTTCCCTTGGTCGAAAACGAAAGCATTGCAACCCTCGGTTCGATTCCCGCAATATCCTTTGCCGTCTTTGCGGAGGAAATCGCTATATCGGCAAGCTGTTCGGCAGTCGGCTCGATATTTATGGCGCAATCGCCGAATACGGCAACGCCGTCGGGGTTATACTTATGCTTCTCGGGCGCAATCATAATAAAACAGCTCGATACCGTTTTAATTCCGGGCGCAGTCTTTACGACCTGTAAACCGGGACGAAGCGTATTTGCCGTTGAATGGCAAGCTCCTGAAACGTAGCCGTCCACGTCGCCCGCTTTAAGCATGAGCGCGCCGAACATTGTCCTATCCTTCGCCTGAGCGAGCGCCTCCTCCTCGGTCATTCCCTTAGCCTTTCTTGCCTCGTACAGAATTTTTGCGTATTTCTCGGTTTTATCCGACGTAAGCGGGTCGACAAGCGTTATACCCGTAATATCCGTGTCGGGAGCAACCTTTTTGCACTCCGCTTCATTACCTATAAGAACAATCTTCGCAATGCCCTCTTTCGTAATTTTGGCAGCCGCCTCTACGACGCGCTTGTCCTCTCCTTCACAAAGCACTATAGTCTTTTTGTTTGCCGCCGCTTTCGCCTTGATTTCATCAAGTAATGACATAGGATTCTCCTTAAAATACTTTATTTATCCGCGCCGTTGTTGTATAATTGATTTGCGGATATATTTTACTGCAATATTATATATTAAAAAAACGGAATTGTAAAGTTTATAATGAAAATTTTGGCAATAATTTGCGAGTTCAATCCGTTCCACAACGGACACCGATATTTAATCGAACAAGCGAAAGAGACGACGCGCTGCGACGCCGTGCTATGCATAATGAGCGGAAGCTTTACACAACGCGGCGAGATGTGCGTACTCGATAAATACACTCGCGCAAAGCACGCGGTTTTAAGCGGCGCGGACTGCGTTATTCAGTTACCCGCAGCATTTGCCGTCGCACCCGCGGAAATCTTCGCAAAGGGCGCAATAAAGGTTCTTTCCTCGATTCCCGACGTAAGTCTGCTTGCATTCGGTTGCGAACACGGAAGCAATCAAAGCTTTATCCGCGCAGCCGCTTCTTTGTCGGACGAACCTAAAAAATTCAAATCGATTTTAACAGATAAGTTGTCGGAAGGCGAAAGCTACGTTAAAAGCTACGCCGCAGCGTTTACTGCATGCGGCGGAGACGACAATCTGATTACCTCCCCCAATAATATTTTAGGACTGGAATACGCCAAGGCGATTTTAAACGCAAAGGCAAATATCGATATAGTGCCTATCAAAAGAATAGGCTCTGGCTACAAGGACGACGCGATAAAGAATAACTATTCCTCCGCAAGCGCTATACGCGCCAACATAGACAGCACGCAAATAAAAAGCAACGTACCCAAGCACGTATTCGAGGATTTGCAAAACGCCCGAAACGGCGATTATGAAGCAGCGCTCAGGCACTTCCTTTTTAATGCCGATATTAACAATATGAAACGAATTTACGGCTGTACGGAAGGGCTTGAAAATAAACTGAAAAGTCTTGTAAATCTGCCGACGGACGAAATTATAAAAGGCGCGACGTCGCGGCGCTATTCCTCCTCGCGCATACGAAGAATACTTTGCGCGAATGCACTCGAACTTTACCGCGACGATTGCGAAAAATATTTAAACGGAGAGCTGTATATAAAACCGCTTGCAGTGGACAAACGAAAAGCAGACGATATTTTATCCGCGCTTGCAAAATCAAGTTATCCCGTAGTTACGGGAATAAACGACGGACGGCTTTGCGAAGCCGCAAAGCAATGCTTTGCAACGGACGCCAACGAGTTTGCGTTTTATAATATGCTAACGGGCTCGGATAAAAAAGATTATATGATTATCGTATAAAAAAACGCGGACAGTACTGTCCGCGTTTTTTTACAGCGCCGCCGAAGCCGCAGCTATTACGATTATATATATCAATATAACCAAGCCGATTGATATTGCGCTTATAATAATACCTGCAAGTGCCAATCCCCCGTAAGGCGCGCCTTCGTTTTTTGACTTTTTATAGCCGATAATCGAACAAATCAAGCCCGCCAACGCTATAAAAAACGAAAGAACGAAGCCCACTATCGCAATAGTATTGCCTTGGGTCGCAGGTGTACTCCCGCCCCTTACAGCCACGCCGCAGTGCGGACATATAACAGCCTTATCGTCTATTTCTCTGCCGCAATTTCCACAAAACATAATTATTCTCCTTTGTTTTAATTAAGTCCATTATATTCCCAGTTTACTGGGAAGTCAAGTATTTTTCCCAGAATAATGGGAAAATATTGATTATGGAAACCTTTGGCGAAAGGCTGCGGTATCTGCGGCTTGAAAAAAATTTAGGGCAAATTCAGCTTGCAAAACAGCTTGAAGTGGGTAAATCTATAATCAGCTCGTGGGAGCTGGGCATTTGCGAGCCGACGCTGTCAAAGCTTATTGCGATTGCAAAATTTTTCGAGGTGTCTATAGATTACCTTGCGGGATTAGAGGATTAGAAAAACTTCCCGACGCGACGCGTCGGGAAGTCCGATTTGAGATTAATCTGTAAGCCGAGTTCTGTCGTGTACGGTCATCTATCTACTCTCGGCGTCGCCGCCGAGCTTAAGCGATATTAACGGATAAAGACGGGCGGGCAACCCTGCCTTTAAAGCAGTCTTTATCCCAATCTTGCATCGGGTGGGGTTTAATTGGCTCCCCCCGTTACCGAAGGGACGGTGAGCTCTTACCTCGCCATTCCAACCTTACAAGCTGCGCTTGCGGTATATTTCTGTTCACTTTCCTTGAAGTCGCCTTCTCCTGCCGTTAACAGGCACCCTTGCCCTGCGATGCTCGGACTTTCCTCACGCCGCTTTCGCGGCCCGCGACCGTATAATTAACTCAAATTTTTTTTATTATAGCACAATACTAAAATTAAAGAAACTATTTTTGTTATTATTTATTGATTTTTTACAATGATTGTATTACAATAAAAGTACTAACGTTTTGGAGCTTTAAATGAAAAAAACAAAAATTATCTGTACTCTCGGCCCCGCAAGCAATAACGAAAAAGTATTATCCGAAATGATTGACGCGGGCATGAACGTTGCACGACTTAACTTTTCACACGGAACGCACGAGGAACACGCGGCTAAAATCGAGCTGGTAAAGCGCGTGCGCGAACGCAAAAAAGCGCCCATTGCAATTATGCTTGATACGAAGGGTCCCGAATTCCGCATTAAAACCTTTAAAGAGGGAAAAATTAAACTGAAAGAAGGCGACACCTTCACTTTTACCACGGAAGAAATAATCGGCGATAAGACGCGCGTTTCCGTTTCGTTCAAAAATATTTGCGAGCAGCTTTTGCCAGGCGACAAAATTCTTTTAAACAACGGTCTTATGGTGTTCGAGGTTACTAAGGTAGAACCCCCCAACGTAATCTGCAAAACAATCGTCGGCGGCGAGCTTTCGGACAGAAAAAGTATGTTTTTCCCCGATAAAGAGCTTGATATGGTCTACCTGTCCGAGCAGGATAAAGCCGACCTGAAATTCGGCGTAGAGCACGGAATAGACTACGTTGCGTGCTCGTTCGTATCAAAAGCGCAGGACCTTATAGATATAAGAAACTATCTCGAAGAGTGCGGCTCGGAGCCTGGCAAAATCGAGCTTATAGCAAAAATAGAAAACCGTGCAGGCGTTAAAAACCTTGACTCCATCGTGGAGGCGAGCGACGGCATTATGGTTGCAAGGGGCGACCTCGGCGTCGAGGTTCCCTTCGAAGAGTTGCCCTGTATTCAAAAAACCATTATAAAATCCTGCCGTATACACGGCAAACGCAGCATTACCGCAACGGAAATGCTCGAATCCATGATTAAACAGCCCCGCCCCACCCGTGCGGAAATTTCCGACGTTGCAAACGCCGTTTACGACGGCTCGTCCGCGATTATGCTGTCCGGCGAAACCGCTGCGGGCGCTTATCCCGTAGAAGCGGTAAAGGCTATGGCAAAGATTGCCGAGCAAGCCGAAGAAACGAATTATATCGCGTATATTAAAGAGAGCGACTACCACATAGAAAGACTTTCGGAAGCGCTTGCACACTCCGCCTGCACTCTCGCCGAGGATATAGGTGCAAACGTAATAGTCGTATGTACGAGGACGGGCGCAACCGCAAAAACGGTATCGCGTTTCAGACCCATGATTGATATTATAGGTATGACGACCGACGAAGTAGCTTACAGGAAGCTTGCTTTGAGTTGGGGCGTAATCCCCGTAATGAGCGAAGAATTTTACTCGGTAGACGTCCTCTTCCATTACGCCAAACGCGCAGCCATAGATACGGGGCTTGTCAAAAAGGGAGATAAAATAGTTCTCACGGGCGGCACACCGAACGGCAAGAGCGGAAACAGCAATTTAATAAACGTAGAAACGGTTTAAAAAAAGGCGCTTATTTAAGCGCCTTTTTTAACGGTATTTTTCGAATATTTTCTCTGCCACCCTTAGCCCGTCCGCTGCTGAGCTGGTTATTCCGCCGGAATAACCGCTGCCTTCGCCGCACGGATACAGTCCGCCGACAGACACGCTTTCGCAGCTTTCGCCTCTAACGATTTTTACGGGCGAAGAAAATCTCGTTTCCACACCAGTAAGCACCGCGTCGGGACAGTCGAAACCCTTTAATCTTTTGCCCATATCGGGAATAGCCGCCTTTAAAGCCTCGACCGCAACAGACGGCAAAACCCATTCAAGCGGCGCGAAAGCGCAACCCGCCGAATACGTGGGAAGTATATCCCCGAAACGGTCTGAAATTCTTCCAGACGCAAAATCTTTATATAGCTGTACGGGAGCTTTGTAATTTCTTCCTCCCGCCTCGAACGCAAGCCTCTCGACAGTCTGCTGAAAACGCATACCCGCAAACAAATCTTCGCCGCCGAAATCCTCTTTTTTTAATTGCACCATTAGCGCGGCGTTTGAATTCACACCGTTTCTTGCGTACTCGCTCATTCCGTTGGTCACCACCCCGCCTTCTTCGCTTGCAGACGGAATAACTACGCCGCCCGGACACATACAAAAAGTAAAAACGGTGCGCGCATGCGCGTGAGACACAAGCTTATAATCCGCAGTCGGCAATTCCTTATAATGGCTGCCGTACTGCGATTTACCGATTTCGCTTGCAAGATGCTCTACCCTTACCCCGACCGCAAATTCACGCTGCTGCAATTCTATACCGCAGCGGTTGAGCATAACGAACGTATCGCGCGAGGAATGTCCTATCGCAAGCACCGCTACGTCCGTTTGAATTACGCTGCTTTCGCCAGTTTTGACGTTTTCAAGCGTCAGCGATTGCAGCTTCCCGTCACTGCAATTTATTTCGGTAAGCAAAGTATTAAACCGATATTCCCCGCCGTTCCGCACGATATAGGCGCGCATGTTGCGTAACACGTCATACAGCTTGTCGCTGCCTACGTGCGGTTTGTTCAGATATAATATTTCTTGCGGCGCGCCGAATTTATTAAACATTTCCAGAACGGACCTGTTAAATCCGCTGTGAGTCTGCGTGTTCAGCTTTCCGTCCGAAAAAGTGCCCGCGCCGCCCTCGCCGAACTGCACGTTTGAATTAACGTCCAAAACACGTTCGGTAAAAAACTTTTCCGTCGTAAGCTTTCTTTGCTCTACGGTCTCGCCACGCTCTATAATAATAGGTAAAATCCCGTGTTCAATCAGTCTGACGGCACACGCAAGCCCCGCGGGTCCTGCGCCTACGATAACCGCTTTTTTACTTTTTTTGATGCGTTCGGGCGGCGCGCATACGACCTGCTCGTCCGAAGCTACAACTGAATATACCCAATAAATATTGTTTTTATCGCGTGCGTCAAGCGACTTTTTTATGATAGAAAAACTCTTTAAAGGTCTGCCGAGCTTTTTGGCGGCAATCTTTATAAGCTTGTCCTCGCTTTCGCCTATATTAAGCTTTATATTGTCTATGCGTATATTCATAACCGTTTTAAAATTCCGTCGGCAGCGGCGTAACCGCTTGAAAAAGCCCAGTGAAGATTGTAGCCGCCGCAACAGCCGTCGACGTCGAGCAGCTCGCCCGCAAGAAAAAGATTGCTAACGTACTTGCTTTCAAGCTCTTCGGTAACCCCGTCCGTTTCGACACCGCCGCGCGTAACCTGAGCGTAATCGAAGCCGAGCGTTCCCACAACGTCCAAGGTAAAGCTTTTTGCGGCTCTGCAAACGTCCTCAGCGCGATTGCTGCCGCAACGCCTTATTATCGCCCGCCCGAGCTGATTGTGCAGCGTTCCGCTCAACAGCTCGCCATCGGGATAGCCGGATTTCTTTTTTTCTTCAATATTGCTGATAATTTTGCCGTCCTCGAAAGGCAAAAAATTTAAAGACAGCACGACACCTCGCCTTTCCGCAACGTACGGCGAAATTGCGAATATTGCGTTACCCGAAACGCCGTATTCGGTAAAAATAACGTCGCCGCGGGTACGCGCAAGCGCTTGTCCGTTAACGAAAGCGGTAACGCCGCAATCTACGCGTATTCCTTTTAAGGATTTGATATGTTCGGTATCCGTCTTTAACTGCACAAGCGAAGGATACAGCGGCGTAAGTCCGTGCCCTAAGCTCTGCGCCAGCGCATACGAAGAACCGTCGGTTTTATACTGCTTCTGCGCCTTGCCGCCCGTGCATAGAACGGCAAAATTCGCCGTCAAAGTCTGCCCCGACGATAAAGTTATTTTTAAGCTTTTATCGATTGCGGTTACCCTCGTATTCAGCAAAATGTCAGCGCCGCCGCGACGTAAATCGTGAATAAGACTGTCAACGAGCGCGGACGCCTGCCTGCCGACTGGGTACACCCTACCCCGCTCGTCGGCGTTTAGCATACAGTGAAACAGTCGCTCTTCGAGACTTATTCTGTCAGACGAAAGCGCAATTTTTTGTACTAAGGCTTTATTGCCGAAATAGTGCTCCGCCGACATATCGGTATTGGTCACGTTTCCCTGACCGTTACCCGTAGAGGCGAGCTTTTTGCCAAGCCGCTCGCCCGCTTCGATAACTGCTATTTTAAGTTTGGGCGCATTTCTTAAAAGGCGCACGGCGCAGGCAAGCCCCGAAGCTCCGCCACCGATAATCGCAACGTCGTAATTCATAAGTATATTGTATTACAACGCGTTCAAGCTGTCAACGTTTAAGCTCGTGCAAAATTTCTTTAAGCTTTTCGAGATGCAGCTTTTCGTCCTCTAAAATACGCGCTATTATTGCCTTGACCTGTTCGTTTTTCAACCGCGACAACATTCTGGTATACTGACATATAGCGTGCTTTTCACCCATAATATCGTCTTCGACCATGTTCATGAGTTCGCGCGAGTACGAAACGAATTTTGCCGAATAAAAGTTATAAGCCGTGGGAGGGTTCTGGCAGAAAATAGGCTGCGCGCCGAGGGCAGTTATAGTTTTACCCAGCAGCTTCAAATGTATCATTTCCGCAACCGCTATGCTTTCAAGAGCGTCGGCATATTCGTTCATTCCGTGCTTAATGAATATAAGCGAATGATAGATATACTGTAAAATAGCGTTCAACTCACCCGTTGAAGAAGCGTAAGCCGGCGAAATGACGGCAAGCGAATAGGCATCGGGACAAATCCCGTCCGTGGTAGGAAAAACGATGTTTGATGTAAGAGGTTTAGCCATATTAACATAATATGAATACTTTTGCCCGCAAGGTGAAATAAAAAAAAGGCGGAAACCGCCTTTTTAATTTAATACGCCTTTCAGGTAATAACCCGTATAACTTTCCTTGCATTGCGCAACATCTTCGGGCGAACCCGTTACGAGTACCGTGCCGCCCTTGTCGCCGCCCTCGGGTCCCAAATCGATTATCCAGTCCGCCGTTTTAATTACGTCGAGGTTGTGTTCTATTACGAGTACGGTATTACCGCCGCTTCTCAACCGCGTTATTATTTTAATCAGCTTGTCCACGTCGTAGCTATGCAGCCCCGTAGTCGGCTCGTCGAGGATATAGAAGGTTTTACCGGTGCTGCGTTTTGAAAGCTCGGTCGCAAGTTTGACGCGCTGCGCTTCGCCGCCTGAAAGCGTGGTAGCGCTTTGTCCGAGCTTAATATAGCCCAGTCCCACGTCGCAAATAGTTGAAAGCTTGTTGTATATTGCAGGCACGGGCTTAAACAGCTCGGTCACCTCTTCGACGGTCATTTCCAGCACGTCGGCTATACTCTTGCCCTTGTATTTGACTTCGAGCGTTTCGCGGTTATACCTCTTGCCGCCGCAGACCTCGCACGGAACGTATATGTCGGGCAAAAAGTGCATTGCTATCTGTATGATTCCGTCGCCCTGGCAGTGTTCGCATCTGCCGCCGGCAACGTTGAACGAAAACCTGCCGCTCTTATATCCGCGCTCCTTCGCGTCGGGAGTAGCGGCAAACAAATCGCGTATCGCGGTGAACACGCCCGTATACGTTGCGGGATTCGAGCGCGGCGTTCTACCTATGGGCTGTTGGTCGATTGCGATTACCTTATCGAAATTTTCAAGTCCCTCAAAGCCGTCGCACTTACCGAGCTGCTGCCGCGCTCCGTTGAGATTGTTAGCAAGATACGGATGAATTATTTCGTTTACAAGGCTGGATTTACCGCTGCCCGAAACACCGGTAACCGCGGTTATCAATCCAATCGGGATTTCTACCGAAATATTTTTAAGATTGTTCTGCCTGCAACCATTTACTTTCAGCCATCTTCCGTCCGGCACTGCGCGAACCGCAGGCACCTCGATTTTCTTTCTGCCCGAAAGATAATCGCCCGTTATCGAGCGAGGCTCGTTAATAATATCCTCTACCGTGCCGCACGCAACGACCTCGCCGCCGTGCACGCCCGCCTTAGGACCTATATCGACGATATAGTCCGCAGCGCGCATCGTGTCCTCGTCGTGCTCGACAACTATAAGCGTATTGCCGATTTCGCGAAGACCGAGAAGCGAATTCAAAAGCTTCTGATTGTCGCGCTGGTGCAGACCGATACTCGGCTCGTCCAAAATATACAATACGCCCGTAAGCGCGCTGCCTATCTGAGTGGCAAGGCGTATTCGCTGACTTTCTCCGCCCGAAAGCGTAGCCGCGCTGCGTGAAAGAGTAAGATACCCCAACCCTACGTTCTTCAAAAAACTGAGCCTGTTGTTTATTTCTTTGATTATGCTGTCCGCAATAAGATGCTCTGTTTTACCGAAAAAGCTGAAATCTGTAAATGACGAAAGGTCGTCTACCGCCATATCGCAGACTTCCATAATATTTTTACCGCCGACGGTGACGGCAAGAGCCTCTTTCTTCAACCGTTTTCCGTTGCACGCGGGGCAGTCGCAGGTGCGCATATAGCGCTCTATATCCCACTTAACGCCCTCGGACGAGGTTTGACTGTATCTGCGTTGCAGATTAGTCACAAATCCCTCCCACGCCGTTTTATAGCTGCCCGAAAAGCGTGTTACGTTATATTCCAAATCAATCAACTCGCCGCCGTTGCCGTACATAAGCATATCGTAAATTCCGTCGGGCAGGTCTTTAACGGGAACGTCAAGCGAAAAATTATAGACCTTAGAAAGCGCGGAAAGATACATCTGGGTCATCGATGAAGAATCGAGGTTCCAGCCGCTTATTCTGATTGCGCCGTCGCGCAAAGATTTGCTTTTATCGGGACAGATTAAATCGGGGTCGACCGTCTGTTTAAAGCCCAGTCCTGAACATTCGGGGCACGCTCCCCACGGTGTATTGAACGAAAAAAGCCTCGGCTCGATTTCCTCTATCGATATTCCGCAATCGGGACAGGCGTATTTGGAAGAATACAGCTCTTCTTTGCCGTCACAGTCAATGGTAACAAGTCCGTCCGCAAGGCGCAGCGCGCTTTCGAGGCTGTCGGTCAGTCTTTTAATAATGCCGTCCTTAATCACAAGCCTGTCGATTATAACGGAAATATTGTGGCGGATGTTCTTTTCGAGGTGAATTTCCTCCTGCAAGTCGTACGCAATTCCGTCAATTTTAACTCTACCGTAGCCGCTCTTTTTATAGCCCGAAAGCTCTTTGACGAATTCGCCTTTTTTGCCTCTGACGACGGGCGCCTCGACTATAATTTTACTTCCCGCAGGCAAAAGCATAATTTTATCGGCGATTTCGTCGACCGATTGACGCCTTATTTCCCTGCCGCATTTATGGCAGTGCGGAATTCCGACGCGGGCAAACAGCAGCCTGAAATAGTCGTAAATTTCCGTTACCGTTCCTACGGTAGACCTCGGGTTATGCGACGTTGTTTTCTGGTCGATGGATATTGCGGGCGAAAGCCCGTCAATCAGCTCTACGTCGGGCTTGTTCGACTGCCCCAAAAACTGGCGGGCATAAGACGAAAGGCTTTCGATATAGCGCCTTTGCCCTTCTGCGAATATAGTATCGAACGCGAGCGTGGATTTACCGCTGCCCGACAGTCCCGTGAACACGGTAAACGAGTTGCGCGGGATATGCACGTCTACGTTTTTTAAATTGTTTTCCTTAGCACCTTTGACAAATATTTCTTCTTTCATAACTCACTTGCGCTTTGCCTGTAAAAGCTTTTTCTTTAATTCGGATATATTTTCTCTTATTTCTATTGCCCGCTCGAAAGTCAAGCTGTGCAGAGGCAACCTTCATAAGCGCCTTCAATTTTTCTATTTCTTTGGGTATATCGTTTAATTTTACGTCGTCCGCAGCAGACTTTTTGCCCGTAATACCTATCGAGTTTTTAACCTCTTTAATAATAGTTTTAGGGATTATTCCGTGTTTTTCGTTGTAGGCGGTCTGTATTTTACGGCGACGCTCGGTTTCGTCGATTGCGCGCTTCATGCTTCCCGTTATAACGTCGGCGTACATAATAACCCTGCCATCGGCGTTTCGCGCCGCTCTGCCTATCGTCTGAACGAGCGCTGTTTCGCTTCTTAAAAAGCCTTCCTTATCCGCGTCGAGAATTGCAACCAGCTTAACCTCCGGAAGGTCGAGCCCCTCTCTCAAAAGATTGATACCGCATAAAACGTCGAACTCGCCGCTTCTCAATCCGTTAATTATTTCTATACGCTCCAACGCGTCAATATCGCTGTGCATATACCTGACTTTAAGCCCGTGCTCCTTTAAATAATCGGTAAGGCTTTCAGCCATTCTCTTGGTCATAGTAGTAACGAGCACCCTACCGCGCTCGGCAAGCACGCCGTTGATTTCGCCCAGCAGGTCGTCAATCTGCCCCTTCGTCGGACGGATTATAATTTCGGGGTCAACAAGCCCCGTAGGACGGATAAGCTGCTCTACCACGTTTCCCGCCTGCTCCATTTCATACGGCGCGGGCGTTGCCGAAACGCAGATAAGCTGCGGCACACGCGCGTCGAATTCCTCGAAAGTAAGCGGTCTGTTGTCGTAAGCCGCCGTCATACGGAAGCCGTAGCTTACAAGATTTTCCTTGCGCGACCTGTCACCGTGATACATTGCGCGTATCTGCGGTATAGTCATGTGACTCTCGTCGATAAATACGAGAAATTTACCCGCGGGGAAATAGTCCAAAAGCGTGAACGACGGCTCGCCCGGCATTCTGCCGTCAAAATATCGGCTATAATTTTCTATGCCGGTACAGTAGCCTATTTCGCGCATCATTTCTATATCGTAAGTAGTGCGCTGTTCAAGCCGCTGCGCTTCCAAAAGCTTGCCGCTGTCGCGGAACGCCTTGACCTCTTCGTTCATATCCCGAACTATCATTGCGAGCGCATTCTGCATTTTATCCGAACCGACTGCGTATTGCGTCGCAGGGAAAATGAGAACGTGCTTCAACTCGGAAATTATATTGCCCGTCAACGCGTCCTCTTCGCAGATTCTGTCTATTTCGTCGCCGAAAAATTCTACGCGTATAGCAACCTCGGAATTGCTTGCGGGAAAAATTTCAACCGTATCCCCGCGCACGCGAAAGGAAGAACGCTTAAAATCAATATCCCTGCGCGCGTACTGAATTTCAACAAGTCTTCTTAGCAGGGCGTCGCGCTCGATTTCCATACCGGGGCGCAATGAAATTGCCAGACGGAAATAATCCTCCGGCGCGCCCAAGCCGTAAATACAGCTTACCGACGCAACGACGATTACGTCCTCACGCTCGCCGAGAGAGCTCGTGGCGGAGTTTCTCAATTTGTCGATTTCGTCGTTCAGGCTCATATCCTTTTCAATGTATGTATCCGTTGACGGGATATAGCTTTCGGGTTGATAATAGTCGTAATAGCTTACGAAATACTCGACGCGGTTGTTCGGAAAAAATTCCTTAAGCTCGTTGCATAGCTGCGCGGCAAGAGTTTTATTGTGCGCTATAACAAGCGCGGGACGGTTTACGTTTTTTATTACGTTCGCCATGGTAAAGGTTTTACCGCTACCCGTAACCCCGACCAAAACCTGAGTGCGGATACCGTCAAGAACCCCCTCCGTCAGACTTTCGATTGCCTGAGGCTGGTCGCCCGTCGGATTAAATTTTGAATGTAACTCAAACTTCATTTGTACGATTATAACCTATTTAACGATATTTTACAACAAAATACAATACAAACATTTGTTTTTATAAATATTATAAGCACGCTACCCTCATTTGTCAAACGATTTTGAACAAAAAAACGCCCCGAAGAATAACTTCTTCGGGGCGTTTATACTAATCGTTTTCCTCTTTTTCGGGAACGGCGGGAAAGTCAATCCAGAACGACGACCCTTTACCGAGCTCGGACTCTACGCCGAAATCGAAAGAATGGTTTTCAAGAATTATTTTTACTATGTTCAGTCCCAAACCCGTGCCCTTTACGGGGCGGGCATGGTTTTCTTTAATACGGTAATATCTGTTCCATATTTCGGGCAAATCCTCTTTGGAAATACCCTTGCCCGTATCGCGCACGGTCAGCTTAATGCGTTCGGCAGTCATGTTTCGTTTAAGACTTATATAGACCGTCTTATCTTCGCCCGTATAATTTACCGCGTTGCTTAAAAGATTGTAAATAACCTGACCTATCTTTTCTTCGTCGGCTCTCGTATAAAGATTGGCGTCCACGTCGACAAGAAAGGTATAGCCTTGCGTTTCCTGCAAATAATCGAACTTGTTAAGCATACCGTACAAGAATTCGGTTAAATTGAAAACCTTGAATTTAATTCCGTCAAGATTAGAGCTAAGCTTGGATACGTTTAAAACGTCGTTAACTATGCCCGTCAATCTGTCCGCCTCGTCTATTATTACCTGCAAATGCTTATCGCGCTTTTCGGGATTGTCACCCGATATTTCGCGTATCATAGAGGCGTACGCTTTAATCATAGTAAGCGGCGTTTTAAGGTCGTGCGAGACGTTGGCTATCAGCTCGCGCTGAAAATCGCCGCTTTTTTTGACCTCGTCGCGGACTGAATTAAGCGTATCCGAAAGGTCGGCAAGCTCCTGATATTCGGCGTTTGCAAAATTAACCGCAAAATCGCCTTCGGAAAACCGCACCGCCGTAGTTGACAAGTTTTTAAGCCCGCTTGAAAGCTTTTGCGACACGTTGTATGCAACCATTGCAGTCAGCAACAGCACCGTGACGCCCACGATAACGAAGTAAACCAAAAGCAGTCGGGATGCGCCATTGATAATTCCGAGCGAGTAAGTCGCAACGAGATAGCTGCCGCCGCCGTAATCAAGCCGCATTGCATAATTAAGCGCGTTATCCTGCGAATAAATTACCTGCGCGGACTCTTTATCTTCCTTGTCGAGCTTTTCTATTATTTCGCGCATATCGCCGTTCCATACCGTTTCGTCCGACGGAAGCAGCACCTCTCCGCTTTGCGAAAGCACGTAAACGATAATGCCGTCCTGTCTGTAATTGCGAATAAATTCCGTGGCTTCCGCCTCGTCGTCAACAAGCTCCGCAGCTTCTCTGCCGACGCGGATTAACCTTTCCTTCGCCGTTGATTTTGCAGTATTGTTTACGATAAGAAAACAGATGACTTCAAGCAAACATATAAGCAGTACGGACAACAGCAAAAAATGCTTCAATAAAACGCGGTTTATGCTTTTAAGCTGGCTTTTGCGTTTTTTAAACTTCAAATTTGTACCCAAGCCCCCTCAAAGTAACGATAAATTTTCTGTACTGCTTGAGATTGGCGCGCAGCATTTTTATATGCGTATCGACCGTTCTGTCGTCGCCGTAGAAATCGAAGCCCCAAACGTCCATCAAGAGTTTTTCACGCGTTAGAGCAATGCCCTTATTCTTTACGAAGTAGAAAAGTATTTCGTATTCCTTGGGCGTAAGCTCTGCTTTTTCGCCGTCAACGAACACGTTGCGCCCTATCATATCGATGGTAAGCCCTTCGAACGTAATTACGTCTTTGTTTTCGTCGCCGCATCTGCGTTTGAGCACGGCGTTAATTCTCGCCATAACTTCCTTGGGTGAAAACGGCTTGGTAACGTAATCGTCCACCCCTATCTCAAAGCCGAAAAGCTTATCGTATTCCTCGCCTCTCGCCGAAAGCATAATGACGGGAACGTCCTTAATCTTTTTTATTTCTTTGACTGCGGAAAAGCCGTCAAGCCGAGGCATCATTACGTCCATTAATATAATATCGAAATCTCCCTCACGGCACATTTTAACCGCCTGCATTCCGTCTGCGGCTTCAAAAGCGGTACCGCCCTCGAACTCAACGTATTCCCTGAGCACTCCGCGAATCATTTCCTCGTCGTCTACTATCAATACTTTCATTTGTAATTCTCCTATTATCTTAATTATCTAACGGCGCAATGAAAACCTTGTGAAAATTTTAAAACGATTTAATAAAAAACATTTCCATGGGCTGATTTTCAAGAACAAGACAGCCGCATTCGGCGTATCCGATTTTGCGGTAAAAATGCTGCGCCTCCTCGTCCGTCTGCGTGGATACGAGCAAAGAGTTATAGCCGCGCAGCTTTAACTCCTTCTCGAAAAGCGCCATTGCCTCCCTACCGTAACCGCGTTGACGGTAATCGGGCAGAATTTTAATCAGGCTTAAAAAAGGAAGCTCGTCCCAGAAACGATTGAAGGATATTACGCCTATCGGCGTAGTGCCGTCGAAAATAACGAACCCGCTTTTTTCCGATATGCGCGCTTTGACGGTTTCAACGTCGGCGTGCCCGTCAATCGTACGCCAAAAGTCTTCGTATTCCCGCGTTACTTCTTTAATACTAATCATACCGTTATTAAGTCTAACATAAAAAAAATTTTTAGTCAATATCAAAAAAACCGTTGACAACCGAAAAAATATGCTATATAATAAGAATACAAACAAATGTTCGCGTGCTGTAATTTCGGGTTTACCGTGCGCGGCAAGAGCAATCTTCCGCCGCTCCTATGCCATAACGGTGGAAGATTTTGTTTTATGGAAGATTATGATTGACGAAAATAAGCTTAAAATTTTGACTGAAAGCGCAAAGTACGACGTTTCCTGCTCCTCGTCGGGCTCAAAAAGAGCGAACAAGGCGGGCGGCATAGGCAACGGCTCCGTGGGCGGAATCTGCCATTCGTTTACCCCCGACGGCAGATGTATTTCGCTATTGAAAATTTTAATGAGTAACGAGTGCGTTTACGATTGCGAGTACTGCCCCAACAGGTGCAGCGTAGACGTTCCGCGCGCACGTCTTACGCCCGACGAAATTTGCGAGCTCGTCATCAATTTTTATAAGCGCAATTATATAGAGGGGCTGTTTCTGTCCTCCGCCGTTTTCGAAAGTCCGAACAGGACTATGGAGCTATTGTGCGAAACCATGGAAAAGCTGAGAAACGTATATAATTTCAACGGCTATATACATCTCAAGGGCATACCTCACGCTGACGGCGGCATAGTTATGAAAGCCGCAAAAACCGTCGACCGCATGAGCTACAACGTGGAATTGCCCAGCGAGCAATCTTTGAAGCTGCTTGCCCCGCAAAAAACCAAACAGAGTCTGCTGCTGCCAATGAAGAGCCTTAGTCAGGCAATAGAATACGACAAGCAAAATAAAATCAGGCGCGGTAAGGTCTTGCCTGCGGGACAGACTACGCAAATGATTATAGGCGCGTCGCCAGAGCCCGACGGACAGATTTTAAAGCTAACCGAAGCGCTGTACCGCAATATGGATTTAAGACGCGTCTACTATTCCTCTTACGTTCCCGTAGTTCAAAGCAATAAGCTGCCTGCGGTCGGGGCGGGACTGCTACGCGAGCATAGACTGTATCAGGCAGACTGGCTGATAAGGTTTTACGGCTTTAACGTAAACGAGATATGCGACGAAAACGAAAACCTTTCTCCCGACTACGACCCGAAATGCGCCTGGGCATTAAGAAATATGCACCTATTCCCCGTAGAAATAAACACGGCGCCGCTTGAAACGCTGCTGCGCGTTCCTGGTATCGGAGCGAAAAGTGCGTACAGGATTACCGAAGCGCGCAGGTTTGCGAAACTGGATTTCGACAATCTTGCAAAAATGCGTATAGTGCTTAAAAGAGCGCGGCACTTTATTACCTGCAAGGGGAAATTTTACGGCTCCGACAGCATTTCGCAGGTCAGAAGCTCGCTGTTGATTGCAGGCGCAAAGGACGAAAGCGAGCAGCTTTCAATGTTCTCCGAGCCCTCCACCGCCCTTTCCGCGCTTACGGGTGAAATATGAAGGTATTTATTACGGACGGCACCGCCGAAGCATTTTTTACTGCGGTTTTCGACGCCTATTGCGAACGCGACTGCATAATTTCGTCCGACAGGCAGATACAGCTTGCGCTTGACAGTCAGACTGTATGCGTTGACAAGGATATGCAAAAATGCCAAAGAGTGCTCAGCGCAGTAGAAAATTGCGACAGATACGCCGCAGACGACCTGGTGCTGGCTTTGAGAAGCTGCAATCCTAAAAAAGAGCAAATTGCTTTCGATTATATCAAAAAGCTTTTACAGATTAAGCGCCCTATCCGTAAAAGACTTTCTTTAACTGAGGTTATCGCGCTGAATAATTTGCTCTATAAGGTAACAGGCGAAGCTCATAGACTGAAAGGGCTGCTTAGGTTTATGGAAAATGCCGACGGAATACTTTACGCCCCCTATTCGCCCGACAACAATATTACGGATATACTTATGCGCCATTTTGCAGAAAGACTTAAATGCGAGCGGTTTGTAATACACGACGTAAGGCGCAAAATTGCAGGAATGTACGACGGAAAAAGTTGGATTATGGGATACGCCGACCAAGCCGAAATTTGCCTTTCCGCAAACGAAATCGCATTCGTCAATCTATGGAAAAAGTATTATAAAGCGGTAAATATAGAAGAGCGTCCGCACGAAAAACAAATGAAGGGCTCTATGCCCGTGAGGTACTGGAAGTTCCTTCCCGAAAAGCAACAATAATAAAAGCCCGCTAAATAAGCGGGCTTTAATTTATTTAACGCTTTTATAAATTTTGTCGAAGAAGTCGGCAAGGTAATTATTTTCAAGCTTTTCTATTTTGCCGCAGTCGGCAGCCTTGGTAAGCTCGGGGTCAATCGGCAGTTTTGCAACTGCGGGAATACCGTATTCCAGTGCAAGTGCGTCTACCCCGCTTTCACCGAAAACCGAAATTTTCCTGCCGCAGTCGGGGCATTTTATATAGCTCATATTTTCGACTATGCCCAAAATAGGCACGTTCATCATATTCGCCATATTTACCGCCTTTTGTACAATCATACCGACGAGGTCCTGCGGGGTCGTAACGATTACGACGCCGTCAAGCGGAATACTTTGGAAAACCGTCAAAGGAACGTCGCCCGTCCCGGGGGGCATATCTATAAACATTACGTCTACGCCGCTCCATATTACGTCAGTCCAGAATTGAAGCACCGTTCCGGAAATAAGCGAACCGCGCCAAACTACGGGCTCCGCCTCGTTTTCAAGCAGCACGTTCATTGAAATAAGCTGCGTCCCCTCCTCGGATACGACGGGAATTATCCCCTCGCCGTTACCTGTTGCGCGTTCACGGACGCCGAACATTCGCGGTATCGACGGACCCGTTATATCTGCATCCATTACGGCTGTTACCTTGCCGCTGTTTTGCGACGCTGCGGCAAGCAAAGCGCAGGTCATGGATTTACCGACGCCACCCTTACCGCTGACGACGGCGATAACTTTTTTAATATCGCTTAGCTTATGCGGATTTTTTATCAGACTTTTTTTATCGCGCGAGGAACAGTTTTCCTTGCATGAAGAACAGTCGTGCGAGCAGTTTTCCGACATTTATCTACCTCTGTTTTAATTTATATTTTATATTTTAGAATATAGCCTTAAATTTGTCAATTAAAACCTTGCAAAGTTGCTTGCCAAACCAAAGTATTTCTGTTAAAATGATTTTACTGTGCTAAGTGGGGAGTTAGCGGTGCCCTGTACCTGCAATCCGCTATAGCAGGACCGAACGTCTTTCCCGACGCAATATGTGGAAGGCTGCGCTTTATAAGGGGTGTTGATATCAAGGTCTTATGCAACCGAACGCTGCGAACCGTGTCAGGATAGGGATATAGCAGCACTAAACAGCTAATTCGGTGTGCCATAAGGTAGCTTTGAAGTAGCCACCTGTAAAGTTTACGCTTCGGCTTATTGCGGCAAAAAAGACTGCACAGCTTATTAAAAAATAACCGTCCGATTATCGGACGGTTTATTTTTTATCTGTTGAACATTATGCGCTCGCTTTTGAACATAAAGCTTAAAAGTACGATAAGCACCGCCGCCACTGCCAAATTCGAAATAATAGACAGTGCAAATCCAAGCGGCGAAACGGTAAACGTCATTATCGACGAGAATGCCAGTCCGCTGCCAAGCAACGGTATTGCATAAAGCCCGAGCGCGGGCGTAGCCGTAAACATCGAAAAGACGCCCATTAATATAATTACAATCATAAGCGGAGCAATCAGAGAGTTTGCTTCCTTTACGGTCTTTGCAAACGCCGACACTATCGAGAACGCTGAAATTATTACGAGAACTACCGAGATTATAAGGGCAAACAGCATAAAATAATCGCCGACCGAATAGTACATCATGGTATCGCCCGAAACTATTCCGTTCATAAACTTCGGAAGCGATAAAATCAAGCCGATAAAGCTGGACAAACCGCTTAAAGTCGCAAAACACGCAAGACTGATTATTTTGCCGAAGGCAAGCTGCCACCGCTTTATGGGCGTAATCAGTACGGTTGAAAGAGTACCGCGCTCTTTCTCGCCCGCAATCGATTCGGGCGCAAACGCTATACAGCCCGACGCCAAAAGCGAAAACATCAGCATAGGCATTATCATTGAAAGAATTTTGCCTACGGTCGCGCGGTCCTCGGCAAGGTTGCCGTTTTCGCCGTTATTGACCGTAAACGACGGCCTTTTAAATTCTTCGAGAATACTGCTTACAACCGTGAAGCCGTTTGAAGAATTGTCGTTCGCCAAGTTGTAGTAAACGCTTACGTTAGGCACCGCTTCGCCGTCCGTGCTTTCGTTAAAGTTTACGGGAAATATAATGGCAAGGTCCAGCTCGCCGTCGGCAACCGCCTGCTTAGCCTTATCCGCCGATTCGTATTCCTTAAAATCAAGCGTCGCGTTCAGCACCGCAGCCAGTGCCGAATCTTGCGGGATATTTTCAACGTAGGTCGTATATTTATAATTTTCGTCAGGCTTGTTGACCTCCGCCATTACCGTTCCCATTATGGTATATACCAAAAAAATCATTATACCGGGCAAGAAAATGGACATTACCATTCTTCTGTCCTTAAAGAAACGGGCAAATTCTTTTTTTAATACCGTTATTACGTTTCTCATAATATGTCCCCCGCGACCTCTTTGTAAATGCCGAAAAAGGTATCTTCAAGACTGCTCTGCTTTGTCAGATTTTCAAGCGTGTCTATTTTTGCAAGTTTGCCGTTTATTATTATACCGACTCTGTCGCAAAGCTTTTCTATCAGGCTGAAAATATGAGTTGAAAGAATTATCGTTTTTCCGTCATTTTTCAGTTCGGTTAAAAAATCCGTTACCACCTTTGCCGTAAGCACGTCAAGTCCGTTAGTCGGCTCGTCGAAAATGATAAACTCGGGGTCGTGAACGATAGATACCACAAGCGAAACCTTTTGCTTCATACCCGTTGAAAGGCTTGAAAATTTCACTTCCGCAAACCTATCGATGCCAAACCTTTCAAAAAGCTGTTTTCTTCGCTCGACTATCGCCGATTTCTCCATTCCGTAAAGCTCGCCGAAAAAGTTAAAAAGATAGTTCGGCGTAAAAAAATCTTCCAGCTTTAATTCGCTGGTCAAAAATCCGATTTTGCGGCGAACCTCGTCCTCCTGCGTGATTATGCTTTTGCCGTCAATAAACGCGTCTCCGCTGTCTGGCTTAATAAGCGTAGCCAACATTCTGAGCGTAGTCGTCTTGCCCGCGCCGTTCGGACCGAGCAAACCGAATATTTCACCCTTATACGCCGTAAAAGACAGCTTATCCACAGCCACCTTGACTTTGGTCTGCGTCCGCTCAAGCTTTTGCTGTTTTTTTGAAAGCTTGAAGGTCTTAGTTAAGTTTTCCACCTTTAAAATTTCTTCCATTTGTACTCCGTCCGTAGAATTTTCCATTTAATTATACCCCCCCCCCTAAAATATTTGTCAAGTAAAAAAGAACGGTTTTTTTACCGTTCTTTTAAGTATTTAAAAACGATTGCAGCAATACAAAATTATGCACACTATTGCCAAAAGCACGAGATATAAGCTGAACCACTTATAATTTGCCTTTTGAATTATTTTAAGCATAACTTTTATTGCAACAAGACCCGAAACCGCGGAAATTATAAAGCCGAGAGCTATGCACCAGCCGTATGCAGAGCCGTTTGCGGCAAAGTCGGCTTGTATTTCGCCTTTATAAAGCCCCTTGGCAAGCGATACGACGAAGCTGCCCAAAATTACGGGTATACTCATTAAGAACGAAAATTTCGCAACTTCTTCGCTTTTTCCGCCTGCAAGCGTGCCCGCGCATATCGTCGAACCGCTTCTCGAAATTCCGGGAAGCACCGCAACTGCCTGCGCAACGCCCATAGGTATTATCGTACGCCAGCAAAGCGGAAGCTCGTTCTGACGCCTTTTTGCAAAAATTTCGGTTACGAACAATACCGACGCCGTTACGGTAAAGAACACGGCGAGTATTATTCCCAAACGAGCCGAGCCGAGCAAATGCTCGTCTATCACGTCTTCGAGTAAAAAGCCGACTATCGCAGCGGGTATTGAAGCGATTACTAAAAACCCCAAGGTTTTGAATGGCTTTTTGAAAAGCGCGATAATATCCTTGTAATACACCGCGCATACGGCAACCAAGGTTCCGAGATGCAGAATTATCGAAAAGAACAGTCCGCCCTGCTGTATGCCGAACACGCGCATCATAAACGCCAGATGTCCGCTTGACGATACGGGCAGAAATTCGGTTAATCCTTGAGTAAGACCTAATACTATAGCCTGCCAGATTTCCATTATTTATCTAAATCAAGCAAGTCTTGATACCTTTTCTGATATTTTGTAACCGTAGTATCTTTATTAAAGTCTTTGAGTATCTTCGTTCTCTGCGTCGTGCTTATATCCGAAAGGTCGTTGCCCTTAATCCATTCGAAGAACAGATTTTCAAAGGTTCCCTCAACCTTGACGTTGTTTATCCAGTCGAGGTTTTTATAGGTTTCGCCTGCGTCGAATACGTTGGTAACGTAAATCAGATGCCAGCCGTAGTCGCCCGCGCAAACCGAGAACGAGCCTACGCCCTCGCCGACAGCCTTCTTTGCCGCATATTCGAATTCCTTGATATAGCTGGTATCGTACGCGGTAACCGAATAGCCGATATAGTTTGAAAGAACGCTGGTATCGGTAGTATAAGCAAACTGAAGCTCGTTAACCGCGCTCATTGCCTTGTACTGGTCGGTATCGGGATTCATAAGATTTTTATTATCGAAATTAAACTTAACCTTGCCTTCCGCGTAAATAAATTTGGAATAGTCTATTTCGTCTTCGTTATCGGTCTTGCCGAATTTTTCAACGTCGTAATAACCCGCAGTCTTTTTATATTCGACCACGTCAGAGCCGACGACGTAATTAACGTAATCCGAAAACTCGTCAAGCATGCCGTCTATGTCAAGCTTGTTCGGAATAAGCGTATAGCTTTCGTCCTCGTTTTCTATTACGCGGCCGTTAAAGGAATATCTGCCGTCGTAAGCCTGAAGCTTTTTGTATCTTCCGCCCTCTTCGCTGTCGGTAAGATTATCCTCGAAGAACAAATAGCTGCGATAATCTTTACCGCCGTTATAATACTCGAAACCTTCTTCGGGCTTAAAGCTGTAATCTTCTTCTCCGTTGAACCAAGCCGAACGCTGGTCTTCGGTTTTAATGCTCTTTAAAAGCTTGTTTCTCTCCGCAAAATAATAATTATCGTCGCCGTCGGCAGACTGAATACTTTTCAACGCGTTAAGCTGAATGCTCTGACGCGAGCTGAACGGCAGAAGAATATTATAAATAAATCCGAATTTCGCAAACTTCTCGCCGTACTCGATATTCCAGTCGCTGTCGTCCGTTTCGGGTGAGTAAAGAATAAACGAGCTTGACGACATACTGCTCATTGCGCTGTCGAACGACGAAACCGATTTGCTGTAATTTTCGGTCTGCGAAGCCAAAACCTCGTTATACACGTTTTCGATATAATTATCGGTAAGCAGCTTATTTTCCTGCTCTTCCTCGTAAATATCGTAATACTTATTGATAATGCGCGATTCGAGCTGAGAAACGTATTCGACCCGTATATAATTAAGTTTAAGAATATCGGTCAAGTTTTCCGCTTCGTTTTCGCCGTCAACAAGATTGTTACGGCGCAGATTGTTCAAAAAGCTGTTGTAAGCCTTGATACGCGTCGCGCGGGTGGTTCCTTCCAGAGCGTCGTCCTGATAAGCGCCGCTTTCTGCAAGCGTGTAATCGCCGTAGCCGGTATATATGCCGTAATTGAGATTGCCGTTCTCGTCGGAAGGGTAATAATCGTCCTGCTCGGTATTGAGGTTGGTCGGCGTAGTTCTCTTCGCAGTTCCCTTGTAGCCGTCCTCTTCGTCAATGACGTTCTTTTCGAAATTGTCTATAGCCGAATTGATTGAAGAATACAGCTTGTACGTGGCAAGGTTTATCTCATCCTTATCAAGCAACAACTCGTACTTTTTAGCTTCGTCGGTTTCCTTCGTAAAATCGTAAAATACCGAGGGATTTGCCTTAAGCAGCTCGACCGTGGAATACTGGACAAGCACCGCGTTATCAACAAGCGCGTCGACAAGCATATTGAACGTCTCTTCATAAGACGAGCCGTTCTGTATATAAGAATAGCCGACGTTGAGGAAGTAAGAAATAAGCTCCCTCTTGATTATCTGCGACGAAGACACCGCGCTTTTATAAATTTCAAGCTCGGCGGTATCGAATTTGTCGGATTTTGAAATGTCGACGTCTGCAATTACCTGTTCCATATCGAGTTTGTTGTTTGTAGAAACAAGCGAACAGCCCGTGAGCGTAGCGCTGAGCGCCAGACACGAGGTTAATGCAATAGCCGCAATCGTTTTTTTCTTCATAAAGTTCTCCTGCCGTCAGGTTAGAATAATCGAACGCAATTACCCTAATATAAAATATCAATGATAATTATATAATATCTGAAAAATTTAAGCAAATCATTTTGCATTAATTTAAACAAAACTTAAAGCAAATTTTAAAAATTTTGTCATGTCGAGCATCGTTTTAGCGGGATTTGCATGAGGGCGGAATATAACCGAAGGCGCTTTCGCCATAGAAAGCGAGGTTCTGTCCGAATATTTGTCAAGCGCTGCTTTAAGCCCTGCGTTTTTAAGCGAATTGATTGACGGAAGCTCCAACATCCCCTCGTTACCGTCGACGCCTATTTTTTTGACGTTGAACTTAGCCGCAAGCGACTTCAAAACCGCTATAATCATAAGGTTTAGCACCTCGTCCGGCATTGGTCCGTAATTGTCCTCGATAGACAGACAAACCCTCTTATAGTCCTCGACGGTGCGGATTTCGGCAATCTGCTTGTAGCAATCCATTCTGCCCGCGCCCGACTCGATATACGCTTCGGGTATGTAAGCCGTAGTCTTTATGTCGAGCTCTGCCGTAAACTGACTTTCGCCCGTCAGCTCCTCTTTTAAAAGCTTGGAATACAGCTCGTATCCTACCCTGTCCATGTGACCGTGCTGTTCCGCGCCGAGGACGTTGCCCGCACCGCGGATTTCAAGGTCGCGCATTGCAAGCTTGAAGCCCGAACCGAGCTCAGTAAACTGCATAATCGCTTTAAGACGTTCGGCAGCGTCAGAGGTAAGCACTTTCTGCGGCTTGAACATAAAATACGCGTTTGCAAGGCGGCTGCCCCTTCCCACGCGACCGCGCAGCTGATACAGTTGGGAAATGCCCAGCTTGTCCGCGTCTATTATAATTATGGTGTTAGCGTTAGGAAGGTCTATGCCGTTTTCGATAATAGTTGTAGTTACTAAAATATTTTTGTCGCCGCGGTAGAACGAGAATACGCTGTTTTCAAGCGCGTCCCTGTCCATTCTGCCGTGAGCGTAGCAGACCTTGCCTTCGGGAATAATTTCGGCAATTCTGCCCGCAAACGAAGAAATGGTTTCCACTCTGTTATAGAGGATAAACACCTGCCCGCCACGCGACAGCTCTTTAATGCACGCGTCTCGGATAAGCGTTTCCGTTTCCTCGACGACGTAGGTCTGCACCGGCAGACGCTTCTGCGGGGGCGTGCTTATAGTGCTTATATCCCTTATTCCTGCAAGCGACATGTGCAGCGTGCGCGGTATCGGCGTAGCCGTCATTGTAAGACAGTCGACGTCGTTTTTGATATGTTTGATTTTTTCCTTATGCTCTACGCCGAAGCGCTGCTCTTCGTCGAGCACCAAAAGTCCCAAATCGTAAAACTTCACGTCCTCGGAAAGCAGTCTGTGCGTGCCGATAATAAAATCGATATCGCCGTTCGCAAGGCGTTTGAGCGTTTCCGCCTGCTGCTTGGGCGTTTTGAAGCGGTTTAGCTTTTCAACGCGAACGCCGAAGTCGGCAAACCGCTCTATTGCGGTATTGAAGTGCTGCTCAGAAAGTACGGTCCCCGGGCACATCAGCGCCGCCTGCTTACCGCCGAGTATGCACTGATAAACCGCCCTCAGCGCAACCTCGGTTTTGCCAAAGCCCACGTCGCCGACAAGCAATCTGTCCATTACCTTATCCGAACACATATCCGCCTTTATCTCTTCGATAGAAGCCAGCTGGTCGTAGGTTTCCTCGTAAAGAAACGCGTCCTCAAATTCGCGCATCATTGCGGCGTGCTCGGGGAAGCGAAATCCCCTCTTCTCGCCGCGCTCGGCATAAAGCTTTTTCAAATCAAACGCGAGCGCGCGAATGGATTTTTTGACCCGTTCGACCACCCTGTCGAAATCCGCACCGCCGATTTTGGAAAGCGCAGGATTGCCGTCGCCGATATATTTCGACAGAACGTCCATCTGCTCGACAGGCACGTAAAGAACGTCGCCGCCCTTGTACTCGATAGCAACGTATTCTTTAATTCCGTCCGTGGTTTCAATTTTTTTCGTGCCCGTAATTCTGCCGACGCCGTGCTTTTCGTGAACCGCGTAATCGCCTATCTCCGGCGCGGTAAACATATCGCCGCGCTTCTTGCGGATACGCTTCGCCACCGCTTTGGTATATAAATCACCGTCGCCGATAACGACCAATTTATTTTCGTGAATAATAAAGCCGTGCGGCATTTCCTCGGACGTTACCGAAACTCCGTGAAGCGCTTCAAGCCTGTCGGGGACGGGATAAAGCGGGAAATACTCGTCGGAAAGCATTTCCGACAGCTTGTCCGAACGCTGCAAATTTCCTGTAAAAATCAACACCCTGTATCCGTTCGAAAGCCAATGCTTCAAATCGACGATAAGCTGCGGGACCGAGTTGAGGTATGACGGCGACGGCGCGGATTTGAAATTATAGGTCTTTAACGGCTGAAAAAACTGCGTGCTTGTGGTAAACGTCTGTAAAGCCAAAGTACGGTAATTCTTAAACTTTTCCGTCAAGGTCTGCGGAGCTATAATCTGGTCAAGCGAAAAATCGAAAGCCTCGCCGCCCCTTTTAAGCTCGCGCACTCTTTCGGTATGTTCTTTATACACGCCGTTCATTATATCGTTTATAAGCTTGCACTCGTCGAATATTACCTGCGTATCTTCGCCGAGCAAATCGAACAGCGTGCAGGTCCCCGTTAAAAGCGGCATTACGAAAGATACGCCCGCAAACGGAATACCCGACTCTAATTTCATATTGACGTCGTCAGCGATAGCGCACGCCCTGTTGTACGCAGCGGAATCGGTACATTTTTTTGTACCTTCGCGCAATGCGTTTTTAACAGTCTCAACGTCTGCTGAAGTAAACACCGCGTCGGTAGCTCCGACTAAAGTAATGCGGTCAAGCTCTTTAAGCCGCTCTCCGCTAACCGCGTCGTAAGGGCGGATTTTTTCAACCGTATCGCCGAAAAAGTCTATCCTTACAGGCTCTTCGCTGTTTACGGGATAAATATCGAGAATATCGCCGCGCACCGCAAACGCACCCTTGCTTTCCGCGGAATACATACGTGTATAGCCCATTTCCACAAGCTTTTGCGGAATGGATTGATAATCGTATTCGCTGCCTACGCGAAATTCCAGACAGGGAAGACGCGACGGAAACAGCTGCATTACCGCTTCGATATTGCAAACTACTATTTCCGCACCGTTTAAAATTTCGTTTATAGCAGTAAGCCTTTTAAAAAGGGCGTCCTTGGAAAGCGCGTCCTTATAAAGGACCACCTCGTCCTTCGACGGTAAAAGCACGCATCTTTTACCCGAAAGCGCGCTTATAGAAGCGTACGCTTTGTTCGCAAGCACGCTATCCGCCGTTATATATAAAGTTTTGCGTTCGGCAAGCGACGCTATTAAATATTTATGAGCGTCCGAAACGCCGAAAACCGCCGTCGGCGTGCCGAGGCGGAGGTCGTTTTGCAGGGCGGTGTATTCCGTCCCCATACTTTTGTAAGTAAAAAAATCTTTGTTCAATTTAATCCTTTACGTTTAAATTGTATTCCGTCATTACCTTTTCTACGGGATTGCCGCAGGCTATGGCGATAGCCGCGTCCGCAGCCCTGCCGCATACGGATATAAAAAGCTCGTAATCCTCGCGCCTTACTTCGGCAAGAACGTAGTTGATAATCGGGATATTTATTTCGCTGTCGCGTATACCTATGCGGATACGAGTAAAATCCGAAGTGCCGATTTCCGCAATAATAGAACGCATACCGTTATGCGTGCCCGCGCTTCCCGAGGGACGGATTCTAAGCCCGCCCTTGGCGATGTCGTAATCGTCGTACAGTACTACCAAATCGGAAGCTGACGCGCGATATTTAGCCAAAAGCTGTTTAACCGCCCTTCCGCTGTTGTTCATATAGGTAACGGGTCTTGCAAGAATTACTTTTTCGCCGTTGACGTTAGCCTCTGCGGTGAACGCCTCGCATTCCTTCTTTTTGAATTTGACGTTTAGCTTTGCCGCAACGTCGCCGACGGCTATATACCCCATATTGTGAAAGGTCTTTAAATATTTTTCCTCGGGATTGCCGAGCCCTACAATAATTTTCATAATTCCAAAACCAAAATCAGCCGCAATTACTGCGGCGATTTTTACTTTTAATCGTATATTTTTGACATAGGTCTGTCAAGGTAAACGTTTTCTATCGCCGAAGCGAATATCGGCGCAGTCGTAATTATTTTAAAGAAAGGCAACAGCTTTTCCTTCGGCATATTGATTGTATCCAAAATAGCAAGCTGAGTTATCGGCGATTTGGAAAGCCTTTCAATCGCCGCGCCCGACAGCACGCCGTGAGAACAGCAACCGTAAATTTCCTTTGCGCCAGCGTCCTTCAAGGCTATCGAGCCCTGCGTCATAGTCCCCGCGGTATCAATCATATCGTCGACCATAAGGCAGTTCTTGCCCTCCACCTCGCCGATTATGTTCATAACCTCCATTACGTTGGCTTTGGGACGACGCTTATCAATTATAGCCATCTTCGCATTCATACGGGCAGCGACCTTCCTCGCCCTCGCAACCGAGCCTATATCCGGTGAAACCACCACGAAATCGTCGTCCACCTTAGGCTTGAAATAGTTATACAGCGTGGGTCCGCCCACGAGATTGTCGAGAGGAATATCGAAAAATCCCTGAATTTGCAAGCAGTGCAAATCCATAGTCATAACCCTGTCCGCCCCCGCGGAGGTTATAAGATTTGCAACGAGCTTTGCGGTAATCGGTTCGCGCGAGCGCGCCTTTCTGTCCTGCCTTGCATATCCGAAATACGGTATTACCGCGGTAATTCTGCCCGCGCTCGCACGGCGAGCGGCGTCAATCATTATCAAAAGCTCCATAAGATTGTTGTTGACCGGAGCGCCAGTGGACTGTATTAAAAACACGTCCTTACCACGGATAGACTCGTCGTAGCGCACGTAAATTTCACCGTCGGAAAAATGCGTTATTTCCATTTCGCCCAACGAGGTATTAAGCTTGGAAGCAATAGCCTCCGCAAGCGGCCTGTTCGAGGAGCCTGAAAAAATTTTGATTTCGCTACCGTGATTAATCATTAATAGAATAATCCTCCCGAAGGTTCTTAAAGTAAATCCGCGAAAGATACTGATTATATTTTATTATTATATCGCCGTAAAGTCAAATAAAAAGCCGAAATATAAGTCACTGTTTGGTTCTTTCACGCATTTGAGAAAAAAATTCGGAAAGTATGCCCGCGCACTCTTCCTTCATTATTCCGCCCTCGACCTCTATCTTATGGTTGACGAGATTGGCCTCGGCAAGCTGTTCGGTAAGCGACCTGCCCTTCGCCTCGTAAGCGCCGAAGTAAACTTTTTTAATGCGCGCGTTGAGCATTGCCCCCATACACATAGGACACGGCTCGAGCGTGACGTAAATCTCACATTCGGGCAGACGCCAGCTGTTAAGTTTTTTGCACGCCTTTTCTATTGCCTCTATTTCGGCGTGCGCGGTTGCAATCTGCCTTTTCGTGCGGCGGTTATGTCCGCGGGAGATAATCTTTCCGTCGGCAACTACTACCGCACCTATCGGCACCTCGCCGTCGTCAAAGGCCTGCTGCGCGCATTTCAGCGCGGCTAACATAAATTTATTCTGCATAATTTTCCGTAAATATTTTAAGCGCGTTAAAGCACCTTTTAAGCTTGCGTATATCGGTTATGGGATGTTCGAGACTGTCCGCGCCGCACTCTATCGTGTACGCGGGAATTTTCAGCTTCTGAATACACCAGTCCTTATATCCCCCCGCCGAGCCGTATATTATTACAGGTTTGTAACCCGTAGCCTCCGCAAGTATATCAGCGCCGCGCTTATCGCCGAGGCCGTTATACTGCCAGTAAATTTCCTCGCCCTTGGTATGGAAGCTGAACGTGACGTAAGGGCGGATTTTCTGAGTAAAATTTTTCAAAGCGCGCGTTTCGCTTTCCGAAAACGGACTGTCGCCTATACAATTTTCACCGCCGCGGCGCTTGGTATTGAGCCTGCCGCTGCCCCAGTCGGCGTCGAAATTGCAATTCAAATCCACACCGCGAGCGTTCGCCTTCCACAAAGTTCTCACGCTTTCGCTGATTGCGGCTCCGTCGGGATTGACAAGCGGAATTATCCATCCGCCGCCCTTCTTCACTCCCGCCTTTATATGCTTTAAGGCAAGCTTTGCGGTTATCCACTCTCTGCCGTGAATAGCGTACGTTGAAATGAACTGTCTGCCAGTAGGGTCGCCTATATGAAATGCAAATATGTCTTTGCCCTTCAACGAATAGCCTATTACGCATTTTCTTCCGTCGTAGCCGTTATAAAATTTTTCTATTGCTTCATATATCACACAATAGAATATTCTCAAACTATTTGTGATATTCGCCTCCGCCGTTTATCATAAACGCGCGATAGATTTGCTCGACGAGAATAACGCGCATCAGCTGGTGCGGAAAAGTCATATCCGAAAACGAGAGCTTCAGGCTTGCCGCATTCTTGACACTGTCAAAAAGCCCGCACGACGAGCCTATGACGAAGGTACACTCACTGCCCGAGTCGGTAAGCCCGCGCATATAGGCGGCAAGCTCTTCGCTGGAATACTTTTTACCCTCTATACAAAGCGCGATTATTTTTCCGCGAGCGGCTTTCAAAATCAGCTCTGCTTCTTCGTTCAAATTCCTGCACTCCGCCACTTCGCGAATTTCCACCTTGGCAAACCGCGACAGGCGTTTAACGTATTCCGCTACGGCGTCACCGTAAAATTTTTCCTTTATTTTACCGACGCAGACGATATTTATTTTCTGCATTAGTTAACTCCGAAAAGCAGCAATATCCAGATAAGCCCCAAAGCGCCGATTGCAACCGACGCATAAAGGAAGAACGCCTTTACTCCGCCCTTTTCGCACTTTTTAATTGACGTCTTATCAAGTATAAGCCATACGACCGCGCCCACGAAAGACAGCGAGGAAAGAACCGTAACGATTATGAACGCAGTATTCGGCATAATAAGGTTTCCCGCTGCGTCGAAAAGATTACACGCGCTGAAAATAACAATTAGCGCATTGTTTATAAAGTGCATAAGCACCGACGGCAGAACCGACCCCGAACGCACCGCAATAAACGCAAACGCGCAGCCTGCAATAAACTGGTAAACCGTCTGTTCGGGCGAGGTGTGAAATAGCGAAAAGCAAAAGCCCGTAACAAGTATCGCTCTTATGCTTCCCATACCGTTTTCGCAGCAGTTGAGAAGCACCCCTCTGAACATAAGCTCTTCAAAAAAAGCAGGCAATATTGCAATTACGATAAATACTGGCACGATAAGTCCGCCCGAGGTATCGGGGAAATAGCTTGACGACTCTCTCGGCTTGTAACCGAAAAGCTTGAAAAATTCCAGCGACAGTCCGTTTACATAGCTTACGGAAAAAAGCAATCCGAAAATAAACAGCACGGCAATTAAATAATATTTCGGCTTACATTTAACTGGAAATACTGCGCCGAAGCTTATTCCGTTACGCTTTAAAGTAAACAGAACGCAAAGCGCAATCATTATCGGCGTAAGCAGATAGCTTACGTATACGAACGCGTCGGTCTCTTGCACGTGTTTGACCGCCTCGGTAAATTCGGTATAACCGTACTTGCCCATTATCGATTTGGCGATTATCGCCGTCACCACCGAAGCCGCGACGGTGAATATACAGTAAATTATAGCCAGTAGGCTGAATGAAATACCGCCGGTTTTCGAGTTGAATCCGGCGTTGACAGTCTGCATATCGGAAGAGTTAGAATTATTCTCCATAATTCAATTATAACTTAAAAAAAATTTATTGTAAACAAATATTTTACTTTTACCGCCAAATGTTATAAAATTGTGGTATGCGAAAAATTGACTGTAAAACCATAGAAGACTGTATTTATAACCTTGCTTTAAAGGCATGCGTTTCGTTGACGGAGCCCTGCAAAAAAGCGCTTGAGTCCGCCTACGCAAACGAAGACGGACAGACCTGCGCGTTTGCGTTAAAAACGCTTATCGAAAACTTCGACACCGCCGAAAAGCTTAATATACCCGTTTGTCAGGATACGGGCATGGCAGTTGTAATCATGGAAATCGGTCAAGAGGTACGTATCGAAGGCGGCTCGCTTATTTCGGCAGTGAACGAGGGCGTGCGACGCGCTTATGCGGACGGATATTTCAGGCAGTCTATTTGCGACCCTTTGACACGCATAAATACCGGCGACAATACCCCCGCCGCCCTACATACCGAAATTACCGACGGCGATACGGTGAGCATTACCTTTATGCCCAAAGGCTTCGGCAGCGAAAACACGTCCAAAATATTTATGCTCACTCCTTCGCAGGGAACGGACGGAATAATCGACGCGATTGTGGAAACGGTAAAGCTTGCAGGCTCGCGCCCCTGTCCGCCCGTTTACGTAGGCGTCGGGATAGGCGGAAGCTTCGACACGTGCGCATATTTGGCAAAAAAGGCGTTGACGAGAGATATAGCCACGCCGAACGCGCGCGAAGATATTGCCGATATAGAAAAACAAGCTCTTGAAAGAATTAACGCCCTCGGCATAGGCTGTCAGGGCTTTCGGGGAAAGGTTACCGCTCTCGGCGTAAGCTGCGAGTGGGCGCCTACACATATCGCGGGTCTACCCGTAGCGGTAAATATTCAGTGCCACTGCGTGCGCTGCCAAAAGGCGGTGATATGAAAAGAATATCCCTGCCCCTCTCAAAGCAAGAGGCTGAAAATTTAAAAGCAGGCGACTGCGTGTTGATATCGGGGACGGTGCTTACGGCAAGAGACTGCGCGCATAAGCGCATTTGCGAATTGCTTGACGGCAATAAAAAGCTTCCGTTTGAAATCGAAGGCAGCGCAATTTATTACGCAGGTCCGTGCCCCGCGAAGCCCGATACGTCATCGGGCAGCTGCGGCCCCACCACTTCCGCGCGCATGAACGCGTTTGCACCGAAGCTATTGAATAACGGACTTGCCGCGATTATCGGCAAGGGCGAAATGTCCGACGAGGTGCGCAACGCTCTTATAAAAAACGGCGCGGTTTACTTCGCGGCAATCGGCGGGGCGGGCGCGTTATATGCGAGCAAGATAAAGCAAAGCGAGTGTATAGCCTTCGACGACCTTTTATCCGAAGGTGTTTTCAAGCTTTGCGTGGAGGATTTCCCCGCAATCGTCGCTTACGACTGTCACGGCGGTAAAATATACCGATAAAAAGCGTTGACTTTATTTTAACTATCTAATATAATTGTATTAATTTTAAAGGCGTTGACCGAGACAGACGGTTTTAACCGTTCTTTTCAGAGAGAAGAATCCCGTGGGCTGAAAGGTTCTTTAAAGAATGAAAACCGTTATTCACTCGCGAGCCGAACGCGTGAAAGATTTTCAAGTAATGCGTTCCGTAATTCCGCGTTAAGGATATAACGAGGCGGCTTATGCCGCGAAATCAGGTGGTACAGCGAATTAAATCGCCCTGTGTTAACACGGGGCGATTATATTTTTATGAGGTTTTTATGGATATAAAGGAAAAAATCAAACAAATCGAAGAGCAAATCGAAAACACGGTCAAGGAAATTAAATCCAGTCGCACCGCGCAGGAAATAAAAATGAAATTCCTCGGCAAAAGCGGCGAAATTTCTTCGCTTATGAAAAATATGCGCGACGTGCCGCCCGAGGAGCGCCCCAATATGGGCAAGCTTCTGAACGCACTCAGACAGTGGACCGAAGAGCGGTTTGACAAGCTTGAAAGCGGCTTGAAAACGATTGAGCTTGCAAAGAGATACGCCGACGAAAAGATTGACGTAACTATGCCGGGTCAGGTTGCACCCGACGGTGCCTATCACCCTACGACGCTCGTCACGAGAGAGCTGATAGATATATTCCTCGGAATGGGCTTCGAAATATTCGAGGGGCCCGAAATAGAAAACGATTACTATAATTTCACTGCGCTGAATACCCCCAAGGACCACCCCGCGCGGGATATGCAGGATACGTTTTACCTTGCCGAAAATCTGCTTTTGAGAACGCAGACGTCCTCGGGGCAGATTAGGGTTATGGAAAATAAAAAGCCGCCCATAAAAATACTTTCGCCGGGCAAGGTATACCGCAGCGACGACGACGCCACCCACTCCCCCATGTTCTCGCAACTGGAAATGCTTGTAGTAGACAAGGGACTTACGCTTTGCGATTTACAGGGTATGCTTGACGAATTCGTTAAAAAGATTTTCGGGCGGGAAGTAAAAACCAGACTTCGCCCCTCCTACTTCCCCTTTACCGAACCGTCGGTCGAGGTTGACGTAAGCTGCTTCGAGTGCGGCGGCAAGGGTTGCAGACTTTGTAAGGGCACTGGCTGGATAGAGCTTGGCGGCGCGGGCATGGTTAACAGACGCGTTTTGGCGGGCTGCGGAATAGACCCCGACGAGTACACCGGATTTGCGTTCGGGCTCGGCATAGAAAGAATTGCAATGTTCAAATACGGCATTAACAACATAAAGCTGCTGTATGAAGGCGACACGCGCTTTTTAAAACAGTTCAAGGGTTAAGGAGAATAATATGAAAGCACCTTTAAGTTGGCTTAAAGATTACGTGGATATAGACGTTACCGCAAACGAACTTCAGGAAAAGCTTTTTTCCTGCGGGTTTGAGGTCGAAGAGCTGCTCGAAATAGGCAAAGATATTTCGGGCGTAGTCGTCGGCGAAGTTATAGAATGTGAAAAAGTCGAGGGTACGCACCTCTCCGTTTGTAAGGTTGACTGCGGCGAAAAAGGCGTCTTCCAAATCTGCTGCGGCGCGGACAACGTAAAGAAAGGCATAAAGGCGCCCTGCGCGCTTGTTGGCGCAACGGTGTACGCAACCGCAAAAGACCACGTTACGGTCGAAGGCGTTATGACGATTAAAAAAGGAAAGCTGCGCGGCATCGAGTCCGAGGGAATGTTATGCTCGGGCGTAGAACTCGGCGTTAACGGCGATATGTACGAGGGCGCGGACTGTAACGGACTTTTACTTTTACCCGCCGCGCTTAAAAACGGCGAGGACGTCAAGCGCGAGCTCGGACTTGACGACTACGTTTTCGATATTTCGATTACTGCAAACCGCCCCGACTGCCAGAGCATTTACGGCATTGCGCGCGAGGTCGCCGCAGTTTTGAATAAACCGATAAAAATTCCCGATTGCTCTTTCAAAACGGTGAGCAGCGAAAAGTCGGTACGCATTACGAACTCCGCTCCCGAGCTTTGCCCGAGATATATAGGACATTACGTAAAGGACGTAAAAATCGCCCCCTCCCCCGCATGGCTGAAAAAGAAGCTTGCGCTTTGCGGAATACGCTCTATTAACAACGTGGTCGACGTAACTAATTTCGTCCTGCTCGAACTCGGACAGCCCATGCACGCGTTCGATATGAGAACGCTTGACGGCGCAACCGTAAATATACGCAGGGCGGAAAACGGAGAAAAAATAGTTACGCTCGACGAAAACGAATTCGAGCTGAACAGCGAAAATTTAGTTATTTGCGACGCGTCGAAGCCGTGCGCGCTTGCGGGAATTATGGGCGGACTTAACAGCGAAATACGCGAGGACACCACCGAGGTCCTTTTCGAAGCCGCGAAATTTGCCCGCGACAACGTAAGGCGCACAGCGAGAGCGCTGGGGCAACACTCCGACTCTTCGGCGCTTTTCGAAAAGGGAGTAAATGAATATACGGTTGAAACGGCTATGCTTAGAGCGCTGCATTTAATCGACGCGCTGGACTGCGGAAAAGTGACCGACGTGCACGTAGACGTTAAAACCGAGTATTCTAATACTGACGAAAAACAACTAACCGTAAGCATAAACAAAATAAACGCCCTGCTGGGAATTACCGTTCCCGCAGAGAAAATGCAAAGTATTTTAAAGAGCCTGAATTTCAAAGTTACCGTAGACGGCGACACGATTAAGCTTGCCGTTCCGCGTTACAGAGAGGATATTGACGACTACCCCGACATCGCGGAAGAGATAATAAGAATGTACGGCTACAACCATATAACGCCTACGTTTATCCCCACCGCTGCCGTGACGAGCGGCGGACTGAGCGAAAGACAAAAGGCTGAAAACAAGCTTAAAGACGTGCTTGTCGGTAAGGGACTTTACGAAATTTCAAGCTACTCGTTTATTTCCGAAAAAGATTTCGATACGTTGAAATTCGACAGCGACAGTCCCGAACGCGCAGCAATAAAAATACTCAATCCTATAAGCGAGGATTTATCGGTAATGCGCACCACCCTCGCCCCCTCTATGGTCAACGTAATTGTAAGAAATTTACGCCGCGGAAATATGAACGGAAAACTGTTCGAGCTTGCGAAGATATATCTTGCGGATACGCTGCCTATAAAAAGCTTCCCCGTTGAAAGAAAAACTCTTTGCCTCGGAATGTGGGGCAGCTGCACCTTCTTCCACTTAAAAGGCGTTATAGACAATATTGCCGCGCACCTGAATATCGCATTCGAATACGAGTCATTCGAAAAGTCCTTCCTGCACCCCGGAAAAACGGCAAAAATTACGTGCGGCGAAAATTACGTGGGCTATATCGGAGTTCTCGCGCCCACCGTTGCGGACGAGCTTGCAATAGACAGAACGGTTGTTATAGCCGAGCTCGATTACGAAACGCTTGAAAAGCTTTCCAAACCGTTGAAATACGTTCCCATTCCTAAGTTTGCGGAATTCACGCGCGATTTGGCGCTGATTTGCGATTTGGGCGTTACCGCAGGCTCAATAGAAAAGGAAATTTATTCAGCGTGCAAATACGTGACAGACGTTCACCTGTTCGATATATACGCAGGCGAGCAGATAGAAAAAAATAAAAAGAGCATGGCGTTTAAAATCACCTTTACCCCTAAGAACGAACCCATCGACGACAAGGTCGACGGATACGTCAAAAAGATACTCAACAGCCTTAAATTCAAAATGAATATAACGCTAAGATAAAAACAACCCGCCTTTCGGCGGGTTGTTTTTATTCGTGCGGGTGACTGTTGGTCCTACCGCTGTTTATTGCTTCGTTAAGCTTGGTTTCGAGAATTCTTGCACATTCCTCGGGCGTAAGCGCAAAATTGCCGTTCGCGTCACGGATTAGCAAATTTGCTATTTCCTTATGGAATACGCTACCGACGGAATTGTCGGCGCCCTGCCAGTTGGGAAGGTTTCTTCTGAAATCGACCTCGTTTACGGCGTTGTCCAAAAAAGCGTCGAGAAGCAGAATCTTATCCTCATACTTTTTAAGCACTTTATTGCTTACGGGAATACTTCCTGCCGAACATTCCATCCACTTATCGGTCGCATAGAAGTATTTTACGAAATCCTTTGCTATTTCTATTTTTTCGCTGTCGCCGTTATCGAAAACCTCGAACCCCTCGCAAAAGAAAGTACAGTTGTTTCCGGGATAATTGACAAATCCGTATTTATCCAGTCCGCCGTCGGCAATAACGCTGCGGTACATTGGCCCCGCCGAATTGAAGTTGAAAAACGCCATTTCGCCCGTTTTAAACTTACTGCTGTTATCAGACATTGTTTTAAAATAAGGAACGGGCAGATACCAACCGTTCGTTACTCCGTTCTGAATCCAGCGCAACGCCTCGACCGCTTTGCCGTCAAGCTTAAAATTTACGTCCTCGTCGAATAAATCGCTGCCGTACGAGCGCAGCAATGTCATTATATGCGTGTCACCCTCGTTGTCCTTTGCGTACATCATAGTGGGAACGTAACCGGTAGGCAGTTTTTCCGCAAGCGTGTTAAGTATTGCCGTCCAGTCTTCAATCGGCCAGTCGGATATTGTTCCGTTTTCACCAATATAAGCGTCCAGTCCGCACTGCCTGAGCAGTTGCTTATTATAGATAAGTATATTCTGCGACACCATATACGGCATCATATACAGCTTTTTATCGAAGCGCCCGTTATCCACGTACTTGGAATTCAAATCCTTCGCCATTTCGTCGGATAAAATATCGTCGAGCGGTACGGCGTTGCCCGTATGGATAAACGAGCTCATATTATAAAAGCTGTCATAGAGAATATCCGCTGCGTCGGGCGTACCGAAGGTATTGTAAACCGCTTTGGTTTCCTCACCCGACTCAAATTCGACTACCTTAACCTTGATTTCCTTGCCGTACTGCGCCGCAAACTCCTCGCTTGCGTGAGTCAAAAGCGCGGTTACGCTTTCCAAATCGGGGCGTGCAACGCTGTTAAGCGTGCTTGAACGCGGAACCTTTATTGTTATTTCCTTAACCGACTTTTCGCCGCACCCGACAAACCAAGGCAGACACGCGAGCAACAGAAAAAACGTAATTAAAAGCGACGAAAAAATTTTTTTAACCGATTTGACCATTTTACGACTCCTCCTTATCGCTACCGTCGGAGTTCTTGCCGTTTCTTATACATTCCATTTTGCGCAAAAGTATTTTAACGTCAATAGGCTTTGTAAGAATATCGTTCATACCGCTATCAAACACTTTCAGCTTATCCTCCTGGAAGGTGTTCGCCGTGCAGGCAAGAATCGGCACCGTCTTTGCGTCGACCCTGTCAAGTTGTCTTATTGCGCTTGCCGCTTCGCAGCCATCAAGCACGGGCATACGCATATCCATAAGAATAACGCCGTATTCGTTTACAGCAGACTCTTCAAAAGCTTCAACCGCAGCTTTACCATTAGGCACGTGAGTGCAGTTGAATCCCGCATCGTGCAAAATTTCAGTAAGAATTTCGGCATTCAAATCGTTATCTTCCGCTATAAGCACCTTAATGCGCTTGAAATCCTTTGCGTGTTTACCCGCAATGCGGTTTGCCTCTCCGTCCACGTTATACTTCATATAATCGGGAATATCAGATATTTCCGCAGGTATTGTAATCGTAAATTTACTGCCCTTGCCCAGCTCGCTTTCCACCTTTATCTCTCCACCCATTGCATTGACAAGCAGCTTACTAATAGTCATACCGAGACCAGTGCCCTTTGTGGAAGAAGAGTTACTGTTGCGCTCCTGCGTGAATTTATCGAATATCTTTGCAACGAATTCCTTGCTCATGCCGCAACCCGTATCCTCGCAAATAAACGACGTTATAACGCGGTTTTCGCCGGCAAGCTCTTGCTTTACGGTCAGCTTTATCCAACCGCCCGAAGGGGTAAATTTCGCGGCGTTGCCTATGATGTTCATAAGCACCTGTTTTATGCGCATATCGTCACCGATAATGCAGGGTACGGTAATATCCGCATCGGTGATATATTCCACTCCCCTGCTCGTGATATTTTCGCACTGCATCGAATAAATTGAGTCTACAATCGCCTCAACAAGCACGGGCTCGTGCGCAATTTCAACCTTGCCTGCTCGCAGCTTGGATATGTCGAGAATATCATTGATTAGCGACAGCAAATAATTTGCTGTCCGGTGCGATTTCGTCAGCCATTCTCTGAAAAGCTTTTGCTTTTCGGGATTGTCGACTGCGTTAATCATCAAATAGTTAAGCCCGATAATGCCGTTCAAAGGCGTCCGGATTTCGTGACTCATATTCGAAAGGAACTCGCTTTGAGCCTTTTCCTGAGCGTGCGCCTTGGCGGTCTTTTTCTGCATAATCAGAATTATTACCAGCGCGGCGATGCTTATAAGAACTACTATACTAAGCGCTGCGACGACCATTTCCACGAACGAAACACTCTGTTCTTCGAGAGCGTCATCGTCAACCGACAACAGGAAATACCATCCGAGGTCGCCGTTCAGAGGGCTGCAATAATTCAACCTGCGGACGCCGCTGATTTCCTGATAAAACCAAAAGGTTTCGCCGTTTTTGATTTTTTGCTCTACCTGACCGGCAGTCAAATCAGAGTCCGAGCTCGCGGCAACCTGCTCAAACAGATTGTCCACGTCCGAGCTCGCGGTATTGTATCTGTCGACTATGTAATCGCCGTTATAATTGACCAGCGAACTGTATCCGCGAACCGTTCCGTCATCGTCGACAAAGCTTTCTATTACCAGACCTTCGACTATAGTCGAGCGTTTGCTTATACCTATTACACCCGAAACCTTTTTGCGGCTTTCGCCGATAGCAATGTCTGCAAGCACGTCCTTTTCGTTGAGCCTGTAACCGTAGATAACCGCCGTGTCAGAGCTCATTACCGGTATTTTGCCGAAGCCGATAACCTTGTCGTTTTCGCCGTCAAACAAATCTTTAAAGGGATAATAGTCGTGCGTGTGCTCGTCCCTGTATGAGATGTCGGTATAGTAAGAGCCGTCCTCCATCAACAGGAAAATTTTGTCAAAGCTAGACTCGTAAGCTTCGTGCCCGAGGTACTCGTTAATCAGCGCAACGTCCCGAAGCTCGTCGGCGCGGCGCTTCAACCGCTCGCCCACGCGTTTGAGATTTGCCCAGTTATATTCAACGAACATAGTAATTGAATTCCTGTCGTGCGTTACTATTTCGCTGATATTATCTATGGTAGTATTTTCCACTATATTGCTTATAACCACCGAATAAATTCCGACGACTATTCCAACCGTCGCCATGGCGATAAGCGCAATGATAGCGTAAATATATTTTGTGATACGTTTCATCACCGCATACCCTGTTAAAATTTCTATCGTATTATGAATTATTTTATCATAAAAGATAAAACAAGTCAACACCAACGCCATTAATATAAATATTCCGTTTACGAAAAATTCGTAAACGGCTATTTTTTCGGTACCAGCGCGCTGTCTGACCCCGCAAGCGAGGCGTTGAGATAAGTGTCGGGAATTTTACCCGTAATTACGCTTTCGCATATAAGCACCTCTATAGTCGAAGCAAGGTTTGTGCTTTTCGACGGTAAGATAATTGAAATATCGGAAACGATTTCAAGATAAAGCGAATGAAGCGTCTGGTTTATTCCCGCCTGCCTGAACTTTGAAACGAAGCGACATTCCACGTTGCTTATAGGGATTATTTTAATGTTAATTTTCTGCCCGAAGCCCGCAAGCGCTTCTATTCCCGTCAGTGCGCCGAGAGGGACCATAATTCCCTCCTCGCTCATTTTGGTTAAATTCTCTTGCGAAAGATAAGCGGTATCTCGCGCAATTCTGTTTATTTTAAGACTGTCCGTAGTAATCGACGTTACGTTGCCGCCTCCGTCGCGCTCGATACTGATAAGGTCGTCGTACCGCATCGCGTCGTTCAACGTATAATAAATCGCGTCGTTGACGGCTACCGTAGTAATAGAGCGAATAGTCGCCTCGCTTATCGATATTAGCACGCGCGTTACGTTACGCTGAAAATATATAAGCGTGCCTATCGTTAAAAGACAGATAAGCACGAATATAATTTTGAAACGCTTAAATTTCCGGTTTTTCTTAGCCATACAATATTGTATGTCAGTTGCGCTTGGTTCTTGATTTAAAAATTAAAGACATTATAAACGCAAACACAACCGCCGCAGTCACGCCCGCGCTTGCCGCCGAAAGCGAGCCCGTGACCGCATAGAAAAATCCTTTTTCCGCACCCTTCATAGCTCCGTTGGCGAGAAGGTATCCGAAGCCCGAAATGGGTACCGTAGCCCCCGCGCCGGCAAAGTCGACAAGCGGCTGATAAACTCCGATAGCCGTCAACGCAACGCCGGCAAGCATAAAATAGACCAAAATTTTACCTGCGGTCAGGTCGGTAAAGTTTATTATTATCTGCGCTATCAGGCATATACTTCCTCCCACGGCAAAAGCCTTCAGATACGCCAAAGCAATCATTAAAATTTCCTGTCCCATAATTACAACTCCAACTCCACCGCGTGACTTATGCAGGGTATACTTTCGCCCTGTCCCGACGAAACGGTCGAAAGCAGCGCGCCCGTAGCCGCAAACAAAATTCGCTTGTAAAGTCCCGCCTGCATTTTTTTGAGAACGTACGAATTAAACACTATTGCCGAGCAGCCCGCGCCGCTGCCGCCCTGAAACTCGCTTTCTATAACCTTATAAACTATTTCGCCGCAGTCGACGTGAACCTTTGAAATATCGTAGCCCTTTTCCCAGCTTAAATCCTTGACTATGCGGCTGCCGAGCGCGCCCAAATCACCAGTAAGAATCATATCGTAATCGGAAGGCTGCGTGTCCGTGTCCTTTAAATGCTGAATTATAGTATCCGCCGCCGCGGGAGCCATAGCCGCGCCCATATTGTTTACGTCGGTAACGCCGTAATCGCACACCTTACCCATAGTTGCGCTGACTATCTTCACCCCTTCGTCCCCGGCGGCAATCATACACCCGCCCGCGCCCGTTACGGTCCACTGCGACTGGGGAGGTCGAGTACAGCCTAATTCAAGCGGATAGCGGTACTGTCTTTCAGCCGAAGCAAAGTGACTACCCGTTGCGGCGATTGCGCGCTTTACGTAGCCCGCATTTACGAGCATTGCGGCAAGCATGATACTTTCCGACATCGTGGAACACGCAGAATACACGCCCAAAAACGGCAAATCGTAATCTCTCGCGGCAAAGCTTGCGGAAATTATCTGATTCAGCAGGTCGCCCGAAAGCAGAACGTCGACGTCCTTTTCGCTTTTGCCGCCATTTTCCATGCACTGGGAAATCGCCGTGGTGAGCATCTTGCACTCCGCTTTTTCGAATGTGCTTTCGCCGTACATATCGTCGTCAAGAGCAATATCGGCGTATTGACCTATAATTCCCTCTTTTTCCTTGCTGCCGCAAACCGCCGCAAAGGATTCTATTCTTGGTTTGTTTTTAAAAAAAACCGTGTTTCCTTTCTTCATTAAATAAAATAATATATCAGACCTACGATAACGCCCGAGATAACCCCGAAAACGACGATTGCACCCGCTACGGTGAACATCTTTGCCGCCATTCCGTAAATCCAGCCCTCCGTTTTAAATTCTATTGCAGGCGAGGTTACGCTGTTTGCAAATCCCGTTATGGGAACGATAGAGCCAGCGCCCGCATATCTGCCTATCCTGTCGTATACGCCCAGTCCCGTCAAAAGGCAACCGAGAAATATGAGCACGACCGAGGTCGTCCCCGCAAGCTCGTCGCCCGACAGCCCGATATATTCGAGCATAAATCTTATAAACTGACCTATACAGCAAATCAAGCCGCCGACCCCGAACGCGGAAAGACAGTTTTTGAAATGCCGCGTAGGCGGTATTTGCGTTTTGACATAGTTTAGATAATTGCTGTTATAATTTTCCTTCGTCTTGCCTGTCATTTTTAACCCCTGATTCGTTAATATTTTTAATCAAGCTTTCGCGCTCGTCACGGCGCGTCAAATCTATTTCCTTTCTCATTGTCTGTACATCCTGTCGTCAAAATAAAGAGTAACCTTTTCGGGCATAACGTGCGACATTATTCTGTAAGCCGAATTTTTAAGCCCGCTTGCCTTGACCACGGGCGGCTTGTCCGCAGAAAGTACTTTTAAAATATCGTCCGCGACTCTCGAAGCCGACATTCCCCTCTGCTCGATATCGGCAAGCGCTTCGACCGCGCTCGTTACCTTTTGGGAATACGTCCTGTTTTCGTCTGCGGAATAGACCTTGCGCTTGAAGGTAAATTCCGTCCGGGTACCGCCCGGCAAAAATGCAGTTACCTTTATGTTATACGGTTTAAGCTCGAGA
Source organism: uncultured Christensenella sp. (assembly GCA_910576655.1). GTDB lineage: Bacteria > Bacillota > Clostridia > Christensenellales > Borkfalkiaceae > Coproplasma. The sequence goes on from CAJTJC010000006.1 coordinate 65,346, forward strand.
TAAGCTTCGCGCGCAAGCATTTCAAGCGCCGCCTTCGACGCCGAATAAAACGAGTCGAAAAGTATGGGCAAATCGCCGCCGAGCGAGCCTACGAGTACTATCCTGCCGCCCTTGGCTTTCATAAAAGGAATAACCGCCTGCATTGCTTTGAGCGCGCCGAAAAAATTGACGTCGAAAAGGTATCTGTAATCACATTCCTTCGCGCACTCGATAGGCGCCGCCATCGAAAAGCCGGCGCAATAAACGATAGCGTCGATATTGCCGCAGCTTTCGCCCGTGCGCATGATTACGTCCGCAAGAGTGCTGCCCGCAACCACGTCCGCGATTTCGTTTTTTACCCCGGATATTTTGCACGGCGTTCGGGAAATATTGATTACGTTCCAGCCGCGGCTTACAAGCTTGGCGCAGGTTTCGCAGCCTATTCCCGAGCTTCCGCCGACGACTATCGCAGTCCTTTTATTTTCCATACAAATATAATGGGAATAATGTCGGCTAATTATTCCCAAATTTTAACTTAAAAAGCAGCGACGTAAGCCGCTGCTTTTATTTTGTTTAACCGAACGCAAGGTCGAGTATCATCATCAAGGCAAAGCCGAACGTCACGCCCAGCGTAGCCTTTACCTTACCCGCCGCAAAGCTTTCGGGGATTAGCTCCGAACAGACGACCGCCACCATTGCACCCGCGGAGAACGAAAGCGCATACGGAAGAATTCCGCTTGCAGCCGTTACGGCAAACGCGCCGAACACACCCGCGACGATTTCCACCGCGCCCGAAAGCTGACCGATGAAAAAGGATTTGAACCTGCCCATTCCGTTTGCGCGCAGTGGAAACGCAACGCACATGCCCTCGGGAAAATTCTGTATTCCTATTCCCACAGCGAGCATAATCGCCGCAACCGCCTCTACTCCGTTTCCGAGCGCAAGCGCGCCGAACGCTATGCCGACCGCAAGCCCCTCGGGGATATTATGTACCGTTACCGCAATACACATTACGGCGCAGCTCTGTTTTTTTGCGTTGTCCGAAAATATGTGCAGCTTGGAGGTTATAATATCCGTAAGTATAATCGTCAGCCCGCCGAGGACGAAGCCGGACGTAAGTATCAAAAACGCGTAATCCGTCGCGGTTTCCATAGCGGGCACCAAAAGCGAAAAAAAAGTAGACGCAAGCATTATTCCCGCAGCGCTACTCATCATAAACGAAAAAGCGTTTTTACCTACGCTTTTACAGAAAAAGACGGGCAACGCGCCGAGCGCGGTCAACAGCCAAGTAAACGTAGTCGCCATTAAAGCTTGTTGCCAGCCTTCTAAATTTGCAAACCATTCCACACTGATTTCTCCTGAGTAATACTTTTGTACACTTCAGTTTATGAATCGGCGCGTGTTTATGTGATTATTTTTCTTTATCCCCCGTCTGTTTATTCTTATCTCTTTTAAATTTTTTTATCAGCCACTTTTCCACTCTGTCCTGATATTTAAACGACAGCACGGCAAGCACCGCGCACACAGCGAAAATAGCTATCCAAACGGGTATGCCCCAGCCGCTGAAAGGAATTATGCTGCCGTCGCCGAGAAAGCAGTAAACTGCGATAACGAGCGGGCGCACGAGAACGATAACGCCCATAAAGAAAGGAAAGCTCATGGAAGTAAGTCCCGCTATCATACATAAAATATCGTCGGGAAAGAACGGTAAAATCTGCATAAGCACAAAAATCACTTTGCCCCTTTTGCCGATATACCCGACGTACTTTTCGGTGGTTTCCTTGCCCGCTATCCAGATAACGGCTTTTTTACCGAAAAACCTGCCTATAAAATACGCTATCGCAGAACCGACAATAACGCCGACAGAAGCAAGCAGCGTTGCAATGCCCGCACCCCAAATGTGACTGCCGGGAACGTAGCATACGATTGCAGGCAACGGAAGTATGACTACCTGCAATATCTGTATTGTAACGAATACGACCATTCCCCACTCGCCAGTATTCCTTATAAGCTGCGTAATTCTTTCTATTTTTTCGGCGTCCGACTTAAATTGTTCAAGCCCTGCGACCTTGCTCGTTATAGCTATCGCGCCCATAATTACGAATATACAGACAATAATAACGAAGCAGCTTTTAAGCAGCGCGTGCTTTTTCAAAGCAAAAGCAACGGCGCCCGCCATAAGCCCTGCCGACGGCAAGGCGTAACAGACCGCCGTAACGAAAACGCCCCAGCCTTTCATAAGCGTAGCGGTAAAAACTATAACCGCGACGCAAAGCAGGGCGTTCAATATTAAAATAAGTATCCTTTCCTTTTTACTCATAACGCTTAAAGGGGCTTTACCGACAGATTTTTATACGTAGTAAACCTGATTTGAAATCCGTTCGTTTCCATAGGCTCGCTTTCTTTTACGAGCGCAAAGCTTTCGTTGTTATCGAGGTTTTCAAAGAAAACGTCCGCACCGCCGACTGCGTCTACCTTTGTTACGAGAACCTCGCTGCAATAAGGCAAAAGCGTTTTATACATCATTGCCCCGCCGATAACGAAAACCCTGTCGGTATCGTATTTTTTTATTTCGGCGAACAGCTCTTCGAGCGAGCCTACAATCGTGCAGTCCTCTCTCTTTTGACCGTTCGGAAAAAGCACGATATTTATTCTGTCTTTAAGCGGATTGCCGTTCGGCAAAGATTTAAGAGTATTAGAACCCATAACCACGACGTTGCCCGTAGTGGTTTCCTTAAAAAATTTCATATCCGCGGGGATTTTAAACATAAGCGAATTGCGCTTGCCGATACCCCACTCGCTGTCGGCGTGTAAAATTGCCTTCAAAAAGCCCCTCCCGAAGCGTCATTCCGCAACCGGAATGTCGTACTTCTTTTCGTTGCACTCGTAGCCTTCAAGCGAAAAGCTGTCGGCTGTAAAATCATAAAAGTTTTTGACGGATTGGTCGATTTTTAAAACGGGCGCTTTGCGGCGCGGCATTTCGATTATTTCCTTGACGATGGGAACGTGCCTGTCGTAAATATGCGCGTCGGCAATTACGTGAACGAGCTCGCCCGCCTTTAAACCGGAAACTTGCGCAAACATATGCAAAAGCACCGCGTATTGCGCTACGTTCCAGTTATTTGCCGTTAGCATATCGTTAGACCGCTGGTTTAAAATTCCGTTGAGCGTATCGCCCGACACGTTGAAGGTCATGGAATACGCGCACGGATATAAATTCATTGCGTGCAAGTCCTCGAAATTATATATATTAGTCATTATTCTGCGACTTGCGGGGTTATGCTTTAAATCGTATAAAACCCTGTCGACCTGGTCGAACTCGCCCTCGGCATATTTATGTTTCAGCCCGAGCTGATAGCCGTACGCTTTGCCTATCGAGCCGTTTTCGTCCGCCCATTGATTCCATATTTTAGAATTCAAATCCTTGATGTTATTGCTCTTTTTTTGCCAAATCCAAAGCAGCTCGTTCACACACGATTTAAAAAAAGTACGGCGGATTGTGAGAACGGGGAACTCTTCCCTAAGGTCGTACCTGTTTACTATACCGAATTTTTTAACGGTATGCGCGCTTGTCCCGTCGCTCCATTTCGGACGGACGCAGCAATCCGTATCCCATACGCCGTTTTCAAGAATATCCTTTATATTCGATACGAATATTTCGTCAGCCTTACTCATAAGTTCTCCGTTTCCGACGCGTCGGTTTTATCTTCGAGAGTGCTTGTCCCGCTTTCGTCGTCGGAAACGACGTCCGAACGCCTGACAAGCTTTTTGTTTTTTCTGCGCAGCGAAAGCACGAGATAAATGTCAAACACTATAAAAAGAAACAGCACCACGCAAAGCAAAATCAGCGCGACGGCTTGTCCCTTTGTTACCTCACCTGCAAGTAATATCATAAAACACCTCAACCGCCGAAAAACTCGTTATAAATCGACTTTATACAGCGTCCGTAATCTTCGTTTTTAACACCCACGACGATATTGAGCTCGCTCGAACCCATATCGATTAGCTTTATACTTATTTCAGCCTCCGCTATGGCCTTGAAAAGCCGAGCGCAAGTGCCTACGGAGGACGACATTCCGTGCCCAACCGTTGCAATAAGCGCGATATTTTCCATTACCCTTATAATATCGGGCTCGACCTCGCATTTTATCCCTTCAAGTATTCTGCCCAGTTTAAGCTCGGTCAATTCGCCGTCCTCAATCAAAAGCGACATCGTGTCTATTCCCGTAGGGATATGCTCGACGGACACGTTTTCTGCCTCTACCAAAGAAAGCACCTTACGCACGAAGCCGATTTCCGAATTCATAAGCGATTTTTCTATATAAATTACGGTAAAGCTTTTTTTGCCCGCGATACCCGTTACGATTCTGCCGCTCGGCATATACCGCGAAGTCGGCACTATAGTCGTGCCAACGTCGTCCGGACGGAAGGTATTTTTTATCTGAATGGGAATATTTGCCTTACGCACGGGAAAAATAGATTCCGCGTGCAGTACGTTTGCGCCCATATAGCTGAGCTCGCGCAGTTCTTTATACGACAGCGCCTCTATGGGTGCGGGACTGTCTACTATGTGCGGGTCGCACGCTAGAAAGCCGGAAACATCCGTCCAGTTTTCATAAAGCGACGCATTCACCGCACGCGCGACTACCGCGCCTGAAATATCCGAACCGCCGCGGGAAAAGGTCCTCACTTTTCCGTTTTCGTCAACGCCGTAAAAGCCGGGTACGACAGCCCTGCCCTCTCTACACGCAGCAGCAACCGCGCGATACGATTTTTCGGCGTTAAGCGTGCCGTTATCATTAAAGAAAATAACGTCCTCTGCGTCAATAAAAGGCATGCCGAGGTATTCCGCTATGACGAGACCGCATAGATATTCCCCGCGCGATGCGGTGAACTGTTCGCTTTTTTCGCGCTCTATCCTTTCAAGCGTGGCGTCAAGCACTGCGTTTAAATCGATATTAAGCCCAAGCTGCGCGGCAATGTCCGTAAAACGTGAACGAACCGCCGAAAAGCTTTTTCGGCAGCTTCCGCTTTTAACAAGCTCTTTATGACAGGCAAAAAGCAAATCGGTAATTTTTTTATCGCCAGAAAATCTTTTGCCTGGCGCCGACACGACGACGAAACGCCGCTCGGGGTCGCTTTCGACTATGCTTTTTACGCTTCTTATTATATTGGCGTCCGCCATAGACGTTCCGCCGAATTTACACACTTTTACCGACATCGCACATCAACCTTTACTATTACAAGATATGAATTTTGCCGCATAACAGTTACTAAAACAGTAAACTGCCCCCATCGCGTTATCAATCCGCGATGCGGGCAGAGCGTTAAATATTTATAAACAGCACCGTAAGCGCGGCAAGCACCAAGGCAAGCAGCTTTACGGGAATATTTTTAGTGAAAAATTCTTTTAAAAATTTACCGAGCTTTTTCATTTAATTCACCTGTCAAATAACGGATTCCGCAGTTAAGTCGGACCAGTAGTAATCGCTGAGCGCTTCCTTTATATCGGTTGCGTCGGCATACTTCTTTTTGATAACGCCGTTTTTCACTATGGAAATAATACCCGTTTCCTCGGAAACGACTATCGCAGTTACGCTTGCCACCATCGTTACGCCGAGCGCGGCGCGGTGGCGGCTGCCCATTTCCTTGGGTAATCTTTCATCCTGCGCAAGCGGTAAAAAGCAGCCTGCGGCGTAAAGCTTATTTCCCTCTATAACAAGCGCGCCGTCGTGCAGGGGAGCTTTGGGATAGAAAATGGCCTCTATCATTTGCGAAGTTATCTGCGCGTTGATTTTCGTGCCGCTTTCGATAATTCCGTCGGGCAGGTTGTCGTTGGAAAGAACCATAAGCGCGCCGATATCGTTCTTTGACATATTCTGAACCGCGCGGACGATTTCGTCCATAATCAGCTCGACTCCCGTTACGGTAACGGGCTCCGCCTTGCTTTTTTTGACGCCAGCGTCGAGCAGAGAACGCTTGATTTCAGTGTGGTACATGGTAAATACCAAAAGCGCTATCATTGCGACGATTATGAACATAAATCCGGGATTGAGGTCAGAGAAAGCAACCGCAACACCCATAAGCACTATAAAAAACACGATTATGCCTACGAATTTATCAGCCTTGTTGTTTCTCAGCACCTTGAATATAAGATAGTACAAAATAGAAAACAATATAAGCTGTAAAACGTAGGTAAACCATCTGTCGGCAAATCCGTTGCCGAAATTGTTTATAATATTCTGTTTAATTACTTCCCATTGCGCCATCGCTATTCTCCGACAATAAATTACATTAAATATTATATAATTTAAAAAAGAAAAAATAAAGCGTTTGAAACGCTTTATTTTACTTTAAGTGAAAAATATTTTACAGTTTACCGCTTGAAGGGCGCTTTGCGGCGTTAGATTGCCGCACTTTATCTCCGCCAGAGCGGTATAAATTTCAGCCGTCAGATTTTTAAGCTTGTCGGAGCCGATTGCACGCGCTTGCTCTCGGCTTTTTTTGACGCCGTATTCCTTCATTTTGAGAAGCTCGGAAAGCTGCCTGTCGCTGCCGCCCGACTCGAACACGGTAAGCAGATTTTTAAAGTACGAAAACAACCCCGACAGCACGGCGGTTTCGTCGCCGGCCTTTCGGCAAAGCTCCGCCTCGATAGCGGAAAACGTATCGAAATCGCGGCGGGCAACGGCGTTGGTCATTTCGTAAATTCTGTAATCGTTATCCTTATAAACAAGCGCGTCCGCCTCTTCCCGCGTCAGCTCGCCCTCTTTTTTATAGTCGATTATTTTCTCGACTTCGAGCGCTACGCGCGACATATTGCAGCGGCAATACCGCGCTATTAACGTGCAAACCTCGACGGATGCGGAAACGCCCGCGTTCCTAAGCGTTATATACGCCCATTTCGCAACCGTTTCTTCGTCGGCGCAGTTACAGTCTACGAACGTAACGCACGCCTTGCGTTTTAACTCTACGCCTTTTTTACCCTCGGAATTTACTATAAGTAAAATAGTTTCGCGCGGAAAATTATCAAAAGTCTTTTTAAGATATTTTTCGTATTCGGCGTCGCTCGGGTGAAATTCCGTAACTTTGACAATCCTTTTTTCAGACATAAACGGCACGCTTTCGATTGCGGAAACAAGCGCCGTAAGGGAGTTGCCTTTGAGCGCGGCGCCGTCCATTACGGTAAAATTCAATTCGGGCATTGAAACGAATGCAGACTTTATCATATCTTCGCCCTTCATGCGGAAATATGCGTCGTCGCCTTCGAGAAGGTATATGCTTCTTGCACCGTTCTGCAAGTCGTTTTTAAGCTCGGTAAATTTCATCGGTTAAAGTTTAACATTTTATATCGAAAAAATCAAGCGGTTATTTGCCTACGCAGAATTTTGCAAACACGGTGCTTATTATTTCCTCGTTGGCTGTTTCTCCCGTAATTTCGCCGAGCGCGTCCCAAGCGTCCTTCAAATCGATTGAGAGCATATCCAGCGAAAGCCCGTCGGCGTTTTCAACCGCGGACTTCAACGCTCCGTTCGCACGCCTTAGCGCGTCGTAATGCCGCTCCTCTATAATATAGGCTTTATCGAGCGCGTTTTCCCCGACCGACTTTTCGGATATAAGCGTTTTAAGCTGCTCTATCCCCTCGCCCGTCTTTGCGGAAACCGCGACGTCGAAACGTCCTTTCGGACTGTTCACGTCGCATTTATTGAAAACCTCTATTATTGCCCCGCTGCATTCGCCTATTTCCGCTTTTCCGCTTCCGTCGGTAACGGAAAGAATTAAATCGGCAGACGAAATGATTTTTTTCGCGCGTTCTATTCCCATACTTTCGACTTCGCCCGCGCGGGAACGGATACCTGCGGTATCTATCAGATTATACTTGACTCCGTTTATTTCAGTTTCACCCTCGACCGCGTCGCGCGTAGTTCCCGCCTGAGAGGAAACTATCGCCTTGTCATAGCCCAAAAGCGCGTTTAGTATAGAGCTTTTGCCCGTGTTGGGTTTTCCGCATAGCGCGACGGTAACGCCGTCTTTTATTCTTTTGCCCGCGACATAGGTCGAAGCAAGCGCATCGAGATTGCGCGAAAGCTCGGCAACCTGCGAACAGACCTCGGCAAAGCCGTCCTCGCTCTGCTCCTCGGGGTAGTCTATATCCACGGCGATACGCGCCAAAATATCGGTAAGCCTTTGCTGTATTTCCTTTATTTCGGCTGTCAGCCTTTCGCCGTAAAGCATACTTCCCGCACGCAGCGCCGCAAGACTGTCGGCGTTAATCATATTTATCATACCCTCTGCCGAGGACAGCGACAGCTTGCCGTTTACGAAGGCGCGCTTGGTAAACTCGCCCCTGTCCGCAAGCCGCGCGCCGAGCCGAAGCGTTCTTTTAAGTAAACCGCGCGTAATCTGAACCCCGCCGTGACAGTGAAATTCGACGGTGTCCTCGCCTGTAAACGACTTGGGGCCCTTGAAATACACGCACATTCCGTAATCCTCGAAGTCGCCGCCGTCTATGCTCCCCGCATACATTACGTTGGGCACGAAATCACGCACCGCAGTTTTACCCGCAGGCCTGAACATTTTTTGTGCCAAATCCAGACAGCCGCTTCCGCTCAGTCTTATTATAGCCACACCGCCTACACCCGCGGCCGTTGCTATCGCCGATATAATATCCATAAACGCATTATAACATTTTAAAGGTTTTTCCGCAATAAAAAAGGCGCGCATACACGCACCTTAATTTTATTTTTTATCGAAATCGTCAAACGGGTCGCCGCCCGCATTGCCGTCCGTACCGCCGAGCCCGTCGAACGGGTCGCTTCCGCTTTGGGAATTGTTGCGGTTATAGGGGTTCTGATTATTGTTTTGATTATAGGGGTTGTTGTAATTCTGTTGGCGGTACTGCTGATACTGCTCGTACTGCTTTGCCTGCTCGGCACGCACGAAGTCCTTATATGTGACGCCCTTGTTATTGCGGACTATAAAGAACAGAATACCCATTACGGGGAACAGAATACTCGTGACCGCAAAGAGAACGTATCTGCGGCTGGCGTAAGTCTGGAAAAAGCAGATAAGCAGTATCATATCGAGAATAATGAAAATGAGGTTGACTATTCTCAGAATATATCTGTCCATATACATAAACACCCAGGCAGCCCATTTCAAATTTTCGGGCACCGCGTCGACGTTTATCTGATAGGTTATAACCGACATCCCTAAATAAGTGTCCTCTACCTCGACGAGGTAGGGGTCTATCAGCGTACTCGATACCAAAGAAAAAGTATAAAGCCCCACCAGCACGACCTCTAAAATAGCCGTTGCAAGACCTATTGTTTTAGTGCTTACGTTATAAAACCTGTTTTTCTCGGAACACACGCCGATATAGTAGGTATTGAAGAATGGAATAAAAGCCATCCATTTGTTTTTATAGCCGTTCCTTACCGCTATCGTATACAATGCTATAGCTTCGAATATAAACACTATGGCAAAGCATAGTCCGCCGAGAAGGAGCTGCACCCATAGCTCCTTAGGCGCAAACTCTACGGCAATAGACGTGTATTTGAAAAAATCCATATAATCTCCGTTGTTTTTACTATTATTATATTTTCCGTTAATGGCGATATTAAAACATTTAGGTGAAATTATTGTTAAAAAAGCTTTAACCCGTAATCTACGCTTTCGAGCGTAAGCCCCTTAGCGGGCATGGTTTTACCCACTCTGTTTCTGTCGCCCTCGCTAAGCGAACGGTCAATATCCTCTTTTTCGAGCCTGCCCGCGGCGTAATAAAGCATAGTCCCCGCTAGCGTGCGAACCATATTGTACAAAAAGCCGTTGCCCGTGACGTAAATCTCAACGTCGTCGCCGTCAGTCTTTACCTCTATTCCGTAAATCCTGCGCACGGTGGTTTTTACCTGCGAGCCCGCAGCGCAATACGCCTTGAAATCGTGCTCGCCCTCGAACATAGCCGCCGCCTGCAAAAGCTTTTGCAAATCGACACCGTATTTAATCTGTACGAAATACCTGTCCTTTAAAGGCTGCCTGCGCTGAGAAAGGTAAACCCTGTAACAGTAGGTTTTTTTCTTTGCGCTGGACTGCGCGTCAAAGCCCTCGGGCGCGGCGACGGATTGCAAAACGCTTATATCGTCGGGAAGCCGTGCGTTGAGCGCGTCGGCAAGCTTTTCGGCGGGGATTGCCGTCTGCGCGTCGAAGTGACAGACCTGCGCCCTTGCGTGAACGCCGCTATCCGTCCTTCCGCTTGCCGTAACGGTAGTCTTACGACCGAGAGTATCTTCAAGCGCTTCGGTAAGCTTCTGCTGTACGGTAACGGCGTTTTTCTGTATCTGCCAGCCGCCGTAATGCGTGCCGTCATAAGATAAAAGCAACGCGTATCTCATCAGCTTAACCTTATATATTCGTATATCTCGGGGAATATGCGGTACGCGTAAATATTGAGCATTACCACGCCCGTAATCAACGCCGCGAACAGCAGAACGATTATTACGTCGCGCCAGCCGAATTTAAGCTTTTTATATTTGGTTCTGTTTTTCGAGCCCGAATAGCACCGTGCGTCCATAGCGTCACCAAGCTCCTCGGCGCGCCTGAACGCGCTTATAAGCAGAGGTATCAGTATGGGAACGATAGCCTTTATCCGCTTGAAAATATTTCCGCTTTCGAAGTCCGCGCCGCGCGCCTTCTGCGCGGAAATAATACGGTTGGTTTCGTCGATAAGCGTCGGTATAAACCTAAGCGCTATTGACATTATAAGCGCAAGCTCGTGCACGGGGAAGCGCACCCATTTAAGCGGCGTCAGCAGACTTTCTATTCCGTCCGTAAGCTCTACGGGCGTTGTCGTAAGCGTCAGCAGCGCCGAGCCCATTACGAGGAAAAACAGTCTGAACACGAAAAATACCGTAAATATTATTCCCTCGCGGTAAATTTTTATTATGCCCCACTGAACCAAAAGATGCTCGCCACCGTGAAAAAACAAATTGAGAACGGCGGTAAAAATAAGCAGAACGATTATTGCCTTTATCGAGCGCATTACACTGCCGAACGGCACGCGCGAGGCAATTATTGTGGTTACAAGCACAACGAAGCACGCCGCAAGGGCGTAGAAGTTTTTTGCGAGAAACAGAGAAACTATATACGCAATAAGCGCGAGAAGTTTTATTCTCGGGTCGGATTTGTGTACGAAGGATTTTGCGGGATAGTATTGCCCGAAGGTTACGTCGTTAAGCATTTCCGCCTCCGTAAACTTCAAGCACCTTGCGCGTAAAGTCCTCCGCGGTACAGTCGCACTCGATTGTTATATTCGATTTTGCAAGCTCTTCGCTTATCTTTGACGTAAGCGGAGTATCGAGCCCGAGCCCGCGCAAAGCTTCGCCGTGCCTGAACAGCTCTGACGGGCGTTCGCACATTTCAACTTTACCACCGGAAATTACCGCCGCCCTCGTACAGTTTTCCGCAATCTCGTCCATATCGTGGGAAACGATTATTACCGTCCTGCACCACTCCTCGTGAAGCTTGTGCAAAAGCGCGGTTATTTCCTTTTTACCCAGCGGGTCGAGCCCCGCGGCGGGTTCGTCGAGAATGAGTATTTTGGGGCGCGTAACTATTACGCCCGCAATCGCCACGCGGCGCTTCTGTCCGCCCGATAAATCGAACGGCGATTTGTCCTTGACCTCGTTGTAATCGAGCCCGACCATCTCTATACTGCTTCTGACCGCCTCTTCGACCTGTTCGGCGGTAAGCTCTTTTTTAAAGTTTTTAAGTCCGAAAGCCACGTCCGCGAAGACGCTTTCGGCAAAAAGCTGATACTCGGGATACTGAAAGACCATGCCCACGTCCGAACGCAGCTTTCTGAAATCGCATTTCTTACGGCTTAAATCGTATTCGCCGATTGTAATTTCAGGCAGTTCGGGTTGAGGCTGTCCCTTTTTCACGCGCTTTTTGCGGTATTTTTTTTCTGCCTGCGGCAGCTTTATCAACGCGTTTAAATGCTGCACGAGCGTCGATTTTCCGCTGCCCGTATGACCTATTATACCGAAAAATTCGCCCTCGTCTATATGCAGGTTTATCCCGTTCAGAGCTTTGGACGCAAACGCGGATTTTCTCGAATAGGTGAACGTCAGATTTTTAATATCAATATCCCATTCGTGCGCGGAATTTATTTCCGCCGGGCTTACGGGCGAGGAACGCCCCTCCTCTATCCCCGCGGACTTGAAATTTTCCGCAACGGCGGCTGCAAGCGCCTCGGGGCGAAGCACGTTCGGAACGCTCATACCGCCGCGGTTAAGCGAATTTACTATTTCGGTTATGCGGGGAAGGCAAAGATTGAACGCTTCAAGCTTGTCCCCGTTTTCGAATATTTCTTCGGGCGTGCCCGAAAGCACTATTTCGCCGCGGTTGAGAACGACCGTTCTGTCGGCAAGCAGTGCCTCTTCCATAAAATGGGTTATAAGGATTACGGTCATACCCTCGTCCTTATTCAGCCTTTGGATAACCTCTATGACCTCGCGTCTGCCCTTTGGGTCAAGCATAGCGGTCGACTCGTCGAGAACGATTATTTCGGGCTTGACGGCAAGCACGCCCGCTATCGCTATGCGCTGCTTTTGTCCGCCCGAAAGACGCGCCGGCGTGGAATGGCGGTATTCTTCCATACCGACCGCCTTCAACGCCCATTCTATTCTTCTGCCTATCTCGGCACGCTCGATACCAATATTTTCGGGACCGAAGGCGACGTCGTCCTCGACTATCGAGGCAACCATCTGATTGTCGGGATTTTGAAAAACTATACCGACGTGCTTCCTTATTTCTATCGGGTTTTTACCCTCCGCCACGTTCATGCCGAGCACCTGAATAGTACCCGCGTCGGCTTCGAGAAGTCCGTTTATCAGTCTTGCAAGCGTGGATTTACCGCTGCCGTTATGTCCGATAACCGAAAGAAATTCGCCTTTTTTTACCGACAGGTCGATTCCGTTAAGAGCCCAGCCGTTAGAACCCGAATATGAAAATTTTACTTTATCGAAAGTTATTACGTTTTCCTGAATTTCGGTCATAGGCAAATTATACCATTAAAATTTAATTTTAACAACAAAAAGCGGGCTTGTCTGTTGACTTTTTTTATAAAATAAAGTATAATCGGAAAGTGTGAAAATCACGTAAAAACAAATTCAATTCGGAGGTTTTTTTTAATGAAAAAATTGACTATTGACGGTAATACCGCCGCTAGCCACGTTGCGTACGCTTTTTCGGAAGTAGCCGCAATTTATCCCATTACTCCCTCCTCGCCCATGGCAGAGGTTGCGGACGAATGGGCTACGGTCGGCAGAACCAATATGTGGGGACAGCAGGTTAAAATTGCCGAGATGCAGTCGGAGGGCGGCGCGGCAGGCGCGGTGCACGGTTCGCTTTGCGCGGGCGCGCTTACGACCACCTACACGGCTTCTCAGGGTCTGCTGCTTATGATTCCCAATATGTACAAAATATCGGGCGAGCTTATGCCTATGGTTATGCACGTTTCGGCGCGCGCGCTTGCCGCTCATTCGCTCAATATTTTCGGCGACCATGCGGACGTTATGGCGTGCCGCCAGACGGGCTTTGCAATGCTTTGCGACGGCTCGGTACAGGAGGTTATGGATTTGGGTCTCGTCGCCCACCTCTCTACGCTTAAAGCGAGAGTGCCTTTCATTAACTTCTTCGACGGCTTCAGAACGTCTCACGAGGTTGCCAAAATCGACGTTTGGGACGAAACCGATAATTACGCCGAAATAAGAGCAATTTGCGAAGAGGTCGGACTTTCGGAAGACATAGCAGACTTCAAGTCGCGTTCGCTCAACCCCGAACACCCCATACAGAAGGGCACCGCTCAGAACGGCGATACCTACTTCCAGAACAGAGAGACGGCAAACAACTACTACGAGGCTACGCCCGCTATCGTTCAGAAAATGATGGACGTCGTATCCGCTAAATGCGGCAGAAAGTACCACCTTTTCGATTACGTCGGCGCGAAGGACGCAGAGCACGTAATAGTCGCTATGGGCTCCGGCTGCGAAACCATAGAAGAGTCGATTAACAAGCTCAACTCGATGGGCAAGAAATACGGACTTGTAAAGGTTCGTCTTTACAGACCCTTCGTTGCAAGCTCGTTCGTTAAAGCGCTTCCAAAGACGGCGAAAAAGATTGCCGTACTCGACAGAACGAAAGAGCCCGGCTCGCTCGGCGAACCGCTGTATCTCGACGTTTGCTCGGCGCTTTTGGAAAAGGGCGTTACCGACGTTAAGGTAGTCGGCGGCAGATACGGACTCGGCTCGAAGGAATTCACCCCTTCTATGGTGCTTGCGGTTTACAAAAACCTTGAAAAGGACAAGCCGAAAAACCATTTCACTATCGGTATTCACGAGGACGTTACTAATTCGTCGCTCAACTTCTCGGAAAAATTCGACGCTGCTCCCGCAGGCTCGACCAGCTGCAAATTCTACGGCTTGGGTTCGGACGGTACGGTCGGCGCGAATAAGAACTCTATCAAAATTATCGGCGACCACACCGATAAGCACGCGCAGGCGTATTTCTTCTACGACTCCAAAAAGTCGGGCGGCATCACCGTTTCCCACCTCCGTTTCGGCGATTCACCCATACAGTCGGAATACCTTATCGACTCTGCCGACTTCGTTCAGTGCTCCAACCCCTCGTACGTAACGCGTTACGATATGACGAGCGATATTAAAGAGGGCGGCACCTTCCTTATCAACACCAACGCGACCACCGTTGAAGCGCTTGAAGAGTTCCTGCCCGCAAAGGTTAAACAGGATATTGCCAAAAAGCACATTAACCTCTACGTTATAGACGCGATTAAAATTGCGGCGGACTTGGGTCTCCGCGGCAGAACGAATACCATTTTGCAGTCGGCATTCTTCCGCGTTAATCCTCAGATTATGCCCTACGACAAAGCCATTGAATTTATGAAGTACATGGCTAAAAAATCGTTTGCGAGAAAGGGCGACGCAGTCGTTCAGATGAACTACAACGCAATCGACTCGGCGGCGGGCGACAGCCTTATTAAAATAGACGTTCCCGCTTCGTGGGCAAAAGCCACAACGGGCGCGGAAATGGTCAAGGGCGCGGACAACGCTTATTATCAGGAAATTATCAAGCCTATCCTCTATCTGGAAGGCGACAAGCTTAAATCTTCCCAGTTTAACGCAGACGGTCACGTTCCCACCGGTACGACCAAATACGAAAAGCGCGGCGTTGCGGTTCTCGTTCCCGAAATCATTCAGGAAAAATGTATTCAGTGCGGCACCTGTTCGTTCGTGTGCCCCCACGCCTGCCTGCGTCCCGCTCTCGTAGCGACGGGCGCAGAAAAGCCCGAAACGCTTACGCTTAGACCCGCTATCGGTCTTGCGGGCTACGACTACAAGATGCAGGTATCGCCGCTTGACTGTATGGGCTGCGGCGTGTGCGCAACGGTCTGCCCCGTAAAAGACGGCGGCGCAATCAAGATGATACCGCTTGCAGAATCGCTTGAACAGGGCGAGGACAAGAACTGGGAATTCACCGTAGAGCTTCCCGACGTAGACACGTCCAAATTCAAGGTTAACACCGTTAAGGGCTGCCAGTTTGCAACTCCTCTCTTCGAGTTCTCGGGCGCGTGCGCAGGCTGCGGCGAAACCCCTTACGTTAAGGTAGTTACGCAGCTTTTCGGCGAAGATATGGTAATAGCAAACGCAACTGGATGCTCGTCGATATACGGCGGCTCGTCACCTACCTGCCCCTACACCACCAACAAACAGGGTCGCGGCCCCGCATGGGCCAACTCGCTGTTCGAGGATAACGCCGAATTCGGCTACGGCATGAACCTTGCTTACACGGCAAGAAGAAACGCCGTAAAGGCAAAAGTAGAAAAGCTTGCGGCGCTCTGGTCGGGCGAAGGCAAGAAGGTATGCGAAGATTACCTTGCCGCTTTCGGTGACAGAGAACCGTCCAAGAAAGCAAGCGCAGAGCTTTTGAAGGTGCTTGAACAGTGCAAGGACTGCGGCTGCGAAGCAGACGCGCTCGTTGCCGAAATTCTTGCCGATAAGGACTGCCTCGCAAAGAAATCCATATGGATATTCGGCGGCGACGGCTGGGCTTACGACATAGGTTACGGCGGACTTGACCACGTACTCGCTTCGGGCGAAGACGTTAACGTGCTCGTTCTCGACACCGAGGTATATTCCAACACCGGCGGTCAGGCTTCGAAGTCGACCAACGTCGGCGCGGTTGCAAAATTTGCGGCAGCCGGCAAGAGGGTCAAGAAAAAGGATTTGGGTATGATTGCAAAATCCTACGGCTACGTTTACGTGGCTCAGGTTGCAATGGGCTCCAGCCCCGTTCAGCTGTTGAAGGCGCTGACGGAAGCCGAAGCATATCACGGTCCCTCGCTTATAATAGCTTACTCGCCCTGCATCAACCACGGCATTAACATGACGAAGAGCCAGCTTGAACAGAAAGCGGCGGTTGACTGCGGATACTGGCAGCTTTACAGATACAATCCCGACGGCGAGAAGTTCACGCTTGACTCGAAAGAGCCTACGGGCGACTATCAGGCGTTCCTCGCAAGCGAAACGAGATACGCATCGCTTGTAAAAACTCAGGGCGCGGACGTTGCGAACGAGCTTTTCAAGAAGACGGAAGAATCTGCAAAAGAAAGATACGAAACCTATAAAAAGCTTTCCGAATAATAGAATAAAGGCGGGCTCCTTATCGGAGCCCGCTTCTTTTTATCGCAAAAATTATCGGCGTCCGCGATGCGGACGCCGATTTCTTGTTAGTGAATTAATCCCAGTTACCTAAGAAGTTAAGCGTTACGTAGGGAGCCTTGAACAGGTCTCTCTCGTCCTGAGGATTTTCGTCCTTGACAACGGTCCAGCGGTCCGTATCGAGGTTGAGATAATCCTCGCCCGTAAGATACAGGTCGTGACGCTTGAGATTGGTTTCACTGAATGCCTGAACGTCGTAGTTAGAGTTGTATTCCTGCATAAGTCCAATACAGTATTTAACCGAAACTACCGTTTTAAGACTGGTTGAATAGTTGCCGAGTATAGGCGAAGCGTTCTTCATGGAAACGTCTCTCTCAACGCCCTGAATATGGAATTTGGCAAGCGATATACATCTTGAAATATCCAACACTCCGACGCCGCCCTTGTGGTAGCCGAGCATACCGCCGAGCCTTGACGAACCGGGCGCAACCGAAGTTTTCAGCTGTCCGGCATAGTAGCACTGGGAAATTGTGAGCTTGTCGTTCGCTCTGTCCTCCCACGACGCTACCATACCGCCGCCCTCGCCCCTCGTGCTTGCTTCGATGTCAGTGTAAACGTAGCAGTTATCGATAGCGATTGTATGCTCGTAAGCCTGAACGTAGCCGATAAGTCCCGCAACTCGCGTTGCGCCTACCACTCTGTGCTCCGCATCGTTAACGATAGATACCTGCGAAATACTCAAGTCGCCGCCCGACCTTCCGGTATCGCCGACGTGACCGATAAGAACCGCCACGCGCGCGCCGCCGCCAGAAATATTTACGTTGGTGAACGCGATGTTATAGAAGTCGCCGCCCGAACATTCGGAAACGAAACCTATTTTTTCGCCGGAAGCCGCAATCGACATATTGTCGACCTTCAAATTCATTATGGTGCCGCCCGCAACCTTCGGGAAGAAGCCCTGCTTACTGCTTGAAAGATTTTTAAGCGTATGTCCGAGACCGTTGAACACACCGGTAAATCCGTCCGTACCCGCATTGAACGCAACACCCTTGAAGTCAAGGTCGCAGGTAAGCGCGTAAATCGTCTGCGAAGGAATTTCGTCGCCTATCGTGCCGCCGCCCGCCATTGTAATAAACTTGTCGGTCGTATCTATGTCAACCTTGTTTATTTTTGCCGAGTACAGAGGCGAAGTTATTTCGCCGCTCGCGTTGGCAAGCGCGTAATAAACGTAGTAAGAATCGCTGTTGGCGTTTGTGAAGCTGAAATCTATTTCGGTATTTCTGAATTCGTACGAAGCCACGCCCGCCTGCGTTTTGATTGAAGCCGCAGTCAAATCGGGAAGCTCGGTAGCTGACGAAAGCGCGTATATGATACCCGTAGCGCTGCTGGGCGAGCCCGTTATAGCAAAGCCGCCGCGGTTTGCGGTAACTGACGCTTCACCGGTGAAAGCGACGTTCGCCTTGGTGCTTGCAACGTATATCTTATACGACATAGAGTTGGCAACCTCGGTCGAGCCGCTGATTGAAACCTTATGCGTAATAGTGAACACACCTGCAACCGAAGGAGTAAACTGCTTTACCTCTACCGCGTGAGTATTTGCGTCAACCTGATACATATACGTTGAATTTACGTCGTAATCGGTTTCCTTCAACAGCTTATTGCTGTCAGGATAAAGTCCGTTTTTAACCCTTACCTTGGGTTCGGTATAACGCGTGAACTGGTCGACTATAATCTTTTCGCCGTTGGTTACCGTCTTTCCGCCTTCGGCTTCGACGTATACCGCGCCGATTGCGGGAGTACCTTTCTTTAAAGTTAAAACGAATTCTTTGGTAACCGACGCGTCGCCCTTGGTTATCGTCGCCGTAATTGTTACCTGCTTATCCTCGTCCTTGTCGCGGTAAATTTCGATAATAGCAAATTCCGTGCCGGAGCTCGAAGTTACCAAATCGTCCGCGCCGTCTTTTACCGTTACGAAATCCTTGTCGTTCGTAGTCCACGATATATCCGCGTTGAGCATCTTCGTGGGGACCTCAAAGTCCTGATAAACGGCATCTTCCACGCAGTTGAGAGTCAAAGCCTCTCTTACCCTTTCGACCATAGCCTCGTCTTCGCTTGCCGCGCCGCCGTTTATAAGGTCGTTTTCATAGAAATGCGTGTAAGCGTCCCAGCTTGTTAAATTCAAGTCGGAGCCGGCGGTGACGCCTTCGCCGAGATAACCGTTTATAAGCCCTTCACCGTAGGCGGTCTTATCCAGCACGTCGCCCATGTTCACGGAGTGGTCTGCGTTACGGTAAGTCAGGTGAACCCTCGTATCCTTCAAAGAAGTGATTTTGCCGACGCCGTCTTTGATGCTAATATTCATCGAATCGTCGTTGCCTTTAAGCGTGGTAGGGTCAGTGGGGTCGTTGGGAAGCTTAGTGAACATATCCGCCGCAACCAGAAGGTTGACCTCGGGTATATCCTTATCCTTGTTGTTTACGGTATCGCCCTCTAACGAACCCTTAATCAGCTTCGTTTTCGTCATTGCGTCAAGCAAGCTGTTCTGAACCGTACCGCGGTAATTGTCGCGGTCGAGAGACTTTGCCGAGCTGTCGCGTACCGACAGAACGCTGCTGAGAGCGTTGTAGCTGTAAGTCTGGCGCGAAACGTCTATATTCGAATGAACGTCCACGTTGCTTACGGCGGCGATATTTCCGTTTTCGTCAACCATTGCCGAATTGTTGTAAGAGGTCACGTAGGTCGACTTGATATAGCCGGGGTTCGAGTTGTCGGTCACGCCGTGCATTCTGTTCTGATATGCAAGGCAGTTATAGAGTATAACGTCGCCTTCCATTATCGAACCGCCGAGCTTGAAGCCGTTGCCGTCGCCATCACGGGTCATATAATCGTTTTCGCTGTTCTCGCCCGTATGGTAAGCCATATTTTCGTCGTAGGTAGGGAAAAGCGAATTACATTCGTCCCTCGTATATTCGAGGTAACCGTTTTCGAACGCGACGCAGTTATACATTATAACCGTGCCGATATTGCCTGAATCGGTCTTGGCGTAAAGGTCCCAGCCGTCGTCCGAATTTCGGTAAGCGATGCAGCCGTCGAATACGTTGCCGAAGCCTACGGTAAGCTTTGCAGCAAAACCGTCCGCGTTCTCGCCGAACGTCTCGTTATCGTAGTTGTTGTGCGAGGTGCAATCCTTTACGAGGTTATAGCTGGGCCACTGATAAATCGAGTTATAGTCGCTGAATGACCTGCCGAGCTGCAAACCCGTATCGCGATTGTTGAAAAACTCGCAGTACTCTACTGTATTATAGCTTCCGCCGATATACAGTCCGTTATCGCCCGCCCCGCAAATATCGACGCCGTACCAGTAAATGTAGTCGGTATCGATTGAAACGCCGCGGTTGGTGCTGTCGAAAGCCATTTCGCTGAAATCGATAAGCGCCTGCGTTTCCGTTCCGGTATATCCGCTTGCATCCCTTTCGAGAGCCGCGTTCACGATACGGATATATTTATTGAACGTGCCGCGGATAGCGTCGCGCGACATTGCTATTTTGGTGCTGAGCCTGTAAGTACCGGGCAAAACGTAGAGCGTATCGCCCGCTTGAAGCTTGGTATTCTCTACAACGCCCGAAAGAATATCGCTGATGTTGAAGGGGTCGTCGATAGTGCCCGCGGCGTTACCGAAACCGCTTGCGTCGGGTCCCGCGTAATAGACGTTGCCGGTTTGCGTTCTGGTCTGTCCGAGAGCCGTGTCTACGACTACCGTTTTTCTTTCACCTACGGCATCGGCAACCTCGGGATTTCCCCTTTCAATAAAGGATACCGCGCCGCCGATAACCGTCGCTGATATTGCGAGAGCCGCCATTGCAGAAAAAACTTTTTTAGCTGATTTTACTTTTTTCATTTTTACGCCCTCCTTATACCATTTCTACCTTTAAGTAGTTTATATTTATCTGCTTATCGTGCGAACCGAGATAGAGTACCGTAGCCGCAGAAATGTCGAGAGTGAAGGTGTATTCCACCACGTCGGCGCCCGTGGGCTGCGCGCTTGAAGATGCAAGCACCGCGCCGTCGGAATTGAGAACGTCGATATATCTGCCGCTCGAACCGGAATATCTGACGGTGATTTTTACCTGTCCCTGCTTGACGTTTACAAGCAGCGAGTTTTCGGTCGTCTTTGCCGCGCCCTGAAGCTGAAGAACGCGCACACCGCCGATATCCGTTATCCTGTTTGCAACGAGCGAGCTGGACGACTTCGTTACGGAAATTCCCGTGGAGGCGCCGCTTGCGTCGGTAATTTCTACGGGCGCGGAAGCCGAAGCCTTTGCCAAATCTGCTTTTTCAAACTTCGCCGTATCGGTAAAGTCTGCGTCGCAAATTATCTTCGCGGGGTCGTCTACGTTGTCTTCCATAGTAATGGAATGAATTCTGCAACCTCTGTTAAAATCCGAATTGGGTTCGGAAATTATCGAATAAGTACCGGGCTTTGTAATGGTGAACGTCAGCTCGGAAACAGCGGTGCCGTTAACGAGGTATACGTTTTCGGTCGCGTCCAAAGAGATATTTACGTTATTTGCGTCATAGGTGGCGGGAACGTAATTTTTACCTTCGTCCTGCAAGCCGACCCTCGACTTGTTCGAGCCGCCCGTCGAGCTGTAACCGACGGTTATCGTACCCACGCCGTCGAAGGTTACGTTGAAGCCCCTGCCCTTAATCTCTACGACGTTTGCGCCGGTAGCCCATTTGTCTTTGTTCCTGTATTTTGCCGTACCGTCTCCGAGCTTTAAGAACGAGTTGGGTCCTTTAAGGTCGCTCTGCTTTAAGTCGGTCTGGTCGCCGCCCATTGCGGAATTGTCTATCGCGTCGTAATCGTAGGTATTTACTATCTTGCCGTAAACTCTCGTTACGGAATAGGTTATTTCCACGGATTTGGATATTGCGTCGCCCTTTGCGTTGTAGTCGGTATATTTAATGTCCGTTTTTACGTTTTCGGCAACCGTCATGGTGTCAATTTTAAATTCGCACTCGTCCGCGGTTATTTCCTTGACCGCACCCGACGCATAGGTCGCCGCGAAAGTCCAGGTTTGCGAAATTACGTCCTCGCCCATACTTTGGGTGAAGGTCCCGCTTTTTACTTCGAAGCTTAACATATCGTCGTTAACGTAAACGAGCACGAACGCGGAACGCATATAATCGGGATACAGGTCGGAAGCCTTTTCAGCCCAAATGGCATACGCGCCGCTGCCGACGGTAGCCTTACCGCCGGTGAGAGCGATTTCTTCCTTGCCCTTGTAAAGCTTTACGGTACAGCCGTCGATTGCGTCGCCCACCGTTCCGTACGCGTCGACCGCCTTGACGACGATTTTTGACGTGTCTATTTCAACCGTTTGCTGCGCCGCGGTAAGCGTATACGTATCGGGCGTACCTTCCGCAAGCTCGACTATCAAACCGTCCGAAGGCGTTCTGACCTCGACCTCGTAGTTTCCGTCCTTGGTTACTTCCTCATAAGTGTAGCTGACCGATATAGTGTATCTGCCCACTACGCCCTTTTTAAACGCCGAACCGTCAACCTGATATTCGTCGGCATTAAGGGCAACCTCTTCGGGCGTTTCGGCGCCCTCTATGAGATACGTAGCTTTTACTATTAGCCCCTCGGAAGTGAAATCCTCGTCGTCGACATACAGCGTTTTTGCATTTGACGAGTCAACGCTAATCGACTGCAACGTCTTTTTTTGCTCGCCCTCTCCTCCGCACGAATCACAGCCGGCAAGCACAACCGCAAGCGCCGTGACCAATGCGAGAAGAAAAGGAACAACGCGTTTAAATTTCTTCATTTTATCCTCCATTTTTTAAGTCCTGAAATTAAAAAGAACACTTTTATTCTATCATTAACTATACGTGCTTGTCAAGGTTTTATGAAAACTTATCACGGAATTTGTTGCCAAAAAACACGCGTATTTGCAGGTCTTTGATAGTTACAAACATACGCAAGGAAAACATTGGACTGACAGAATTTACAAGTTGCGTTTTCCGTTTATTTGATATATAATATTAATAAGGTCTGCGGTGTTCGTGGTATGGGAAATTCGTAATCCACAAAGTAATTTAAGGGAGTGCGCCGTTCGTGAAAATAGGCAAGGTCTGTTTATCGGAAAGTCCGACGTTTCACTTCGCCACACCCACCTGCGAGAAGCGGGTTAATACTTTTTCATATCACGGCACAGGCGGATTTTTTTATTACAAAAAAAGAAGAGCCGGCACATACCGACTCCTCCCCTTATCTATTATTATGCAGCTTCTCCGCCGCGAGTAATAGCTTATTAAAGTTGTCACAATATATCATAAAATGTTGCTTATGTCAACTTTTTTTAATGCATTTTTACAAATTTATTCTTTATATAAAAATCTATGACAGTTTTCGCACTCGGTAACCTCGCCGTGTGCGATTTTTTCCTTTCCCGCTATGGAAAGCTCCATTCCGCACTTAGAGCAGCGCTCGCCCGCAACGGCGCAAATAATAGGGAATATACGCTCGCTGCGCTTTATTTCGTAACGCTTCAACACCTCGGGATAGATATTTGCGGACAGCTTTTCCAGCTCTTCCTTAACCGCTTCCATTTCGTTAAGCTTGCTTTTTTTGTATTCCTGATACGCAGTAGCATACTCGGTGTACTGCTTCTGAACGGAAATGGTTTTCTTTTTTAACGCCTTGTATTCCTCGTCCGCTTCCTTTATAGTTTTGGAAAGCGCGTTGATTTCCGACCTGATAGCCTTCAATCTGTCAAGCATCTGGGTAGCGTTCTTTTTATAGAATGAAATATCCGCGCCCTCTTCGACCAAATCGTCAAGGCTGTCGTAGTCTTTAAGCGTTTCGGCGATGTCCTCGTACTTTTTATTAATCTTCTGCAATTCGGACTCGAGCTCGCGCGCCTTTGCGTCCATAGCCTCAAGCTTTTCGGGCGCCTTCGTCAAAAAGCTTTTGCTCTGCGAATAGTTTTTCCATTCTTCGGAATTGGCTGCGTCGCGCTCTATTTTAAGCAGCTTCGAATCCTCTTCCTGATATTTAAGTAACTGTTCAATCTGCGTCATAATAAACTCCTTTTTTAAAGCAAATTCTTATCGGCAAAGTACGCCGAAGGAATTGAAAAAGCCGATGATATTTTTTTATATATTTTATTGAAACCGTAGTTCTCCGCCGAATAGTGCGTCAAATGTATTACGCTGATGCCCGCCTCGGTAATAGCGGCTATTTCGTGGTGCTTCATATCCGAGGAAACAAACACATCCGCGCCGTTGGCTTTTGCAAACGCTATGGCGTTGCCGTCGCACCCCGCACCGCAGAACGAGGCGATTTTAGAAATTACCTTGTCCTTATCGCCGTAAAACAGCGCCCTGTCCGTGGTAAAGCTTTTGCGCACTGCTTTTTCAAGCTCGCCGAAGCTTATAGCGTCAACACCGTATACCCTGCCGTAACCGCCGCCCGAAACGTCCGCAAGAATGCGTGCGTCCCTGCCGCCAAGCCCTTCCATAAGATAATAGTCTATTCCCTGCGGCGCGGCGTCGAAATTGAGGTGCATAGATATTACTGATATACCCGAGCGCAGACAAACGCCTATCGGGTCGTCTGCGGAAATGCGCGTAACTCCGCCGTAAATTGCGGGGTGGTGCGTCACGATAAGATTGCAGCCGCGCTTTTTCGCCTCTGCAATCGCCGCCTTGGACAAATCAAGCGAAAACAGCGCGGCGGAAATATCCTCTTTACAGTCGATAATAATTCCGCTGTTATCGTACGTTTTGTATTTTTTACAGAACTCGTCCGAGAGCGCGACGGGCGCAATCTCTTCAAGCTTATTTAAAATTTCTGTCAGCTTCACCTTTTAAGACCTCCTCCATTTCTTCTATCTGCCGCGCAAGCGTAATACGGCTCTCGGCGGACATTTTCTTTGCGAGATAGCCTTTCTTTTTGGCTGTTTCTTCTTTAAGGTATTTATAGAACACGGGGTTTGCAAGGCTGTCCCTGCCGTAAAGCAATTCGTTGCGCGTGTAAACGTCTGGCTTGCCAACGCGCCCCTTTATAATAAAGTAGTACTTTTTACCGTCCGTAAAGACGTCGTCGACTTCAAGCTTACAGCCGTTTTCAAGTAAAAAACCGCGCAACGCGTCGGCGTTCTTCATGGGCTGGAACACGAAAGATTTGGGTATAAATCCATCGCAAAGTATCTTAATTATCTCTTCGCCGCCTATGCCCGCAACCGTTACGCAATCGGTATTGCGGTCTATTCCCGTCAAGCCGTCGCAGCAAACCGCGCGGCACTGTCCCGACGATATATACTTTTCAAGCAGCACTTCGGCTTTTTTCAAGCACTTAGGGCTAATATCGGAAACGACTGCGCGCCTGCAAAGACCGTTTTTCAACATATATTCGGCGACGTAGCCGTGGTCGCACGCCACGTCTGCAAAGCTTTCGCAGGCGCCGAGGTACGAACAAAGCAGCTGTAATCTGTCCATCAGGTATCGAGGAAATCGCGCAGATGCTTCGAACGGGACGGGTGTCTGAGCTTTCTTAAAGCCTTTGCCTCAATCTGGCGGATACGCTCACGCGTGACGTTGAATTCCCTTCCCACTTCTTCGAGCGTTCTGGGCCTGCCGTCGTCGACGCCGTAGCGAAGGCGCAAAACCTTTTCCTCTCTCGGAGTAAGGCTGTTGAGCACGACGAGCAGCGTCTCTTTAAGCATGGTAGTAGAAACGCGGTCGGAGGGAGTTTCGCTCGACTCGTCCTCGACAAAATCGCCGAGGTGGCTGTCCTCTTCCTCGCCGATTGGCGTTTCGAGGGAAACGGGGTCCTGCGCTATTTTCTGAATTTCACGCACCCTTTCCTCGCTTATGTGCATCTCTTCCGCAATTTCTGCGGGCGACGGCTCTCTGCCGAGCTTTTGCAGTAGCACGCGCGATACGCGGGTAAGCTTGTTTATAGTTTCAACCATGTGCACGGGAATACGGATAGTCCTTGCCTGGTCGGCAATGGCGCGTGTTATCGCCTGCCTTATCCACCAGGTTGCGTAGGTCGAAAATTTAAAGCCCTTCTGATAGTCAAACTTGTCCACCGCCTTCATAAGTCCCAGGTTGCCTTCCTGAATTAAATCGAGAAACAGCATGCCTCTGCCTACGTATCTTTTAGCAATAGAGACGACAAGCCTGAGGTTGGCTTCCGACAGCTTTTTCTTCGCCGTTTCGTCGCCGTCCTGTATTCTGCGGGCAAGCTCAATCTCGTCGTCGGTCGAAAGAAGGGGCACTCTGCCTATATCTTTAAGATACATCTTTACGGGGTCGTCAAGACCTATGTCCAAAAGCGCCTGCTCGTAAAGCTCTCTGTCGCGCTCGGTTTCGTCGATTATCTGAATTCCCGACTCGGCAATAGATTTGTATACGAAATCCATCTGCGTGGGCGTGGTCTCGTACTTTTCCATTATGTCGCAAAGCGCGTTGGTGGTAATACTTCCCTTAACGCCGTAGGTGTCGATAATCTGTTTTAATATTTCGTTCAGCTTCTGTTCGGATAAACTCATTTTCTATCTCCGCTCTTCAATTTTTCCTTTTGTTGGATAAGTTCGTTAATTTCGTTCAATATGCGGCGCGCAGACGCGACATCGCTTTCGTTTTTCGCTTGCGCGCGTAGCGCGTCAATCGCTTTGTCCAAATCGTAAATTTTCAGTTTTTTAATGCAGTCGTAAAAATAATCTTCGTTGACCTGTCCGTCGAGTCTGCCGTCGCTGAAATCGAGTATTCGGCAAAGCTCGTCGTATTCGGGCGTGTTCTCTTCGAAAAATTCGAACAGCTCGGCGGGCTGCACCCGCTCTTCGAGCAGCTTTTTCGATTTTATATAATTTGCGATAATCGAGTGAACGTCGTCGCAAAACGGTATACCCGAAATATCCTCCTCCGCAAACTTCGCATTGAAAAGATATGCGGCTATTACAAAACGCGAAGCTTTGACCGTAACCGAGGAATTGTCCTTTCTTACGGTTTCGCTCTTGGGCGCGGCAGGCTCTTTAACGGGCGCCGACTGCAAATCGCGGCTGAGCGATTCGTAGGTAATACCCGTCTTGTCGCGCAGGTTTTTAAGCAGCTCCTCCTGCTCCGCAGCGCTGTCCGCGGTACGGACTATCTTGATTGCGTCGCTGACGAATTTGCGTTTTTCGTCGGTGTGCGACATATCGTAACCCTTTTCAAGCACCGAAAGCTTGTAATCGATTAACGGCATAGCACAATCGAGACACTGTCTGTACCCCTCGGGTCCGCGCTGCTTTATCACGTCGTCGGGGTCAAGCCCTTCCGGCAGAGGAACCACTCTGACGTTAAGCCCCTCGTCTTTGAGAATTTCAAGCCCGCGCATATTCGCCTTTTGCCCCGCGCCGTCGCCGTCGTAGCTTATAAACACGTTGTCTGCATATCGCTTTATCAGCCGCGCCTGCTCCTGAGTAAGCGAAGTGCCCATACTGGCCACCACGTTTTTAAAGCCCGCCTGATACAGGGATATTGTATCCATATACCCTTCGACGATAATTACTTCCTTTATAGTTTGGGTTTTTCTCAGCCTTTTTAAAAGGTTTATATTATAAAGGGTCTTGCTTTTATTGAACAGCACGGTTTCCTTCGTGTTCTTATACTTTGCAAAATCAGTCTTTTTCAGCACCCTGCCGCCGAACGCCACGACCTCGTCCATAGCGTTTATGACGGGAAAAATCAGTCTTCCGCCCTGTGCGTCAGACAGCCTGCCGTTGACCTCGTTCACCGTTCCGCTGTCGAGAATGTCCTGCCTGGAATATCCCTTGGACAGCAGAAACCTCGGCAAATCGTTGAAGTTGAGGCTTGCGCCAAGTCCGAAGCTGCGAACCAGATTGGAAGGTATTTGTCTTTTCAGAATATATTCGATATGCTCGTCCGCCTTGCCAGAATTGAGGTTATCGAGGTAAAAATGGGCGCAATCGTTCATAATCTTCAACAGCGTGTCGCGCTTTCTTTTAAGTTCGGCTGTTTTCTGATTGTCGAAGCCCGTCTGAGGCATTTGCAGCCCCGCCCGCTCGGCAAGCAGCTTGACGGCGTCCATAAAATCGATATTTTCCATTTCGCGAACGAATTTAATTACGTCGCCCGATTCGCCGCAGCCGAAGCAGTGATAGTACTGGTCCGCCTCGTTGATTGCGAACGACGGAGTTTTTTCATGATGAAACGGACAGCACGCCCAATAGCTTCCGCCTCGCCTGTCCAAAGTAACGTAGCTGCCCGCAACCTCTATAATATTAAGTTTTTCCTTTAAAGTTATCAAAAACTCTTGCAGTGCAGTCGCCATAAAAATCAGTCGGAGAAATTCCAGCCTTTTGGTACGAATATCGCGTTAAACATATACACCGCGTAGGTGTCGGTCATAGACGAAATATAGTCGCAAACGACCTGCTCGCGCGGGTAATCTTTAAGCAAAGATACGTACGTTTCGGGCATTTTGTCGCAGTGCTCGATAAAGTAGCGGTACATTTGGGTGAGCATACGCTCCGCCTTTTCCTCCTCGCTCTTTGCCGTGCTGCTGCGGTAAACCCTTTCGAACATAAACGAACGCAGTCTCTCGCTCGCTTTTTCCACTTCCCTGTCCATTCTTACGTCGCTTTGACCGTATGAATTCCTGTATATGGAAGTAATCGCGGTGTTGATGCGCTCCTTCGAAGAATTGCCGAGCACCTCTACTATTTCCTTGGGAATGTCGTTGTAGGAAAGAATATCGGCACGCACCGCGTCCTCTATGTCGTGATTGATATAGGCTATCCTGTCCGCAAGGGAAACGCATTTCCCTTCTAACGTACAAGGCTTGCCGCTCTTTTTATGGTTTAAGATACCGTCGCGCACCTCAAACGTAAGGTTGAGTCCCTTACCGTCCTTTTCAAGCACGTCCACAACGCGCAGCGACTGCACGTTATGCTCGAACTTAAACGGGCTTAAACTGTTGAGAATTCTTTCGCCGCTATGTCCGAACGGCGTATGCCCCAAATCGTGACCGAGCGCGATAGCCTCGGCAAGGTCCTCGTTGAGCGACAGCGCGCGGGCTATACTGCGCGAAATCTGCGCTACGTCAAGAGTGTGGGTTAACCTCGTTATGTAATGGTCGCCCTGAGGCGAAAAGAAAACCTGCGTCTTGTTTTTCAGCCGTCTGAAAGCTTTGCAATAGATAAGCCTGTCCTTGTCGCGCTGAAAGTCCGTGCGCATTGCGCAGGGCTCTTCCTCGCGCGCCCTTCCCTTGCTTTTTTCGGAAAAGGTAGCGTACGGGGAAAGAAACGCTTTTTCGATTTGATATGTTTTTTCCTTTACTAAAAATTCCTTCATTACACAATAGATACGAAAAAAAACTTTTTTTTCCTTTTTTTTAGCGAATATTGTAAAAAGGGGCGGATTTACCCGCCCCTTTTATTTTCCGAAGCCGCCGCCCACGGAAAGCACCTCGCCCGTTACGTATTCCGCATCCGACAGATACACGCACGCCCTTGCAACCTCTTCGGGATTGCCTATGCGCCCCATTGGAATCTGCGCGACAAGCTGTTCCATTTCGTCGCCCGTCAAATCGGAATTCATCTGCGTATCGATAACGCCCGGCGAGACGCAGTTTACGCGCACCTTGGACGGAGCAAGCTCCTTTGCAAGCGCCTTGGTAAACGCAATCAGCGCGCCCTTGGAAGCCGAATACGCAACCTCGCAGCTTGCGCCTACCTCGCCCCATATCGACGACACGTTGATTATGCACCCGCCGCCGTTGCCTATCATTCTGTCTGCAACCGCACGCGAGCATAAAAACGCGCCGTTCATATTCACGGCGAAAATTTTGTTCCAGTCTGCAAGAGTAGTATCCTGAATAACGCGGATAAGCGAAATTCCCGCATTGTTCACAAGCACGTCAAGCGTGTCGTAAATTGAAAAATATTCCCTGAACATAGACCGCACCTGCGCCTCGTCAGAAACGTCGGCACGCATAAGCACGGGGCAGTAGCCCAGCATATTGAACTCCTCCTGCGTGGCAAGCGCGCTGCGCTCGTCGTTACGGTAATTTAAAACCACCTCGCAGCCCTGCTTTAAAAATTCAAGGGCAATCGCCTTGCCTATTCCCTTCGTTCCGCCCGTTACCAGCACGGTCTTCATATTGCTTCCTCTCTACACATAAAAATTTTTTGCAGAACCTCGCGCGGCGTCAGGCCGTCGGTATCGACGATAAAATCCGCAACGCGTTCGTATATCCGCGCTCTCTCTTCGTATAATTTGGTAAGCCGCTCTTTTCTGTCACCCGAAAGCAGCGGCCTCGAAGCGTCGCCTTCAAGCCTTTTTAAAAGCGTTTCTAACTTTGCTCTCAGATATACGATATCGCCGTGCTTTTTAAAAAGTCGCACGTTCTCTTCCCGCAATACGGCGCCGCCTCCGGTTGAAACGAACGCGTCGTCGCCGTAGCTGCAAATTTCGCGTATCGCCTCGGTTTCGAGTTCGCGGAAATACTCTTCGCCGTATTCGGAAA
The DNA here is from genome assembly GCA_910576655.1 of uncultured Christensenella sp. Lineage (GTDB taxonomy): Bacteria > Bacillota > Clostridia > Christensenellales > Borkfalkiaceae > Coproplasma. The sequence continues at coordinate 95,601 of CAJTJC010000006.1, forward strand.
ATATCGCGCCTATATCGCCGTGACGGCTTGTAATAAACGCGTCGGTATCGTAAATTTGTTCGTTACAAATACTTTCATACAAGTTTATAACCGTCGTTTTGCCGCTTCCCGGCATACCGATTAGAAACGTACTCATAGCTTAAAGCTTTCACCAGCCAGAATATAGCTGTTTTTGCCGAAGCCGCAGATTACACCCTTGCACACCTCCGACAGCACCGATTTTTTTCTGAACTCTTCACGGGCGTGCACGTTGGACATATGCACCTCGACGACGGGCGTGCCGACCGACGCGATAGCGTCGCGGATAGCGTAGCTGTAATGCGTAAACGCTCCGGCGTTCAAAATTATGCCGTCGAAGCCTTCCGCGCACTGAATGGCGGTACAAATATCGCCCTCGTTATTGCTCTGGTAAAATTCGCAGCTGTCCTCGCTGAAATGCTCTACTATCTCGTAATTGATTTCGTCCAAGGTCTGCGCGCCGTATACGTCCTTTTCACGCAGCCCAGTCATATTAAGATTTACACCGTTTATAAATAACAGTCTCATTTTCTACCCTCCGTATATAAATTGAACAGCCGTTTTGCTTCGTCTCCGTCCGCACGCTTATTAAAAAAAATGCACTGCGCGTAATACGCCTGATAAAACAGCATAGCCAGTCCGTTGATTATTCGCTTTCCGCATCCTTCGGCAATCCGTAAAAACTCGCTTTTTGCGGGCTCGTAAATCAAGTCTACGGCGACCTCGCAAAGCGAAAGCATATCCTCGCCGAGCGGTGAAATCCCCTCCGTAGCGTGCATACCTATGCCCGTAGCGTTAATCACCGCATAATATGGCTTCGGCGACAGACGGTCTATCGCCGTAACCTCGCGGAATTCCTCGGAAATGCGTTTCGCGCTTTCAGCGTGCTTATCGTAAACGTACACGCGCGCGCCCGCATCCGCAAGCTTCTTTGCAACGCTTCTGCCCGCGCCGCCCGCGCCGAGCAGCAGAATATCCCTGCCGCAGACCTTTACTCCGCCGTTATCGAGCATAAGCATAAAACCCAGCCCGTCGGTATTGTGCCCCGAAGCGTCGCTTACCCTCACTGTATTGACGGCGCCGAAAACACGCGCGTCGCCCTGAACGCTTTTAAGGTACGGTATTATATTAAGCTTATACGGAATAGTAACGTTGAAGCCGTCGTATTCCTTAAAGTATTTTTCCATGCTTGCCGCAAATTCGTTTTCGGGTACGGATACCTTTTCATAGGTCAGGCCGTTTCCCGAACGTTGCGCGACAAAGTTGTGAATTTCGGGGCTTAAAGACTTCGAAACGTCTTTACCGATAACCGCAAGCCTCATTGATTTACTTCCTTTAACAGACGAACGTATTCGTCAAAGCTCAGCTTTAATTCGGTGCTTTCCCCCTCGCGCATCGGCACAATAAGAGAAATGCTTTCGTCCGTATTTTTCTTGTCCATTTTAGCGAACTCGGCAGCCTTTTCAATATCTGCGTACGCGGGAATTTTAACCGCGCGTTCTATAAGCTGCCTTAATCTCGCGTAATATTCTCCATCCCCTATTTTCAGCTTTTCGGCAATATACATCTCGTAATACATACCGATAAGCACGAACTCGCCGTGCGACTTTCTGCGGTAATACAGCTCTGCCGCGTGACCCGTGGTGTGTCCGAGGTTGAGCGTTTTGCGCATACCGTTGACGTCGCGCTCGTCCGCGGAAACCACGCGCGCCTTGTGCCTTATGCAGGCGGGAACGATTGAACCGAGAAAATCGAGATTGAAAATATCATACTCTTTTAATAGCTTTGAGAAAATGCTCTTGTCGAGCGCGGCGTACTTGATAATCTCGCCGAGCCCGCATCTGATTTCACGCGGCGGCAAGGTTTTCAAAAACATAAGGTCGACTATCACTTCGCTCGGCTGATAAAACGCGCCGACGAGGTTTTTTATATTTTTAAAATCGACCGCCGTCTTTCCTCCGACCGAACTGTCCACCTGCGACAGCAGCGTCGTAGGTATCTGAACCGCGTTGACACCGCGCATATAAAGCGAAGCGGCAAGTCCCGCAATATCGCCTACAACCCCGCCGCCGAACGCAATTACGGTACCGCTGCGTTTAAGCCCCGCTTCCGCCATTGCGCCGAGAATATCGGCAAGATAGAAAAACGTCTTGCTTTTCTCGCCCGCAGGCAAAACGTAAAGCCCGCAACCGTTAAAATACTCTTCGATAAGCTTTCCGTAAATCGCGTATACGTTGCCGTCGGTTACTACAAATTTCTGCCCGCCAAGCAACAGAGCATATTTTGAGAACGCCCCCTCTCCGCAATGAATAACGCTTTTACAAGACGACGTATTCAATAAAATATCCGTCATATCAGCTCACCGTATCTTTTTATTACCTCGGACATATTATCGCCGCCCAGCCGCTCGGACACGGCGTTTGCGATTACGAACGCCGTTACGCTTTCCAGCACGATTTCCGCAGCGCAAACCGCGCACACGTCACTGCGCTCTGCCGCAGCAACTGCGGGCTGTTTAGTAACGTAATCAACGGTTTTTAAACCTTTCATAAGCGTCGGTATCGGCTTCATTGCCGCGCGTATCACTATTTCCTCGCCGTTTGACATTCCGCCCTCGATACCGCCCGCGTTGTTCGTCCTGCGGTAAAAACCGCCGTCGTAAAAAATTTCGTCGTGGACGCGGCTTCCGCTTATATTCGCAGCGCCGAAGCCCATTCCTATCTCCACGCCCTTTATTGCCTGCACTCCCATCAGCGCGCCGCAGAGCCGAGCGTCAAGCTTCGCATCGTTTTGCATACAGCTTCCGAAGCCGCTTTTAAGTCCTTTTACGCGGATTTCTATTACGCCGCCCGCAGTATCGCCTTCGGCTTTGAGCTTGTCTATCAGCTCGATTGCCTCTGCCGAGCCGTCAAGCATAAACAAAGGATTAGCCTTTGCCGCCGCAAGCTCGCCGAACTTATATTCGTTATTATCTTTAACGCCGCATACACTCCTGACGTAGCCGGACACCTCCACGCCGAGTGTTCTGAGATATTGCCTTGCGACAGTACCCGCGACGACGCTTGTCGCTGTCGAGCGCGCGCTCGCGCGTTCGAGTACGTTGCGAGCGTCGGTGTGTCCGTACTTTTTAAGCCCCGTCAAATCGGCGTGACCCGGGCGAACCGCAGTAAGCCGTTTTCGGGAAGTATCGCACCCCTCGGGCGCCATACATTCGCGCCAGTTTTCGTAGTCGGAATTTGCCACGCTGAAAGCAAGCGGACTTCCCAGCGTTTCAAGATTGCGCACGCCGCTTAAAATTTCCACCCTGTCGCGTTCGATTTTCTGTCTGCCGCCCCTACCGTATCCGCTTTGACGCAAAGCAAGGTATTCGTCTATCTCGTCTATATTTATTTCAAGCCCCGCGGGTAATCCTTCCATTATTCCCACGAGCGCTTTGCCGTGCGACTCGCCTGCCGTTGTAAGCTTCATACGTTACCTCGATTAAATTTATATCCCGACTGCGTAACCTCGACCGTGACGGTGCCAAGTTCGTCGGTTCTGTAAAGATTTTCGCCTACGCTGTTTATAACGTCGGACAGCACATTAACGGACGCCGCGCCGTTATCACCGACGGAAATCACCGCCGCTTCGGGGCTGATTGCATCGTAAAACGCGGCGCACGCGGAAGTCTCGCCTCCGTGATTTGCAACCTGCACTATCTTGCATTTTTCAAGCGCTGCGGGATAATCTTTTCCCGCTATTTCGTAAGAAAGCGCAACCGAATTTAAGACTGCCGCTTCTACGTCGCTCGTAAACAAAAACGCAGTTTCGCCGAATTCCAGCCAAATCACTGCAGAGCTGTTGTTTCGCGCAGACGCCGTCGGATTTTCGTTCAGTTGAGAATACTCGCCGCCTTCAAGACCGATTACCGACGGCGAAAGAAAGGTAAAAAAATAATCGTCCGCTTTCGCACCCGCATTATATTGACTGTAAATAATTTCCGCACCGCTTGACTTAACGCCGTCGTAAAACCTGCGAAATCCGTCGGTTACGTACTTGTTTTTGCAATACGGCATAAATACGCTTTTGACGCTTTTATATTTTATAATTTCGGAAAGACCGCCGCAATGCTCGTTATTTACCGACGAACAAACGAGATAGTCAACAGTGTCTATGCCTCGTCTGTTAAGCTCTTTAATTACTTTCGAATTGTTCGAATACCTGCCGTTGCCCGCGTCTATAAGCATATTTTTGCCGTCGGGAAGCTCGACGATTGTGCAGTCGCCGTATCCGACGTCCACGAAGCTTACACGCATTACGCCTATTTCGGCACGCTTGCCCGAAACGAGATAGCCCGCAAGATATTTGACGGGAATAAATGCGTTGGTAATAAATATCGCGGCGGCAATCAACGCGACAGCACACAACGATATTATTGACCAAAGTTTTGCTTTCGAAAGCTTTTTCGCTTTTTTCTTCATCGGGTATACCTGTAATTACAGTTAAATTTTAACATAATGAATAAAAAATTACAAGGTATTGCTTGACAAAGTTTACAATATACATTATAATTTTTTTGTTTTGCGGACGTGGCGAAATTGGCAGACGCGCAGGTTTCAGGTTCCTGTGGGCAACCGTGGGGGTTCAAGTCCCTTCGTCCGCACCAAAAACTTAGAAAAAGCGGTGAAATAGGCTAAAAACGGCTTATTTAACCGCTTTTTTATTGTTATTTTGTAATTTTACTTGCTTTACTATTTATTACATTTTAACACATTTTTTGATTTAACCCAACTTTTACCCAACCGATTTTTTGCCGATTTTGCCTTTAATTCTTAAAATTTAATATACAGTTCTTTCGTTCGCAATTTATATTGCGGACTTTTTTATTTTCCCGACGTCGGGAAAGGGGGTGCACTCTTCCTCTTTTCTTTCTTTTCCGTAAGGGGCGTTGAGGGCGGGGAACGCTAAACCGCTTTTCACCCGCTCCTCAATCGCCCCTTTATTTTCTTTTACTCTTTCCTGCTTTTATGCGGTGAAGAGTATTTTAATTAAAATACAAGGAATGCTTAAAAAAACTCCGATAATAGCATTTCTTTTTATACCTGCTTATGCTATCGAGCGGTTGTATTTTTGCAAGCAAAAATCTCCACCGTCAGGTATGATTTTTTTAATTCCTCCTTGCATTTTAATTTTACACTCCGTGCGCCCTGCGTAAGGAGTTGAAGGCGCGCCTCGGCGCTCCCTCACCCCCTAACGCATTGTTTTACGGAGTGAGAACGGGTTGAGCCGCCTTCAGAGATTATTTTGCAGGGGGCGGAAACCCCGAAGGAGTTTTTATGATTTCCATAACAAATTTGACAATTAAACCGCACAAAGCACAAGCCATTGACAAGAGAGCAATCACAAATTTAAGACCGCATTTATTATGGGAAGTTGAAAGCAAACACTTAAATATCAGTATGTACGGTTTAACAGACGAAAGCAATTATGCGATTATTGAAATTGACGGATATGAAAATATTGTTTTTGTTGACCCAAACGAAAATTGCATACTTGAAACAATACAGCCGATAGACAGAGCAAACGATAAACTTTTCCCTATTCAAGCAATAGAACTGCAAGTTCATTACAAAAGGTATTAAAACAAAAAGCTGTGCTATCGGCTATACGGGCAAATAAATTTTAAAGAGGTAACTTATGAGGACAATTACTTTAAACAACTTATTGAAGAAAGAGAACAAGACACCCGACGCCATTATTAAATGGGCGTATTATGGTTACGGTTTTTTGAGTTGCACGGGCGAAAACAAAATTTCCGAACTGCCTCCGCAAGTCAAATTTGCTAAATGCTTTAAAGTCGAAAATGATATTTATTGCGTGGATGGTGCATTATGAAAAAATTTGTATTCGGTTGGAATATGAAACGCCCTCTTCAAAACGAAGATACATACGAATATTTATACGAAATCAAAATAATTGCAAAAACGACAGAAGAAGCAATAGAACAACTAAAACATATTGTCGGGCAAAAAATTGCAAAGCAATGTTATTTTAACGATATATACGACTACGGCACAATATAAACCACTTGCCGACCGTCGGCGGCATATCCGCCCAAAAATAAAAAACGGAGATAAAACAAAATGAAAGTACAAATTGCAGTTTATAACAAAGGACAAAGCGGGCAATTTTTCGGGCTTATCAGACTTGAACAGAACGGAAATATAACAAAGCGTTACCCTCTCCATTATGCGCCCAACTGGAAAACGGCAAAAGGCGCGGAGAGATACGCAAAGAAAAACGGCTACGAACTTGTACCCGTCTGAACAGACAGCAACGCCGACGGGCGGCGGCATATCCGCCTGAAAATAAAATTTGAGGTGATAAAAATGACTATTGAATTGAACGAAATCGAACAAGAAAAGGCGGTTGCGCTTGCTATGCTTAAAGCGATTGATTTGCAAATTAAAGCCGACAAGATAGACCGTTTAGGACATTTAACAGAAGTACAAATTGCGCAAATTGATTTTTATCGTAGGGGTGAACAGTTTTATAGACAACTTGCGCAAAAATTAAAAGGCAACTGAACAGTCCGCCCGATGAGTCGTTGAAAATTACGACGAAACGCCGACCGTCGGCGGCATATGTCCGAAGGAAAGGAGTAAAAATGAAAACTTATAATATCAAATGCTTCGGTGATACATACGAAATTAAACTTATTGCAAAAACCTATATGAATAACGGACGGTTAGCCGTTCAGGAGCTCACCGTACCGGACGGCGAACCGTTCGCAACTATTACAGTAAATATCAACTATCCTATAAGTGGCGATAAAACTGTAACCGCATTTGTCGATACTAATAATTACGGTTTCTTGAAAATTGAAAAGTTTTTACAAGATAATCAAATTGCAAAACCTACGGGTAGATTTGGCGAAAGCGGTTACTGTACTTATCCCGAATACATATTCGATTTAACTAAATTTTAAAGGAGTTTAAAAAATGAATAAACAACGTAGAAAACAAATATCTGAATTAATGCAGAAAGTATCAGACTTAAAAGAAGAACTTGACGAAGTATTGCAAGAAGAACAGGACTATTACGACAATATGCCCGAAAACCTACAATATAGCGCAAGGAGCGAAAACTCAGAGGAAGCTATATGCAACTTAGAAGAGGCTTGCAGTTGTCTTGACGATTGTATATCGAACCTTGAAAGTTCTATTGAAAATTGAAAGGAGCTAAAATGATAAAATTCACATATTCAGAAATATTAGATTTAATTTCACTTTGTAAGTGCGATATAAAAAATACCAAACTCATAATACAAAATATCAATCCGAAAGATACCGATTTTATAGACGCAATGCAAGAAGATATAGAAAAGGAAACAGAATTAATTAAAAAATTAGAGAGCTTAAAATCTACTTTGTTATAAAATCAATTCGCCCGATTTTCGGGCGGACTTCCCCTTACCACGAAGCCCCAACCCACACCGCCACGGCGGTTTATATTTCAGTTTTATTTTAATGTCGTAATTTTGTTTGACATTATTGTTGAAATTGCTTATACTGTTTACATAAAAGGTTGTTAGTTCGCCAATAGGCTTGAACGTTGCGGAAGAATGAATTAAGTTTCAGTGCCCCCAACCTTTTATTTTTTTTGCCCCGTAATTATTTACGGGGATTTTCGTTATCGTCAATTACTTTCTGAACAGTCTGCTTATCTGCGTTTGAAATTTTCCAACCTTTCAACTTTTCATTACGAACACCTTTATTAATTAAATTTGTTTTCGGTAATATGTACGCAGACTTGTTACTATTCGGTTCAGGGTTTATAATCAACGGTATATTGTTTACTCCGTTGGTAATAGGACTTTCTGTAATTCCCAAAGCTTTATAATCTTTTCCATTTTCGCCATAAACATATTGCGGATGCCCCGTAGTTTCTTTACTATGAAACTTGCGAAAATGCCGCTGAAAATGATTATTCGTTTGCGCCGCTTTCTTTGCATAGCTTGCTTTAATCGCTCGCTTTTGGGCTTCGTTCTTACAATGAAATTTAGGTCTATTCCTCTTACTCATAAATCACCTTTATTCCGCGCCGCTGAGCGCGTTTATTTCTGTTTGGAAATGGGCGTTCTGCAAGCCCAATTCGTCAGCCGTAGCCATAATGTCGGCATATTCCTTTAAATCGTCTATACCGACACAATTCGCCTGCGCACGGGTTTCGAATATACCGCTCAGGCAGTCAGTGGAAAAACGCTTGCTGTAAATCTTTTTCGGCATACGGTAATACTTAGCCTTTTTAACTTCACCCTCGCGCGAACCGCGTTCTACTTCCAAATGCAAGGTCTGCGAACTGAAAGTATTATGTACTCCCTCGCAATGCTTGCTTAATTTCGCCGTTATGCCTTTAATCAGATACAAGAGCAAAGTATTATCTGCGCGGTTAAACCTATACTGCGTATAGAAATTCACGAACCTGTTTTTCAGCCAACCGAACAGGAAATCGAAGATACGGAACGGAGCAAAAAACGGCAGTAACAACGACATATCGCCTTTGTCCTTGATATCGATTATTTCGCCCAACTCTCTTGAAACTGCACCCAAATCGCTATCGCGTTGTAAATCGGCATAGACCTTTACAAATACACGGTTTGCGACAACGCAAGCGTGGCGGCTCATTTTGAGCATTACATCAAATAAATCGTTTTTTTGGTTGCAGACTATTTCTCCATTATTATCCTTGTCATTCCTATGTACATCGGTTAATGCCGGCGTGTTTTTACGTTCCTTGTCTATTTCGGATATGATATAAACTCCGAAGCCGAAAGCGTTTCTATTAGGGTTGTCTTTAAGCATTTGCCGACCTAAGCGGAGCATATCGAAATCGAGGATATGAGCGTGCCGGCTGTAACTGTCTATCAGACGGCTGTCGCGCTTAAAGAAATCTGTATCCCATAACGGAAAATTGCCGATATCCGCTTTTAAACTATCTACCCTAACACTGTAATTCGATATAAGCAAAGACGTCTGAACGGTATAAATAAAATACGCGCAGGCGTAATCTTCCAACGCCGTCCATATATCCGTGACTTTAAGTTTATCGTCGTACGTTAAGCCGTAACGTTCGAAATCGTAGTTAAACAGTAACGATTTATCATACGGATCGTTACACCACATATCACGCATTTGCCGAACCCATTTCCGACAGGACGGCAAATCGTGGACTGTACGCACTTGCATTGCCCATTTCAAACGCAACTCAAATTCTATCCAGGGGAAATACGGAAATTTCATATCCGTTTCGAGGATAATTTCAAAAGCCGTATTCCGGAACTGAACTTCCGTTGAAAGAGCCATATCCGTTATTTGCATTGTCTTTCCTACGCCCATTGCACCGTAACAGATAGTGACGACCCCGCGCTCGTTTATGAAACCGCAATTACGCCATTCGTTGTGATAAAGCCGTAAATACGCAATCTTGATACTTATAGCGTTCAATACGAAATAGCCTAATATAAACCACACCCACAACGGAATAAAGTCTATTACAGCCCATAAATCGAGCGCGAGTTTGTAAAACTGTATATAAAGGTTTACGACGTCGAAAGACATTGCAAAATAAAAATAATAAGCTATAAATTCAACAAGCATAGTCAGAGCGTTGAAATTATACAGCCATATCAATAGCCAAGCCCTTTTGTAAAATCTGTTTTCGCGGATAAAATATATTAAATCACTTAACCATAATTTTACAGGTCTATACGTGCAGTGAACGATTTTCCTGAACGCTTTCAACGGCTTGCTGTCGGTATTGTAATCGTTGTTTTGGCGCTTTAAATACCGCTTGAAAACCACTATGGCAATTAATATAAAAGGTATTAATACAGTCACTATCAAGGCTACTTTGTACAATACGTTGCCTACGACTGACAAATAGCCGAAGAAGTTATCCTCGTTTATCCATAGTTGCCAATACAGCACGAAGTTCGATTTAAAGCCGGTAAACGTTTCCGGAAGAGTAGTTGTCGGACTGTCACCGCTGTACGACGGGAAGAACGGAAATTTCGGAAGCTCTGTTACCGTCGGAGTAAAGCCGTATTCGATACCGAACATTTCGCAGAAGTAGAAAGCGACAGAAAGACCGAGGTCCCGTCCGCCCTCGATAATTCTACCGAGAGCGTTCGGGAACACAAACACACTGCAAGCAATAAAGCCGAGCGTTATACCTATGCAAATGATATGACGGTAATTAATTTTTTTCTTCATTTCCCTTAAATCTACACCCATAAAAATACATTACTCGCGCAATATTCAATAAAAGTTCGTCAAAATCTTTATCGTCTATAACACACAGAGCATTATCCAAAGCATAAGCAATTTTTTCTATCTCTTTATTACGTTGCTTTACTCTTTCAGTTAAAAATTCTGCACATTCGCATTTTTTTTAAAAATTCTTTTTTCATACCTTAACCCCCGTATATACGAAATAGCCTATCGTAAATGCGACCGCAAGAATTAATACAAAAATCAGTAACCGTTTAATAGTTTTCATAGTCAACACCTAAACGTCCAACAATATCACCGCAAAAAAACTCTTTCGGAAAATATTCCTTTTCACGCAAATAATATCTGTTATTAAACAAATAAGCGAAACCAATCTCTTTAACAGCAGGAGCATTAAGCCAATAAACGATTACGCATTCACGACCTTTAACTTCTAACGTTCTGAAATATTCAGTTATTTTACGGCGAAACAGTCCAAAGCGAAACGTACCGTTGTTTATATAGCGCATAGTTGAATTATTGAAGTCTTTATACTTTTCACCTGCGCATAAAGCAAAGCCTGTTTGTATATCGATTAATAAATACCTGCAAAACGTTTTCATTCACCTTACCGTTTATTCCTTTTTCTTTTTAAATAACGCGCCTATCGCCCTGAACGGAAGCGTAATTAACCAAATAACAGCGTCGAGGACGTATCCTATTAAATGACTCCATAACGGATAGGTTAATATCAGAACGACTACAAGTACTACAACGCCGAAAATGAGTTTCCAATTCACTCCGTTACAGCCACTGCCGTCGCTCGTTGGATCTTTCAGCGGCGGAGTTAAATCGCCTGCTATATCCATAGGCGACATTACCACAGGAATTATCGTTTCCACGTCGTCATTCGTATAAGTCAGAGAGATTATATCGAAATCGAGATATACAGTTTCCTGCACCGTGTAACAGTTCCAATTTTTATCTTTCCAAAGATAATAGCAATCGTTAGCAAGTATTTCACCGTCCGAGGTTCCGCTGTCTATTTCAGAGCCATCACAGCGAGCAAACACACTAGGAGCACACATATATTTCGTGGTACTGTAACGGAACAAAACAAGCCTTTCTTTTTTCAGTTTTGCCTTAGCGTATTCAGCCGAAAGCTTTGTTACGTCACCTTTATTGATACGCAGGTTTTCCGAAATCTCGTCGTTTGAACCCGTTAAGTCCTTATCTTCTATGACCTTTATTGCTTCAAGCTCTTCATAATGAGTATCGACTTCAACGTCACTACCGAACATTTTCTGCCAAAGCGATTTCGTTTTAAGTGTATTCCAAAAAATTTCCATTTTATCCGTATTCTTTATAGACTTGTAGTTATAGCCGCGATTATATCCGTCCTGAACGTATTTTTCAAACATAACTTCACAATATCTGTCAAGAATTTTACCACCTTCCCAATGCTCGCTATGTTCTCTTAAACGTTCTAATACTGTATCACCCGAAACAGCATTATCAACGCTGTTTAAATCTAAATTTTTTGAGTAAAACGCCGCGGCATAGCCAGGAAAGAAATTGCTGTCATTAAAATCTATTTCTCCACCCCACAAGAAATCAAATTTATACCATTTGCCCGTATAATCGTAATTTGATGTAACGGTATCTTGTTGAGAGTACTGAAACCAATTTGATTTCAAATTTTCCCAAAATACCATAAACAAGTAGTATTCGTCTGTCGGTAACATACGGGTTACGCGTCCATACAAAGAATTTATTGCATCAACAGTATGTTTGTCGTTGGATACGAGCAATGGTCTTGTAAAATATTCATACCATTCACAGGCTATTTCGGTAAGCTCGCCATAGTCCGTGAAGAACTTTTCGGGGACTCGGAAATATACACTGTTTAACTGCGACTGTTCGCCGTTGTAATAATCGCCCTCAGGTCGGTATTCCGTATGTTTGACGTCCAACTCTATGTATCTCTCGAAATTATCCACTACACAGCAAAGCGTATCACTTGTTGCAAGCTCCGAACCATAGCCTTCGGCAAAGCCCGAATACGTATATTTTTGCGCCACAGGATATGCCGTTGCCGTGTTTTTGTATGAAAGAGTTATTTCACCTATTTCATATACACGGTTTGTTTTATGCTCGCTTAATATATCGTTTTTAGCTTCGTCCGAAAGAGTTATTTCAAACTTATAAAATCTGCCCTCATAGCCTGCCGCATTCGAATAGTTTAAAAACCTTAATCTGTAATGCCGCCACTGCTCGCCACCGTTTATAAGCAAAGAAACATTGTTGCGTTCGCTATCCGTATCCAACGCTATTTGCTGAGGGTTATATACGTAAACGTATAGCCCGAAATCCGACTGCTTGTTTGCATAGTACGAATAGCCGAACTCTATAAAAGATATAATCTGCGGTTTACTGTTTTCACTGAAAGGGTAGTCCTCGATATTAAAGGCGTTGCCGGCAATGGTTGAGCCTTGGAGATTATCCCAAACGTTTGTTGCTTCATACGCTTCCTTAGCGGAAGTGGCGGCGTGAACTATTGCCGCACCGCCACCCACAAAGGAGGAAATGAAAAATACTATAACGGCTATTATTGCCGCAAGTGTGTATGTGAATTTTTTTGTCTTTTTCATATAGCACCTACTTTAATGCTGTATCCCGTCCGGCGAAATTATTATTTCGTTCGGGAGTACTATAAGCTTGAAACTTATACTTATCGAAACGGTTTTATCTTCGTTGTAAATCACAAGCTTTAACAGGTTTTTATTGCTCAGATCTGGAATACCCGAAACGTTATCTCCGTGATACATTGCAGCCAATATACTGTCTATATTGTCCCACATAGTAAAAGTGAAATAATCGTCGTACTTCTCGATTTTGTAAAACTCCGTAAAGTCCGTAAGCTCCGAAAACTTATAATTCTTACCGTTCACCTGATATTCGAAGTCCGTTTCGTCGGTTACGTCAGGTAAGACCTCCACTTCGTAATTGCCTTTTTCCTTATTCAGAAAGCCCAATGAATATCCGACGTTGATTCTGTTTGGTTCTGCTCGGATAAAACTTATATCCGACTTATCCGAAGTTATAGTCTTACCGTCGTACTCGACGTAAAACGTCTTAAAACCAGAAGTGAAGTTATTCGTAAATTTCGCTATAAAACCGCCGACTAAAAGCAATAAAGCCAAAACCGCAGCAACGATAAGTACGTAAGCAATCTTAGCAGTTTTATGCTTTTTCATATCCCGTCACCGCCTTAATGTTTTATCTGCGTCTGGTTGACCGATACCGAGTTTGCAACTATGTAAATATCAATATCCAAATGCGCAGGATATTCTTTTTCGCCGGTCACCGTCTGTCCGTCTATCGTATAGGTATAATTAAGCGTATACGTCAAAAAATTCCTTTTAACGCCGTTGCCGTATTTGTCGTAAACCGCTTTATGAAAAATATTCATTGCACGAAGTCTGTCAGATGTTGAAATATCAGAAGGCACTTGCATTATATCAGTCCAATAAGGGCTAAAGCCCTCTGTCTGAGCTGAACCGTAAGGATAAATTTCGTCCGCGTCGTAAATTATATCGTTGCCGAAATAGTCGTCGAACAGACCGTCAGGAGCGGAAGAATAAGTATTCGAAACTAATTCCCCGAATTCATTGGGGAAACTCAAAAATAAACTTTTTAAAGTAAGCGTACCGTTTGTTATAGTGCCTATCGAATAATTTGCTCTGTACAAAAATTCATAACTTCCGTAATTACCGAGCTCATAAGGCGGAGCATTAAACTCTATATCCAACAGCTTTGCAAGGTAGTCCGCCTTGACCGTTGCGTAAATATCAGCTTTTCTTAATTTGCATTTGATAATCACCGGTTCGGCAAATGCCTGCTTGCAAACTGCGTTTGCCGTACACGAACCGTCCGACGTGGGCGTTATGCTGTAATAGTCGTTGACGTTCTTTCCGCTCGCCCAGCTACTGCCTGAGTTCTGCCAAGCGACAGACCAATCTACGGACTTGTCAAAGGCTTCTTCGGGAAGTACTATTGCCGTGAGCGTGAACGCTGTTTCTGCCACAGGAGAAATACCGTTTTCTGCGTATTCCTCACGAGCAAGCTTCCTTGACTGTATTTGTACGCCGTCGCTCACGTTCTCGCCGTCAGTTATAACCGCGCCGCCGTTGGACGTTTCAGGGCCATCGGGGGTTGTCTGTTCGGTCTTTTTAAACCAATTCGAGGGCTGTAATTTACCCTTGCCAAAGAGCTGCATACACAGCCCCGCAATGAATATGAACAAAAGTCCGAACGCCACCGCCGTGGCTATCCATTTAACTCTGTCGCTTTTTTTATGTTTGTTTAATTCGTAGTTTTTCATATTTTTTCACCTCTCGATTTATTTATTTCCACCGCTTTTTCGGGCGTTCTTTTTTGCATTAAATTTGTACTGTTGAGCGCTGATTGAACGCTCGTTCAGAACGCCGCTGCGAAACGTTCGCTGTCCTGTTGTAAGCTTTGCGCCTGTAATTTCGCTTTTACCGTTTTTTAATTCGCGTGCATAGCGTTTCGAGCGCGACGTAAGGTTTTCACCTTTTCTTAAAAGATTTTTTTTGTCTGCCATTTTTTTACCTCTCAAAAATTTATTTACTTATCGGCTTGGCTTGCCGTTTAAGCCTTTTTACGAGGCATTCACCTTTTACCTTTTCACCGTATTTATTTAACAAATTGCTAAACCACTTTCAGATAACAAGCACGTTATTTCCTCAATACTTTCCTCTACGGTAAAACCGTAAATATCAGCACCGTTGCCTTTGTCGTTTTCTACTTCAACAAACGTACTGCCGTCAGTGTCAACAAAGAAACTTATAATTTTATTTATCGCATATAATACCTTTGTTTTATCGTCTCTATTAGTTAATAAAATAAAACTTCTATCCATTTCAAACCTCTTTAAATTTTTATCCTTTCCAGACGTCGGGAAAGGGGGTGCACCCTCTTTTACTCTTCTTTCAGCCCTTCTAAATCGTCTTTTAAATCTTTTGCACTGATATATATTTCGTGATTTTTTACTATGTTTTCAATTACAGTTGCGAGTTTTTCAGACACAAATTCGTCCGGTTCGTATTTTCTTAATTCGCTGATAATAGCCCTTATCTCTTCGTTCGTTTTATCGCTATCGGTTAATACCGTTTCGTCTAATTTTAAACCCTGAAAACAACCGTATGCCTGCATTGCTCGCCTGCCCTCCAACGCGAAGTATAAAGCACGGAATTCCTCATAAGTCAAACCATTGTCTATCCTGCCCGTTTTTGCTCGTCTCTGTTGCTCGTGCTTGTCGTCCAATAGACCCTTAACCACGTACTTGAATATTTGATGATAATTTCCGTTCGCTCTATTAACCATACAGGAATATCCGTCCGACAGGTCAATACCTGATTTCGTAACACGCTCACCCGAATAACAAAGTTTCCAAAGCTTTTGAATAAATACTTCAAACGCGCTCCATTGACTTACGCGTCTGCCGTTACTGAAAGAAAATGCGTTTGTAAAGACTTTCGGCTGATCCAGATTTAAACCTTTTTTTAAAACGAAAATACAATGCAAATGCGGATGATAATCGTCACGCTTGACGTTGTGAGTTATCTCTAATGAACGAAACGCTCCGACGTATCCAAATCCGCCGAAATTTATACCTCTGATTTTTTTATCGCCTTTAACGTATTTAATCAGTTTCGCAAAGGCTTTGATTATATCCTCGACTGATTTCGTCAGAAACAATTCGGGAACGTTCGGAACCGTCAATACTATGTGATAGACGTCAAATAAGCGTTCAAGTTCTTGTAACAGAGGAGTGTATTTTCGTTCACGCTCGTTAGCCAAACGTTTCTGACAGTTACCGCAAAATTTATCACCGCAAAGCTTAATAGCGTTTATTTTATGAATACCGAGTTCTTTAAACCGCGTTGTATCAATAAACCGTCCGCAACGAAGCAGTCTGCCGGCGCGTTTACTTGTCAAAGGTTTAAATTCCTTAGTTATTCCGCCACGTGTTTTTAATAAGTCCTCATATTCCTCGCCTAAGCGTTCATAATATTCAGCGATTATGGCATTGATTCGTACACGACGTGAAATAGTTACGAAGCTTTTACCGTCGGCTTTGTGCTTATTTAGTTTTTCGTGAAATTCTAAATCCATAAACAGCCCCCGACTGACCG
>CAJTJC010000007.1 GCA_910576655.1 uncultured Christensenella sp.
TAGGCGGTAAGCACAAGCGAATAACAAAACTATGTAATTCTTACGAAAAAGAATATAATCATACACGGTAATTATATCACGGAAAATATATCGCTCTATTTGCTTATGCTGTTAAAAAATATGTGATATTGTCGAATAATCAATTTTGTTTACACATAATATCAACTTTACTTTAAGGCTTATTTTTGCTATAATTAAGACAATGAAAATCACGTTAAAAGAAAACAAAATAAAAAACGATATTGAGGTTATAATTGAGTACCCCGAAATGTCGGAAACTGTAAACCGCATAGAACACGCGGTAAAATCGGTTGATAATCCAGTCCGTTGTCTTGATGACGACGGAAATATTTGTTTTGTTCGTGTTTCAGATATTTTTTATATCGAAAGCGTTGAAAAACGTATTTTCATTTATACGAAAGATAAAGTTTATCGTGCCGAATTGCAATTATATCAGTACGCCGAAAAATTATACTCTTTTGGGTTTGAACAAATCAGTAAAACGTGTATTTTGAATATCAATATGTTGGCAAGCGTAAAACCTATTTTTAATTCCAAAATGGAAGCCTTGCTCGAAAACGGCGAAAAGGTAATTATATCAAGGAACTATATTTCCGCAATAAAAAGACGGTTGGAGAAAATGCTATGAAAAAACGTGTTTTTAATTTTATTAAACAACTGATTATAAATACATTTGCGACAACTACTATGAGTATTGTTTTAACGTCGGTTGCCTCTCTTATTGCCGGTGGTCTTTATATGGGGTTTACCGTTCCGCTTGAAATTTTACTTGCTAATTTTTTGGCGCATATCGGTTTTATTTTAATTAACAAAATAGATATGAAATATCAAATACTTAATTATCTTGTTATGCTTATATATTCGCTTGCCATAGTAATCGGGTTTAGTTTTCTGTTTAATTGGTGCGAGGTTGACGAACTATGGATTATATGTTTAATAGTCGTAATCGTATTCATTGTTGCCTTTGTCATAGATATAATAAAAATCAAGCAAGATGCAGATGAAATAAATGAAAATTTAGAAAAATTAAGAAAGCGAAAAGATAAAGAAAACAAATCTGAATAAAAGGTAAACGGGCTGTGAATTTCATAGCCCGTTTTTGTAACTTGGTAGCGCGTTTATGCAAGTTGGTTTGTAGTGCATTGACTTATTTTCTTTTTACTTATAAACTTTTAGCATTGCAATAAAGGTGGCGCAATGGAAACAGAAAAGGAAATAATCTCAATAAAAGAACTCATTTTTGCAATCGTGATTTGCGTGTGTATGACGGTGATGGACTTTACCGCTTTTCCCGCCGTTTTATTCATTGATATAACCGTATCGGATATTACGCCCGTAATTTTTACCATAATGATAAATCAGTGGATTGTAATTGCAATTAGCGTTATTGCAATAAGAATTTTATGCCCGCAACTTTTTAGACAAATAGGTTTTAATAATTTCAAAAGCGGTTTTCGCTCGTTTTGGTTGCCTATTCTTATCTTGACAGTCGGTTCGGCTCTTGCGTTTTCGCTGGGGCTAATCGGCTATTATAATTATACTCCGTCCGTTGAAAAAATCATAGTTGAAGGGCTTATATATTATATCGGCGTTGGTATTATCGAGGAATTGTATATCAGAGCGTTATTGTTAAACATTATCGAAAGGTTTGCACATAAAACAAAATATTCAACGCTGATTGCAATTACTATTTCGTCCGCGTTGTTTGGCATAGGTCATATTTTTGGAATGATAGGACAAAACGCTCTCACTATTGTATGCCGTATTATTTGGACTATCTCATTAGGAATAATTTTCGGTGTAATTTATAAAAAGTCAACCAATTTATGGTTGGCTGTCATTGCTCATATACTGGTCGATTTTTGCAGCGTTGCTTTTTGTTTCGTATCGCCCGCAACTTTTACAATACCCACTGTGATAAGCGTTGCTATACTGTATCTCGCTATCGCGCTGTTTTTATTATGGAAATATTATTTTCGGAAACCTAAAAATGAAATGTCTATTAAGCAATAAAACTTGTGTGTCAAAACAAAAAATAAAGCACCAAAGAAAAATCTGCTTTCGGAAAATCGAAAGCGGGTTTTCTTTCATAGAACAATGATTATTACAATAAAAAAAACTAAATAAAATTACGGCGTTCACGTTTAGCCGCGTGAACGCTTTTTTTATGCCTTGCGAAAAAGGTCGCAATTTGAAATGCCGCAGTCCTCCCGCGAGATTTTTGAAATTTTATCCATTTTTGAAATTCCAAACGAGCGGCTGCTATATGAAAAATTTTTATCAGAAAACCTTTCCATATTGCCGCCGCCGTGCTTATAAGTGGAGGCTTTCTATATGCAAGTAATAATCTATAAATTTGTGGACGGGACAACGAACGCCGTCGAGGTTACGGAAGATATTTATTTGATACACTTGGAATTATCACAACAAGAAAAGCGCAACCATTGGAAAGAAACAAGGCGGCATACCTCTTTGTACTACCTTATGGAAAACGGAATAGACTTTGAGGACAAGCGTATAGATATATTCGCTGAAATCGTGCGAAAAGAAAACGCCGAGCGCGTACATAGAGCGTTGCTTACTCTATCGGACAAGCGGCGCGATTTGGTGCATAAAGTCTATTACGAGGAAATGAGTTACAGAGCGATAGCGGAACAAATCGGCGTAACACATACCGCTATATCACAACGTATGAAAACGATACGAAAACGCTTACAAAAGGAATTACGCGATTGCAGTATATAATATTACCCGTTCACCCCGTAACGTGTAACGTAAATTCAAGCGTAATGCAGTCGGGGTGGACATAGTATTACCTTAGTCCACCCCGTAACACTGTAACACTTTTGGGGTAAATACGGCACAATACGGGGCGGCGACAGCCGCCCCGTGTGTCAATAAGTTACTATTACCTTATTGGCACTACGGAACACGGAACGAAAAAGCAAGCCCGCTTGGGGTGGGTTTGGGTGGGGTTATAAAGAATTAACGGAGTTTCAAATATGAATAAGACAATACCGCTCGGAATAACAATTATCTATTTTAACGACCAAAGCAAGAATATATATGTCGAATTACCGCCCGATAAAGAGCAAGCAAAAAGGCTGTCAAAGCGTATCTATAAAAATGCTATGACAGCCATTTCTGCGGAGCATATTTTGATAAGCCATTAAGCCAGTATTATTGACTTTGATACTATAAAATGCTAAAATGAAAAAGAGGCAACTAATGGATACGATAAATATTTTAAAAGATAAAATAAAAAGTTTAATGTCTGATTTTACAGAAATACAAAATGTAGAAATAGATTTAGACAGCAAGGGAGAATTTAGCTTGTATAGAGTTATTGAACCAGCCTTGTTGGGATATATTTTTGATAAAATTTTGGGTTTTAAAGTCTACTATCGTATTTTTGAAAAAATAAACTATATAATCAATTTTCAATATAAAGATACTTTTGGTTTTGTCACTCATAGAAAATTAAGCTATACGCTAGGCATAGAAGACAAATATAAAGAAGAAATCATTGATATACTTTTAAAAGCTAATATTTTATTAGAAAAATTATTTTTTGAATTTGCAAAAGTTGCGTTAAAGAGTGATAATTATATGCTTTCTAACGAAATTGAACATTACAAAAATAGGCTTGCTTATTTTAAGGTGCAAGTTAAAGACAAGATAACTATTGTCGATAAAATGAATTCGGGAGAAATAGAACACGTTAAAATTGCAAAACACAAGAATGGCGCAACTTATCATTATTTAATAAATGATGTTTTACGCGAAATAACATATAATGCTGAAGCTTATATTGATATAGCATACTCCTACATAGAACATATTCTCACTCTGCTTGCAGCTTTTTGCAAATATGAAAAACCTTTCGATAAAGTTATAAAAATGGGCTGGTTATCAAAATTTGATTTGGTTTTAGGACAAGGCAACGAAGAAAAAAGAATTAAAGAAAACCTTAATAATTTTAAGCAAGTTTATAGAAACAGATTAACTCACGGTATGTTTTCGAACGAACAAAAACTATTCATTACTATTGACGGTTTGGGCAATTATCCTTTTTATATCGGAAATCAATTAAAAGGTTTTAAGCAAGATAAATTTATAAATATTGATACATTTAATCAATTTGATAAATTGCTAACAGAATTTGACAACTTGTGTGAGGAAAAATTTGAATTAGTTAAAATGCTAATTGATAGCGAGATTTCAATACATTTAGATATAGACAAATATAAAAAGGCATTGCAAAGTAAAGCTGAAATGGAAAGTTTTATTGATTACATATCTTATATACAAGATAATCAATTAAATATGGACTGGTAAACTATAAGGGCTGTCAAAGCGTATCTATAAACACGCTATGACAGCCCTTGCAAGCCGTGAGCAATTACCGCGCGACTAACTGCTTGCCGTACAGTTTATAGTCCGACAGCGGCAATTCCACCGCGCAATATAATTCTCGTCTATTCACCTTGTATATTACCGTGTTCGTTTTTGCGGTAAGTCGGTGCACCACAAAAGCGGACAGGCATTTGCCTGTCCGCTTTTGTGGTGCGACTCGCCCGTTCACACGAGCATTTATCCGTCTAAAAACGTCAGACGTTTAAATTTTGTTCGTCAAATAAAGGACTGTCTAAAAATTCACTGACAGACATTCCAAACCCGTTTGCAATTAAAATTGTAGTTGATAATAAATTATCTTTGACAGTTTCGTGCATTATGTTTTTCAAAGTCGAATGAGAAACACCGCTATCCATGGCAAGCTTATATCTTGTTATCTTCTTTTCCTTTAAAAGCTCTGTAATTCTTAATACCAAAGCGTGATTTACGGTATTCATTAGTTGCCTCCTTTATTGTTGTGGGCAACTATAATTTTATTATTTATTTCTATACCTATATGGTTGCACATAACCATATTTTATGCTATATTATACAGCGTGAAACGGCGCAAGGTGAACAAATGAAAAAAGAGCATAAAAAACTAATTAAGGTTATCATAATAGCATTTTCCGTATTCGTTGCGATTTGCCTTATCGAATTTATTTGCATATACGCAATAAAGGGCGACGAAACGCGGGAATTTTATAAAGAGTTTTGGCGTTGGTACATAGAATTTGTTTTGTTTCAAATAAGGCTTTGAAACGGGTATAAATATGATTTACCGAAGAACAGCTGCAAGACAGTCCGTACCGTTGACTTGTCTGTTTCGTTCTGTTAAAATATATATATCAAACGCATAGAACAGCGCAAAATCTGGTCGAATAAAAACAAATAAATTCACTTATTCCATCTGCTAATAATAAGAAAAAATATGAAAGACATAATTATATTTTCGATTGTCGGCGCGATAATGACAACGCTTATCTTAGCGCTCGTAGTAATTCCCAGCCCGAAAGAATTTACCTCGTATTTAGCTTTATCCTTCGCTTTGGTTGTGGACGCTTTCCCCCTGTCTTTAATAATTTTAACGTTTAAGCGGTTCAAGGTAAAACCCAAGACGATTTCCCTGTATTGGGTTTTTTGGCTTTCAATAGTGCTGTACTGCTGCCTTATGGCAGTTGGACTTTTGACGAACGGGTATATAAAAGCCGAACAGTCAGACGCAAAGGCGATAGTTTTGGCGTTCGATTGTATATTTGCCGCTTTCGGTTTAGCAGCTTTCGTCGTCTTGACCTATCAAATTATTACGTACATAATTATGAAGCGCTGTCTGAAGTACGGTAAGGAAGCTACCGCCGAATTTGTTAGCGACGGAAAAGGCATAGCGTTCGGGGGCGGCAGAGTCGGCGGTAATACGGTTTTTAGAATGAGCGTAAAATTTTCTTACGTAGCAGAAGGACAAAAAAAGACGGCGGAAAGCAGACGCGTCTATTCGAAGGAAGAGGTCAATACGTTGCGGTCTATGGGTACCTTTAATATAAAATACACCGAAAGAACCGCCGTAATCAATGAAATATTCAAAAATGACAACGCTGAACAACCCGAAAACAAAAACGAATAAGCGCCTGCCGACAGCCTGTCGGCGGGCGCCTTATATTATTCGGCTAAACGCGGGATTTTACCATTTCGTAATTTTTAAGCTTTATACCCGAACGCTCCACCTCCTGCTCTTTGGTTACGCTGTAACCGCGCTTTTCGAAAAACGGCTTAGCCGTAACGGACGCATAGGTTTTAATTACGGTAAAATCTTTTTCAAGCTCGTTGCATAAAGCGGTAGCAATACCCCTACCCTGATAATCCTTATGCACGTAAAGCAAATCGAGACAACCCGTTTTATCCATACTGCCGAACCCGACGATTTTACCGGCGATTTCGGCTATAACGGTATGCTGCGCCGACAAATCGTCGCGGCGCGATTTAAGCGCGTCGGCATTGCTTACCCATGCCGCAAGCTGTTCCGTGCAATAGTCCCTCGCATTGACGGTACGTACCGTCTGATAAAACAAAAGCGAAACGGCGTCGCAATCGCCGTCCACGTATTTTCTTAACTTCATAGTGCGATTATAACAAAACGGCAATGCGTTTGCAAGCGTTCGGCATATTTCACAATACTTTAACTTTTTCGCGTTTGACTTTGCATGTTGAAAATGATATAATACATTCGTGAAAAAGCATAAGAAAAACACTTGGGTAAAGCGCAGACACAGCACGGTGTTCGCAATTTTACGCCCGATAATGCGCCTGCATTTTAATATGCGCTACCGCTATAAGGGCAAAAAAAGCGGACTTAAAAAGGGCGCTTACCTCATTATTTCCAACCACCAGACGACCATGGACCCCTTTATGCTGTCCACGTCGTTTAAGTTCCCCGTTTACTTTATTGCGTCGGACGACATATTCAACCTGAAAGTTTCGCCGATTATAAGGTACCTCGTCGCGCCCATTCCGAAAAGCAAATCACTGCAAGACATAGCCGCGGTAAAAAATATATTCCGCGTTATTAAGGAAGGCGGCGCCGTAGGCGTATTCCCCGAGGGCAACCGCACCATATCGGGCGGGCAGTGGGAAATGACCGACGCGATAGCAAAGCTTGCCAAATCGTTGAAGGTCCCCCTCGTAATATACAACGTACGCGGCGGGTACGGAACGGACCCGCGCTGGGGTCACTCGATTAGAAAGGGCAAATCCCTCGGCGAAGTAAAGAGGGTTATTTCCGCAGACGAGCTTGCCGACCTGCCCGTGGACGAGCTGTTCGGCATTATCAAGTCCGAGCTTGCCGTAGACGACACCGCCTCCGGCATAAAATACAGCAGCCGCAAGCGCGCCGAATATATAGAACGCGCGCTGTATATGTGCCCCGCGTGCAACGGTATTTCGAGCATAGAGTCGCACGGCGTAAAATTCAGATGCAAGAGCTGCGACACCCGCTCGACCTATACCAAAACGCTTTCGCTGTCCCCCGCTGTTGCCGGCTATAACCGCATATACGAATGGTTCGAATGGGAACGGCGCGAAATAGTAAACCGCGTAGAAAACGGCGAAACCGTATCCGACGGCGGAATAATATTCCGCGAGAGCGTGAAGCTGCGCAACAAGAAAAAGCTTGCGGGCGACAGCGTGTCTATCGACGCGCAAAAGCTTATTATATCCGACAAGACCCAAAGGACGGTATTCCCTCTCGACGAAATAGATTCCATGACGATGGTCGGCAAGAAAAAATTTAACTTTTATCACCGCGGGCGCATTTTGCAGGTAAAGGGCGGCAAACGCTTCTGCGCCGTAAAATACGTACATATCTTCGACGGCTTGCGCGGTAAGGAGACAATATGAGTTATTCGGACTTAAACGTCTGGTCGTTTTTAATAGTAATTTCGGTGCTGCTTTTTAGCATGCTGTTCGGCAATATTTTAAGGCACGTTATTCCGGGGCTTAAAAAGACGCTTATTCCCGTTTCGGTAATGGGCGGCGCAGTTCTGCTTATAATCTCTACAATCACCTACTATTGTGCGGGCGACTATCTTTTTAACCTTCCCGCGTTCGGCGGGAACGGCACGTTCAGCGGAATGCAGCTGCTTGAAATGATTACCTACCACACGCTCGGCATAGGCTTCGTCGCGTCGGGCATGCGCACGTCAAAAAAGAAGTTCAACAAGGAACGCGCGGGCGAGGTCTTCAATTCGGGACTTACGACCGTAAACGGCTACCTTATCCAAGCATTCGTCGGGCTGGTGATTACGCTTATCGCGGCGTACCTCTTACACGCCGACGGACTTATTTCCGCGGCGGGAATACTGCTTGCGTTCGGCTTCGGACAGGGCACGGGTCAGGCAATGAACTTCGGAAAAAATTTCGAGGATTACGGCTTCGTCGGCGGCAGTAACTTCGGACTGACCATTGCCGCGCTCGGCTTCCTCGTCGCCTGTATCGTCGGCGTAATCTACATAAACGTAATGCGCCGCAAGGGTCAGATTAGCATCGTAGAACGCGAAAAGGGCAACAGCCTTTCCGACTACGAGGACGAAAACGAAATTTCAGTAGTGTCGTCTATGGACAAATTCACCGTTCAGGTTGCAATAGTACTTGCAGTGTACGCAGCGTCGTTCGGGATAATGTACGGACTTACCAAGCTTATCCCCTCGTTCGAAACGACCCTGTTCGGCTTCAACTTCTTTATAGGCGTGCTGCTTACCATACCCGTAAAGGCTGTGCTTAACAAGCTGCACGAAAAAAAGATAATCAAAAAGCAAATCGTAAACAACTTTATGATGGACCGAATAGGCGGCTTCGCATTCGACTTAATGATTGTTGCGGGCGTCGCCGCAATTCAGATACCGCTCGTCGTATCGTACTGGAGCGTGCTACTCATAATGGCAGTCGTCGGCGCGCTGGTCACGGCGTTTTACGTCAACTTCGTATGCGCAAAGCAATTCGGCGCGTACAGGCACGAGCAATTTCTCGCATTCTTCGGTATGCTTACGGGCACCGCGAGCACGGGCATGATACTGCTGCGCGAGATAGACGGCACTTACCGCACCCCCGCAAGCGAAAACCTCATTTTCCAGAACGTGCCCGCAATGGTGTTCGGCTTCCCGCTCATGTTCCTTGCAAACTTCGCGCCCAAAAGCGATTTAAGTGCGCTGATAACCTGCATAATCGTCGGCGTCGCATTCGTAGCTTTAAATATTTTACTGTTCAGAAATAAGATTTTCCGCAGACGAAAACCCGCCCCGCCGACAGACGGCGAACAATAAACATAAAAGCGCATAACCCTACTCATAATAAGGTTATGCGTTTTTTAATACTTCTGACCGCCGTAGCCGCGCTGGCTGCGCCCGTCTGCCCCGCGCCGCAGCCCATAAGCACCGTAACTGTTACGGACGGCAGCGCCGAGGGGCTTGCAAAGCTGTACGGCAACGGCGAAAATTATATAACGGATTTAAAGGTCACCGTCAAATTCAAGTACTACGCGCCGTACGACATCAAGCTTGAGGACGGCTACTCCCCCTCTCTTTCCGTATTCGATTTCGGCGCGGAGGACAAGCTGCTTTTCTGCTCGTCGCAGACGGGCGGCAGCGGCGGCTACGGAAACTACCGCGTTTACCGCGTTAAAACCCACTCGTACGAGCTTCTCTACGACGACAAAGCCGACAGCGAAAAGACGCGGTTTTCGGCGGAGTTTCAGCCCGACGGCTTCATGAAAATAAGCGGCTCGGGCGCCTCGCTCGACGTGTGCCTCGGATATATGGACAAATACTTTTACGACCGGATTTTTGCCCCCGACGGCTCCGTCAAGGACGCGCAGCCGCACGTAAACGACGTTTCCTTCGTATCGCCGTCGTTCAACCCCGCAAGCGGGATATACCGACTTACCACCTACCGCTCGGTTACCGCCGTTGCCGAGGTCAACCGCCTCGGCTATATAACGCAGCTTCTCGACTTTGACGGCGGGTTTACTCCCTCCTTTACCGAATTTTCGATAGCATTTTAAAAGCGCGCCCCGTATAGGGCGCGCTTTTTTAAAACATAACGAGAAGAAAGCCCGACAGAACGCCGACGAACAGCGAGAACGCGGGAAGCTTGCTCTTCCACATCAACACGGCTTCTGGCAGCAGCTCGCCGAATACGACGTACAGCATCGCGCCGCTTGCAAAGCCGAGCGACAAAACGAGCATAATATCGCTTATTCCACCGAGCGCGTAGCCGATAACCGCGCCAAGCACCGTCGGCAAGCCGCTGAGCGCGGTAAGCAGACACGCCTTGCCCTTGCCCATTCCGCCCGAAATAAGCGGTACGGATACCGCCATACCCTCGGGGATATTGTGCAGACCTATAACGATAGCCATTATAAAGCCAGAGGACGCGAAAAGCGTGTCGATTAGGTTTTCCTCCGCCGCGTACGACGCTCCTATTACCATACCCTCCGGCAAGTTGTGCAACGCGATTGCGGACATCATTACAAGCCCCGCTATAAACAGTTTGGAATTCGCAAGCTCGTGCTTTTTATAGTGGTCGGCGTGAATAAGCTCGTCCAAATCGTCCGCGGTTGCGGGGTGGTTCGCGTCGATATGCTCCACCTCGTGATTGGTGCGCTTATCGATATAATAGTTTAAAAGGAACACCACGCCGTAGCCGACGGCTACCGCCGCCACCACTATAAGCGGGGTAAGCTTGGTCAGCTTGCCCTCGTTCATAAGCTGAATGGGCTCGCTCATCAAGTCGAAGCAGACGACGGCAAGCATTATACCCGCCGCGAACGAAAGCAGCAGGCTTACTATTTTTTTCGAATCGCGCTTCATAACCGCGCCGACTACGCCGCCCAGCCCCGTGCCGACTACGCCCGATATAAACGTAATTATTATAATTGCAAGATAGTCCAATTTATTAACCGCCTTTAATATTTCCGTCCTTTATTTTCCCGCTTTAAAGCTTAAATGTCAACTGTTTAGCGTTGATTTTCCGACGACTTTATAATATAATGTTTTGTAAGGAGACTGATATGAACAAATTGCTTTTAGTTAAAAAGGACAACTGTCCGCAAAACCACCCCTGCCCCGCCGTCAAGGTATGCCCCGCGGGTGCGCTGACGCAAAGCGGATTTTCCGCACCCGTAGTCGACCTTGACAAATGTATAAGGTGCGGCAAATGCTCGACGTTCTGCCCCAAAAAGGCGCTTGTACTGCAAGGCTGACGCAACCTATTTTCGTTTGACAAAATATGCGGAAAATGATATAATCCGCCTGCTTGACAGCGTTTAAAATTTTCCTTAAAGGAGTTACATAATGCCAGACAAAGAAAAACCGAAATCAACGGCAAAGCCTGCGGCGGCCAAACCGACCGCGGCTAAGCCCGCACCCGCAAAGCCTGCGGCAAAGCCGACGACGGCGAAGCCTGCTGCGCCTAAGGCAGCAGCGGCAAAGCCCGTAGCAAGCAAAGCAGCGCCCAAGCCCGCAACGGAAAAACCCGCGACAACCAAATCCGCTACGGCTAAGCCTGCGGCAAACACACCCGCCGCACCCAAGGCTGCGGCTACAAAAACGACAACGGAAAAGCCCGTTGCGGAAAAGCAAATAAAAGAGCAACCCGTCGCCGCGGCGACGGTATCCGCACCTAAGCGTGCGGATAAAAAACTCAAAGCAAAGCCCGAAAGCAGTTCGGAAAGCAAAGGAGGCATTTTAGTGCTTAGCAAAAAGACGCGTTACATAATTATGGCGGCAACTGCGTTTATATTAGTAATCGCGCTTGTTGTCGGCATAACCGTAGGCGCGGTTTCGTGCAACCGCGCACCCGACTTCTCAACCGTTCCCCCGGTGACCGACAGGGTCAAGGACGACAACCCGTTCACCAATACGGAGCGTCCCGTCATCACCACCCCCAACGCCGTCAAGGGCGACAAGTTCGAATACGGTTATTCGGCTATGACCGAGGTCGGCTTTTCCGCAACTATCGAGGGTGAAGCCGAAAGAAAGAAATCGGTTGCGAAATACCCCGACGGGACCTTGAGAACAGACGAGGGCGCAACCTTCGGCAACGATGAATATCCCAAATACGGTTATACTCTCAATTCCGTAATAGGCGCAAGCGCCGAAATGACGCAGGCGCGTCAGGACCTTATAGAGGAATCCGACTACTACTGCGCGCTGGGCACCCGCAACAATTCGGGTAACGGCAACAACGGCGACGCCACCTTTACCTGGATGGACGCAAACGGCTATCTTTACAGCGGAACCACCGCAAATCCCGTACATGCAGTCAACGCGGACGGCACAAACAGACAGCTTTACAAGCACAGCGCCGCAGCGGGAATGTACTACGGCGGATACAAAGACACGGACGACCTGCTTGACAGCGAGCCCGGTATAGTAAAAAAGATTACTCTCCGTCCCCGCGGTTACAGCAGCTATTCGGTAACGGGCGTTTACGCGCCCGCGGGCGAAATAATCAAAATAACGATAAGCGAAGCGGATATGAACGCAACGGGCGGACTGACGATACATATCGGTCAGGCGCTTTATAACGGACAGTCAAACAACATCTGGGCGGCAAAGGGTCAGATGCAGCGCTTCCCCAACGTGCTTAACACGATGAACGTCAACAAGGACACCGCCACGCTTGAAAACGGTTACTACACCGCTTACGTCGGCTCGTTCCTCGGCGGACCTCTATATATCCGCAACACCTCGGCTGCCTTTACCGCCACAATTTCGGGCGGCGTAGCGTATTCGC
This sequence comes from uncultured Christensenella sp., assembly GCA_910576655.1. Taxonomy (GTDB): domain Bacteria; phylum Bacillota; class Clostridia; order Christensenellales; family Borkfalkiaceae; genus Coproplasma. The sequence goes on from CAJTJC010000007.1 coordinate 12,700, forward strand.
ACTTTATTCTTGGCTACACGACCGAGGAGGAATTCGAAAAGAACAGGCAGTCCTCCGCCCCCTACTTCGATTTGGAGGTCTGGAGCTACGGCGTTCTGCACTCGGGCACTAAGTACCAGGCGCAGAACTACTCTTACGACGACCTTTACAAGGCGGCGGTGCTTTGGGAAAAGGTTGCAAGCGTAACGACTACGGGTAGCAATCAGGGCATTGTATTCCTTTACGAGCCGTTCGTTGCTGCGGGCGCGGCGGTTGCTTTCCCCGGCAGAAGCTCGGTCAACTGCCCTACGGGCTGGATGACTAACTCGCTCAACTATAACACGATGGTGTCGTCGGGCGCGTGGGGTAACTTCCACGAGTACCACCACAACTTCCAGGGCTACGGCGTTGGCAACGGCGGCGAGGTTACAAACAACGGTATGACCTTGGTATCCTACGCTCTGTTTACCAAAATTTCGTCAAAGCGCGGAATTTCAAGCTACGGCGGACAGGGGCTTGGCGGCTGGAACAACTACACCAGCGCGACCTGGGCTTTAAACGACTTGCTTAGCATCAGAAACGGCGGCAGCCCCTCAAACGGCAAGCAGGGACTTGCGCTTTACGCAACGCTGTTGCACAACTTCGGCGCAAACAACTATATACAGGCCAAGGTCAGGGGCGGCGGACAGAGCTACCAGGCTTACGCAAACGCATGGGAAGCCGTTACGCATAACAATATGTCTTACTACTTCAATGACGTATTGAAGGGCGGCATAAAGTCAACCGCGCCCGACGAATATCCCATGTTCGTACCCGTATCCTCCGTCTACCAGACGGGCAGAAGCTATATTTACGACGGTGAAAAGAGATACTTTAACACTATGCAACCGTACGTAATCCCCTACGGCGAGGAATTCAACGTAGACCTCAGCGAATACACCGCGCCTGGCGGACAGTACGCAAGCGGCAGTATCGTTATACCCGATAATTTCGAATACACGGTTAAAAGCATTTCCCAGCCCAAAAACGGAACTATCGAGGTAATCGACGGATATAATTTCAAGTTCAAGCCCAATTCCGAAAAGCTTTCGGGACAGATTATCGTAACGCTTGAAATCAAGGAAAAGAACAACAAATTCAAGGTGGACGACGTTGACCTCGTACTCGAATTCGAGCAGTCGCACGAAACCAACAAAATGACGCTTGAAAGAACAACCTACTCGTACTCTGCGGCGTCGATGTACAAGGACGCAAAAACGGCGTACGAAAGCAACTTCACGGGATACGACAAGGTAGTTGAAAAAGCAAACCACACCAACCCCACGCAAAACTGCAATACCGATATATGGTTTTATCCCAACACCGACGAAAATCACAACAAATATCCCAACGCACCTGAATCGCACTTCTTCCACTCAAACACTGTAGAGGTTATCGACGGAAAGCTGTACTTCGAGGAAGCGGGCAAATACAGAATTTACCTGCGCGGACGTACTAACTGTGCCGTATACTATTCGACGGACGGTAAAAATTATAAGTACGGCGCGGCTATAACGGAAGAGACAAAGGGCGTCGGACACGCTAACTTCTTTACTAACGACCCCACCACCTACTTTGACGTTGACCTTGAGGAACACTCCTGGGTTTACGTCAGGGAAGTGCTGATTGTTCAGGAAAAGTCAAGAAGCTATATAGGCTTAGGCTACGCGCAGTGGATTAAACCTATGTTCACAATAACCGAGGACGAGAACGGAGTATTACATTACTTCGACCAGACGGGTAAAGAGGTTTCCGAGGAAGAGGCGAACAACGCCCAGCTTATCGAACCGAAGAAAGCAAGCTATATCAACGCGTACAGAAGCAACTACGAATTCCCCGACAATAAGTCGTTTGAATCCGATTACTTCTTCACACGCCAGTATAAGTACAATTATTCGGATAATGTTTCATACAGCGGCGACAGTCAGACGCCTGTACCCGAATTAACCAAAAACCTTACGTCCAGCTGGGGCGGCAGCAAGGATATAAGCATCCTCACCGACGGCATAAAAAATCAGGGCAACGACAAACAAATTCACACGGCAGGCAGCCCTTCCGAAGCAAAGCCGCTTGAGTTCGGGTTCGATTTGGGCAGCGTAAAGGCGGTAAACCGCGTGATACTTTACAGCCAGCCCGGCCGCCCCGACCCTTGCTTTGCGAAAAACTTGGATTTATACGGCAGCCGGGACGGAACGAATTTCGAGCTAATCAAATCTTATTCCGCACCTGCATATAATAACGGCGCAGGCACACAGATATTCGACTTTGACACAACCGAACTCAGATACTACAAAATATCAATCAACGGTTCGACCGGCGGTCAGCTGATTTTACGTGAAGTAGAAATATGGAACATATTCGAAGTAAACGGCGGAACTAAATTCTCGCCCGACGACAAGGCGTTTACCTACGGCGGAAAATGGCGTACGGAATCCACCCTATCCTCCTACGGTCACGTGTTCGTAGGCGAAAAGAACGCGCAAATGGCGTTTATCTTCAACGGAACGCGACTTGCAATTTTATCTTCCGAGTCCTTCGGAAAGAAATTCTCGGTAGAGATTGACGGAGTTGAAATCGATTCGATAGCGCTTAAAGCCATAAGCGGCGGATACGGTGCGACGTTTATTTCACCCGAGTTGGAAGATAAAAAACACACTGTGCTAATTAAATGCAAAGGTCAGGCAAATATAGACTCGATTGTCGTATTCTGATGAAAAAACGCAACCGCAAGGTTGCGTTTTTTTTTGCGCATAATAAAGCTAATCCCTTCACTGCAAAATTTTTTTTAATTCTACCAACAAAAAGGCGTTTTCGTTTGTTATATATCGTGAAAGGAAATTTAACACCTCAGGAGGTAAAAAAGGTGAAAAAGAAATTATTAATCGGAACGGTATGCGCAACGGTTGCGCTTTCTTCTGCAATGGCGTTCACCGCCTGCGGGAAACCCGACGCCGCTCTTTCTTCTGCAAACGACATATACGGACTGGGCGCCGTCTCGACGGTGCGGCTGCTGGGTAACGCCATGCCCACGAAAGCGCTCGCTTCGTTTACCGCTCTTTCCGCCGAGGACGAGGTCAAGTCGCAGGCGGAAAAGTTCAACGAGTACTTTACCGCACTCGATAGCTTTTTGGGCGACGACGTGGTTTCCACTACTACCCAAAAAAATACCGACGCCGCTTACCCTTTCGATATTAAAATGACCATTAACGGCAAAGACTTCGACGGCGATACCGTATCCTACACTATGTACTATACCGAAACTCTGTATAAGTCGGAAACAGACGATGACGAGATTGAAAACGAATACAAGCTTGTCGGCGTTATGGTTATTGACGGCTCAAACTACCGTCTCGAAGGCGAGCGCAGCGAGGAAAGCGAAAAAGACGAAACAGAAACCGAGCTGAAAATCCGCGCCTACGCCGACGTTAACGACAGGTCCTCTTTCGTCGAAATGGAGCAGGAATATTCCGAGGAAGAGGGCGAAAGAGAAACCGAATACGTTTACTCCGTCTACTCGGGCGGCAAGCTTATAGAGCAGACCGCGGTAGAATTCGAAACCGAAACCAAAAAGAATAAAACCGAAACCGAATACGAGCTGGAATTTGTAAGCGGCAGCGGAAAAGGCAAATACGAAATAGAGCGCGAGGTCAAGGGCGGCGTAACTAAAATGAAGGTCAAATACAATATCGACGGCAAAACAGGCGTATTCCACATACGCGAAATAACCGACGCCAACGGCGAAAAGCACTACGAATATTCTTACAGCGACGGGTTTGTACAGGTATTCTGATAAGTATTGACATTACCCTTACCGTGTAGTAAAATATCACCGTGGCACTCGATAAACTTATAAAAAAATTTATAAACGGAGATGCTTCCGCGTTCGACGATATTTACTGCCGAACGCGGAAATGCGTCTATTACGTGGCATTTTCGATACTGCGGGACGGCGCGCTTGCTGAGGACGTTATGCAGACAACCTATCTTAGGGTGTTGAAAAACGCCCGCTCGTACACGCCCGGAACCAACGCCTTGGCGTGGATTGCGAGAATAGCCAAAAACGAGGCGCTGAACGTAAAAAAGCTTCGCACGCGCGAAACCTACGTCGACGAGCAGCAAGACGCGCACCTGTTCGGCGCAAGCAATCCCGACGGCTACGGCGAGCTTACCGACCTTGCCGCCCGCGTGCTTGACGAAGACGAATTTTCCATTTTAATGCTCGTAACCGTATGCGGCTACAAGCGGCGGGAAATAGGGCAAATGCTCGGCATGCCAACGCCAACAGTGACTTGGAAATACAACAACGCTCTTTCAAAAATGCGAAACGCTTTAAAAGGTAATTAAAATGAAAAAGGTCAATATACGAAGACAATTAAAAGCGGAAGCCGAATTGCACGTGCCCGACCCTATAGAAAAAATAAAGCTTTCGGCGCAGTCTGAAAACCTGTTGCCCGAAAGCGACGCAGTCAGCGCGCAAGGAAATACGGCGGTAAAGCTCAGACAGCGGACGATAGGTTTAGTAACCTCGCTTGCCGCTTGCGCCGCGTGCTGCGTATTCATACTTACCTTTATCCTGCGCAGCGGCGAAACTCCCGCCATCCCCTCCCGCGTTACGCTGTCAACCAACGACGCGTACGGGTTTGGCGCCGTTTCTACGGTGCGGCTGCTGGGTAACGCCATGCCTGCAAACGCGCTCGCTTCGTTTACCGCTCTTTCCGCAGAGGACGAAGTCAAGTCGCAGGCGGAAAAGTTCAACGAATACTTTACCGCGCTCGACAGCTTTCTCGGCGAAGACGTGGTTTCCACTTCCACTCAGAAAAATACGGATACCGCTTATCCCTTCGATATTAAAATGACCATTAACGGCAAAGACTTCGACGGCGATACCGTAACCTACACTATGTACTACACCGAAACTCTGTACAAGTCGGAAACAGACGAGGACGAGATTGAAAACGAATACCGGTTAGTAGGCGTTATGGTTATAGACGGTGCGAACTACGTTCTCGAAGGCGAACGCAGCGAGGAAAGCGAAAAGGACGAGACCGAAACCGAGCTGAAAATCCGCGCCTACGCCGACGTTAACGACAGGTCCTCTTTCGTCGAAATGGAGCAGGAATATTCCGAGGAAGAGGGCGAAAGAGAAACCGAATACGTTTACTCCGTCTACTCGGGCGGCAAGCTTATAGAGCAGACCGCAGTCGAATTCGAAACCGAAACCAAGAACGGTAAAACGCAAACCGAGTACGAGCTGGAATTCAGAAAGGGCAACTCTAAGGGCAAATACAGCGTAAGCCGCGACGGCGCGGAAATTGCAGTAAAATATAAAATCGACGGCGAATCGGGCAAATTCGTCATACGCGAAACGGACGGAAAAGAACGCTACGAATACGTTTTCTCCGACGGCACGAAATTGAAATTTTAAAAAGGAGGCTTAAAGCCTCCTTTTTTATATTTTGGAAAGTATGTGGCGCGCAACGTATACGCCGCTTGCCGAAGCGTGCGAAAGCGAGTGTGTTACGCCGCTTCCGTCGCCGATTATATACAGCCCCTTGTGCTTGGCTTCGAGGTTTTCGTCCGTTTCCACTTCCATATTGTAGAACTTGACCTCTACGCCGTACAGTAGAGTTTCGTCGTTTGCCGTGCCCTTTGCAACCTTATCGAGCGCGTAAATCATTTCGATTATGCCGTCGAGAATACGCTTGGGCAGAATAAGACTCAAATCGCCGGGGGTAGCTTTAAGCGTGGGAACGACTAAGTTTTCCTCTATCCTCTTCTGCGTGCTGCGCCTGCCGCGCACCATATCGCCGAACCTCTGCACTATTACGCCACCGCCCAGCATATTGGAAAGACGGGCGATACTCTCGCCGTAGCCGTTGCTGTCCTTGAACGGCTCGGAAAAGTGCTTTGAAACGAGCAGGGCAAAGTTGGTGTTGTTAGTTTTCTTTTTCTCGTCCTCGAAGCTATGCCCGTTGACGGTGATTATGCCGTTCGTGTTCTCGTTTACGACTATTCCGTGCGGGTTCATACAGAACGTACGCACCCTGTCCTCGTACTTTTCGGTTGTGTAAACGATTTTGCTTTCGTAAAGCTCGTCGGTGATATGCTCGAACACCTCCGCGTTCAGCTCTACGCGCACGCCTATATCCACGCGGTTGGAATGTGTGGTAATGTCAAGATTTTTACATACCTTTTCCATCCACTTGCTGCCGCTTCTGCCCGCGGAAACGATGCAGTATTTACAGGTGTAGCTCTTGTCCGCGACCACCTCGAAGCCGTCCGCGGTCTTTTTAACGTCGTTTACGTGAGTGTTGAAATAGAAATCTATTTTGTCCTTCAACTCGTCGTATATGTTCGACAGCACGGTATAATTTATGTCCGTACCCAAATGGCGCACCTTTGCGTTTAAAAGGTTTAGCTTGTTCTGCGTGCAAATCTTGTGGAAGTCAGAGCCCGCCGTGGAATACAGCTTAGTCTGCGCGCCGCCGTGCGCCGCATTGATTGCGTCTACGTATTCCATAAGCGCAAGCGCGTTCGCCTTGCCGACGTGCTCGTACAGGCTGCCGCCGAAGTCGTTGGTTATGTTGTATTTGCCGTCCGAAAACGCGCCCGCGCCGCCGAAGCCGGACATTATCGAACACGTTTTGCAGCTTATACAGGAAGTTATTTTATCCCCGTCAATGGGGCATTTGCGTTTGGAAAGCTCGTTTCCCTCTTCGAAAACGGCAACTTTAAGCCCGCTTGCGCGCAGCTCGTATGCCGAAAAGATACCTCCGGGGCCCGCCCCTATAATTATAACGTCGTATTTCATTTATGATTGACCAATCCTACTATTTTTTCAATTACCTCGTCCACGTCGTCGCCGACCACGACCTCGGTATCGCACACCTCGCTGTTACGGTACTCGAAGTCGAGCGACATAATGCGCCTCGTCTTGTCGTCGAGGTCTATATCCGTGCTTATAATGCTCTTTATCGCGTCGGCACGCTCTCTTTTCGTAAACACGAGCATAGCCCGCTCGCGGTATAAATTTTTAAGCGTGATTGCTCCGCAAATATCTATGGGAATGACGGCAACCCCGCCCCTTTCGACTATGGGCGAAATTTCCTTTTCCGAGGTACCGAAATGGTATCCGCTGTAAACGGTGGTTTCGATATAGCTACCCGCCTTCATCTCGCGTATGAACTGCGCCTCGGAAATAAAGCGGTAAGCGTCAGGCGCCTCGTCGCTTCGGCGCGGACGGGTGGTTGAAGTGAGCGGCTTTTCGAAGCCGTCAAGCGCGGTAAGCCCGTTTGCGATTTCCGTCTTTGACGAGCCCGACGGACCCACAAGGCAAAGCACGCCGCCGTTGCCGAGCTTGGGAAACTTGTCGTAAAAGGAATTTCTCACCATCTCGCAAAAGTGCATAAAGTCGTCATAGCCGTTTACCGAAAGCAGCCCCGAAAGCCCCGTATTCCACGGCTTGCGGAAAAGCACGGGATACGCCGCGCGCGAGCTTGAAATGTTGTGCGCGCCGTCGTCAAGCATAATATCAAGCGAAATTATATCCTTGCGCGTGCCCAAAATTATATTTTCATGCGGAATTTCGGGGAAATCTTTAATAAGTCTTTCTGCCCTCGCGCTCATACAGCACGCGGGTACGGCGGTAATGAAAAACACGTCCGCAATTTCCGAAAGCTTTCTCACGAACTCCTGCGCGCCCTCGGTTATGGGCTGCGTGCGCACGAATTCGGGGTCGGAATACAGAGCTATGCGTTCCTCTACGTGTCTGCCGCTCCCGCCCCAGTGCTTTATGTCCTCAACCTTTAAAGGCTCCTCGTCGGGGTGACGCTTGTTGATAATCGATACTGCGTACGAATTACATTCGTAAAGCGTGTCGTCCACGTCCAGACCGACACGTATTCTGTATTTTTTCATATATTTACCTCTCCGTACATTATAATGTAAAAGCCGCCAAAAGTCAAGCCCCAAATTCGGCAGTTGACAAATGCGTTTCCTTATGATATACTGTTTTGTTAATTGCAATAAGGAGTAAAAAGATGTTTAAAGAAGCTTTAAAATTAATTAAAAAATACGATACGATAATAATTCACCGTCATAAATATCCCGACGGTGACGCGCTGGGCAGTCAAATGGGACTTGCCGCGCTTTTAAAGGACAATTTCAAAAATAAGCGCGTTTTCGTAGTCGGCGACGAAGCGCTACGCCTGCCTTTTATGCTCGGCAAAATAGACGAAATCCCCGACGAATACTATAAGGACGCGCTTGCTATTATTCTCGACTGCGGCTCTGCGCGGCTTATCAGCGACGACAGATACAAGCTTGCCGCAAAGACGCTGCGCATAGACCACCACGTTTACTGCGAAAAGATTGCCGACCTTGATATAGTGGACAGCACCTACGAAAGCGCGTGCGGCATGGTTGCAATGCTTGCAAAGGAATGTAAATGGAAGCTTTCGCCCGTATCGGCAACGGCGCTGTACACAGGTATGGTGACCGACAGCGGCAGGTTCGTGTTCGACTCTACCTCGGCGCGCACGTTCGAGCTGGCGGCTTTCCTTATGTCGCAGCCCATCGATTTGAATACGCTGCATTATAACCTGTATTCCGAGGACTTCGACGATATTATTAAAAAAGCCGACAATATGCACAAAATAAAGTTTACGCAAAACAACGTCGCCTATATATACACCTCGCGCGCGGATTTACCGGCCGACGCGGACGCCGCTCCCGTCGTTTCGACGGGGCTGGTAGGACTTATGCGCGACATTAAGGGCGTGCATATCTGGGTAAACTTTACCGAAAGCGACGACGGCGTGCACGTCGAGCTGCGCTCTAACCGCTACAATATCAACCCGATTGCCGTCAAGTACGGCGGCGGCGGACATAAAAAGGCAAGCGGCTGCACCGTTCCCGACAAGGCTACCGCAATGGCGCTTTTAGACGATTTGAACGCGCTTGCCGATACGGAGGCTTAAATGAACGAGAGCATTAAAAACGAAATTCTGAGCAAAATAGAAAGCTATAAAAAGATTATAGTGTCCCGCCACGTTCGTCCCGACGGGGACGCAATTGGCTCGACTAAGGGGCTTGTAAAGCTGCTGCGCGACACCTATTCCGACAAGAGCATTTACCTCGTCAACGAGGACTATTCGGACTACCTCGCTTTTCTCGGCGGCGAGGACGCTGCGCCCGAGGACTGCTCGGACGCGCTTCAAATCGTGCTTGACACTGGCACCGAGGACCGCATTTCGAACAGCCGTTTCCGCGAGGCGAAAGAAATTATAAAAATCGACCACCACATCGACGACAAGCCCTACGGCGATATAAGCTGGGTTGAGGACTTCCGCTCGTCCGCGTGCGAAATGGTTGCTGATTTTTACGTAACCCATAAGGATAAGCTTAAAATGACGCCCGAGGCGGCGACGTATATCTACCTCGGAATGGTGACCGACAGCGGCAGGTTCCGCTACGAGGGCGTAACGGGCGAAACTATGCGGCTTGCGGGCGCGCTGCTTGACTGCGGCGTGGACGCGCAAAAGCTGTTTGCCAACCTTTACGTTGACGAGTTCGAAACCCTGAAACTCAAATCTTACGTCTACGACCATATTAAAATTACGCCCAACGGCGTCGCCTACGTCTATATGGACGATGCGGTGCAAAAGAAGTTTAACCTAACGCAGGAAGCGGCAAGCGACGTCGTCGGAGAGCTGAGCGCGATACGCGGCAGCCTCATTTGGCTTGCGTTTATAGATAATAAGGCGAAAAATCATATACGCGTCAGGCTGCGCTCGCGCTTCCTCGGCGTTAAGGACCTTGCGAACAACTACCACGGCGGCGGACACAATATGGCTGCGGGCGCGACGGTTTATTCAAAAGAAGAAATGCAAAAGCTTATCGACGACGCAGATAAACTGCTCGGCGAATACAAGAAAACGCACGGAGGTTGGCTATGAAAATTTTACTTGTAAACGACGACGGCATAAACGCCGAGGGATTGCGCCATCTGGTTAACTGGGCAAAAACCAAAGGCGAGGTTTGCGTGTTTGCGCCCAAAGTTCAGCAGAGCGGAAAAAGCCACTCGATTGAAATTCACGACGCTTACGAGGTGAAAAAGGTCGACCTTTTCGACGGCGTAGAGGCTTACAGCGTTGATTCCACCCCCGCCGACTGCGTGCGTATTGCCGTACTCGGCTTTAAAAAGAAATTTGACCTTGTAATTTCGGGTGTTAACTGCGGGCATAACCTCGGCGGCGACGTAGAGTACTCCGGCACCGTCGGCGCCTGCTTCGAGGCGGCGAAAACGGGCGTTAAAGCGCTTGCTTTTTCAGCGATATACACCTCGTTTGACAATGCCGTTAAAAACTTCGACAAGGTGTTCGACTGCATTTACGCGAATAAAATGTTTGACCACGCCGATATACTTAACGTCAATTTCCCCGAAAACGGCGACGAAATATTAATTACGAAAACCGGCCCCGCAATTTATACAGACAACTTCGAGTTTCTTGACGACGGCAGAGTGAAACCCTGCCTAGTGTGTCTGTACGACAACACAACAGACACCGAAATAGACACCGACGCAACGATGACGGGGCACATAACCATAACCCCCCTTTCCTGCAATTTAACCGACGCCGACGCTTACGCGGCTATTAAAAAAAGCTTTAAAAAATAACCGACAACAAAAAACAGCCTTCCCTTTCGGGAAGGTTGTTTTTATTATAATTTAATTAGCAGGATTTACGTCTATTGACATAAGTCTAATCTGATTAATAGATGCAACGAACTCTATTGATGTTACAGCCGTAGCAAATTCAACAATTACGTCGTTGCCAGAAACAGTAACTGTAGCGCCGCTGATATTTGCAGCCTTAATAGCTTCTTCAAGATTTTTGGGATAATCGTTTTTAGCCTCTGTGCCGAACGCTTCAGCGCTATGGAAAACAATTTTTGTTATTCCTGCAAATTCAACCTTTATGGAAGAATTTTTATAGCAACGAACGGGGTCAGTATATTGCGTATTTACATTACTTGTACTACTACCTTTCGAGTTCGTAAACGTAACTCCGTTATCTACCCAAACCTGCTCCTCTGTCGTAGCTACGGTACGCTTTGAGGTATCATTAAATGCAAGTGACCCGCTTGCACCAGGAACCACTGTAGCAGCGGCCTTAATTGTGATGGTTACGTCCTTGGTCGAGGTTGCCGAGCCGCAGGTTGCTGTAACGGTAACGACAACGGTTTTATCCTCGGTGGGAAGAGCCGCAACGTTCACTTTATCATCTGCAACCGTAGCTGCATCGCCCGATTTAAGAGCCCAAGCAAAAGTAACTGCTTCTTCGTCTGATAAGGGAAGAGCGGTTTCACCAACTCTGTTAATAGTCATATTCGCATTAACAGCTTCGAGTGCATCGGCTATCTTCTGGTCATCGGTTCTCTTATCTTCAGCTTTTTCCAAAGCGTGACACTGAATACCCGTGCTGCCCTTATAGGTAACCTCAGGCTGAGGGTCGCCGGTTGCGCCTGCCTTAAGGTAATTCATAAGGAAACCGCTTACGGTGATAAGGTCGCCTTTGCCTAAATCGCTATAGCTTTTAAGAATTTCGCCGTAATTGATACTGAGTATCATTATTGCGTCTTCGCTGTTCTTGTCTTTATCTTCAGCGTAGGTGTCCGCAATATAAACAAATCCTACTCTGGTGCCGCTATCTCTACCGCAGTCAACAACGTATCCCTTTACGTATACAAGGGGAATTTCGTCGGTCTCTGCATACTTCTCGGCAATTTCCAACTTAGAAGCAAGCTCTTTCGCGTAAGAAGCCGAGTACGGGTCTTCAAGAGTGCCTTGGCTTTCTTTGCTTTTTGCGGTTACGGCTCTTTCATATTCGGCAGTGGCAGTTTCTTTGCCGACCGTAACGGAAGCTTTAAGCTTATATTCTATAGCCGTTTCTGCTTTCGTAACGCTTACAGTGTACTCTTTTTTGTCGTTCATTTCTGCGCTTACCTTAACGTAATCGTTGAGGTTATTGAAAGTAGCAGAGCTTACAGACCAATTTACGTTATACAGCTCGCCGTCAACTTTCGTCTGACCCAAAACGGTGTAATCGTTATCAATGGTCTTTTTGCCTTCGTACAACGAATTGATAGAGGCTATTGCCTTTTTTGCCACCTCCGCATCATTGCTTTCGCTTTCGCCGCCACAAGCAGCAAGCGAGCCTGCGCAGGTTACGCCCATTGTTAATACAAGAGCAGCACTGAGTAATTTTTTCATTTGGTTCTCCTTATAAAAAATTTTTTAAACTGAATTAATTTTATTTACGCTACTACCGTTATATAATCGGCACGGTAACATTTAACCTGATATTCGCCGTTGAACTTTTCAATAAGCCCCTTGACGGTTATAGTTTTATTCAGGTATCTGTCTGCGGTAACAAGCTGACCGTTTTCGTCTTTAAGAACTTCGGTGCGAACCGTTATAGTCGTTCCGTCGGCAGCTTTACAAGTTATCGACATTGCGCCGTCACTCTGCCCGCCGTTGCTGGTAGTATAAATTTTAGTAACCGTCATGTTCGAAAGGGTTACGGTAGTACTCATTATAGCTTCACCGTAATTGATATTGACGGTTTCTTCCTCTTCGCCTTCTTCAAATCTGACGGCAAGTTTACCCGAAACGATATCCTTTGCGTCGGTTTCAACGAACGCCGCACTCTTATCCGTACTTATTACGTTCGAGTTCAAAGGGTCGTTAGGGTCGAATCCGTTGTAAGATACGCCTGAAATCTGGTAGGTTCCTTGGAATTCGGAAACGGTTCCGACTACGCTTACTTCGTTTCCTACAGTCAATACCTCGAGTATTTTACCGCTTGTAAAGCCGTAATAAACCGCAAAGCCGAAATATACGCCCGTATCGGGGTCAAATTCCTCGATATAAACCGAGTTGCTGAATTCGGTAGTAACCACACCGGTAACCTTAACCTTCTTATTAGCGTAATCGGTCACGTGGCAGCGAAGCTCTTTCAGCGTTACCGGAATTGCCGTGCCGTAAAAGAAATCGGGGTCGTCCTCGTCAGAGAACACGAACAACTTCTTTGCTTTAGCCTGCGAAAGGGCGTTGCTGGCAATGGTGCCGTAGCGGTTACCCGCAGTGTTCGAACCTATTGCAAGACCTTCCTGCAAAATTTCCACGTTCAAATTTCTGTAATCGGTTGCGCCTGCGGGCTTATACCAAACCCAAAGCATATACCTTTCACCTGTAGAGTCCACGTTCCAGCTACCGTCGTCCGATTCTACGATAATAGATTGGGCTGTTGCAAGCTTATTGTGAGTAAAGTCCGAAGCTTTTTTGCCCCACGGCTCGATTTTCCCGGTAGATTCGGGCGTATTTATAGCAAGGTATCTTGCTTTGATATATCCCTGCGTCTTTTCGAAATCAGACGGGTCGTAGCCGGTAATCGTTGAACTTTTAGGGTCGAAGTGCGTCGTGTCGCCGTCGATATAAAGGCGGACGTCCACTTCCTGCTTTTTGGTTTCACTCGTTAAATCAAGCTTAAGCTCGCTTACATAGTCGACGAATTCCGGCTCTTTAGACTCAGGGTCTTCACATGCTGCACAAAAAACGGGTATCGCTATCAGCGCAGCGCTGAGCGCCGAAATAAATATTTTAAAGCCTTTTCTCATAATTTAACCTGCAAAATATTCACATTCCTCGATAGCAGCTTTGAAGGTTTCGTTCAAATCTTTGCCTACGAATACCGCCTGCATCAAAGCGCCGACTTCGTCACGCGCCTTTGAAGAACCTACGAATGCGGGTGAAGTATAATACGCAGCTTCCTGCTCCATGCATACCTTAGCCGCAAGATAAGTTACGTTTCCGAAACCGTTAGCTTCCGCCAGATATTTCTTATAAATTTCGTTTTCCAGTACCGTAGTTACTACGGGAACGTAACCGGACGCATCCGAGAACTGTGCCTGGAAATCGACGTTCGTAGTAAGATATTTGACAAGCAGCCAGCTTGCAAGTACTTCCTGCGGGTTGTTCTTTTTGAAAATACAAACCGAAGGGCCCTGCGAAATTACCTTGGGTTTAGCGGGGTTGACCTGAGGAATGGACGTGATACCTATTTCGAAAGGATATTCACCGTCAACTCTGTCGGGAGACTGGTTCTTTGCACCCGCGGACGAGCCTATGCTCATATAGCTTGCCTGTACCTTGAACAGGTTGGAGGTATATTTGTTGTCGTTAAGGCCCTGAGTGGTGAAATAGCCTTTATCATACCAACCCTTAAACCTCTGAACGAATTCGCGGTTTTCTTCGTTATCGAAAAGATATTTGTTACCCGTCGCCGAGGTATAGGGCGAACCGAGCTGTTCACACATCGTAATAAACCAGTTTGCTTCCGAGTCGTAGCCGAGAGGCGTTGACTGAGGCGCAATCTCTTTAATCTTTTTGCAGGTTTCCTCCATTTCATCCCACGTCGTGGGCACTTTCAAATTGTTAGTCTCAAAGAAGGTCTTATTGTAATACAAAACCTCGGTTGATTTGGAGAAAGGCATAGTGTACATAGTGCTACCGTCGCCGAATTTGAAGCCTTCGTCATAGTAACCCTTGATAAATGCGTTCGTCTCCTCCTCGGTCAAGCAAAGCGATTCGGTAGTTCCATCCTTGCGGGTTACTTTCATATCGTTGTACCCGCTGTCCTTAAGGAAATCGTTGAGGGGCTGAACCGCACCCGACTGATTGAAAAGCGCAACGTGGTCAGGATAGCAATAAGCAAGGTTAGGCTCGTCACCGGAAATAATTTCTTTCGTTATCTGGTCGCGCACGTCGTCGTAACCGCCGATAGCCTCTTCCTTTACGGTTATATTGGGATAAACTTCCTTAAATTTGTCCAAATGTCTTTGGAGGATAGGTCTGTTATTCTGACCCATAGTGTGGTAAAACGTAATAGTCACCGGAGTTTCGGTATCGAAACCGCCGTCAGGCATTACGAATTCCGCTTTCTTAGGGCCGCATCCCGTTGAGAACGCTAAGCCCGCCGTCACCGTGCAAGCCATAATGCTTGCCATAATAACTGCGCCAAATTTTTTCTTCATTCTGCTTCTCCTTATAATTTATAGTTTATATAAACTTTTAATTTTTAACCTTTGATACCGCTTCTCGATACGCCTTTCATAATGTACTTACGGAAGAATATGAATACGAGTAAAAGCGGAATCGTTACAAGTACTACCGCTGCCATCTGCGCGGGATAGTTTATCGCCCCTTCGACTCCCTCTAAGCCCTCGACAGGCCAACTCGCTTGTCGTAGTCCGAGAGTAATCAGCTTATGCGCCGCATCGTTGGCGACAAGGCGAGGCCAAACGTACGAGTTCCACGCTCCCATCATTTTTAGAATGGTTATCGATATAAGCGTGGGCGCCGCAAGCGGGACCATTACTTTCCAAAGATACTTTAAATCGCTCGTTCCATCCACCTTCGCTGCAAGATAAAGCTCGTTCGGTATCTGCATAAAGTTCTGCCGCAGCAGATAAATGTAGAATATACTGACGAGGAAGGGTACGATTAGAACGGTGAAAGTATTTTTCCAGCCGAAATTCGATACGGTTACGAAGTTGGTAATCGTGAACAGCTCGCCGGGAATCATCATCGTAGCCATCATTGCTGCAAACAGCGCGTTTTTGCCCTTAAATTCAAGGCGGGCAAACGCGTACGCCGAAAGCACGGTAACTACCAATGAAAGTATCGTAGAAACTATACCTACAATGCAAGTATTTAAAAACAGTCTACCGAGATTAAGCTCGCCCGTAAACGCCGTTGCATAGTTCGACCACTCAAATTGTCTGGGCCACAGCGTGGGCACCGTTTCACTGTATTCTGCATAGGTTTTCAGCGAGGAAATAAGCATCCAATAGAAAGGAAACAGTACTGCCAACGCCATTATGCCGAGGAACAGATACAAACCCGTCTGAACTGCAATTTTCATTGCAATCTGTTTTTTTGAAACGGCGTTCATATCCTTCTTTTTCATTACGTAGGATTCAGCGGATTTTACCGCTTCGGTTGCAGGTTGTTCGGGGGTAACTTTTTCGTCAATATCGTTAATATTATCCGTCATAAATCACCTCTTAATAATGTACCTTTTTCTTACTTACGTACATATTTACCATCGTTACGGCAAATATGATTGCAAAAAGAATTAACGCAGCCGCGCTTGCACGCCCCTGATTGTTATCCAAGCTTTGATAGATATAACCGACCATAGTATTCAATACGTTTTTAGAACCTATGGGTCCCATATTTTCGCCGAATATACCGACAATACTCGTATATTCCTTGAAACCGCCTATGAAGCTTGTAATTACTACGTAAGCTATCATCGGTGAAAGAAGGGGTACGGTTATACGCCAGAAAGTACGGATACGCGAGGTACCGTCAACTTTCGCAGCTTCGTAATACTGTTTGTTTACGCTTTGAAGTCCACCCAAAAGCACGAGAATTTTAAAAGGCAACGCATTCCAAACGATGTAAATAATCAGCACTGCCATATTCGCCGCTTTGGACGAGTTGGGGTTAACCCAGTTTATCCTCGTACCGCCGAACGCCTCGATAATGGTGTTTATAATACCTATCGAGCCCTCCTGTCCCGCATAGCCCTTGACCATACTGAACATAGCCATGAAAACCATACCGATTGCAATCGAGTTGGTAACGTATGGAAGGAAGAAAATAGTCTGCATGGTTCTTCTGATAAACTTTATCGAGTTGAGCGCAACAGCTATAATCAGCGCAAGCATCGTGGAAATGGGCACCGTTACCAGACAGAGAATCATCGTATTGCCGAGGCAGTTAACAAAGCCGCGGTATTTTGTTACGTTTACAAAGTTGTCGAAACCAAATTCGAATTTCTGACCGCCGATTAAACCAAGCTCGTTATAGTCTTTCAGAAAAGCCATTCTGAGCGTGTTGATTATTGGCCACACCGTAAATATCGCAAGAATAATCAATGCGGGCAAAAGATACAGCCAGGCTTTCCACTGGTTCTTCTTTTTACTATCCATAACGATTAACCCTCGCTATCGTTTTTCGTCGCTGTCGACGATTTTTTAGTCGCAGGCTTCTTTGCCGTTGCGGGTTTAGCCGCAGTTGATTTCGTTGCAGAAGCCTTTGCCGTTGCGGGTTTAGCCGCGGTCGTCTTCGTTGCGGACGTCTTTGCCGTTGCGGGTTTAGCCGCGGTCGTCTTCGTTGCGGACGTCTTTGTCGTTGCGGGTTTAGCCGCGGTCGTCTTCGTTGCGGACGTCTTTGTCGTTGCAGGCTTTTTAACGGGAGCTTCCTTTACTTCTTCGGCAACCGCTTCAACCTTTTCTTCGGCAACGGGCTCCGCCTTAATCTCCTCGACCTTTACCTCTTCGGTCACCGCCTCTTCTGCGATAGGCGCGGCAATTTCCGCAGGGGCTTCGACGGGCACGACGGGTTCTTGCAGAACCTCTGCGGACTCCGATTTCGGCTCTTCCTTCTTTTTGGAGAACAGACTCTTGACAGAGCTGACGCCCTTGGCAAACAGACTCTGCTTTATTACGGGCGCAGTCTTTTCCTTCAATTTGTCATCCGCTTCGCGGGGCAAAGGACCGTCGTGTGCAACGAAAACGTGACCTTCTGCCGCCATTTCGGCAACCATTGCCTCGTGTGCGGCAAGCTGCTCACCGAAGTAAACGCGCTCTTCCGATTCTTTATTGAAAATGAATACTTTATGTTGTTTTAAATTGAATTTTACTTCCGTGCCTGCAATATTGCCCATTTCGTCTGCGGAAATTATCGAACGGACTACGGGATTTAAAGAGCATTCGCTTGTAGAAACCACGGACACGTCTCTGCCCATCACGTCCACGCCCGAAACCGAGCAAGTCAGCTTGCCCTTTTTATCGAGAATAAATCCTTCGGGACGGACACCGACGTAAACTTCCTGATTTTCTACCCCCTTAACGTCCAGAACCTGCTCGTTTCCGATATAGAGCTTGCCGCCTTCGATTTTTCCGGAGAAGACGTTGATAGGGGGCGCGCCGAGGAATTTTGCGACGAACAAATTTGCAGGGTCGTCGTAAACCCACTGGGGCTTACCCGTCTGCATTACTACGCCCAGTTTCATAACGACTATGTAATCGGAAATAGACATTGCCTCTTCCTGGTCGTGCGTTACGAATATAGTCGTAATTTTCGTGCTTCTCTGAATTCTTCTTATTTCTTCGCGGGTCTGCAATCTTAATCTTGCGTCAAGATTAGAAAGAGGCTCGTCAAGAAGAAGGACGCGCGGCATTTTTACAAGTGCGCGAGCGATTGCGACGCGCTGCTGTTGTCCGCCCGAAAGCTCGGACGGTTTACGGTTCATATACTCGTCAATCTGAACAAGTTTAGCAACCTCGGTGGCACGTGTCAGCATCTCCTCCTTTGAGAGCCTGTTTTCACCTTTTAAATTTTGTAAAGGGAATAAAATATTCTGTTGAACCGTCATGTGCGGATAGAGCGCATAGTTCTGGAAAACCAGACCTATACCCCTGTTTTCAGGTGAAAGCTTGGTTACTTCGTCTTCGCCGAAGAAAATTTTACCGCTCGTCGGCGCCTGCAAACCGCTTATCATATAAAGCGTGGTACTTTTTCCGCAGCCCGACGGACCTAAAAGACCGATAAGCTTGCCGTCGGGGATTTCAAGATTAAAATCGTTTACGGCGATAACTTCGGCATTTTTATCCTTCTTGTTACGGCTTGGAAAGATTTTTGTAAGGTTTTGTAATACAACTTTCATACTTTTTCCTATTCTTGTTTATTTTTATTTTTATTGATTTTTTGAATTTTCTACGGTCTGCTTATGCTGAAGCGTCTTTCTTTCAAGCATTTCTTCTTCGGACTGAAAAATCATTTGCAGCTTCATATCAACTGCCACCGTATACGCGATTATATCGTGAATAGGCGTTTTATTTTTCGTAACGAAAAATAAAACCGTATTCATAATTAATATCGCCGCAAGCAAGACTAACGCCAGTATACCGAGCCCCCCGAATATGAACAGGAATACAAGCAGTACGGGGAACATGGTTTCAATTGCGAATTTACCTAGAAAAGCTCTTGCAAACAGAGACAAAGTAGATATTTTAACGCAGTCGGCACGAACTATACATATTCCGAATACTTTTTTGCCCACCGTCTGTCCGTTTTTTAAAAACAACGGCACTACAAATTCAAGTATGGCGTATGCAAGGAAAATCCCGAGAGAAACCATCATAAACAGTAAGCTGTAAACGTACTTGTACTGCGCGTTGACCTTTTCCACGGGCGTAAGCGATTTGAACTTAGCGTATGCCGCCGCAGTTTCGGGGTGTTCGCCGTTCGAAGCGTCAAGCTTTTCCATCACCGCCCCGAGCGACGATTCTATGCCGTCTTTTTTAATGACGTACCCGTCCTCTTTTTCTTCGTAAGTAAAGCCGTAATAATCAGCAACGCCGCCGACGTACTCTTTTCGGAAATCTTCCCATTCCTCAAAGTATTGACCCGATAATTTTTCTTCGTGACTGTAATTGCATATAAGCGAAATAATGAACATAAACCCGGTAGTTAAAACTGCAAGAAGAATAACGTCGAGCAGAAGGGCTGAAGCCCTTTTAACTATACCGATTTTCCTTAGTTCAAACATCCGTTTCACTCCCGCTGGCAAGCGAAAATGAAACACTTCGCCAAACCATAACACCATTATAACTTATTTAAATTAATAAATCAATGGGTTTATCAAAAATTTATTGTGAAATTAGCACAAGTTTTTCACTTAAATATCAAAAACGTACTTAATCTCAACCGAATTGCCGCTTTCCGACTTGTAAGTTATTTCAATCTCGTAAAAAACTTCAAGGAACGTAGCGAATACCTGCGCGCCCGTGCCCGAAGTCTGAACGCCCAAAAATCCGCTCAAGTCATTGACCGAAGCAGTGAAAGATATGCCGGTCATTTCGACGTTATCAAAATAGTCCTGCTTGAAATTTATTCCGCTCTCGGTTAAATTTTCGGGAATTTCAACCCTGTCACCAGAAATATAAGTTACCTTACCGTCTGTAACAGACGCCTTGCCTATAAGCTTTGTCTTTATTGCATTTCCGTCAGGTGTGACGAAAATTTGTGTAAACCTTTCAACCGAATAATCAATATTTGCTCCGTTTGCCGTATATTCGATTTCGTATACGCTTTCAAGGAAAGTATCTCCGTCATAATTATCTATAACCGCAATCTTAAGCGACGAATAGCCGGCTTCAAGCATTTCATTCAGCTCGTCATACTGATTAGTCGTTGCACTGTCGCACGACTGACAGCCGCCGAGAAATGCAGCTGCGGCGCATACGGCAGATATTATTAAAATAGATTTTTTCATTTAAGTCACCTCCCCGAGCCACCTTTTAATAAACTGCCCGAACCGCCGAGCGCTATTTCGTCCGAATTTTCGGAAGAAGAGTTATACGAATTAATAAGCTCGTTATAGCTTGCTATTGCAGAATTCAGCGCCTCGAAGCTTGTTGCCACCGCAGCTTTTTCGGCAGCAGTCAACTTGTTATATAAACCGATGGCCTTATTTATAGCCGTAAACCTTACTTCAAGCGAACCGCTTGAAGGTATTGCCGTAACTGCGTTCTCAAATGCCTTTACGTTTGAGTCGTCGGGTTTGACAACCTCTTTTGTAATCGTAACCGTCGCCGTTGCCGTTATCGACGGATTGCTCTTACTCGTTACCGTTATAGTCGCCGTACCCTCTTTAACCGCGATAACCGTGCCGTTAGCAGAAACAGTTGCGACGGACGTATCGGACGACGTCCAGTTTACAGCAAACTCGGCATTAATTGGACTGGGTGTTACGGTGAGTAAACGCGTTCCGCCCACCTTTATCGAAAGAGAAGCGGGGTTTATGGTTATGGACTCGAGCTCTGCGGGAGGCACGGGCGTATCGTCGCCCGCCTCGTATTCCACTTCTATACTGTCGAGATAAGCAGTATAAGTCGTGCCTTCGGCAAACTCGTATGTTAAAGCAAAATAAGTATCGCTTCCTGTAAGCGTCCAGCTTACACCTGCGTCAGTTACCGACTTCGTGCCGTTATCGTTACCTGTTGCAGGCTTGCCTGCAACCTCGCCGTACGGCGAGTCCGAAGTCAAAAGCTTCCAATCACTGGCAAACTTTCCCGAAACCGTCTTTACGGTTACCTTCCTTATGGGTTGTGGCGTAGCCGAAGTGCTTGCAACGTAATAACTGGATTTTTTAGGACTAAACTGCATACCGGTAGGCTGATAATTATCATTGCCGCCGAAAATATATGCCGTACCGTTTATTCCGCCGGCAGACCACGATTTGAAACCGTATTCATGCGTCAGTGTAAAGCTGTCAAGATTTATTGTCGCTTTATTAACATTGGATTTCGTTACGGTGACCTGCGCCGACGCCCATATCGAAGAGTCGGTCTTGCTGGTAGCTATAATAGTTGCCGTACCCGCACTAATTGCCGTGACGTCGCCGTTTGACGATACGGTTGCAACCGCAGGGTTAGACGTCGTCCAGTTAACGGAAGCCTTTGCATTGCTCGGGTTGGGTTTAACCGTAAGCTTTTCGGTCTGTCCCGCGCTGAGATTTAACGACGTTTTATCGAGAGTTATGCTTTCAAGCTCTACGTCGGGGTTAACGGGCGGGTTGGGGTCTACGGAGCCGTCGCCCCAGATTGCGTCCGCATAGCTTGAATTGTCTATAAACGGATTTCTGTTGCCCTGTATTTTGTAGACCTCTTCGTTTCTCACTCTTTCGATTTCGTCAACGGGGTCGAGATTGTTCCACTCTAAAAGCAACTTTTTAGCAGCATCCTCGCTGCTTGCGGTGATAATCTGCGTAAATTTAAGTTGCCCGAAAAAGCCAGAGCCACCGCTGCCGTTGGTAGTACCGCCAACGTAGCTATATGAATTGTAGTGAGTATATACGTACATTACGATACGCGCGACGTCGCCCTTGGCGTTATCCAAAGGCTCGAACGTGTTGCTGTTAGAATGTCCGCCGAGGACGTTGCTCACACTCGTATATTCCTCTTTTCCGCCTGAGCCGACTTCGCCGTATTTCTTGCTTGAGCGGTGATTGTTTAAATCTTTTTCCGCAGGACGGATATGGTGAAGGTCGCTGCCGCCGCCACTCGTCTCCCACAAGCCGCCGGAAAGACTTTTCGCCCATACGTGCTCTCTGTTCCAGCCGCCGGAAACGTCCCACTTTGAATTTGAAATATCTATATGCGTATAGAATTCCATTACCGTATTGCTGCCGCTGCCGGGGTCGGTAGTCTTGCCGTACGTCTTGCAGTCCGCGTAAGACGTATATTTCGTACGCGAATCGGTAATCAGGTCGTGCAGCTGACCCAAAAGCTGGGTTCCGCCCTGTGCCGTTACGGACGCGTAATAGTCCGTGGCGGCGTCTGCGACGACGCTCTGCGTCGGCGAAACGCCGACTGCTGCCGTTATGCCGAGACACATTGCAATGGCAAGACAAAACGACGTGACCTTGCTAAAAACTTTTTTCATTCCACTTCCTCCCTTTATGAAAGCTTATGATTTATACATCCGATTATTACGTCCAGCGCGACGGCGTTATGCCCGCCCTCGGGGACGATTATGTCCGCACGGCGTTTGTACGGTTCTACAAACTGCTCGTGCATGGGTTTTACCGTCGACTGATACTGATTGACGACCGAGTCGAGACTTCTGCCCCTCTCGTTGACGTCCCTCATTATACGGCGCAGGATACGAACGTCCGCGTCCGTGTCGACGTAAATTTTTATATCGAAAAGGTTACAAAGCTTTGCGTTTTCAAACAACAGTATTCCCTCTACTATAATTATACGGTTGCTTTCGACGCGGGTTGTTTCTTCCTTTCGTAAATGATTTCTGTAATCGTACTGCGGCACCTCTACCGCGTTTCCCTTTTTAAGCTCTTTAATGTGCCTGATAAACAGGTCGGTTTCAAAGGCGTCGGGGTGGTCGTAGTTGCACTTCGCCCTTTCCTCGAACGGTATCGACGCGTCGCTTTTATAGTAGCTGTCCATGCCGAGCAGGGTCGAGCAGGAAGCGAATTCGTCGTAAATTTTTTCGGCAAGCGTCGTTTTACCGCTACCCGTTCCGCCGCAAATGCCTATAACCACTCTGTTCATTACGAACGCTCCTTCGCCAGCCGTTCAAGCCAGCACTTCCTGCACATCGCCACGTAGCGGTCGTTTCCGCCTATACAGACCTGCGACCCCTCGGTAACCACTCTGCCGCGTCCGTCCAGCCGCGCGTTGACGGTAGCCTTAGCGCCGCAGGTGCAGACCGACTTTATTTCGGTTATAGACTGAGCTATTTCGAAAAGCCGCTTACTGCCGGGGAAAAGATGTGTGGTAAAATCGGTACTAAGCCCGAAGCAAAGCACGGGAACGTCCTTCTTTATCACTATATCGGCAAGTTGGTCCACCTGCTCGGGGGTGAGAAACTGGCACTCGTCCACGATTATCACGTTACAGTCGGGAAACTCGTTAACGTACTTGTCGTAGACGTTTTCGCTCTCTTTTACGGTCACCGCCTCGTTTTGCAGACCTATGCGCGATTTTACTGTATCCGCGCCGTCGCGGTCGTCGATTGCGGGCTTCAAGAGCAGCACCTTCATATTGCGCTCTTCGTAATTGAATTTGGTTATCAGCGCCTGCGCCGTTTTCGAGCAGCCCATTGCCCCGAACTTGAAGTATAACTTTGCCATATAACCCTTTAACCTACGTATATTAATTTTCGTCTGTTTACTCGACTATGCAGTAAACGAGAGGCTCTTCGGCGGGTTTGTCTTTGCAGACCTCTGTTGCGGAAAGCAAAATTTCTTCCGCCCTTGCGAACGATTGCTTATTGCACGAGTACAGCGTTGCTATTTCCTCGCCCGCCTTTACGAAGTCGCCCGTCTTGCGCTTCAAAATAATGCCGGCGCTGTAATCTATTTCGTCCTCTACGGTGTTGCGGCCCGCGCCGAGCGCGAGCGAAGCAAGCCCGTACGCCTCGGTATCGACCGCGCCGATATATCCGTCCCTGACGCTTTTGACCGCATGCGAATATTTTGCCTTTGCGAAAGTTGCGGGGTTTTCGATAAGCTTTTTATTGCCGCCCTGCGCCCCTACCGTTTCGATAAGCTTTTTAAGCGCGCTGCCGTCGGCGATAGCCTTTTCCGCCATTGCCCTGCACTCTTCCGCGCTGCCCTTACCCGCAAGCGAAAGCATATACGCCGCAAGCGTCAGGCACACCTCGGTAAAGTCCGCGGGTCCCTTGCCTTGCAAGGTTTCAACCGCCTCGATAACTTCCAGCGAGTTGCCTATCGCGCGACCGAGCGGTCTGTCCATATTCGTTATAAGCGCGACCATTTTCTTGCCTGCGCTCTTGCCTATGTCGACCATTAATTTGGCAAGCGCCTTGCTGTCCTCTACCGTCTTCATAAACGAGCCGCTGCCCGTCTTTACGTCCAAAACGATGCAGTCGTCGTCCGCGGCAAGCTTTTTGCCCATTATGCTTGCGGCGATAAGAGGCATACTGTCTACCGTTGCCGTAACGTCGCGCAGAGCGTAAAGCTTTTTATCTGCAGGAGCGAACTGCCGCGACTGCCCGACGATTGCAAAGCCTATGTCGTTGACCTGCTTCATAAAATCGGCGTCTGACAGAGTAGTCTGAAAGCCATCGATAGCTTCGAGCTTGTCGATGGTTCCGCCCGTGTGCCCCAAGCCCCTGCCGCTCATTTTGGCGACCTTTACGCCGAGCGAGGCGACTATGGGCGCGACTACGAGGCTGGTCTTATCCCCGACGCCGCCCGTCGAATGTTTGTCTACGCGTATTCCGTTGATTTCCGAAAAGTCGAGCCTGTCGCCCGAATCGCGGACGGCAAAGGTCAAATCGCAGGTTTCCCTGCTCGTCATTCCCTTGAAATAAATCGCCATGCAAAGCGCGGAAATCTGATAGTCGGGAATAGAGCCGTCCGTAACCCCCTTTACGAAATAGTTGATTTCTTCGGTGGACAGCTCGCCTCCGTCGCGTTTCTTTTTGATAACGTCGTACATTCTCATATTTAATATTCCCCTTTTTTTAATGTTTCCAGCCGCCGCCGGCAACGAAGTCCGCAAGCAAATCCCTCGCGTACTTTTCGCCGCCCAGCCGCGCGACCTCGGTTATACGGTTGTATCTGTACGTGGACGAATAGCTGTCCACGATAATGTAATAATAGCTATCGTCCGAAATTTCGGACGCCTTTAACGCAGTAAAGCAATAATAGTTGTCCGCGCCCGACAAAAACCGCGACTTTAAGTCCGAGCCCTTGATTTTGCCGAGAACGATATCGTTATCGAACGGCAGAACGGAGAACAGCTGCGCGTAGGTAACGCTGCCCGCTTCTATTCTGTAAGGGCTGCGCAGCTTCAAATACCCGCCGCCGAGCGCGATTTTATATTCGCCGCCCCACTGTTTTACGCCCGTTTCGTAATAAAGTTTTGCAAGCAATGTGCAAACCTCTGTCGAATTGCGTCGCGCGGAGTTGGTCCCGAGCACGGTCGTGTAAGGATTGTCGGTCGGAAAATATTTATCGAACAGCTCGCCCACTACGGGGTCGCTTGCGCCGCTCGCGTAAACGCTGCTGCTTATAAGCCTTGGCTTAACGGTGAATTCCCTCGTCGCCCTGTTCAGCGAAACCTCGGCAGAGCTTACGAAGCTGTTTTCGCCGCCGCCCTGCAAATGGTAAACGCCGTGTTCGTCCTTTAAAATATAGCGCTGGTGAGTGTGTCCCTCGAAAACCAAATCGACGTAGCCGTCGGACAGCGAAACGTCGTAATAGCTTGAAATTTCGCGCGAGGAAACCTCGTTAACGCTCGAAGCGGAAAAGCTTTCGCCGTATCCGTCGTGAATGGAATATACTATAAATTCGCAGCCTTCCGCCCTCAGCTTTTTCGACTCCGCCTTGACAAGCGAGGTCAGCGCGCCGCCCGTCGCAAATTGCAGTCCTGCGGTGAAATCGCCCGAAATCGAGCCGAGGCAGTCGCCTATCGCGCCGATTATACCGATTTTTACACCGCCCCTTTCCACTACGGTGGAAGCGCGGCAGTAATCCGCGGGCTTGCCGTTTTGGGTTACGTTGATTGCGAGGAACGGAAATTCCGCCAGCTCGCTGTTGGGCTTTAACACCTGCGAGCCCCAGTCGTACTCGTGATTGCCGAGCGTCATCGCCGCAAAGTCGAGCTCGTTCATCCATTCGGTGAGAAGCCGCCCCTTGTTGGTGGAGGATTCCACGGTGCCCTGCCAGGTATCGCCCGAAGAGAGCAAAATTTCTTCGCGGGCGGGGTCGGCGTACAGCGCCTTCATATAGGCGGTAAATTCGTCCAAACCGGGCTGAACGTCGGTGTCGATATACTTGCCGTGCAGGTCGTTTATCGCATAAAAAGACAGTTCTACCGTCATCCTTTCGCCGCAGCCGTCGCAAAGCCCGTTGCCGTCGGCGTCCGCGTGTTTATGTACTTCCGCTCCGCAGCCCGCCGCACATAGCGCAACCGCCGCGGCACAGACCGTCGAAAGCCTTAAAAGCTTACCCATATGTTATAAATCTTTATCAGTAAACGCGAAAGGCAACAGCTTATCGAGCGTGTACTCTTTAATAGAGTTTTCGTTGCCGAGGATAATTCTGAAATCTTTTCCGCAGAACTCGGCTATTACCTGCCTGCAAACGCCGCAGGGCGCGCAGAAGTCAGCCGTTTCGCCCTCTCTGCCGCCGATAATGGCAATCGCCTCGAATTCGCGCTCGCCCTCGGAAACGGCTTTAAAAATCGCGGTGCGCTCGGCACAGTTACCGGGCGTGAACGCCGCATTTTCTATATTGCAGCCGGTGTAAATCTTTCCACTTTTGGTAAGCAGAGCCGCGCCCACGCAATAATGCGAGTACGGCGTATAGGCCGTTTGGCGCGCTTTCTGAGCCGCAGTCATCAATGCTTTGTTGTCAATCATTTTTTAACCTCTCCTAAAAAGCTTTCGCCGCGCGTGTCTTCCTTGCCGACACCGAAGTAATCCAATACCGTCGCGCTTATATCGGCAAAGCTCGAACGCGTGCCGAGGTTTACTCCGCTCTTTATCGAATTGCCGTATATCAGCATGGGCGTGTACTCGCGCGAATGGTCGGTGGACGGCGTTGCGGGGTCGCAACCGTGGTCCGCCGTGATAAGAAGAACGTCGTCCTCTTTCATATCCTTTATAAACGAAATCAAAAACCCGTCGAACTCGGTCGCAGCCGCGGCGTAGCCCGCCACGTCGTTTCTATGACCGTATTTCATATCGAAATCGACGAGATTGACAAAACACAGACCCGAGAAATCTCTTCCCTGCATCTTTTTGGTCACCTCCATACCGTGAGTATTCGAGGTGGTGCGGTTGCTTTCGGAAACTCCGCTGCCCGCAAATATATCGTAAATTTTTCCGACTGAAATCGTTTCGTAGCCCGCGCGCTGCAAGACGTTAAGCATGGTGTCCGCAGGCGGCAGAAGCGAAAAGTCGTGTCTGTTCGAAGTGCGCGAATAAGGATATTCGCCGTTGAAGGGACGCGCGATAACTCTGCCTACGCCGTGCTTGCCGACGAGCATTTCGCGCGCGATTTCGCAATATTTATAAAGCTGCTCCACGGGGACGACGTCCTCGTGCGCGGCAATCTGGAAAACGCTGTCCGCCGAGGTGTAGACGATAAGCGCGCCCGTTTCCACGTGCTCGCGCCCGTAGTCCTTTATTACCTCGGTACCAGAATAGGGCTTGTTGCAGATAACCTTTCTGCCCGTCTTGCTTTCGAATTGCTTTATAACGTCCTCGGGAAATCCGTCGGGATAGGTCGGCAGTGGCTCGGGCGAAATTATACCCGCAATTTCCCAGTGACCGATAGTCGTATCCTTGCCCATAGACCGCTCGCTCATTTTCGCATAGCTTGCAGCGGGCGCGCTTACGCCGCCGCCGACGCCGTCTATGTTGAAAAGTCCCATTCTTTCAAGCTCGGGACATTTAAAGTTGGGGTGGTTTCTTATCGCTCCCAGTGTGTTGCTGCCCTCGTCGTGCCAGAGGTGCGCGTCGGGAAGCTCGCCTATGCCGAAGCTGTCAAGTACAATAAGGAAAAATCTTTTAGCCATTACGCAAGCTCCAAAGCAATTTTCATCATCGCGGTGAACGAGTTCTGCCTTTCCTCTGCGGTGGTATTCTCTTCGGGGTGAAGGAAGCTGTCGCTTACGGTGCAGATGCAAAGCGCCTTTTTACCTGCGCGTGCTGCGTTGCAGTAAAGCGCGGCGCTTTCCATTTCAACGCCGAGCACGCCCATTTTGGCCCACTGCATACCGCTGTTCGCGTCGTCGTAGAACATATCAGACGAGAATATGTTGCCGACCTTGTAGTTGACGCCCGCCTGCTCGCAGAGCTCGGCAGCCCTTCTTATAAGCGAAAAATCCGCAATAGGGCAGAACGTGCCGGGCAGGTTGTACTGCATTGCGTAGTTGCCGTTGGTGCAAGCGCCCTGCGCTATTATAATGTCGCGGACGTGCAAATCTTTGTCGAACGAGCCGCAGCTGCCTATGCGGATAATGCTTTTTACGCCGTAGAAATTATACAGCTCGTACGAGTAAATGCCGATAGACGGCTGACCCATACCCGAAGCCATAACCGAAACGCGCTTGCCCTTGTAGTAGCCCGTATATCCGTTTACGCCGCGCACGTTGTTGACGAGGACGGCGTTCTCCAAAAAGTTATCTGCAATGAATTTCGCCCTCAAAGGGTCGCCGGGCATCAGCACGGTTTCGGCGAAATCGCCGTAGTTCGCCGTAATGTGCGGCGTAGGTACGTTGGGGTGCTTTACGTCTTTACTCATATTAAATTTTCCTCCTTAGCCAGTTTAATAATTCGAGATGTGCCCAATCTGTCCGCGCCGAGAGAAACGAAGTCTTCGGCGTCCTGCAACGAGGAAATTCCGCCCGCCGCCTTTATTTTTACGCCCTCGCCGACGTGCTTTGCGAAAATTTCAACGTCCTCGCGCGTGGCTCCCGCAGTCGAGAAGCCCGTCGAGGTTTTGATATAGTCCGCTTTTGCCGCGGTGACTATTTCGCACATCTTTATTTTCTCTTCCTCGGTAAGAAGGCAGGTTTCGATTATTACCTTTAAAATTTTGTCGCTGCATACGGACTTGATTGCCGTAATTTCGTCCTGAATTTTATCGTAAAACTTTGCCTTTAAATCGCCGATATTTATGACCATATCGATTTCGTCCGCGCCGTTTTTAACCGCGTCGTAGGTTTCGAAAACCTTTACGTCCTTGGTGTTGTAGCCGTTCGGAAAGCCGATAACCGTGCAAATTGCAATTCTGCCGTTTGCATACTTTTTCGCTTCCGCAACGAAATACGGCGGAATACACACCGACGCGCAGGCATACTTTATGCCGTCGTCGATAAGCTGCTTTATGTCCGCCCACGTTGCCGTCACCGAAAGGTTGGTATGGTCGCACTTGCCTAAAATGTCTTTAATGTCCATTTTTTACCCCTTGATAATTTTAAATACTAATATATTATAGAGCATATTTCCGCTATTGTCAATGCCTAATTTAAAAATTAAAAGAGACGGCAAAACGCCGCCTCTTTTATATTGTCCGAGTATTATTTTTAAAGTGAAAACCCATCGCAGGTAGCAGAGAAATCGTTGGTAATATACGCGTTATTGACGTATGTACCGCCTGTACGGGTCAACTTATTGCCCGATACCGTCATAATAACGGTTTGACCTACGCCGCTGCCTATTGCCTTGGTTAAAGTCATAGTAAGCTCGTTACCTTTTAACTCTCCGATAAATTCAAACGCGCCGTAATAGCCGCAATCGATTTTACCTACGATAGTCGCCTCGTCGTTAAACGTTATAGTACAGTTGTTAGAATCGCCAAAACTGTCCTTATAAGTACCGTTAAACGTAAGCCCCGCAAAAGCAGACTTGCCGAGGAACTGCTTGTTTTCAACGTCGATAACGTACTTGGTTACCGCTTCGCCGTCGTATACGGATATACTCGTGCCGCTGACGACGTAAGTTTTGGTAGTGCCGACAACTCCGCCGAGACCGTCAAGCGTTATCGTGCCGCCTTCGGGAAGCGTATATTCGCCCGCATATCCGTCCTGAACGTAAGCAAAGCTTCCGTTTTCTTTATCGACGGTTATAACGTGCATACGGTTGTTGTGTGTAAATACCAGCTTGCCGTCCGAAATAACGTAACTGTCGGGAGTAGACGCGCCTACCGTTAGCGTACCGCCGCCGTCTACCACAATAGTCGTCCCTTCAAAAGTATAGGTGCCCTGATACCCGTCAAGCTCTACTACGTTTCCGTCCTTCAATACGGCTATAACCGAGCCGTCCGAAGCGCTGACGATATGGTTAGTATTATGACATTTATCGGCAGTCTGACTACCCCAGCTTACGCCGGTATAGATTTTGTTGTCATATCCGAAGACGTTAACGTCCGGTTTCGATGCGTCGACAAATTTGACCGTTGCCCAGAACGTATAAGGATTTGTCTTTAAACCCGAGTAAACGACTTCTTTTACAAGTTCGGGATTAAACAGCAAATACGTATCGTTGCCTACGGAAGTCGCATTGCTGCCATACGCGTACCAGATAACTCCTACGGACTTATCGACATAAGCATACTTACCTACGTTTATCGCCCCCGAAGTCTTGCTGATGTCCGCATCCGACAGCGTACCCTTGGTTGAGCTATAGGCATATTCGCCCGCCACGCCCATCGTAAACGTTGTTGATTGACTTGCAATTATTTTGGTACCGTTTTCACCCGCGCGGTAAAGATTCCAGCCCTTGTACGTTCCTGCCATTGCAGCAGGCGTTACCCACTTGGCGTAAACGTCGAGCGTAACGCCGGAAATTACGGTATCGCCCGTAACCTCTGCGCCCCAGTCGCCGTCGGCGCCGTCCTTAGTGAACCAGCCCGCAAACGCCATTCCGTCGTTTTCGTAGTCGATTTCAGGCAAATTATCCGCTCCGATTGCGTCGTTCACGAAGCCGCCGCGGTACACCGTATCGGTATGTCCTGCCGCGTTAACGTGGAACGTAACTTCCGCTTGCGCGTCCCACTTGGCGTAAAGCGTTGCGTTTTCACCCGTAACGTACGTATCGGCAGCCTTCGACTTATATTCCGCATCGGTATACCAGCCACGGAATACGAAACCTTCCGCCGTCGGGTTCTTTGCCGTCAAATCCTGAGCAAAGAATTTATTTATCGTTATCGTTTCGTTTGCGCCGTTACCGTTCATTTCAAACGTAACGGTTACAGAAGGTTGTTCGATAACGGTTGAGCCGTCGGCGCCGATTACGTATAGCGCGGAAGCTTTATAGCAGTCCTTAGCGTCAATATCGTTGCCGCCTGTTGCCGCGTCCTTAAAGGATACGCCGAAGTACACCTCGCCGTCCGCAATATAAATTCTGTAAGTAGTATCGGCGTCGAACGCATACTCTATTACCCTGTTCTTACCGCCGTTCCAGTAAGACGAAGAAATCTTATCGTAAATGCTACCCGTTTCTTTATTGTTAAGCAGCCAGACTTCAGAAATTTTCGTACTTACGCCTGATGACGCAGCCATAACTATCAGTCCGGTTTCGGGGTCGATTGCCGCATTATAAACGGAATTGCCTACTTTAACAGTAAGCTTTGTAGTTGAATTTTCGACGTAAGCAATTTCAACCGCGCCGCTAAACGGATAGGCCGTTGCCTCCGCGTTACCGTAAGGGTCAACCGAAATCGCGTTGGAGCTTCTGTCGTCTTTACCGCTAACGCCGGAGACATCTTTTCCGTAAATTCTTATAGGCGCGTAGATATCGTTAAACAGAGGCGCAGCCGTCCACTTTGCGTAAACCGTAAGATTTTCCGTCACCGTGCTGCCGCTAACCCATTCATCGCCCCAGTCGCCGTCAGCGCTGCCGTCTTTTAAGAACCAGCCGACGAACGCGTGCTTATTATACACGGGCACGTCTATAACTGCGCTGTCTCCGACCGAGTAACGTATAGTTTCGTCCTGCGTTTCGCCGTCGTTGAATACAAGCGTCAGCGAAGCGGGATTAGAATACTTTGCGTAAATAGTCGCGTTTTCCGTGAGAATAAAAGTATCTTCTATTTTTTCGGTACATTCCGCGTCCTTAAAGTAGCCGTTGAACACAAACTCCGTATTGAACGACGCGCCGTCCGGCAACGAGGCAAAATTGTTGATATTGATATTTACGTTAAACGCCGCAATCTCGTCCGGAAGAGTCGTGCCTGCGGGCGCAACGGCGGTTACAGTTACCGTTGCCTCGGGCTTAACCGCCGTGTAGGCTTTCTCTGACAGCGTTACGTCCCAGTATTCCCTATTGACACCTTCGGAAACTACAAACAAACCGAGACTACCGCCGTTAGTAACGTAAGTACCGGATTTTTCGCCCCAGATAAAGCTGCCCGTTCCGTCAAGCGAGATATCGCCGTCCGTACCGATATATGTACCGAAATATTCGTCAAGCGACTTAACATTGTTGTCGGCATTGAAACTGTCGCCCTTACTTGCAACCGCAAGAATGATAGTGTCATTCTTGTTATCGCGGATTACCACCGTTTTGGCGGTTTTCATCGTTTTAGCGGTAAGGACGTTACCAAAGCTGTCAGTTACCGTAATATCGGCGTAAATCTTATTACCGTAGAAAAGTACGGTATCCGTTCCGACTTTGTTTTCAACGTCAACGATACGAACGTCGTAGCCTTTATTCTGTGTAAGTCCAAGCGTTGCCGTAGGCTGTTTGGAGCTGAACACGTCCATATCCGGGTCGATAGGATTGCTGCATTTGCTCTCGTTATCACCCGTAACAAGTATACCCGAAAGCATATCGTAAACGAAATAGCGCGTCGTATTGCCTATTTTAACCGTCATAAGCTGCGTCGCTTCGTCATACGATAAAACCTCGCCGGTAAATTTACCGGAAATTTTTCCGTCGACGGTTATTTTAATGGTTTTGCCACCCGAGCAGTTGTCTTTATTGTAAGTATTTGCGCCGCTGTACGAACCCACGTACGCAGGTACCGCAACCCATTTTGCAATAATAGTCGCACCGCTGTCTCCCGCGCCGACGGTCGCCCCCTCTTCAACGGCAATATCGCCGTCGTCCGTTACGATATACCAGCCGTCGAAATAAGTATTCGTCGACGCGTCGATATCGTACTTTTTATAGAGGGTAAGATACTCGCTTATTACGTCGCCTTCGCCAAGGTAAAGCGTGTTTTTGGTTTCGTCGGACTGGTCATCCGCAAGTAAGCCTTCAAGCTTGATTACTACCTTTTCCGCCCACCTTGCGTAAAGAGTAACGTCCGATTCGGGAATAAACGCTCCGTCGATAAGCTCGACTTCTATCGTGCAAGCCGCATCGAGATACCAGCCCTTGAACGTCATTGTCTGGTGCGTCATTGCACTTTCGGGCGGCAACTGGATGGGTACGAATTTGCTTTGGCCTTCAAGCGTTACGTTCTGGGTCTGATTATCGGGGAAATATCCGTTGAAATCAAGAGTGAGCGTCACCTTGGGCGCTGTCTGCGTGCAGGTACCGCCCTCCGCAGACATACCCACGCCCGAAAGCGTAAATTCGTAATAGACGGAATTCTGGGTTAACTTGTCGGTAATTATAACGCCGACGACGTTGTCAGAAATGATTTTATATTCTCCGTCTTCGCTGTCAACCGCTATGTAGCCGCCGCCCTGTATCAGGACGGTTTTGCCGTCGGGAAGTTTATAGTAGCCTTCAAGCCCGTCGGACACGCCCCATTTTTCGGTGGTTACGTTCATTGCGTAGCCCTTTATGATTTCGTCGCCCGCGACTATGAAAGTCGTGCAACTGTCCGAAGCTTCCGTGAAGCACTCCGCCGCGGTGATTTCGGTTTTTTCAAGCGTTATGAATTTTACGCCGAAAAGCACGCCGTCGCCGTCAACGAACATATTCAAAGGCGTGGTGTCCCGAGTATAGGAAATAACGAAATCGCCGTCACAGGTCGCAGCCTCGAATGCAGACTTACCGACGACAGCTTCCGAAGGAACGGCAATATTCACTTCCGTCCAGCCGTTTGCCTGTATTACGAGCACGCCTGTATCCTTGTCTACGTAAGCATAGTACTCTATGCCCGTTTCCTCGTATTCGTCCGCAGCGCGCAAAGCGTAGTTCTCCGCTTCGCCCCAGTCGGTGTCGCCGCCGCTGCTGCCGGTTTTGTAGCCGTACTGAGTAATTTTAACAAGTCCGGTTTCGGGATTGACGTATTCGAATACGAACTTGCCGCGGAACGGATAGCCCGTGCCGTAACCGATACCGTCGTCGCCTACCTGTAAAAACGCTGTGTTCCACGTATCGGCCAGATTGATTTTTCCGTCGCTTAACCTAACGTTGACGGAAGAATAAGTTTTATTATCGTAAGGTGTGGACAGTTTGGGGGAAGTGATTACCGTTACGCTGCCGTAAACTGCGTTGGTATAAGTTATACTGCCTGCGTGATTGTAGTCGGCCTTGACCTCTTCGCCCTTCGTCCAGAAAGAAGCGTCCGACAACGCGGGAAGCGCAAACTTCTCGGTTGCAGAGGCATCCTCGGAACAGCCGTTTTCCGTACAGACGCGCACCGCTTCGCCCGTTGCGGACGAGGTGGGCTCTTTCGTAATCGTCCAGCCGCCGAACGTATGCGCAATTTTAGGAATCGCAACTTCGGTTACGGCTACGTCGTAAGTTCTGTTAATGTAATCCGCAACGCCGTCGGTGAGGTGCGTGGGACGGGTTTTTACGTTCTCCGTCCAGAAAGACTTATCCGAAAGCGCGGGTACGGTTTCGTACACGGTAAAGTTTTCGGAATGCGCGCTCGTATCCGTACAGGTGCGCTGTATTCTGCCGCCGTTTTCGATAGTGGGTCTTTCGCCCTCTACGAACGTCCACGCGCCGAAATTGTGCGCATCAGCGTTAGCGGGAAGCGTAACGGTCACATTGCCGTACTCCGACGTATAAACCTGTTTGCCCGCCGTCGTATGCGTGGGGGGAACGTATTCGCCCTTATTTTCGGTCCATACCGTCGTATCGCTTAGCGCGGGAATTTCTATCTCATCCTCGTGCTTATCGTTATCCGTGCAGACGCGCTTTGCCTTTCCGCCCTCGGTTAAAGTGGGGATTTCGGTAATCGTCCAGCTGCCGTACGTATGCGCATCGCTGTCCGCAGGAAGCGTTAAAGTTACCTTACCGTATACCGACGTAAAAACTTTTTTACCGTCGGTAGTATGCGTAGGCGCAACCGCCTCA
Source organism: uncultured Christensenella sp. (assembly GCA_910576655.1). GTDB lineage: Bacteria > Bacillota > Clostridia > Christensenellales > Borkfalkiaceae > Coproplasma. The sequence continues at coordinate 48,119 of CAJTJC010000007.1, forward strand.
TCCGTCTTTTCCGTCCATACCGACGCGTCCGACAGCGCGGGAACCGTAGCGGTTTCCTTGTATGCGTCGGTTGCCGAGCAGGTGCGCTCCGCTTTGCCCGTTTCGGTCATGGTGGGCTGCTTCGTAATCGTCCAGCCGCCGAACGAGTGGTCGTCGGTCTTGGGTACGGTTATCGTAACGGTGCCGAATTCCGAGCTGAACGTCCTGCTGCCCTCGGTCGTGTGCGTGGGCGCGGTGTAATCCGCAGTGCGCTCCGTCCATACCGCGGTATCGGTAAGCGCGGGCAGCGGGTAAGTTTCCTTGCCGCCGTCGTTATCGGAGCAGTAGCGCTCCGCCGTTCCGCCGCTTTCAAGCGTGGGATTGTTTACGATAGTCCACGAGCCGTAGCTATGCTCGTGACCGTCGTCGTCACCGCACGCGGCAAACGCCGCGCCGCCCGCGCCGATTGTCATAACCGACAGGACCGCCAACGCCGCTTTCGTAATATTGCGTTTTTTCATAATTTTACTCCTTTTAAATTCAAACGCGCGTAAATTCGGTACCGACCTTGAAGTAGCCTGCCGACGACGAGCTTACGTCTGTTGATGAACACTTGATAGCGTTCAGTCCCACCGCGTCGTTAAAGGTAAATACGAACTTGATTCCCTTTACCGTAACGGTTATTTTGTTACCTGTAACCGTAAAAGTGCCTTCCTCCCCGTCGCCGGTTACAAACAAGGGGTTGTATTTATCCATACCGTCCACGCTGAAATCGTCGGAAACGGACTTTACCGTCACTTTTCCGCCCGTCTTAAACTCGAAAACGGTCGTCACGCTGTAAGATTGTTCTGCAAATTCCGGAAGAACGGAATAGTCTGCGGAAAAAGATTTGCCTTCTAACAGCGTTTCATCTATTTTTATATTGCTGAGAGTATACGTTTTCTGTGCGGTACTGATTTTATAAACCTTGACAACGTCGGTAAACACCACCGTTACGCTGCTGCCGTAAACTACGTAATCGCCCGTCTTTGCCCCGACGGTTGCTTTTCCAAAACCGTCGAGAACCAAATCGAATTCGAGACTGCACGTATACGTTCCTCTGAACGCGTCCGACCGAACGAGTTTGCCCATCTCGGAGATATTACCCCATTCGATAATTTTGACAAACCATTCGCTGCTGCCGTCGGTAAATTTCAGAAGCGCGCCGAGAGTATCGAAGTTGCCTTCAACGGTAACTATTTTTCCGAGTGCGGAATACGCGTCGGATAGGAACCATACGCTTCTGCCGCCCGCGGTTACCGAGCGGATAAAGATATCCGAACTCGCCGCCGTCTTTACGGTGCCCGTAGTAAGACAGTCGGTGAACATAAGCGCGCCGCGCGCAGTCACCCTGATAATTCCGTCCTCTATAAGCTCGCCCGTAATTGTAATTGCGCCCTTCTCGCACTGCGCCGTAGCAGTGAACGAGGTTGCGCCCAGCCTTGCGCTGCCGCTGAAGCTTATTCCGCCGAATACGCCGGAAATTCTGCCGAATTCGTCTACGTTCAGCGTCGCTCCGCTGACCGCGCTCTGGGAATATCTGCCGAGCAGCCTGTTGCCGGTGTATAAGCTGTCAAGCACCTGCACCGCGTAGTACGAGGACTTTACGCTGCCGTTAACGGGGATATTGATAATTAATTGATAGAAGCCCGCTTTGCCGAAGCTTACGCGCGATACGTCTACGTATTTGGTCTTGGTTCCCGCGATTACGCCCTTCATCTGCTCGACGGAAAGCGCGCCGTCCTTGGTGACGATTGAAATACCGTCGAACAGCTCTTTATCGCCGACGCCCTTGCCGAGCACGAGGTTGCCCACCGTGACGATTGCGCCGTCGTAAATTTGAGCGCTGACGAACTGCTTTCCGACCAAATCTATACCCGTAATTTCGCGTACGGTAAGCACGTTTTTATAATCCGAGAAAAGGAATTTAGCCGTCGTGCCGTATGAGAAATCGGGCGCGGGGTTGAGATAGGTAATTTCGACATTCGCGCCGTTGCGCTTGTACGAAAACGCCGTGGTCAGATACCTGCTTGAAGTATCGAAGTTGACTTCGCCCGTGCCGAAGCCGTCGAAGAAGAAGCAAACCGTGCCGAACTCGTACCTGCCGAACAAATCGTCGGGCGCGTCAAGCGTGAAGGTTTTGGTTGCCTTATCCAGTCGGAACCTGTAAGAATAGGGAACGCTCATATCGTAGACGAGCCAGGTGTTGTCGTCGTAGGCGGGTCCGCCGTTTTTAATGGGAACCTGTTCGTTGGGCGTAAGGTCAAACACCTTTTTGTTGTCGACCGTAAGCGAAATCCTGTCGTTCGCGGCAACGGCGAATATCGCCGAATTGCCGTCTACGGTGCCCCTGAAAGCCATTCCCGCATATTCCGAAACGGCTGCGGTATTTTTGTTAATCATAGCCTTCGAGCCGCTCGTCATCGTAAAGCCGTACGTCTCGCCGCCGAAGCCGACCGAGGAAACGAAGCCCTCTTTATTTTCGAAGTCGGGCGCAAAGCGGGCAAAGCCGAACACCTCGTCCCCGTAATAGACGTTGGAAGCCAGCTTGGAAATAAACGTAGTTTTCATTCCGTACCAGCTTTCCGTGCCGTCGGCTGCTTTAAGCTTGAAGAAGTCAAGCGTGTAAGAGCCTGCTCCGACGACGGTATTGCCAAGCGAGTTGGTCTGCAACACGTTGCAGCCCGTCGTGCTCGAATTGACCTCGATACTGCCCTCTACCGTCCACTTATCGCTATGGAAATAGACTAACGGTCTGCGGCGGTCGGTGTACGACATATGCAGCGAATTGTCGGGGTCGAGAGTTATAATTCCGTCGTCGTAACGGAAAATGTAGTCGTTTGTATACAGCTTTACGCTGAAAGTTCTGTCGTCGATAATAGAGACGATTTCCATTCTGTCGGAGCCGACGAACATTTCGCCGTCGGTATCGATAGTCAGGTTTTTAAGCGTTGCCGCGTAGGTCGAGGAATACGTCGGGTCGACCGCATACTGGTCCCATTCGTAATCGCCGTCGTCTTCCTCTTCCTCGTATGGCTCTATTTCGCTGAGCAGAGTTTTATAAGTGCCCGCCATAGCCGCGTCCAGCACTACCGCCTTGGACTGAGCCGTTACGCCCTTGTACGTCGCGGTAACGAAGTACACGCCCGCGTTAAACAGGTCAATCTTGCCGCTTACCATATCGTCGGTAACCGTCACGCTTTCGCCGTTTTCCTCTATCGTGAACAGCTCGCGCGCGTAAACGGTCGTGCCGCTGAAAATTACGCGCTCTCTGCCCGTAACGGTCACGCCGTTATCTACACGCAGTGCGTACGCCACCCTTACGGGGTCGGCGTCGGGTCCGAAAACGTAAACGTCGATTTCGACGGTCTGCTCCGCAACCGAAGTAAAATCTACGGGCGGGGAAACTATCTGCGCATAGCAGGCGGTTATGTCCAATTTGTCCTTGTCGTCAATAAGCTTGCGCCTTATGCCGTCTATCGTTACGCTCAAATTGTCGTACACGTTATACTTTACCGTACCGGCGGGGAGCAACAAATTCTGTTGCAGCACGTTTAAGGTGTATTCAACTTTTTTGTCAACCACCTCGTAGGTGATTTCCTTTTCGAAATAGTCGAAGTTGACGCCGCTCAGCCCGAGGGGCTTAGTATTGTAGGGTACCTTGATTTTGACGGTAAACTCGCCCTCTTTGCTAAAATCCACACCGCTTAAATCGAAGTACGAGCGCGGTAAATCGGTAAACCTTATGCCGTTTATTATTACGGTGAAATCCGCGCCGAAATCGTAGCTTTCCGCGTCGGTGCCGACCTCTGCGATAACGGTATCGGAGGTCGCGTAGCCGATAATAACGCCCAGCTTAATGGTGACGGTAGCAACCGCCGTTCTTCCGCCGTAGTTAAGGGTGATTGCGTTGTCGCCCTCTTTGGAATAGTCGACCGTACCCGTTACCATATCGTCGGTGACCTCGATAACGCGGTTACCGTCCTTTACGGTGAAAAGCGTTTTCAAATCGATATTCTCGCCGTTGGGATAAGTAACGATATTGTTTGCCGTAATGCTGATTTGCGTCTGCCCGACGACCTTTATTTCCGCGGTCGAGGTAGCGCCGATGCCGTTCTTCTCGAACGCAATCGTTACGGGATAGGTCTGCCCCTCCTCGGGCGCGTCGAGCGCCGAAGCATCGATATAGCTTAAAAGCACCCTCTCCGCCTCTCCGCCGACGTAAATCGAGAAAAGCGTAGTATAGTCGAAATCGCGCAGCTCGTCTGCGGTAAGCTCCAAAACGCCGTAGGAATTTATTATTTCTATCGCGTTGGCGTCCACGACAGTAACCTCCACGGTTTCGGAAACGCTGAAAAAAGTCACCGTGTAGGTATAGCTGCCCGCCTCCGCCGCCACGTTGCTTGTCACCATTTTATCGGTGACGGCAGTCCGCTTTCCGTCCACGGTCAGTGTGAACAGGCTTTTAAAGTCGTACGAGTCGACCTCGGTCGATTTTATTTTTACGGAATTTTTGGAAACGGTCAAGGTACATTCGGAAGCGATAACCTTTACCGTTATGCTTGCCGACTTCCCCTTGTAATTACATACTGCGACGTATTCGCCCGCCCTTGCCTCGACAGCCGAAGCGTCAATATAGTCGCTCGACGGTACGGAAGCGTTGTTGTCGCTTATGCGGAAATATCTTGCGAAGTTGAAACCCTCAACCTCGTAATCCTTTATGCTTACCGATTCCTGCGTTACCGCCACGCTTATAAAGTCCGAAGGCGGATTAACGATAGGCGGTTTGTCGTCGTCAGGAGGCACGGTTTCGTCGCAGGCGGAACAGCCCGCAAAGTTTGCCGCCGTAGCCAGCGCAATGAGCGCGGCTGCAATTTTGAATTTTTTCATAATAAGCTCCTCCGAGCTTTTTCCCCTCCGCCGCGGCGCGGCGGAGAGTTAAAAACGGTTTTCTTCAGCCCGTGACGTTTTCGCTGTTAAGCGTCCACAAGCCTACGGGAAGAATGTCTACAAAGAAGAACCTTGTACGGTTGTTGTGAACTTTTATCATTATTTTACCTTTACCGTTTTCGCTGATATACGTCGTATATCTGTCGCCCCAGTAGGTTTCTCCGGTGTTGGTAGCGGAAATAGCGTAGCCGTCCTTCGCAAGCTCTTCGGTGAGCTTTGCAATGCACGCATCGTGCTGAGCGGTCGTTATCTTGCCGTTTTCGTCGCTCTCTTCGATTGACAGGTTGAAGGAAACGTAGTCGAAATATTTAATTCCGCCGCCGGTCGCGGTGTTGTCCTCTTCGTCCCACTCGAAGAACAGGTCAGTCATGGAATCGCCGAACGCCTTAAAGAACGCCGTGGGCGAGGGCAGAGTGTTCGCCTTGTCGCCGTAGATGTTGTTCAGCAGGGTGCCGCCGTCAATTTCTACGGGTATGCTATTCGTGGTGTGCGTAGGATAGTAGTATCTTACGTTGAACTGACTCCAGTTTTCGCGGAGCACGCGCGCCTCGTATCCCTCGAACGTGTCCTCGGGAAGTACGGTGGTGCCGATTTTGGAATACGTGGTTTTGATAACGCCCGTATAGGTGCCCAAAGTTATGTCGTAGGGGAATTCGGTGGAAACCACTTCGCCCGTTTCAAGCACGCTTATTTTGAACGTACCGTAGGTAGAGCCCTTTGCGCTCTTTGCCCAGGTATGCGCCGAAACCTGCATAGCAAGGTCTCTGGTTATAGCGGGCTCGCGCAGGGTGAAGTTGTATACGCCTATCCATTCGCCGCCTATCTGCACGTCGGACATTCCGGCGTACTGGAAGATATTTGCCGAGAAGTCGAATTTGGGCATATTGTCGAAGACGTTGCCCTCGAACTGCTGCTTGCCCTGCAATGCGCCGAGGTCGTTGCTGTATTCGAAGAAGTCGTATTTGTCTGCGGACAGCTGCTTATAGCCGCTGTAATTCGTCCAGTAAAGGTTGTCGTCCATACCCGAGGTATACTTGCCGGTACGCGCAAGCAGGATAGCGTCCTGCGTTACCTGACCGACGAGACCGACGGTACCCGTAGAAGACGTCGAATTGGAAGCCGAGGTTCTGCTCTTTTTAAGCGAATAATCGGCGTATTCCCCTTCGTCTATAGGGGGAGCGGAAACGGTCGTTTCTACTGCGCGGAAGGTGTAGTTGGTTGCGTCGCCCATTTTTTCGAGCGCCCTTTCGAGGTATTCCGCATTTCTCGGCGCCTCGTAAGGGGTCGGCGTGGGAACCTCGGTTGCGCCTACGCCAGTAAAGTCGGCGGTAAGCGTGGTATAGGACATTGCCGTCGCGTCCTTCGACGTGCCCTCTTCCGACGCGCCGTAATAGGTTACCGTCGTGGAAGCTATCATTTGGGTGATTTTGCCGTCCGCAACCTTAAGTCCTATCGTTTCCAGCGTATCCTGACCCTCGAGCATGGGAGTAAGCGAAACGGAAAGATAAGCCCTGAGATAGAGGTCGTCCTCGGACGAGTTGTCGAACTTGTAGAGGTAAACCTCGTTTTCGGCGTCGTACTCCCACTGGTTTACTATATCCGTGCCGAGCTGCGCAAGGTGATTCCAGAGGTGCTGGTTTTCCCATACCGACGCAACGCTGTTGTAGTCGGTTACGGCCTTCTGCGCGACCTCGTTGTCCTTGTTTATGTAAACCTGGTCGAATGTGTGCTCGTCGGAGTTCGCAATAACGTTCTCCGAGCGGCGGTAGTTGTTTATATCCTTATCGGTGGCGCCTTTGGCGTTCCATTCGCCGTACCAGGCGCCGTCCGCCATCTTTACCGTGAAGTCGTACGTCTTGGTTACGTCGTTGTTGTCGTTGTTGAAGTCGTCGTAAATATCCGAAACCTCGCCGCTGACGGTAATTTGCGGGTTACCGAGCGCGGTGAACATTTCCGTCTTTAACTCGCCGACCTGTCCTTCGACAATCTGCGCCTTAATCGTAATGGTAACCGAGTCCTTTTTAAGCGAGGTCACGTTCGAGGTTGCGGTCAGCTTTACCACCTTGTCGACCGAAGTGGTTACTCCGTTTTTAAGCGAAAGCACGCCGTCCTTGAACTCCACCAAAGACGCGCCGTTGCCCTCAACCGACCAGGTGACGGACTTATCCTCAAGCCCGTCTACGGCGACGGAGGCCGTAACCGTTTCGTTGGTGCCGCAGTGGATTTCCGTTTTGTCAACGGTAATTTTGACCGTTACGTCTTCGAGAACGATAGGGGGCTTTTCCTCTCCGTTATCCTCGCTGCCGCCGCAGCCGACGAACGCGAAAGTCGAAAAGCTCATTGCAGCGCCTATCGTCAAGGATGCCGCTGTTTTAGCCAAATTCTTGATTTTCATAATTTCAATCTCCTTAAATTTTTAAACTGTCTTCCAGACGTAAATCCAGAAATCCAGAGAGCTGTCGTAGGGCATTGCCGAAACGTCTCCCTTTACGTATTCGCCGTAGGCGTTCTTTACAAATCCGTTTTCTACGAGGAATTCCTGCGCCGATTTAATCGAGCTGTTGATGGTTCTGTCCGCGTCGAGCGCAACGTCGTAGTAAAGCACGACCGTTTCGACGCTGTAACTTATTCCGCCCGGTTGGCGGTAGGTTGCAAGTCCGAACCCGTAGGTGTCGCCGAGAAGGTCGCCGAAGAAGGGCAAATCGTTTACCTTTTCCGCCGAGCCGAACATACCGATAAAGAATTCGAGCGCGTTAACTTCGCCGCTGTCGCCGCCGTCGGTCTCGTCGATTACGGTCAGGTCAGCCCAGCTTGCGGGCGGGACTCTGGGAACGTAGCCGTCGAACGATTTGAACGAGTCGGGCATCGAAGCCGAATTAAAGTCCGAATAGTAAATTCTCACTTCGCCGTACATATCGCCGAGGAAGTAGAAGAAACCCGCTTCGAGAATTTTTCCGTCCCGCACCACGACGTAAGGCGTGTAGTCCGCAAGCATTTCGTAACGCATTGCAAACAGTCCGTACAGCGGCGCGTCGTTTCCTACGCCGTAATAGAGAGTGCTTGCCACCGTGCACATGGTTTCGTCAACGTAGTAAATCGTGGCGTCCTTTCCGTCGACCGTAGCCGCCTGGAAGGAGGTGAATATTTCCGAAGCAAACGCAAACGAAGCCTTTGCTTTATCCATATCGCCCTTGAACGCGCGCGCCGCCTCGTATACGCCCTTGTCGGCGTTGTAGTTGTAGCTGTTGTAGGTGTTTGCGTCCAGCTTATGATAGCCGTACTGCGCGTTGGGGCGCGCCACCGCTATCTGATTTCCGCCCGAGGAAATTATATCGTACGGCTCGAAATAATAATCGCCGTCGATTACCGTTTCCACGTAGCCGCCTATCGTATAGCCCGAAGCCATGTGCGACGACATTCTGAAATCGAGCGTGTAATTTTCAAGGCTGCGCATATTTTCAATCGCCTCGTCAAGCGCGTCGTGGTCGATAAAGCCGCCGTCCGTCGTCTTGGGGTTGTGCTCGAACTTGGTTATCAGGGGAACCTCTACGTTGTCCGCGCCGCAGTTGATATAGCTGTAAAGCCGCTGAATTGCTTTGTAGCCGGGAACCACAGAGAAGCTGGGCTTGCTTTCCGCGAATATGCCGAGAAGCTCGCCCCCCTCTATAATAAGACCCAGGCTGCTCGCCTCGAATTCGTAGGGATTTGCGGAGGCAACCATTTTCTGCGCGAGCGTCGCGTCATTACCCTTGTAGTAGTAACGCCAGTCGTCCTCGTCGAATTCGAAGTCGTCCGCCGTAACCTTTGCAAAGTTGTTGTACAGCCCCGAGTCGAGCCAGCTTACGGGCTTGCCCGCGTCGTCGGTCATGGGGAAGTACTGTTCGTCGTTCATAAGGCTGAGCGCGACCTGCTGGGCGACGCCGCCTTCGTTTTTATAGTGAATGTCGGCAACGTAGTTGGTCGAATTGTCGACGTAACGCGCGTGCCATCTGTCGCCGTTCATCTGGGTGGAAATGCCCGAAACCTGAACGGTTTCCACGTATTTGTCGAAAAGCTCGAAGGTGCGCAGCTCTATGTCCATATAGCCCTCGAAGCCGATATAGTTATCGCTGACCGAAGAAAGCATTTCGTCGGTGAGCACGGGCTGGCACGCAACGCAGATTATTATTTCCGCGTACTTCTCGTCGTTGTCGGTGCTGGTAGCCCTGACCGTAACGTCGCGGTCCTCGGTAACCGTCTTTGCGGTAAACTTACCGTCGCCGTCTATCGAGCCGTATTCGCCGCCCTCGGTAACCGACCAGACTACGTTTGAATTAGTGCGGCCATCGGGGAACTTAACCGTTGCCGTAAACTTAGTGCTTTTGCCGCTGCCGACAAGCTGATTACCCTTTATCGAAACGGTAATTCCTTCGAGGTCGGGGTCTACGGGCGGCGGGGGCGTCCCCTTGCCCGTAAAGGTCTGCACCTCGCTGGGCGCCGAGGACTTATAGCCGCTTGCCGACGCTATGACCGAATAAGTGAAATCGTTTACCACCGAGCCGACGGTGTAGCTGGTGCCGTCGCATCTGTAATTGTAACCGTTGAGCACCACTACGTAATATTCGGCGTTTTCAACCGCGTCCCAGGTAATTTCGCCGTCGTCGCTGACGGTGACGTTCTGCGGCGTCGCAAGCTGAGGCTTTTCCTCGCCGCAGCCCGCGAACGTCATTGCAAGCACGACTATCACGAGGGCGCAAATAAATTTTTTAAATATCTTCATTTTATCTCCTTCAATATCCGTACGTTACCGTAACGCTTACCGTGCGCGACGACGAATTTACGTACGAATATTCCGCTTTGGTCATGTTTCCGTTTTCGAACCCGACGCTGAGCGTCATATCCGACGACGCGGAAACCTGCCGCGAAAGCGCTTCGGTTATTTTGTCCTTGGGCACGGTGCAGCTAAGCGCGCCGTCCGCTATTTCGTATGAAGCGGTAAGTCCGCCCGAAAGCTTTAAGCCGACTATCGTTTTGCCCGTCACGTTTTCAACCGAAACCGTAGTCGAGGTCGTCACCGTTTCGAAGTTTTCCGAAAGCACCGTTTTACTGTCCGATACCGACGCCGTGCGCGTCGCCACGTCTACCTCGATACGGCGTTCAAGCGTGTAGACCGTAACGCCTCCGTCGGTTAAAGTGACCTGCGCGACAACGGTAGTCGCCCTGTCCGCAGAGGAAACCATTTTATCGAGGTATTCCGAAACCTCGTCTCCGCACGCGGATAAGCCGAATGCCGCCGCGCCGAGGGCGCAAAGCGAAATCGCCGCTAATTTTTTAAATTTCATAAGATACGCCCTCCTTACAGTCCCATGCGCTTTTTAAGCGCGTACGCCGCCGCAGCCACTGCCGATACGGTGGCGACGGCCGCAGCTCCGAACGCAAACGCCGTAAACGCCGCGTTGGCCGCCTCGTCGCCCTCCGCCTCCGTCTTAGCGCAGTATTCGTTATACTGCTCGACGATAGATTCGAAGTTTTTGTATTCCTGAGTTTCGCGCATGAGTATGCGCTCTTCCACCGTCAGCGCGTTTATTTCGCCGTTGATTTCCTTCAAAAGCTCTATTTGCGTAACGTCAAACTTATCCGAAAGAGTGGCAAGCTTTGCAAGCAGGTTTTTGAAATCTCTGCCTGCGGTAGCCACCTGCAATTCGGTAAGCGCGTTCTTCGCGTCCCTTACCGCCTTGATAAGCGCGTCGGCGTCCGCCTGCGAATAGCCGTAATCGGTCAGGCTCTGCGTCATGGAGTTGAGCGCCGTAACCGCGTTGTTTATCAGCCTTTCGTCCGAGAGCGTCACCTTGCCGAGCGCGGCGACTTTATCCGCGTACTGCAGGAACGACACGGTTGCGTCGTCCATTGCCACGTAATCCGTTCTGCCGGCATCCTCGGCCTTGCCGAAGCAAGCCTCGTACACCGCGCCGCCGTAGCCGTAAGCGCCGTTGGCGGGTAAGGTCATTTTGACGGGCTTGAACGAGCCTGCAAGTCCCTTAAAGGTGAAGTAGTAAAGCTCTAATCCGAACAGTCCGAACTGGTTGTGCAGCAAATCGTAGCCGGGTGCGTCCTCGGCAAGCTTTGCTTCGGGGAAGTAGTCCTTCTCGCTATCTGCCTTGATAGGATAATACTGCGTTTCGAGTACGGGAGCCGACGAGGAATTGAACACCACCTCGGCAAGCTTGGAATAGCCGTTGAATGCGTAGTTACCTATCGCCCTGAGAGAATCGGGAAGTATTATTTTGGTTATATACGGGTTTCTGTTGCCTGCGTAAATATCTACGCGCGCAACCCCTTCGGGAACGGTGAGCGTCGAAGCGTACAGCCCGCCGGGGACCGCCTTCAATTCCGCCTTGCCCGAGGGCATATTGACGTAAAGCACGCCGCCGTTTAAGAAAGCGTAATCATTTATTTTGCCGTCGGTTTTTTTGTCCTCGCCGAACGAGAATATCGCAAGCCGCGAGCAGCCGAGGAACGCCATAGGTCCGACGTATTCGATTGCGCTACCGAAATTGAAGTCGGTAAGGTACGCGTTTTTGTAGAACGCCGCCTGACCTATTCTTTTAAGGTTGGGCGCGGTCAGCGACGCTACCATCGTTTTGCTGAACGCGTTGTCGCCTATTTCCGTAAGCGCGTTTGCGGTTATTTTGCCCGAAAGCATGGTGTTGGAGAACGCGCCCGCGCCAAGCTTTTCAGCCGAGGATAAATCAGCGGTGCCGAAATACGTCGCGCCGTAGAACGCGTTGTCGCCGATAAGCTTTACCGCGCCGAGATTTATAGAAGTAAGGTTTTCGCAGCCTCTGAACGCGTAGGTGCCGATTTCGACGACCGTTGCGGGAAGCTTGACGGTTTGAAGATTTACGCAAAGCGCAAAGGTGAAGCCGTCAATCTTCGTAACCGTTGCGGGCAGAGTTATTTCGGAAAGTCCCGCGTTGCCCATGAACGCGCCCATTCCTATCTCTTCCACGGAATCGAGCGCAATTTTGCTGAACGTAGGCGCGCTGCCCTTTTCGGACTGACGCGCAAACGCGCCTTCGCCTATCGTCCTGACGCTCATTGCGTTTACCACGCTTGCAAGCGCGGAGCAGTCCGCGAACGCGTACGGGTCGACCTCGGTAACGCCGTCTAAATTGACGCTGCGAAGCGATGTGCAGCCGAAGAAGGTCTCCGATTCGATTACCCCGTCGGTCTTACTCGCATCTATTTCTTCGAGCGACGTATCGTTTGCGAAGCACGCCGTACCGAAATGAACGCCGCCGCCCGCAGGCATATTTACCGTAGTAAGCATCTTGCAGTTCTGGAACGCGCCCATTCCGAAAACGGAATTTTCGCCGAGCGTCAGGCTGACGATTTGCGACTGGAAGAACGCTCCCTCGCCGTAAACCGCTCCCTCGCCGAGCACGACGGTTTTAAGCCCCGTGTTCGCAAACGCGTAGTTGCCCACGCTTGCGAATTTGTCGAGGTTGACAACCTCGGTAAGCTCCGTACAGGCGTTGAAGGCTCTTTCGCCGATATACGCCTTTTTCGTTACCTCGGCAAACGCCACTCTTTGAAGCGCGCCGCACTGGTTGAATGCGAAATCGCCTATCGCTATATCGGCATTTTCGAACGTGACCGAGCCGATTATGCAGCCCGCGAACGCGCCCGAAGCTATTTCTTCGTAGCCTGCGCCGATAACGAGGTCGCCGAAGTCCTTGCCCTGAGCCGCGAGTATTATGCTTTTGCCGTCCTTGGATATAAGCAGCGAGCCGCCGTCTACCGCGTAGTTGGCGTTGTCCGCGCCGACGGTGAAATTAGTCAGCTGCGTTTCGCCGAACGCCGAAGCGCCTATCGAAGCGAGCACGGTGTTGCTTTGCAGCGCGAGCGTCGTCAGCGGCGAGCTTACGAACGCGTATTCGCCTATCGCAACCTCGCAGTCGGGAAGCGTAAACTGCTTGATTCCCGTTGCGTAGAACGCCTGCGAGCCTATTTTCTGCAACCCGCCGCCGAAACGCACCGTTTCGAGCAGAGGCGATTCGCAGAACGCGCCCGTGTCTATCGAAATGAGGCTGTTGTGCAGCGTCACTCTTTTAAGCTTAGAGCTGCGCGCAAACGCGTACGCAGGTATACTTATTTTTTCGTAAACGTCTATTTCTTCAACCGCGGTGTTTACGAACATTTCGCGGCAGAGCTTGGTGTTTTCGTTGAGAATTATGGTAGCAAGCGCAAGACAGTCTTTAAACGTCCTGCCGACCTTGCTGCCGCTTTTCAGCGTTTCTTCGGCTGCGTTTCTGAGGTGCGAGAGGTCTACCGCGGTCAGCGTTTCGCAGCCCTCGAAGCCGCTTGCGCCAATCGAGTAGCATTTACTCAGGTCGGCCTCTTTCAGCGATTTGCAGCCCTGGAACGCGTGCGCGCCGATAACCTCTACGTTGCCGAGATTTATATCGGTGAGCTTTTCGTCCTTATAGAACGCGTACTCGCGTACGAACTTAACCGACGAGGGAAGCTGTACAGACCTCAGTCCCGAGCAGTTGTAGAACGCGTATTTCTGCACGTCCTCCACTCCTGCGGGAATGATTACGCTGGTAACAGAGGTGTTCATCGAAGGAATTTTATTCGAGTCGAAATCGTCGTCCTCGAGCTCTACCGTCCTGTCGGTATCGTAAAGACAGAACGCGTACGAGCCTATGTACAAAATGCCCTCGTCGTCGGGAATGACGACCTCGCCGCCCAGTCCCTTATACGCAATAAGCGTTCTGTTTTCTATTACGAATTCGCTTTTTACGACTATTCTTATTCTCGCCTTTATGTTAGAGCCCTTTACGTTCAGCGTTACCTGAGCCGTGCCCTCTCTCAGCGCGGTCACGGTGCCGTCCTGCTCGACCTTTACGACCTTGTCGTTCGAAGTCGTGTACTCGAACTCGCGGCTGTCCTCTACGTACCAGGGCTTTACCGCATAGCTGAGCTTTATCTTTTCGCCGGGGTAGAAGCTGACGGTTCCGTCTTTCAGCGCGGAAACGTAAACCCTGTCGCCCGTGTCCTGTATTTCGCTGGTCTGAGCCGCGCGCGAATACGCGAACAGCGTATCAAAGTAAATGAAGTCTACGCTTTCAAGCTCGGCGTCGGCGGCGTCCCTTGCCGCATTGCGCCGCGCTGCGCGGGGCTTTACGTTTAAGGTGACGGTCGCCTGCTTGCCGTCCATTTTTTCGGTGACTGTTATCTGGGTCTTGCCCTCTTTGAGGCAGACTGCCTCGCCGTTTTTGAATTGCTTCGTCTTGGGGTCGGCTTTTACTACCGAGGTATTGTAAGCCGTCCATTCGAGGTGTTTGAGATAGTCCTTGTCGCTGTCGAGCGTTGCGTCGGTCGAATAGAGGTATTCCGTCAAATCGACCACGTCGCCTACGTAGGCGTTGATTACGCTGAGCGGTCTGCCGCTCTCTTTACCGTTCGAGGTAAAGCGGAAGTCGCCGCGCGTGCCGGGAAGCTGACAGAGATATATGTTGGAATTGAGCGCGTAGTCGTCGATTGAGAACGCAAGCGCGCTGCCTATTAACGCGTCGGAATATATCGCGTCGAGATATTCGGTTACCTCGAAGCGCACTTTGTTGTCCGCGCCCCTCTCGCTGTATACGGGAATGGGGTTGTCGGTCAAAAGTGCGTAGCTCGAACTCGAGGTGAACGCAACGGGGCTTATCGACTGCACGTACTGGTTATCGTAAATGGTCAGCGTTACGTAGAACCTGTCTTTTTTGAGGGTCTTGTCGTAAACCTTTTCGTACGTGGCTTCCTTGATAATGGGCGCCTCGTTGTCGCAGTAGAAGTCGAACGAGAACGAGTTGCGCACGTTTGTTGAAAGTCCGCCGTCCGTACCGTAATCGAGCTTGCCCTGCATTTTGAACTCGTACTGTCTGTTGTTTACCAGCCCCAACTTCAACGTGCTTATTTTAAGGTAGTCCGCGTAAGGCATAGGCGAGCCGCCGAGCGAATGAGCCTTATTCGCGTTGTAGTCGGTATGCGAATAGACGACCTCGCCCGAAACCTTGTCTACTATAGTGAAGTTCATTTCCTTGGCGCTTCGCAGCAGTCCCGCGTAGACCGAAGAAATTCCGTCTATCGTGCCGAGTATATCCGATACGGCGATATGGTCCTCGGTGGCGGGTATCGCATCGTAGGTCATCGTGTCTATATCGTACAGATAAGTTCCGAGGGGTATTATATAATTATAGAAATACGAGCCGTACGGCGTGGTTGCGAAGTAGTCCGCCTTTAATTTGTCCTCTTCGTCTATACTGCCGTCGTGAGCCTGCGATTCCACCTCGTAATAGGTCTTGTCGAACATGGGCGCTTCCGTCCAGTCGCCGAAGAACGCGAGATAGGGCGCGTTGAGGCTGATTTCCGTTCCCTCGTCCTTTGCCGTAAGCCTTACGAATCCTTCTACGTACATTCCGTAGGGGAACGACGAGGTGATATATTTTTTGTCCTCGCCGGACATTTTGTAAACTATTTTAAGCTTTGCCGTTTCGCCGCCCTGCAAAGTCAGGGTCGTGCCCGAAAGCGTTGCGCCGCCCGAAATAAGGCTGACCGAGGTTTCGCCCCCGAGCATATAGGCCTTTTCCGCAACGTGGTTTTTGTCCGAGGTGGAAACGCTTTCGGTCATAGCGTCCAGCCCGACCTCGTAGCTGAGCGTGTCGCCGCTGAGATTTTTAACGCCGAATTCAAGCGTGTAAACGCCCTTCTTCTCGGCGTCGTCGCCAAGCTCGAACTTGGGTCTGTCCTGACCGTCGACGGTGATAATCGCCTTGGTGTTGACCGCGTTGTACAGGCTTGCAAGTCCCGCGCCCTGTTTTCTGGGCGAATAGGGGTTGCCCTCCTCGTTCTTGATTATCGTCGCGCTTGACATCAGAAGCTGATTGCAGAGCCGCGAATATTCCACTGCCGACAAATCGGGGTAGGTATCCTTTAAGTACTGTCTGATAAGCACTACTATTCCGCAGAGGTTGGGCGATGCCATCGAGGTACCAGAAAGCTCGTCGTAGCCGCCTCCGGGAACGGCAGATTTAATGCTGCCGCCGTGCGCGGTAATTTCGGGCTTTATGCCGAGCGACGGGGTCGGACCCCAGCTTGAAAAGTCGCTCATAAACGGTCCCGCTTCCTGCTCTAAGCCGATTTGCAGAGTACCCTTCGCCTTTTCGGCAAGCCTGACGCCGTCGTCCTTGGATATGGAAATCGTCGGGATATGGTCGCTCTTGCCCATAGACATAAGAATTTCGCCGTCTATGTTATTGTATATAATGCAGCCGATTGCGCCGAATTCCTTTGCAATCTGCGCCTTTTCCTCGAAGGTGTTGTCGCCGCGGCGGACAAGGGCTATTTTGCCCTTAATCTCGTTGCGAATGCCCGCGTAGCTTGTAGCAAGACCCGAGCCGGGAACGGTGACGTATTCGAAGCTTACGCTGCCGTTGCCAGTCACGCCGAGCTCTTTCACGAAGTCGTTGGGGTCGCCGGCGATATTGTTCGACTCGTTGAAGAACAGCACCTGCTCGCCGTTGCCTATTAAATACCTGCTCTTTACGCCGCTGATTGACGCGACCGAAAGGCTTGCCTCGTAAGTCGAGGGCGAACCGACCGTCGAAGAGTCGGGGTTGGTTACCATGTTGGTATTGCCCTGCTCGCCGCCGAAGCCCGAGCTATAGCTGTTGCTTGCCGCCGTTATTACGCTTATGCCGCTTGCTTTAAGGTTGTCGTAGACCTCGTTGGTCCAGACCTTGTCAACCTCTCTTGCAAATCCGCAGGACGAGCCGAGCGACATGTTTATCGCGTCCACGCCGAGAAGCGCGGCGTCCTCCAACGCGGCGAGAATATCGTCGGTTTCCGCGCCCTCGTCGAGGTCGGGGAAAACCTTCATAAGCACGAGCTGGGTGTTTATTGCAACGCCCGTAATGCGCTCGGTTTTGTCCTCTTTATCGTAGCCGCCGATAATGCCCGCAACGTGCGTGCCGTGCTCGCTGTCGTAGGGGAAGACGTCGCCGTCCTTATCCGCGTAATCGTACTTGAAAGGAATTTTTTCGCTGTAATAAACGTCGGAAACGCTAAGTCCCGCGGTAGTACCGGCAGCGTTGGTATTGTTAAGCAGAGAGGAGATTTTTCCCTCGTCGAATACCGGCTTGGTAATTTCGCTGTTCTGGAAAACCGAGTGCGAGCAGTCGAAGCCCGAGTCGAGAATTGCAACCGCGGTGCCGTCGCCCGTGTAATCGAGAACGCCCGAATTGAAAATTCCCGTCTCGTATACGTCGACGTTGTTCACTATGGTGTTGACCTTATCGACGGGTATCGACTGGGGACGGTTGTAGGTGTCGCAGAGAACGACGTTTTCAACCGAAGCAAGAGAAGCTATCTTATCTATATTGCCGTAAGACGCGGTAACGGCTATCGCGTTAGTCACCGTCTTATACGTATGCTCTACGGATTTGATAAGCCCCTTTGACGAAAGCTCGGCTATAAGTCTGCGCTGCTTCGACGCAATAGACTGTGCCTCCACCTCGCCCGAAGGACTGACCGCGTATTCCGCGACAGTGCCGTAGGACGCGTAAGCGCCGCCGTTGAAGCTGTCCACAAGCGAGTTGGACGGAAGAGTTACCATAACCGTAACCTCGTCGCCGTCGGAATAGCCGTTGTTTTCAATAAGCTTTTTCGCCTTGATACGCGAAAGCAGCTGGTCCTGCGTCAAGCGGGTATCCTGCTTTAAAAGCTCTATTTTATCGGATGCAAGCCCGCCCGAGGCTTCCTCATTATCGGTCGGCTTTTCGCCGTCGCCGCAGGCGGTAAAGCTTACCGCCATCATAGCGGTCATAACGACCGCAACTATTTTTTTAAACATTTTATCTACTCCATTTATCTAAGCCAGAAATATATAAGCAACGCCGCAAGCGTGAAGCACGCCAGCACGCCGAAGAATATCGGCGCATATCTTGCGAACGCCGCGCGTATCAGCGCGCGCCTTTCGCTGCGCGTTACGCTTATCTTCTCTTTCTTTTCACTGCGGGGACCGGTGCGGTGCATATCCTCTAAACCGCTCATATCGTAAACAGTCCTGCCGTCGTCGGTAAATTCAGTTTTTCTTTTTGAAGAACGGGAATTTTCTTTTTTCACTTTCCGCCGCCTTTCTCTCTTCCTCTTCTCTGCAAATGCGCTCCCATTCCTCCTCGTGCTGCGCCGCGTTGGACGTAATTTGCTCGTCGTACAGGTGGCACGCCACGAAATGGTCGGGCTTGGCTTCGGTATACTTGGGTTCTATATACCTGCACGCCGCCATGCACTTCGAGCAGCGGGTGTGGAATTTACAGCCCTTGGGGGGATTTACGGGCGAGGGGATGTCGCCTTCGAGCATCACCCTCTCCATCTTGACGTCGGGGTCGGGTACGGGCACCGCGGAAAACAGCGCCTGCGTATACGGGTGCAGGGGATTGGCGAACACCTCGTCCGTTTCGGCAAGCTCCATCACGTTGCCGAGGTACATTACAAGAATCTGGTCGGTTATGTACTTGACTACCGATAGGTCGTGCGAAATGAAAACGTACGTCAGACCCATCGTCTCCTGCAGCTCTTTTAAAAGATTGATTATCTGCGCCTGTATCGACACGTCGAGCGCGGATACGGGCTCGTCGCAGATAATCAGCTCCGGCTTGACCGCAAGCGCGCGCGCTATGCAAATTCTCTGACGCTGACCGCCCGAAAACTCGTGCGGGTATCTGTCGTAAAACTGCGGGCGCAGACCGCACTGCGCCATTATCGAGCGCACGTAATCGGAATGCTCTGCCTTGGGCACTATCTTATGTACCTTTACCGCCTCGCCTATTATTCCGCCGACCGTCATTCTGGGCGGCAGACTGGAATAGGGGTCCTGAAATATAAGCTGAATTTGCGTGCGGTATTTGCGCATCTTTTTTCTGTTCAGCTTGGTTATGTCGTCGCCGTTGAAGATTATACTTCCGCCGTCGGGGTCGTAAAGCTTCAATATCGTTCTGCCAAGCGTCGTCTTGCCGCAGCCCGACTCGCCTACGACGCCTATCGTCGTACCGCGTCTGACCTTGAAGCCGACGTTGTTGACCGCCTTCAAAACCGAGGTCGGCTTGCCGAGCAGATTTTTCTTTATGGGGAAATATTTGTTCAAGCCCTCGACTTCGAGTATATACTCGCTCTGCGGGGCGACTATTTCTTCTTCCTGCATGCTTTTTCGCCCTCCTCGTGTAGATAGCACGAAACGTAATGCGTATCGCTTACCTTCGTTTCCTTGGGATACTTGTTCATACATTTGGGTCCGCACTGCGGGCATCTGTTCCAGAAGTAGCATCTGTCGGGCAGGTTAATGGGGTTGGGTACCTGACCGGGTATAGAATACAGCGGCTCCGTCGACGACGAGGTGATAAGCGGCTTGCTCTTTTGCAGCCCTATCGTGTAGGGATGCATGGGGCGGTGGAAAATATCCTGCGCCGTGCCCTTTTCAATCACTCTGCCCGCGTACATTACGACTACCTCGTCCGCCATTTCGGCAATTACGCCGAGGTCGTGCGTGATTAGCATAATCGAACAGCCCTGCTCTTTTTGCAGCGTCTTCAAAAGCTCCAATATCTGCGCCTGAATGGTAACGTCCAGCGCGGTAGTGGGTTCGTCCGCTATAATCAGCTTGGGATTGCCCGCAAGCGCCATGGCTATCATAACCCTCTGACGCATACCGCCCGAAAGCTCGTGCGGGTACGATTTATACACGCGCTCTGGAATGGAAATTCCGACCTTGTCGAGCATTTCGAGGCTTTTTGCCTTTGCCTCCGCCTTGGTCACGCCCTCGGTGTGCAGCAGCGAAACCTCGTCAAGCTGATAGCCTATCGTAAACACGGGGTTCAGCGAGGTCATCGGCTCCTGAAATATCATAGTGATGTCCTTGCCGCGGATTTTATGCATCTGCTCGGTAGGCATTTTCGCTATGTCGTAGGCAAGCTTTTTGCCTTCTTCGTCGTAGCCGAGAGTATCGGCGTTGAACCTGATGTGCCCGCCCGTTACCTGACCCTGCGGCGCCTGAACGAGCTGCATTATAGAAAACGAGGTAACGCTCTTGCCGCAGCCGCTTTCGCCGACTACGCCCACAATCTTATTTTTGGGAATATCGAACGAAACGCCGTTTACCGACATTACCGTGCCGTTATCCGTAAAGAAGCAGGTTTCCAGTCCGTCGATTTCTATTATGTTGTTTTCGTCGCGCATTACGGCAGTGTATTCGCTTTCCGCAACCTTTCTGCGTTTAAGCTTTTCGTAATACTTCATCTGCTTCATATTGTGTTTCAATATGGCGCGACTCTCTTTAATCGATATATAGTTGGTGTCTTTCTTTGCCATAAAAAGCTTCCTACTTTCTTGCTTTGGGGTCCATCGCGTCGCGCAGTCCGTCGCCGACGAAGTTGAACCCGAGTACGGCTATTACGATTAGAATACCCGCGGGCAGCCACACGAAGGGATAGTTTTGCAACACGCCTTCCTTGTTGACGAGGGAAATCATAGTTCCCCACGCCGCGTGCGGAAGCTGAACGCCCAGTCCCAGATAGCTGAGGGTCGATTCGTAAAGAATTACGCTGCCGAGCCCTAAGGTCATCGAAACGATTAGCTGGGGCATTACGTTGGGTATCAGGTGCTTTGCTATTCTTCGCCAGGTGGGCAGGCCCATAACCTCGGTCGCGGTGATAAATTCCTGCTCTCTCAGCGACAGTATCTGTCCGCGCACCAGTCGGGCGACTCCGCTCCAACTGAACACGGTGATAATAACCATAAGCACGTAAATCTGGTCCTCGGGGCGGATAGAGCCCTTTTCAATCCAGCCGTCTATTATTGCCGAGGCAATAAGAAGTATGGGCAGCGTCGGTATACAGTTGAATATATCGACTATTCGCATTATAATGCTGTCTACCCAGCCGCCGAAGTAGCCCGCAAGCCCGCCGAGCAGCACGCCTATCAGCGTTTCTAGTATGACGACTATAAAGCCAATCATAAGCGATATTCTGCCGCCGTACATAAGTCGCGTAAATACGTCCATGCCCTTGTCGTCGGTGCCGAAAAGGTGTTCGCCGCCGGGGGGCGCGTACATATTTATGCCCCTGTCGTATTCGTAGACCTCTTCTATTACAGTGCCGTCTTCGAGCACTATCGTCTGCGTAGAAGTAACCATACCGTTGGTGTCTATCTCGCCCTCGCCCCATCTGTTGTAGACTACGGGGCCCATATACGAGAACAGGAACAGCGCCACTATCATTACCAGTCCTACAATCGAAAGCCGCGAGCGGAAGAACCTGCGCGTCACAAGCCGCAGCGGGCTCATTTCCTTGTAGGTGTCGTGCATTTCCGCCTGCGCGGCGGCTATCTCTTCCTGCGTCATTTCGGGCTCGGCAGGCTTAACCGCCTGAACCGATTTGGCTTTTTTTGCAGGCTTTTTCATTATCGGAACAAGCTGCTCTTCTATCTTGGATACAATCTCCGCGTTGCAGGTTTCTGACAATTCGTTATTAAGTTCTTCAGACATATCCTTCTCCTTATTTCGCCAGCTTGACGCGGGGGTCGACTATCGAATACATAATATCCGACAGCAGCGTGCCTATTACGGTAAGCACCGCAAGGAACATATTGTAGCCCATTATAAACGGTATGTCGCCTTCTCTCAGCGCGGTATAGGCGAGGTTGCCTATGCCTGGGATACCGAACACCTGCTCGGTTATAAGCATACCGCCGAAAAGTCCGGGGAGTATGCCCGCAAGCAGCGTTGCAAGGGGTATAAGCGTATTTCTGAACGCGTGCTTGTATATGACGTTTCTCTCGCCGAGGCCCTTTGCGCGCGCGGTGCGGATATAGTCGGAATTGAGCACCTCCAACATATTCGTACGCGTATAGCGCATAAGCCCGCCGAGCGAGAGTATGACGCTTACGAGTATGGGCATTATGAGGTGCACCGACATATCGCCGAATTTTTCCATTGCGCCCGCAAACGTATCCTCGTAAATTTTACCGCCGTAAACGAGTCCGTTGGCGGGCAGCCAGCCGAGGTCGACCGCGAACAGCTTTATACATATAGCCGCGAAAAAGTACGTGGGCAGCGAAAGCCCTATCATAGTCAGCACGGTTACCGTATAGTCTCTTGCCGAGTACTGGTGCGTCGCACTGGTTATGCCGAGGGGAATTGCGATTAAAAACTGCAATACGGTTGCGAACAGCGCTATGCCGAACGAAATCCACATATTTTCCGCAATTACAACGCCAACGGGTCTTTCGTACTTGAACGACTCGCCGAGGTTGCCCTGTAACATGTTGCCCAACCAGCCGAAGTAGCCCTTTATAATTCCGCCGAACGAGTTATCCGCTATACCGTAAATTCTCTTGAATTCCTCGATACGCTCGGCAACGGCGCCGTTGGTGCTTGCCTGCTCGCCGTATTTAATGTCTATGTAGTCGGTGGGCATACATCTTACCAGCGAATAAATTATCAGCGATACGCCGAAAAGAATTAGCACCGAAATCAATAATCTTTTAACTATATATTTAAGCATTGCGTTATTTTTTGCGCGCCCGCACCCCGTGCGGGCGCGCAACCTATTTATTTAATTACGAGTGAAAGCTTGTGTATATCCGACGTCAGTCCCTTGAACGCGCTTCTGCCGTCTTCGGGGGTGAACGTACTCGTATCTATCTTGTTGGCGTTGTACGCGAACAGGTCGTCGCGCTGATACATGGGAAGCTCTATCGCAAGCTCCATTACGAGGTCTAACGCCCTTTCGTAAAGAAGAGCACGCGTGCCGCCGGGCTTGTTGTCGTTGGATTTTCTCGCGGCGTCGATGTAGTCGCGCAGCTCTGAAACCAGTCTGTATTCCTCGTCGTAGCGTCCGCCCGCGTTATTGATTATCGCGGGGTAACCCCAGTTGAGAACGGAGGTCGCCTTGGAATCCATGTGGTAAACCTGATACATATCGGGGTCTATCGTCGAGCCCCACGCAGCCGCCCATACCGCGAGCGAACCCGTCGAAAGCTTGGAAAGCGCCGCGTTGTCGGTCTTGGTTATAATCTGGAAGCCGCCGACCTTATTGGTGAGGAACTGTCCCGCCTGATACATTGCCGTGAACGCGGGGTGGTCGTTTTCCTGACCCGCAATCGTGAACGTGTATTTCAGCGTGCTCGTTCCCTTGAAGTAGATACCGCTTGAATTGAGCTTGTATCCGCCCAAATCCTCGACGAGGTATTTGATAAATTCAATCTGCTCCTCTTCCTTCATTACGTAGCCCGCCTTGAAGCCCTTCATTGTAACGAAATCTCTGTAATCCGCGCCAACCTTTGAAAGGTCCTGAGGCACGGGCGCGCCGACGTACGGATAATAAGCAAGCGCGCTCTTGGGATATGCCCAGCTTGAAAGCGACATCGAGCGGTAAATGGGTTTAGCCGTACCGTCGTAGTACCTTACCGAAAGCGAGGGGTCTATGCTGTGCATAATCGCGCGGCGAACGTAAATCGAGGGCACCTTGGAGGCGTTTACGCCTACGTAGCCGTAGCCCGCCGTCTGTACGTTGGAATATCCCATTCCCTTGTTTTCAAGCCCCTTGAGCTGGTTGATTATTTCCGTCTTTGCGTTGGGCTCTGCAAAGTCGATATCGCCCGTCTGCAACGAGTTCATAATCTGGTTAGAGCTTACTACCTTGTAGTTGATGTGCTTTATAAGCGGCTCACCCATTACGAAATAGGGGTTGCTATGGAAGTACATTACGTTGTTTTCGAGGAATTCACCGCTCTGCACGTCCTTGGTCTTGCCCGTTGACGAGCTTGCCATATAGGGTCCCGCGCCGACGGGAACGCCGATTTTATTGGGGTCCTTTATTACGTCGGTCATAAAGTCGCCGTTGCTGTAATCTACGCCGAAATGCTCTTCGTAGTCGAATTTTGCAATTTCCTCAGCACTCGAATAGTAGTACATGGGCGCAACGCCGAACGAGAAGTTCCAGATAGCCTTCGGGTCGACGTCGTTAATCGTGACCTTCAAAACCTCGTTGCCCTCGGTAACCTGCGAGTTTTTGTCGTCGCTGTACTTGGGTACGCCGTACTGCACGTTGTTTACCGTCACGGGCTTCGTTCTGTTAACGAACTCGATGCCCTTGATGTTCTTGTACTTCTGGGGGTGGGTCTGGAAATACTCTTTCTTTGCGTCGACCGCAATCTCTAAGGCGAGGTTGGTTGCCGTAGCCCAGTAATTTATTACCTCGTCCGCCTTCATGGGTATCTGGTCGTCGGTAACGGTGGCAATCGCCTGCTCGCGCGACCAGGACTTTAACTCGGAAACGTCGTTGGTAAACGCGGATATAAGCTTGCCGTTGCCGCCGTTCTCTTTCTTATCCCAGGTTATGTAGCCCGCGTTGTATAAGAACACCTCTACGTCGGTGGTAAACAAATCTTTTACAACCTGACCCTTGTCGTTGGTGAACATAACGTCCTTGTAGGTATCCTTCGCGTTATTGTAGTCCGATTCAAGCTCTTCGCCGAAAAGCCTTACCGCCCTGTCGTAGTCGGCGACTATATTTTTATAGGCGTCGCCCGTGGACTTGTACTCGTCGAGATAGCCCCTCATTTTTTCCGAAGTCATGGTAGCTTCGTCTTTGTGTTCCTTTTTGATGTTCTGAAGCGCTTCGGTAAGCACGTCTATGCGGTTGCCCGCCTCGTCGGTGAACTGCTGCTCGAACGCGTCCTGTTCTTTTTCGGTTTCAGCCTGCGTTCTGTATTCCTTCAAGCCGACGATGTCGGTAGAGTACATCGTGCTCGAACCGGTGTACGCGGGGTCGAGGTAAACGTACATATTGAAAAGAACGTCCTTAATGGTAAGATAGCTTCCGTCGGAGAAGCGCACGTTGTTTTTAAGCACGAAATAGTATTCCGTCTTCTGGTCCACCTCAGCAATGCCGATGGTCTTTGTTTCGAAATCCTTTGCGATAACCGCCTCGTCGTCGCCCCAGACGGGCTGTCCGTCCTTGTCGTTGCCTATCATGCCTATCTGCGTCATACCTACCGCGTTGGCGTCCATTGCCGAAGTCGAATAGAAAGGATTGAAAACCTTGTCGAATTCCTGCGAGGAAAATACGAGAACGTCCTTGTCGTTGTCGTACGCCTTGCGTTTATCGGCGCCGCAGCCCGCCGCGCCGAACGCGGTCGCCGTTGCCGCAACCGCGGTAACCGACAGCGTCAACGCCTTTTTAACAAATTTCTTATTCATAGCTTGATGCTCCTTAAAATGTTTTTCTATGCTTGTTAATGTTTGTTCGTACAGCCGTGTAGCGGCTGTACGCCCCTTTTGGTATAGCAAAAGGAATTTTTTTATTTTTTTACAGTTACTTTGCCGAAGTCGCACCCCGTCTCGCTCGTGCCCTCGCTGACGAAAGTTCCTCTGTCGGTAACGTAGATTATCTGAGCGGTGGTTCTGTCCGTTGCCCCGAACGTCCCCGCAACGCTCACGTTTTCAAACGTGCTGTTCTTCGCGCTGACCGCAAGCGGCGCAACGTAAATTTTATCTATGTCGGAAAGGAAGGTATCCACCGTCACCGTCATATTCTCGAACGAAACGTCCTTTACCGTCACGTTCTCGGCGTTTCCGAATAGCGCCACGCAAAGCGCCTTCTTCTTCTCGTCCTCGAAATCGGGTACGAGGTCGTATCTCGAATTGCCGTACTCTAAGGTGAAGTTGGAAACGGTATGTCCGTTGCCGATAAACGTCTTGCCGTTGAAGTTGGTAAAGCTTAGCGGTTTGCCCTCCATATCGATATCGGCAAGCAAATAGATATTTCTCGAACGCGCCGCTTTAAGCTGCGCCGCCGTTCTGACTATCGTATACGAGCCCTCGATATACTCGACGTAAAGCTTAACCGCCGTACTCTCTTCGCCGCCGGGGTGTCTCACGCTGTCGTCGAACGGAATTTTATGCTCGGGGTCGTAATAGACCGCTATCGCGGTGTGCCCCTCGTATCCGTTCGCGTAGGTCAGCACGTCGTTCTGCCATACGTCGCCGAACGTGTTGCCCGCGTTGACCTTGTAGCTGTTCGCCACCCGCTCGACCCCGTTTGCATCCGTATAGACGAAATCGAAGCTGTAAACTATCGGGGAATTCCACTTCGCGTACAGCGTCACCCCGTCGTCCGTCACGACGTCGGTTTCGAAATTCCATCTGTCGGAATATTCCACCGCTTCGCCCTCGACCGTTTTCGTTCTGTACCAGCCGTCTAAGACGAAGCCCCCGTCGCGCGTTACGCCGCCCTCTGAAAAGCTCTTGTCCTCGAGCGGAAGTATCCGTCTCGGCGCGCCGCCTTTAAACTCGTAATAGTGACTTACGCTGGTAGTGCTGTTGAGGTATTTGCCGCCCTCTAACTCGTAAACCACCTTCACCCTGTCGGCGTACTTGTCGTCGTAATCGATTTCATCGCCGCAGGCGGAAAGCGCCGCCGCTGCCGAAACCGTTAATATGCACGCCGTGCCGATTGCAAGTTTTTTAAACATTCATACACCACATTATAATAATAGTTATCATACATTATAGCATTGCAATCCGTTTCTTGTAAACGATTTGCGCGCATTTTTATAAATTTCGTATAAAAATACATAAAAATTACTTTAACGGTTTTCATACTTGTTATAACCTCACAAAAACTGCCGTTTTTTTGCATTTTTTCGAGAAAAAAGGCAATTTTTACCTCAAAATTATATAAATTTTTTATACATTTATGCAAAAAATTACGTCGCAAATGCGTCGTTTTTTTATTGATAAAACGCAATTTTTATGATATAATTTACCTGTAATTTAACAAATTTTACGGTGAAAAAAAATGATAGAAATATCCGATAAAAGCAACCTTTTAGAGCAGAAATCTTACAAATTTTCCTTGCAGGACGTTGCCGAACCCAACCTTTACAGGGACATTTACAATTACAGCGAAATACCCAAAATTCCCTTCAATCACAGGCGTTCGCCTATGAACATGCCCAAGGAAATCTGGATAACGGACACCACCATGCGCGACGGTCAGCAGTCCGTCGAGCCGTACACCGTCAAGCAGATTGTAGACCTTTACAAGCTTATTTCAAGGCTGGGCGGACCCAAGGGAATTATCCGCCAGACCGAGTTTTTTATCTACGGAAAAAAGGACAGAGAGGCCCTTGACAAGTGCCGCGAGCTGGGCTTGAAATTCCCCGAAATAACCGCGTGGATTAGGGCTACGAAAGAGGATTTCGCGCTGGTTAAGGAAATGAAAATCAGGGAAACGGGCATACTCGTAAGCTGCTCCGACTACCACATTTTCAAAAAGCTGCACTCTACGCGCGGCAAGGTCATGCAGGATTATCTTGCAATAGTCAAGGCGGCTTTCGATAACGGAATTATTCCCCGCTGCCACTTCGAGGACATCACCCGCGCCGATTTCTACGGCTTCGTGGTGCCGTTTATAAACGAGCTGCACAAGCTTTCCGAGGAATACAAAATCCCCGTTAAAATACGCGCCTGCGACACTATGGGCTACGGCGTGCCCTATTCCGAGGTTGCGCTACCGCGCAGCGTCCCCGGTATAATTTACGGCATACAGGAATACGCCGACGTGGAAAGCGAAAACCTCGAATGGCACGGTCATAACGACTTTTACAAGGCGGTTACCAACGCGACGGCGGCGTGGCTGTACGGCGCGTGCGCGGTCAACTGCTCTCTTCTCGGCATAGGCGAGCGCACCGGCAATATTCCGCTCGAAGCAATGGTAATCGAGTACGCCTCGCTTAAAGGCACGCTCGACGGAATGGACCCCTCCGCCATTACGGAAATTTACGACTATTTCCGTAAGGAAATCGGCTACGACGTGCCGCCCATGACGCCCTTCGTAGGGGCTAACTTCAATAAAACCCGCGCGGGCATTCACGCCGACGGGCTTATGAAGGACGAGGAAATTTACAATATTTTCGACACCGAAAAGATATTGAACCGCAAGGTCGACGTGACCGTTTCCAAAACCTCGGGACTTGCGGGAATAGCCTACTGGATTAATTCGCACTGCGGACTTCTTGGCACCGACGGCGAGATAAGCAAGCACAGCGATATAGTGGCAAAAATAAAAAAATGGGTTGACGAACAGTACGAAAACGGTCGCCAGACCGCCATTTCCGACGGCGAGCTCGCCCAAAAATATTCGCAACTCAAAGAGGACTGATATGGGACTTACCTTAGCGCAAAAGATAATCAAAAGCCACCTTGTCAGCGGCGAAATGACCGCCGGCAGCGAAATAGGCTTGTCAATAGACCAGACTCTCACGCAGGACGCGACGGGCACTATGGCGTACCTCGAATTCGAGGCAATGGGCGTCGAGCGCGTCAAAACCGAGCTTTCCGTGGCGTATATTGACCACAACACTCTGCAATGCGGCTTCGAAAACGCAGACGACCACAGGTACATACAGTCCGTTGCCGACAGGTACGGTCTGCGGTTTTCGCGGGCGGGCAACGGAATTTGCCATCAGGTCCACCTCGAACGCTTCGGAAAACCCGGCAAAACACTAATAGGCTCCGACAGTCACACCCCCACGGGCGGCGGTTTGGGCATGCTTGCTTTCGGCGCGGGCGGGCTGGACGTAGCGGTTGCAATGGGCGGCGGCGCATACTGCATAACCATGCCGAAAATGTATAAGGTCAACCTTTCGGGCAGACTGGGCGAAAACGTATCCGCAAAGGACGTTTCGCTGGAAATTCTGCGCATACTTTCCGTCAAGGGCGGCGTAGGCGCCGTTATAGAATGGGGCGGCGACGGCATAAAAACGCTTTCCGTGCCCGAACGCGCCACCATTACCAATATGGGCACCGAGCTCGGCGCAACCACGTCTATATTCCCCTCCGACGAAATTACGCGAGGGTTTCTTAAAATGCAGGGACGCGAGGACGACTTCGTTCCCCTCGAAAGCGACGCCGACGCGGTATACGACAGAATAATAAATATTGACCTTTCGAAAATAACGCCGCTTATCGCGTGCCCGCACAGCCCAGACAACGTAACCGAGGTTGCTTCTGTTTCGGGAACGCCGGTTGAACAAGTGTGCATAGGCTCATGCACGAATTCGTCGCTTGCAGACCTTTTGAAGGTCGCGGCGATTTTAAAGGGCAAAAAAATATCCCCCTCCGTCAGCCTTTCGGTTTCGGCTGGGTCTAAGCAGGTGCTTGCCGAGCTTTCGCGCTGCGGCGCGCTGAACGATATTTTACAGTCGGGGGCGCGGCTGCTCGAATGTGCGTGCGGCCCCTGCATAGGAATGGGCTTTTCCCCGCCCAGCGGCGGCGTATCCTTACGCACCTTTAACAGAAACTTTTACGGCAGAAGCGGAACCGCGGACGCGCAGGTTTATCTCGTTTCGCCAGAAACGGCGGCGGCAAGCGCGGTTGCGGGCTGTATCTGCGACCCCCGCGCGCTCGGCGCCGTTAAGCCCATGCCTCTGCCCGAAGCGTTTTCGATAGACGACAGCGCGATAATCATGCCGACCGGCAAAAGCCAAATATTGCGCGGACCCAACGTAAAGCCCGTACCAAGCGGCAAACCTCTGCCCGACGTTCTGTGCGCCACTGTCGCGCTGAAAGTAGGCGACAATATCACGACAGACCACATAATGCCAGCGGGCGCGAAAATTCTTCCCTACCGCTCGAATATCCCCTATCTTTCAAAATTCTGTTTTTCAGCGGTTGACGAAGGCTTCGCCGAACGCGCAAAAACTCTCGGCAGCAGCGTGATAGTCGGCGGAATCAACTACGGACAGGGCTCCTCGCGCGAGCATGCCGCACTCGTTCCCCTTTACCTCGGCGTAAGGGCGGTAATCGCAAAAAGCTTCGCGCGCATACACGCGGCGAACTTGATTAACGCGGGCATACTTCCGCTTACCTTCGACGGAGAAATATCGCAGAGCGACGAATTGGAAATACGCGGTCTGCACGCTTTGAATAGCGGCGAAGTAACGCTTATAAACAAAACGGCGGGCACGTCGTTTGCCGTAAAATGCAGCTTTACCGAACGCCAGCAAAGCATTTTGGCGGCGGGCGGACTACTTAACTATACGAGGCAATTATGCAAAAAATAGCAATGACGACGCCCCTCGTCGAAATGGACGGGGACGAAATGACGAGAGTTATCTGGAAAATGATTAAGGACGAGCTGATACTTCCGTTCGTAGACCTCAAAACGGAGTATTACGATTTGGGTCTTAAAAACCGCGACGCGACCGACGACGGCGTCACGCATCAGGCGGCGCTTGCAACCAAAAGACTGGGCGTGGCCGTAAAATGCGCCACGATAACGCCCAACCTTCAACGCGTTGAGGAATACGGGTTAAAGCGTATGTGGAAAAGCCCCAACGGCACAATCCGCGCCGAGCTTGACGGAACGGTATTCCGCGCGCCGATAACGGTACCCTGCATCAAGCCCGCCGTAAACGGCTGGACGAGCCCCATTACCATTGCGCGTCACGCCTACGGCGACGTTTACAGGGCAACGGAAATACCCGTAAAGAAAGCGGGCAGGGCAGAGCTGACGTTCACCGACGCCGACGGCAACGTCACGCGCGAAACCGTCTACGACTTCGATGGCGAAGGCGTGCTGCAAGGGCAGCACAACAAGCTGTCTTCGATAAGCTCGTTCGCGCGCTCGTGCTTTAATTACGCGCTTACCACCAAACAGGACCTTTGGTTTTCAACCAAGGACACAATATCCAAAATTTACGACCAGACGTTCAAGCTCACGTTTGAAAGCATTTACGAAAAGGAATTTAAAAGCGCGTTTGAAAAAGCGGGAATATCCTACTTTTACACGCTGATTGACGACGCGGTAGCGCGCGTAATACGCTCTAACGGCGGATTTATCTGGGCGCTGAAAAATTACGACGGCGACGTTATGAGCGACATGGTTTCCACTGCGTTCGGCTCGCTTGCAATGATGACCAGCGTGCTCGTCTCGCCCGACGGCAAATACGAGTACGAGGCGGCGCACGGTACTGTCACCCGCCACTATTACAGATATATGAAGGGCGAAAGAACTTCTACCAACCCCGTCGCAACGATATTCGCCTGGAGCGGCGCGCTGCGCAAGCGCGGCGAGTTGGACGGCATAGCCCAGCTTTCGGCGTTTGCCGACGCGCTTGAAAAAGCCACCCTCGACACCGTAAACGACGGCGTCGTCACCAAAGATTTACTTCCGCTTACGTCGATACCCGCCACCGCCGTTTACACCGACGAATTCATATCCGCAATAAAAAAACGGCTATCAGTATAAAACGCGCCCCGAAAAGTTTTTTCGGGGCGCTTACCGTTGACGACCGAAAAAATTTATTATATAATACGTTATATGAAAAAAATTATAAAAATTACGGCAATAACTCTTGCCTCGGTTATCGGACTTGCGATACTTACCGTAGTCGGCTACGTTATCTACGTTGCGGCTCAGTATTACAGAATAGACGACGGCGTGAAGCTTAGCGTGGACGGAAGCGCAAGCGGCGCGGTAAGCGTCGGCGGCGAATACACCGTTATGACCTATAACTTAGGCTTCGGCGCGTACTCCCCCGAATATTCCTTCTTTATGGATACGGGCGTAATGAACGACGGCACCGCCGTCGCGGGCAAATACGCCAAGGGAATGAGCGAGTCCGACGTGCGCAAAAACGTGGACGGTCAGACCGCGCTTGCCGCCGCAAGCGGGTGCGACTTCTATTTCTTTCAGGAGGTCGACGAAAAGGCGGACAGAAGCTACGGCGTAAATATGAAGGACGCCATGCGCAGCGCGCTGCCCCTCTTATCGACGACGTACGCGAAAAATTTTCACACCGCAAACCTGTTCTACCCCTTTTCCGACCCGATAGGAAAATCCGAAAGCGGGATACTCACCGCGTCGCGTTTCAAAATAGATAGCTCGGTGCGCCGCGCGTTCCCGATAACGACCGCTTTCCCCGACAAGTTTTTCGACCTTGACCGTTGCTTTTCGGTAAACTACGTTCCCGTAGAGGGCGGCCGCTACCTTACGCTTATAAATTTGCACATGTCGGCTTATGACGAGGGCGGCAAAATCAGGGCGAAGCAGCTGGAAATGCTTAACACCGTGCTGTCGCTCGAATACACCAAAGGCAACTACGTCGTCGCGGGCGGCGACTTCAACCACTGCCTTATAGCGGACAACTTTGCCTCCGACGAGGAAGCGTTAAGCTATTTCCCGAGCGGGCAAAAGGTTCCCGACTGGGTGAAAAATTCCATACTGCACGAAAACGAAATAGCCGCGGGGTTCAAGATAGCCGCGCCCAAGAACGCGGCAACCTGCCGCGGAGCGGATATCCCCTACGAAAAGGGAGTCAATTACAGCACCGTAATAGACGGCTTCCTCTATTCGGACAACGTGGAAATAGTTTCCGAGACCGTAGTCGACACCGAATACGCGTACAGCGACCACAACCCCGTAAAAATCACGTTCAGGCTCAAATAAAAAAAGGCGTTCTTTTGAACGCCTTTTTTATTATCTGTTTTTCAGAACCTTTTCGAAATACACGCCGTAGAAGTGTTCCCCGTCCGTCGCCTTAATGCTGTCGCGCACGAACTGCGCCGCGGCGTTGCAGCTGTCCTCGGGCGAAGCCCCGCCGAGGTAGCTTGCCGTAAACACCGACGCGAATATATCGCCCGTGCCGTGCTTTTTGACGGGCAAAAGCTCGTGCCGAAGCATTTTGCCGTTCACGTACTCGCCTATCGCCCCGCCGTACTCCGCGCCAGTTATAATCACCTTGCCGTCGGTAAGCGCGCTCAGCTTTTCCGCAAGCCCGCGTACGAATTCCTCGCCGTAGTCGGCAACGTAATCGGTACCCGTTAAAAAGCACGCCTCCGTCACGTTGGGCAGAATTATATCCGCGCGCCTTATAAGCTTGCGCATGGCGGCAACGTAGTTGATATCGAAGCCCGTGTACAGCTTGCCGTTATCGGCGAAAACGGGGTCGATAATTATCGGCGCGCCCGCCTCCGAAAACTCGTCGAAGCAGCGCTCAGCAACGTCCATAAGCTCCGCCTTGCCGAGATAGCCGAGCAAAAACGCGTCGAACTTAACGCCGTTGTTTTTCCAGTTTTCGAAGATAGCGGGAATTTCGGGCGTAAGGTCGAGATAGCTCCACCCCTTGAACATCGTATGGTTAGACAGCACGGCGGTGGGCAGTACGCACGTTTCCACGCCGTACGCCGAAAGTATGGGCAACGCTACCGTAAGCGAGCACTGTCCGACGCAGGATAAATCCTGCATGGTTAAAATTCTTTTATTTTTCATCGATTTCCTCCGCAAAGGGGTCTGCAACTGCTTCCGCAGCAGCCGCGGGAACGGCCCTTTTTTCTTTCTTTTTATTTATTATATCCATTACGAGCAGCACGCCGAAACGGGCGAACACGACCGCGAGGAATATCAGTCTTACCGTAAGATACGCAGCCCTCACCGAAAGAGAGAACGGCAGCCACGCGCCGAATACGAACGCGACTATGCCGCTTACGGGCAGGAACCCTCCCATCAGGTTGAATATCCCCGTCGAGGTAGTATATTCCAGCCCCTGCTTTTTGCTCAGTCCCGCAAACGCGACCGACGCAACCAGCGCAATAAGCACGAAAACGAGCACCGAAAAAACCATATCCGAAGCAAAGACGAGGAAATTAGCCGAAGCGTTCGAATCGAACGCGCCGAGAATAATTCCGTCAATCCCTTGCTCGCCTGCGACCGCGCCTTCCGCCGCCGCGTATCCGCCCGAAAAGCTTACCGCTATACCATTTTCGGTATAGAACGAGAAAAGGCAGTACTCGTCGAACAGAACGAGGTATTTGCCGTACTTGTTTTCGGACAGCTTACTTATATAATACGAGCGCACCGTAGGCACGCTTGCATACGATTCCACCTTATCGAACGAGGGATAGTATGATTTTGCGTACAGCTTGTAAACGGCGTCGTGAAGCTTTTTTCCCGAAAGCTCGCCGCTTGCCTCTTTTTCTTTTAAAAAGTTATATTCCTCGGCAATGCCGCTCTTGTATTCGCCGCCGTCCCTGTCGGAGGCCTTGTCGAGGTGGGCGCGGTATACGTCCTGCTTAGCCGAGGTATCGAGAGTGACCCCGCTGTACCTCAGGCTGAGCTTATAGCCCGCCCTGTCCTTTGCGGGAAGCGCCGCGTACTCATCGTACGTAATTTCCTTGCCGTCGCCGTCGGCGCAAATTATGGTAAAGTCGTCGAAGGTTTCCGCTGCGGGGCGGGTGTCGACGACCAGCTCGTACCCGTTTATACGGTAAGGGCTGTCCTTGTCGGATAGCGTCTCTATCCTGTCGCCGTCGTAGCAGAGCTTGCCGTCCTCGAACGAAAGCTGCTCGCCGCCGAGCGCGGAATAGGCAAACTGCCTGAACTTGTCCGCGTTTTCGTAATGCGTACCGAACGAGGCGTTATAGCCTACCGTCAAACCGCCGCAGATAAGCACCACGCCGACCGCCACGCCGAAAACCACGTTCAGCAAGCTGCGCTTTGCGCCGCTGCGCGCGTAACCGTTATGGAAAAAGTTAAAGCATATATACTTTAACCAGTCCGAGAAATCACCGAGAAATTTTTTAAAGTTCATAGTGGTATTATATCCCGCTTTGGCGAAAAGGTCAACGGATTATATGTGAAAAGCCGTCCGTACGCGCAATTAACCTTAAAAAATTTATTGAAATTTGTCAGCGGATATGATAAAATTACTTTATATTATATTTCGGGGTTCATTATGAAGAAGAGAGCCATACCCCTGCTTCTCGCCGCTTTTGCGGCAGCCTGCCTTGCCGGCGGCTGCGGCAGCGGAGAAAGCGGGTCGATAATAATACTCGACGGCAAGAACGAGCAGACGAAAAAAACCGCGCTTACGGTATACGGGCACAGAACCGACCGTTACAGTCTTTCCGTTATAGAAGGCGCTTTGCAGGGCTATATGTCGGCGTATTCCGCGGACGTTTCCTACGAGGGCGCCGCGGACGCGTATTACTGGAACGCGCTCGATACGCGCTATAAAACGGACAACCTTAACGACGTGTTTATGACCGACCGCGACAGACTGCTTACCATGCAGGACTCGCTTGCCGACCTTACGGACGCGGTCAACGCGGACGCCTACAACGAATTTACGCGCAGCCAGCTTTACAGCGCGGACGGCAAAATTTACGCCGCGCCGACGGGCATTTCGACGTACGGACTGTACGTCAATTACGACCTGCTGCAAAAGCACGGACAGTCCGTGCCGCGCAACCTGTCAGAGTTTACGGCGGTTTGCGACTACTTCGTGAAAAACGGCGTCGCCCCGCTCGTGTGCAACAACTATTCCTCGCTCAGCTCTCTCATTCTCGCGCGCGGGCTGCACGAAACGTACGCGCGGTCGGACACCGCCGACGAGATAGAAAAATTCAACGCAAATCCCTCGGCCCTTGCCGCGCCGCTTAGCGACGGAGTCGACCTCGTGTACTCAATGATTGAAAGCAACTGGATTGACCTTACCGAAGCGGCGGGTACCCAAAGCCTCTGCGACGACCTCTCTCTGTTTGCCCGCGGCGACCGTCCGTTTATGATTACGGGCGGATGGGCTTCCGCAACGCTCAGGCGCATTTTAAAGCGCGAGGGTAAAAGCCTGAGCTACGGCATACACGCCTATCCCGTGCTCGAATCGTCGAGCGTGCTCGTCGCGCAGGCGGACTCGCTTATCAGCGTCAAAAAGGGCGAAAACGAGCGCGCGGCAAAGCAGCTCGTTTCGGCATTGACAAGCCCCGCGGTGCTGCTCGGACTGAGCGAAAATCAAAGCAGATTTACCGCGCTTGGCGGACACACCCAGATAGATTCCGACTCTGCCATAATCCCCTCGGCGAGCTATCTCGTCAAGGGCAAATACGTCGTAGGGTCCGACCGCAACTTAGCCGTACCCCTCGACTCGATGCTCGGCGAGTGCGGAACGCTTATTCTCGGCGGAAGCAGCGCGGACGCGGTAAAGGCAAGGCTGCTCGAGCTGTTGAAAGGAGTCGCCGTATGAAGAAATTTATTTCAGTTTTGAAAAGATACCAAATGATAATTTTCTCGGTGCTGGCGGTAATTATCTGCGCGGGGGCGTCGCTGCTCGGATACTTCTATCTTACGCGTATGGAAAAGGCGCTCTGGAACCAGCTCGTGCTGGATTTGACCGAGGTAACCTATCAGGGCGGACACGCGTTCGAAACCTACGCCGTGCAGGAACGCGGCATCGTGGAAAAAATCGCCGACGGCATGAAGCGGCTCGATTCCGACGACCCCGAGGTGCTGGAAGTGCTTGACACCTACGCGCTCGGCGACGGGCTTCATTCGCTTATAACCTACGGCGACGACGGCGGCACGGTCTATATTTCGGGACAGCAGCCCATTACGCTGACCGCGCCGGAAATCAAAAACTTCCTTAAAAATTACGGTGAGGCGGGAATTGCAAAGCCCTACCTCAACTTCTATACGGGTCAGCTGACGCTCGGCTACTACGTCAGCTTCGAATTTGCCGACGGCAAAAACGCGATTATCCGCAAGGGCAGACTTATGGACTACCTGACCGACGAGTTCTCCCTATCCTTCTACCACGACACGGGCTTTTCCTATATAGTGGACGGCGACGGCGACATAATCGTGCGCCCCACGCACCGCAACAGCAACCGCACCGCCGCGACGCTTACCGACCTTTTGGAACAGAGCGGCAGCACCGAAGCGGAAATAAACAACCTTTTCGCGCTCATGCACGAGGGTAACCGAGGCGCGCTCAGGCTCACCTCTGACGGCGACGGGCGCATACTCGCGTTCGTGCCTTTAAAAGAGGTCGGCTGTTACCTCGTTTCGCTGGTGCCGAATTCCTCGATAATAAGCCACGTAGACGACGTTTTGCAGACCTCGCAGACGCTGACCGTAATAGTGCTTCTGATATTCATAATCTTTATAGTATTCACGCTCGTAACCTACATCTACCGCAAGCGCATTATAGCGGGCGAAACCGAGGTCAAGTACCGCGAGCAGCTTTTCGGGCTGCTTGCCAACACCACCGACGACGTGTATATGCT
Organism: uncultured Christensenella sp.; assembly: GCA_910576655.1. Taxonomy (GTDB): domain Bacteria; phylum Bacillota; class Clostridia; order Christensenellales; family Borkfalkiaceae; genus Coproplasma. The sequence goes on from CAJTJC010000007.1 coordinate 85,233, forward strand.
TATGTCGCTTAAAGACTATTCCCTCGAATACGTCAGTCCCAACGCGCAACGCGTGCTGGGCATAGGCAAGGAAGACATACAGCGCAGTATAAGCGCCATTGCCGAGCAGGAATACGAGGACGAGCTTTCCAAGAGTCTGAAACGGCTTACCATGCTGCCCGAGGGCGGCTCGGAAACCAACAAGCGCAACCGTATCCACCGCTCCACGGGCGAAATAAAGCACTTTATCGAAACGGTGTACAGAACGACTATCGACAGCGTGGATAAATTCATAATTCTGCTTTCCGACAGAACGTCCGAAATACAGTCGGAAACCGCGCTTAAAAACGCAATGGAAAGCGCAAAGGCGGCGAACCGCTCGAAAAGCGTTTTCCTGTCGAATATGTCTCACGACATACGCACGCCCATGAACGCAATTCTCGGGTTTACCGAGCTTATCAAGCGCGACTCACGCAGTCCCGCAAAGGTAATGGAATACACCAACAAAATCTATGCGTCGGGGCAGCACCTTCTCGGGCTTATAAACGACGTGCTGGATATGAGCAAAATAGAAAACGGAAAATTCGTGCTCAACGTGCAGAAATTCAACCTTGCCGAATTCGTGGACGAGCTGGGAAATATGATGCGCCCGCAGGCGAACAAGAAAAACCAGACCTTCGACATCTGCGTTCACGACTTAAAGGAAGAAAACCTTTTGGGCGATAAGGTCAGAATAAACCAGATACTCATTAACATACTGTCCAACGCTATTAAATACACGCCCGAAAACGGCGCGATAAGAATGGATATAAGCGAGCTGCCGAAGATAAACGACAACTTCGCCCGCCTCCGCTTTACCGTAACCGACAACGGCATAGGCATTTCGGACGACTACCTCGAACACCTCTTCAATCCCTTCTCGCGCGAGATAAGCAGCACCGTCAACTCTATACAGGGTACGGGACTGGGAATGGCGATTACGAAAAACCTCGTCGACCTTATGAGCGGCACCATTTCGGTAAAGAGCAAACAGGGCGAGGGCAGCGAATTTACCGTCGAGTTAGAGCTGAGAATAGAGAACGAGGAAGTCAATAACGAGTTCTGGAAGGACGTAGGAATTTCCCGCACGCTCGTAGTCGACGACGACGAGGATATCTGCAAAAACGTAACCGCCGCGCTCGCGGACGCGGGTATGGACGCAAGCTACGTTTTAAGCGGCGAGGACGCCATAGAGTTAGTCGAAAAGAAGCACGCGCAAAACGAAGATTTCGACCTTATACTAATCGATTTGAAAATGCCCGGCATCGACGGCATAGAGACTGCGGAAAAGATACGCGCCTTGGTTTCGAACGACGTATCAATCGTAATGCTCACCGCGTACGACTGGAACGAGTTCGAGGACAACGCCCGCAGCGCGGGAATAGACGCATTCTTGCCAAAGCCCTTCTTCGTATCGAACTTAAAGCTGAACGTACGCTCGCTGCACAAGACTAAAGAGGATGCGGACGCCGGCGCGCCCAAAAAAGCGCTCGAAGGCAAGCGCTTCCTCGCGGCGGAGGACAACGCGCTCAACTCTGAAATTCTCGTCGAGCTTCTGGATATGTACGACAGCACATGCGACGTAGCCGAAAACGGAAAAATCGCGCTGGACACGTTCGAGCAATCGCCCGCCGGTTACTACGACGGAATTTTAATGGATATACAAATGCCGGTTATGAACGGCTACGAGGCGGCGCGTGCGATACGCAACAGCTCGCACCCCGACGCCGAGAAAATACCCATTATAGCTATGACTGCAAACGCGTTCTCGGAGGATATAAACAATTCCATGAACGCAGGAATGGATGCGCATATAGCCAAGCCTATGGATATGGAAAAGCTGGAAGCGGTTTACCGCAGCATAATCAAGCGCAAATAGCAAACGCCCCGCGTTGCGGGGCGTTTATTTATTCTACCGTAACGCTCTTTGCGAGGTTGCGGGGTTTATCGGGGTCGCGGCCCAAAAGCAGCGCCGTTTTGTACGCCAAAAGCTGCACGACCACAGCCGACAGCAACGGCGAAAGATATTTGTCGCAAACGGGAATTTCCAGAACGTCCGCCTTCCCCTCTGTCCTTTGCAACGTATCCTTTACGTTGGTAACAACAAGAACCTTGCCGCGGCGGGACAAAATCTGCTCGACGGCGTTTTCGCTTTTCGGCGCGAGAGCGGGGTCGGTGATTATAACTACCGACGCCGTCCTTATATCTATAAGCGCAAGCGTGCCGTGTTTAAGCTCGCCCGCGGGATAGCCCTCGCTTGGCACGTAAGAAATTTCTTTAAGCTTTAAGCTGCCCTCGGTGGCGACGGCGTAGTCCAAATCCCTTCCGAGGAAATACACCCCGTCCGAACGCGCGCACGTATCGGCAAATGCGCCTATGTCCGTGCGTTCTATTATTCCCTTAGCGAGCTCGGCAGTCTCGTACAGCTTTTTCGCGCCCGTTTGCGTATCCATGCCCGCAAGGGTAAGCGAAAGCATATAAAGCGCGGTAATCTGCCCCGTGTAGCTCTTCGTCGCGGCAACGCAGATTTCCTGACCCGCCTCGACGGGAACCACCGCGTCCGCAATCCGCGTCAGCTCGGAATAAGGGGAATTGGTAACCGCGATTACCTTTCCTCCAAGCCCCTTTACAAGCTTAGCCGCCTCGACGGTGTCCGCGGTCTCGCCGCTCTGACTTATTGCGATTACCGCAGTTCGCCCGTTTATAATCGGTTGTTTGTATCTGAACTCGCCCGCGGTCTCGACCTCGGTCGGAATACCTGCAAAGGCTTCGAAATAGCGTTTGCCGACAAGACCGCTGTTGTATGCCGTTCCGCAGCCGACTATAATAATGCGTTCGACTCCGTTGAGATAATCGCTCAATCCGTCGCTTGCACAAGTGTACGCGTCACACGTTCTGATTATCGAGGAGGGCACCTCGCGTATTTCCTTTAACATATAGTGGGGGCAGCCGTGCAAATCCAGCTCGGTACTCACCGCAGGGTTTGCTATTTTTTCGCGGCAGATTACGTGCAAATTACCGTCGTAAAACTCGACCCTGCCCGCAGTCAGCGCCGCTATATCGCCGTCGCCGAGTACGGTTATTTCACTGCACAATCCCGCAAGCGCGGGCGCGTCGGAGGCGCAGTAGCTTGCGCCGTCGCCGTAGCCTATAATGGCGGGGTTTGCTTTTTTGGTGACGATAAGTCCGTCGAAGTCTGCGCACATGATAACAAGCGCATACGACCCGACGAGAAGGCTTACGGTCTTTGCGACCGCCGCAAGCGCGTCGCCCTCATAAAAGAGGTCCAAAAGCCGGACTACGACCTCGCTGTCCGTTTGCGAGGCAAACTCGACGCCCGAAAAATATTTTTCTTTAAGCGCGGCGTAATTTTCGATAATGCCGTTATGCACCAGCGCGAACCTGCCCGCGATATGCGGGTGGGCGTTGGCGTCAGAGGGCGCGCCGTGCGTCGCCCAACGCGTATGCCCGATAGCCGTATCGCCGTGCAGACGCTTAATATCCCCGCCAATCGAATACACGCGGCCTCGGCGCTTACATATATAAAACCGCCCGTCTAGCATAGAGGCTATGCCCGCGGAATCGTAGCCCCTGTATTCCAAAAGCTTAAGCCGCTTATAAACGACGCCCGCCGCGCCGACGGCGCCCGTAACACCAACGATACCGCACATATAATTCACCTCGCTTACTTTACAGGATATGCAATAAAAGCGCTTTAAGTGAATACCGTTTATGGTTGACTTTTTTATTGCTAATACTTATAATTGTTGTAAGAGTGCGCCTATGCGTGCCCGCACAAATCTATCAAAGATAATATCAGCCCGCAAACATATTTACGGGCGCACATTTAAAAATTATGAAAACAAAAAGGCGTAAACTTTCCGTCTGGCAACTGCTGGCGCTGCTGTATCTCGGCGGCACCCTGCTCGGAAGCATACTTCTGATACTTCCCTTTGCCACGAAGGACGGACAGGAAACAACATATTTAAACGCGCTGTTCACCGCCGCGTCCGCCGTCTGTATTACGGGACTCACCCCATACGACGTCGCGGTACACTGGACTATATTCGGGCAGCTCGTAATATTGACGCTCATACAGATGAGCGGGCTGGGCTTTATGACGCTCGTTTCCGCGGCGTTCATTATCTTCGGTCGCTCTATGAGCATGAGCAACCGCAACGCGCTGATGCTCGACTCGCGCGGAACGCGCTCGGGACTGAAAATACTGCTTTTGAGAATTTTAGCGGGAACCGCTATATGCGAAACCGTCGGGGCGTTGCTGCTTATGATACGCTTTATCCCCGACTTCGGGGCGGGCAACGGAATTTATTTTTCGATATGGCATTCCATATCTGCGTTCTGCAACGCAGGCTTCGACCTTATGGGCAGTACCGAAACGGGTCTGTTCGTCTCGCTTACCGCATACGTCGGCGACCCCCTCGTCACGCTGACAATTTCCGCGCTTATAATTTTAGGCGGACTGGGCTTCTGCGTCTGGGGCGACATTATCGACTGCAAGCTCAATTTCAAAAAGTTTCAAATGAATACCAAGGTCGTGCTCGTCGTCAACTTAGTTCTTATTCTGACAGGCACCGCGCTGTTTTTGCTTTTCGAGCGCAACAACCCGACTTATTCGGGCTTAAACTTCGGCGAAAAGCTGCTCGCTTCGTTCTTCAACGCAGTAACGCCGCGCACAGCAGGCTTCGCAACAACCGAAAGCACGTCCCTTTCCAACAGCGGATACCTTCTTACCGTAGTGCTTATGTTTATAGGCGGCGGCTCGGGCTCGACCGCGGGCGGCATAAAGATAGGCACGTTTACCGTAATTATTATGGGTATGCTTGCGGCATTCCGCGGCAAGCGCGATATAAATATCGGCAAAAAAAGAATTGCCTACTCCTCCCTTTCGGAAGCGCTTGCTATTCTCGCGGCGTGTCTCGCAATTCTTATTTTGGCTATACTTGCTATATGCACCATTCAACCCGCGCTGCCTTTTAAGGCCGTACTGTTCGAGTGCGTCTCGGCGGTCAGCAATACGGGTCTTACGCTTGAAACCACGGTACATCTGAACGCCGCTTCAAGTGTGATTATAATCTTTCTTATGTACGCGGGACGAGTGGGCATTCTCACACTTGCGCTCGCGCTCGGACAAACGAGGGCTACGGCGGAAATCCGCCGCCCCATAGACAACCTGCTTATAGGTTAAAGAGGTAAAAATGAAATCTGTTTTATTGATAGGAATGGGTCGCTTCGGCACTATTCTCGGCGAAAGGCTTATGAAAATGGGCGACGACGTTATGATTGTCGACAAGGACGAGGACGTCATAAATGCGCTTGCGCCCAAGTATACGAATGCCTTAATCGCCAACTGTATGAACGAGGATAATCTCAAAGCAATGGATATCCCCTCCTTCGACGCGTGCGTCGTCGCCATAAGCGACGACTTTCAGTCCTCGCTTGAAATTACGTCCATATTAAAGGACCTCGGCGCAAGGTGGGTCGTATCCCGCGCAAACACCGAAATTCAGCGCAAATTCCTTCTTCGCGTCGGCGCGGACGAGGTCATCTACCCCAACCACGATATAGCCGAAAAGCTTGCCGTAAAGCTCAATTCCGACGGCGTGTACGACTATATCGAAATCGATTCCGAGTATTCCATTTTCGAAATCGCAATTCCCGAAAGTTGGCACGGCAAAACCCTCGTCGACGAGAACCCTCGCGGCAAATTCGGCATCAATATTCTGCTTATCAAAAAGGGTAAAAACATAGTCCCCTCCCCCAACCCCAACTACGTTTTCGAGGACGGCGACCATATCCTCGCATTCGGCTCTACCGAAAAAATCCTCGCGTTCACCAACAAGACCAGCGCAAAAAAACTGCGCACCAAAAAGGCAAAACGCCCGCTTAACTGATTGTCCGTAATCATTGCGCCTCCGCACAAATGTGCGGAGGCGCAATTTCATTATATAAAAATTTTAAAAACCAATTAAAAACGCTTGAAATTTTCCTCGCCGTCATATATAATAATATCGTTATTGGGGTGTCGCCAAGCGGTAAGGCAACGGACTCTGACTCCGTCATTCGTTGGTTCAAATCCAGCTACCCCAGCCATAGACACTATATATTGTAGGTTCTCAGAATAAGAACACAATATATAGTGTTTTATTTTTTATCAAAAATGGCTGAAAACCCCGATTTGGGAGTAAATTTGGGAGTTTGCGGGGACTAATTGGGGACTAACCCCCTCATTCTTCCCCAAAATCCCATTTTAAGTAATTTACTTTCTCCGCCTCGCGCAACTGAAATTCTTCCGAATAATGTGTGTAAACGGTAGTCGTAATCGTTCCACTCAACGAATGTCCAGCCCAAATACTGACGACTTCGCTTAAAACGCCGCTTTCCTTACTCCTACTGATGAACGTATGTCTCAGTTCGTGCGAGTGGTGATTAGGGAACAACCGCTTCATAGTCGTTTGCAAAGTACTTAAGTTTACACCCTTCGCCTTTTCGAAGTCGATATACGGCATTACTTGTTTCATCATCGGCGTAATAGGTATTTTGCGCTTGACTACGTTTTTGCCCATACGCTCTTTGCTTGTTTCACATTCGAGCCAAACGCCGTCAATTACGTTCAGGCTTGCAAGTTCGCTTCGCCTGAGTCCTGCGTACAACAGCACGAGAAAGGCGTGAGACGTGTCTCTATTGAGGTGTGCGAGACAATGATTGACAAGTTTCTTTTCTTCCTCATAGGTAAACGCACAACCGCTCTTACTTTGGTAGTTTGGTACGACCACCTTCTTCATCGGCGTGGGGATATTGTAGTCCTCCGCAATCATATCGAAGATACAACGCAGTAATAAAAATAGTTTGTGCGACGTACGCAGAACGCCTTTCTGAACGTAGGTTAAAAGGAAGTTCTGCAACATACATCTGTCTATCTCTATTGCCTTTATTTCTCCGAATGCAGGTAGAATGTCGTGGTTTAACAATCGTATGTATTCGTTGCAAGTCGATTGCTTTGTCGTAACCTTCTTAATGTTCAACCATTCGTAGGCATATTCCGCAAAGGTCTTGTCCTTTTTATCGGGCTTTTCGTCTTTGTGATTAAGTTTATCGATAAATTTCTGTTTGAGTTTAGTTAAGTCTTTGGACGAAACCTCTATGTCAATTCCCTGTCTGTGAAATCTGGCTTCGTACACACCGTCCTTTCTTAAACGGTAGTGCACTATTAAATCGTTTGCCGCAAAGATATTTTTGAATTGTGTCGGCATCTGTGAAATCTCCTTTTTTGTAAATTTCAGCTTACCCCGACGATTTTCAACTTTACTCTTTTCTGCTATCGGACCTAATCCCGCCAACACCTGCTTGTATAGCTCATTTTGTTGTTTTAATGCTTCAAGCAATTGCTCTACGGAATTGTCCGTTTGTAATAAGTTAGTTTGTTGTTTCAAGTATCCTTATTCGGACGTCAACTCGGAATTATTCCGCGTCCTTATAGCTTTGAATACTATGTTCTCTTTCCATCGCATGCTCCTCCTTGTTTGAAAAGATTATGATTTTTTATATTGTTCTTTAAGTGCTTCCCATCCTGCATAGATGAGTTGCACTTTTTGTATGTGATTAGCTTTGAGAAACTTGTTCAGTTCCTCAAAGTCTTCACGGTTCATAGAGGTTCCCCACACGGCGTGAGCTGCCTTGCGTTCCTCCTTGTGCTTGTCCTCGTATCTCTTATCGATTTCGGCTTTCGGCGTTTTCATACTGCCACCTCTACATAAATTAATTCTTGCAATATTTCTTCTTCAATTGCGTGTTGTAAAGCGGTAAGTCTGCGGTAATCTTCCATAAACTCGCCCGTCCGTTTGTACAACGGATTTTGCGAGAGCTTTGCATAGAGAACATTGTACATATCCTCTGCCTGCCTATCCACGCCGTGCAAGTATTCGGGAAGATTTGCTATAGTCCAATCCATTCCCTTATCTTCGAGATACTTGCGTTTAAGCGTTCCCCACTTTCCGTAAACGCGCTTCTGCGGTTTTACAAGTTTTTGATACCGCTTGATTTCGTCCACAGTCAAGCCTTCGCCCGCTTCAACTTTCGCCAACAACTGCCTATCCGTTATCATACTAACACCTCCGATATAAAATGTTAATACGATTATACCCGTCCCACCGAAAAAGTCAAGAGTTTTAATGAATATTAATACGATTTATCCTATTTTCTTATTATTAACTGCCAAACAGCGAATAGTCAAAGTAATCTTTGTCATACTTGTCGTATTCGTCATCTGTAAACCGACCAAAGCGCATTTTCTGTTGATCGTTTGTATTCATAATTCGCGAAGTACTTTCGCCGCGCTTTGCGCCATAGCGTTTAGAAACTCTTTCATAAAAATCTTCTTGCAAGTCCGAATACGAAGTCAAGCCGCCGCGTTGTTTCCAAAACTCCGAATGACCAATAACGGCTTATGCTTATCTTCCCGTTCTTTATAGAGCGGTTCGCCCCGCTCGTCAGTTAGTTGCAACTTCGATCCGTATTCATTTCTTTCGTTGCTCATTACCTTAGTTTGCCACTTCTCTGTTATCGGCAAATAGTAAATAAACAGGTTGCGCCTGTTCGACTCGGTAATTATAACTGCACAAACGATATTCTCATCTGTGCGGAGATAACCTATTTTGTCTACGGCATAGGCATAGCACTTGCGAAAGTACGCTGCGATTTCTTCTTCGTCGGGGAAATCGTCCCAAAACTCTTTGTTGCCGCCGAATTGCAAACATTCCAAAACAACGTTTCGTTTACGTTTATTGAACTGTGCGTTCAATTTAAGATTTACCGATTCCCAAGCCTGTTCGGCTGAGCCTATTAACGGCTTTATGAAATCTACCTTAAACCGCTGTTCGCAATCCAAAAGGTATTCGTCCACGGCAGTAAAATCATTTTGTCTATGTGTGATAACGGAAATCGTTGCGTGCTTGTCCCGTGGCAGCTTCCACGGCGCAATCTCTCCCGGTTTTATTCCGTAAGCTTCTTCGCACCAATATGATTT
>CAJTJC010000008.1 GCA_910576655.1 uncultured Christensenella sp.
GAAGGGTCAATGTAATCGCTGTTCTGAACGGGAGAAGAAATCCAAATTGCGCTTACGCCCATATTTGTGAAATATCCCTCGTTAATCTTTTGTGTAATGCCTACCCAATCTCCGCCGTGATACTTTTTCAAATTGTTTTTATCATAAATTTCTCCCGACGGATTGTTCGATGAGTCGCCGTCAACAAAACGGTCAGTAACAATTTGATAAATTACATCCGTTGACATACTTGAATTGTTTTCAACGCTTGCATCGTCTATCGCCTTGCTTGCCGCAAATGCTGATAAAGGCATCATTGTTACCAACGTAATAATTGCAAACAACAATGCAATAATGGCACCCACCACAGAGTACAACAACTTTCTTTGCTTTAAATGCATACTTACCCCCAAAAATTTTAATTTTTATTTTCACGCAGACTAATAATTTCTTGTACAAATAAACCGGCTGAAATTAAGTCATCTGCGAAGAAAATCGAATTATAATTATGAAACCCGTTAGGTCGAACTCGCAATTTATTATTGTGGTCATCAAACATTTCAATTTCTTTTTGCTCACGAGATGCTTGCTCGAACACCTCTATCGGACAATAGAAATTTCTCTCTGCTTTAAAATCTTTCATAAAATGCAAACAAGCGATGTCGCCGTGCCGATTACAAAATACAGCAACTTGTCCACCGTTAGCTGATTTTAATTGTTCGCTATTTAACCACTCAAATTCATTTTCAAGTATCATACATCGCAATTAGTTAATCGATTAACTACACTTATATTGTACCCCATTTCCAAAATTTGTCAATACTTTTTTTAAAAACAATTTTGGTAAAATACACAAAAAATTTGTCGAATTTTGACCAAAAAAAAGCGATATAATTTTAAATATAGCATAATCTTTTATAATATTTAATAAATGCTAAACATAGCAGTATTTTTATTTTTTTAAAGATTATACTTCAATTAGTGGTTGGAGATAATAATGAAACTTGAAGATGCTGTTATATTGCGAATAGAGAAGTTATGTCTTGAAAGAAATATGACAAAATATGACTTATTTAAAGCAAGCGGTGTTCCGCAAAGCACTTTAACATCGATAAAAAAGAAACGAAGCGGGTCAGTTAAAGTCAGTACACTTTACGGCATTTGCGAAGGTTTTAATATTTCTCTTGAAGAGTTTTTCCATTCTCCATTATTTAAACGTGAAAACATTATAGACTAATCATAAAAATAGCGCAACGGCAAATTGTCGTTGCGCTATCTATATTAGGTCTGCACCAAAGAATTATTACGACGTGGCTGAAACTCATACGGCTTACTATCGTACTCGGATTAACTCGGAGCCTTCTTCGACCATTGTATGTGTTGCTCACGATAAATTATAAGGTTCTTATAACGGTGCGCCTTAATAACGAATTACTTATTTGAACATTAAATCTTTAAATCTGTAAGTTAAATAATGAAATTCCTCAACCATTGTATTATCTTCTTTTGTCATAAGTAAGAAGTGTAACTCGTAATCCTGCTCTGTTTTGTGTAATTCAAATAATTCTATATAGGTATTCAACGGATTAATTTCTTCTTCCAATATTTCCACATCGGTCAAAATAATCGTTTCTTCTCCGTCCAATTCAAGGTAAATGGCGTTACCTTTTTTATCTACCTCTGTAATATATGTTTCAGAAAATAAATCTTCTAACGAATCAATATAATCATGCTTTTTGAACTGTTCCGAAATAGTTAATCCGGCAGTGGCATTTAATGAATCTTCAAGACTTTTTTCTAATACTTTAATCGCCGCCTCAGTTTTCGCATCCGCATACTCAATGATTGCTTTTTTCACTTTCGGTTCTGCGTATCCCATAGCAAGTAACCGTTTGTCTTTTACTTGCTCTAAAATTTCTTGTGGCAGATGAGATATTACTCTTAACCTATTTATATATTGAGATAAAAAATCGTTTTCGGGAGAGTGTGTTTCTTTTTCCAACGAATACTCGCAATAGTCATTATAAAAATTAAACGTAGCCGGCAATATCATAAATCTCAATTCATTTTCTTTATCCGACAAATTAAACTTTGTTTTTACAGTTAAAATGTCAGACTTATAAACACCCTCACAGCTATCGTTCAAAAAAAATATTGGTAATGTTCTTTTTGCTCTTGAATCAACCGAAAATCGAACTTCATTAAGGTCAAGGTCATTTTTAAGTTCCTTTGTTAATATTTTCATAAACTTTACCTCTTTTTTAATTTTATATTTCCCAACCGTCAATCACACTTACGATTGGCTTTTTCTTTTTAAAAGCATATTCGCAAGCCGTATATGCACCACCATAATGAGTCATAACTCCTGCAACAATAAAATCAACTTTATCTACTAAACATTTATTGGTTTCAATAATAGCTAAACGTTTTGGTACACTTCTTTCTAACAAATAAATACTATCGTCAAAATATTTAGGAAGAATAAACGTATTGTCGTTTTCAACAGATGCTTCGGGGATATACGAAAGCACCATTGTATTCCTAATTTGCGGATAACAGCCTTTTAATTCAAATATCAAAGAGCTACAAAAAGCATCAAAGTCGCCACGAAAACCTGAATAGAATTGCGTAACCCCCTTGTCCTCTATTAGGTCTAAAATTGTTTTTAACAGTTTTTCCCTATACGGTTCTACACTCATATTTCGATGTCCGAAAAAAGCACAAGATTTCATTTAATAACCCTTTAATTGCATACACTAATAGCACATACACATTGCGTATTGTCGTTTTGGCGTTATCAATATTATAGAATAAAAATAGCGACAATGCAAACTGCTTATTGTCTAATAGAGCAAAGGGTTATCAAGGTGGCAATTTAAAAAGAGTTTCAAAACAGATTTATCGAATTGATTAGCGATATTGAAGTTAAAAGTAAAGATAAAAAAGCTGAAATTATTGGTATAAATCGTTCAACTTTTTCTAATGCCTTTAACTACGGTATCGTTCCCAAGACGCCCTCTTTAATCCGTATTGCAGATTATTTCAATATTTCGGTTGAGTTCCTAATTGCCATAACAGACGACGAATACTTCGACCACTCCAAATCCCCCAAAAGTTTTATAGAGCGTTTGGAAGAATTACGAATTGAAAGAAACATCAAAACTAAATACGAATTATCACAAAAAATACTTATACACCGAAACAATATCGCACAATGGTATAAATTAAATTGCTTACCATTAATTGATGATTTAATTATAATTGCAAAACATTTCAATGTTTCAGTTGACTACTTGCTCGGAAGAACTGACGATAGAACGCCGTATAAATAAAAAGATGTCGCTCCCTTGCGAGAACGACACCGTAGAATATACCGTTCGTCGCCAAGTTGTCAGACTAATTTACATTTCTCGTTGAGATTTGTAAGCGATTATTAGAGTATAGTTCTACCATTACTATACTCAACGAGATAAAAATTATTAAATTAGTCTGACGGTTTGTATTTTAGCAAATAATAGATTTTTTGTCAATAAAAAGTAGCTCTCACAAAAATGTGAGAGCTTTATTTTACTCATTAATATTATATCGATATAATTCATTTAAACTGCCGTCCAAAATAATAACTTCCATTTCCGTTATCAATTTTGGTATTTCTTTTTCATATCTTTGGAGATTACATTTTTGTAAAAGTTCATTCCAATTAGAAATATATGTATTCTTCATTACTACTTCCGCAAGACAACATATTTCCGGATTACGCATACGGTTAAATTCTTCTTTTGAAATAGGTTTAATCCTTTCGTATTCTTCGGCAAATTCTTTAAGGTAATCTCTTACGGGTTTTATCCTACTTTCATTTTTTATAAACAAATCATTACAATAAGTTTCGTACCACTCACGCAAGCCACACTTGTATTTATAAAGCAGATGTCCGTAATCGGGTAAATGGTTAGCCTTAATAAATTCCCTTTCATACGGCAACCTGTCATTCTGCCTGAAAAATTCTTCAACCGCATCAAGAATATTTGTTGACGACCACCGACAAACGGGATATTCGTCAAGCAGTTCACCTATTTTTGCCCGTGCATCGGGTAATTTCTCTAATACTTTATACGCAAACTCTAATGCTTGTTTCCTTGTGGGCTTCGGCTTGTAATATGTAGGAAAATTTTTATTGAGCCACTCATGCAAGTTAATTTTGTAGCGTTGTTTAATTACAGGATGAGAAGGTAAACCATTCTCTTTTTTAAAATCAGTTACCGTAGGGACTCTGCCGTTCACGGACATAAAGTACTCAACGGCATCTTTTACAGTAGCATCATCCCATTCCGTAAAGGGCATCACGTTTGCAACTTCTTTCAGTTTTGCAATTTCTTCTAAATGGCTGTTTTTACCCTCAAACATAGCAAAAACAGACAAAAGTGCTTGATTTCTTGTCATTTTAAGCTCCTTTTGTCTGTTTCGCAGTACTAACATTATTGGCACGGCGTAGGTCGAAAAGCGCACCCCGACCGAAACGTCGAAATTGTCAATCGCCTTTATAAGCCCCACGCAGCCCGCCTGAAAAACGTCGTCCGCATTGGCGTTCTTCGCCCAGAAACGGCGCACCAGCGACAGCACCAAACGGAGATTGCAGGTTATGAACTTCTGGCGCGCTTCGTCGTCGCCCGCCTTCAATTTCAGCATAAGCTCCTGCTGCTCCTTGTTGGAAAGCACCGGAAGCGACGAGGTGTTTACCCCGCAGATTTCTACTTTTTGTAACATAAATATTCCCTCCTCGGATTTTATGTACAAAAAGCAAGTCCACTATATTTTTTTGGATATGTCGCGTTTGAGCTTGGAAATTATTTTCTTTTCCAGCCTCGATATGTAGCTTTGGGAAATACCCAGCTTGTCGGCAACGTCCTTTTGCGTCATTTCGTCGCCGCCGTCGAGAGCAAAGCGCATACGCATTATTTTCTGTTCCCTCGGCGAAAGCTTGGAAAGCGAAGCCTGCAACAGCTCGCGCTCGACGCCGCCCTCTATGTCCGAATACACGCAGTCCGCGTCGGTGCCCATAACGTCCGACAAAAGCAGCTCGTTGCCCTCCCAGTCGGTGTTAAGCGGCTCGTCGAAGCTGACCTCCTGTTTGAGGCGCGAAAGCCGCCTGAGGTACATAAGTATCTCGTTTTCTATGCACCGCGACGCATACGTGGCAAGCTTGATATTCTTGTCCGACTTGAAGGAATTGATAGCCTTTATAAGTCCTATCGTGCCGACGGAAACGAGGTCGTCGCCGTCCGCGCCGCTCCCCTCGAACTTTTTGGCTATGTACACGACGAGTCGCAGATTATGCTCTACGAGCGCGGACTTCGCCTGCTCGTCCCCCTGTTCGAGAAGGGAAATTTTATCGTTTTCCTCCTCTGGCGAAAAGGGCAGCGGCAGCGCCTCGGTTCCGCAGATATAGTCGAGAGTGTTTTTGCCGAATATCAGCGATAAAAGCTGTTTTATTTTTTCAAACATCAGTCCTCCAGATAGTCGGGGTGAAGAATTGCCTTGTCCGCATACGGCGTTACGGCTATCTTGACGCCCTTCAGCGTTCTTACTTTTTCGCCTTTGCGTATCTCTAACTTGTCCGCCGTAAAAACTTTAAGTTTTTTGCTCTCGGCAACAGTATGTATTTTTACCGTAGTTTCTATGCACGATTCGTCTATTATTTTGCTTGCCGCCGCAAGCGGTATGACGCACACGGGCTGCCCCGCGCAGTACACCTTGTTGCCGCTGTCGAAAAAGCCTGCAAGGTTTACCTTTTTTTCTCCCTTGTAGACCGCGCACGCAACCTCGGACTTGTCGACCTTTTTCAGCTTAGCGGCAATTTTCCGCGCCGCAATCAAAAGAAGCAGCGCGCCGAACAGCGGTATGCCAATGGGTACGGACGACAGAACGTATCCGCCGCCCGCCTGATAGTCAACGCCCGCAAGAGAGAATATACCTATCAGAGCCCCGCCGAGCAGCGCGGTAAAAACAAAAAATACCGCCGATAGTTTAATGTATGCTTTAACGTGCGTAAATTTGCCCGAAACGGCGCAAATTATCAGACCCGATACAAGCTTTATTATTATTGACAGCACGCTGCCCAAATCAAAAAGCGGAATTACGACCGCAACGCACGCGCCCAGTACCGACGCGACGGCAACACGGAAAATATGCGCGGGATTTTTAGCCACTGCCTTTGCGCAGTACAGCAGAGTGAAATCCATACAAAAATTTTCCAAAATAGCCAGCTCGACGTACACCTGCATTGCAAAATAGATTGTAATGCTTCCGCACTGTCGTAAAAGAGAAAAAAATGACGAAAACTGAATTTTTACGGCATTTGTATATTTACTTGTATTTTTAACCCGCACTTGACAAAGCGCCTTTTAAGTGTTATAGTATTTACGCTTAATACTTTGAATAGGGAAGACGTATCTTCCCCGCTTTGTCCGTATTTTTTTATACGGTTTTTTTCCGTTGGTTAAATTTCGACGTTATAGAGAATAAGTATACGGCATAGCTGTATCCTTGTTTCGTTCTCTATAATAAAATGATACGGAACATTCAAAGTATTAAGCAACTGTTGAGGGTACTGTATGCGGGCAACCTTCGATGGTTGCCCTTTTTAATTTAACGCGCCCGCGCCGAGAGGGAATATGGACGTTGGCACGAAGCTTGCGCAAAGCCTGGAATTAACCGCGATAGACGGCGTTTATTACGTAACGGGAATAGGTACGGTGACAAATTTGAATATAGCCGTACCGTCGCAATGCGACGGCGTGCCCGTAACGGTAATTGCGGGCAACGCGTTCCGCGGGTGCCGACATATAAAAAGCGCGGTAATCCCCGCGGGGATAACGGGCATAGGCTACGGCGCCTTCCGCGACTGTGTTTCGCTTCGCGACATTACCGTTGACAGAGGGGTCAGAACGATAGGCTACAGCGCGTTCGACGGCTGCAAAAGCCTGAAAAGCGTTGCCATTCCCGACAGCGTGGAATTTATCGAGCAATACGCCTTCCGCGGCTGCAAAAGCCTTGAAAGCGTGATTTTGGGCAAGGGCGTAAAAAGTATTCAGCGTTGCGCCTTCGACGGCTGCAAGGCGCTGACCGAGCTGACTTTAAACGAGGGCGTGACCTCAATCGAATACGAGGCGTTCAGCCGCTGCTCGGGACTGCGCAAAATATCGCTGCCTCAAAGCCTTGCGTCTATACGCAGCTATGCGTTTTTCTCGTGCGTATCGCTTACCGAAATAATTTACGCGGGCACGCGCGAAAAGTGGAAGTCGGTTAAAAAATATCTGGATTGGAGCGCGAACACGGGCAATTACACCGTACGCTGCACCGACGGAGACGTACCCAAATAACGGCGGCGCGGACTTTAAGTCCGCGCCGCCGTTTAAAATTCTATTTCGTTCAATATTTCGCGCACGGCGTCCGTCGTGGGCGCCTGCATAAGCCGACCGCGCAACGCCGCGCCGTTGGGCTTGCTTTTTAAATAGAACGCAATCATCTTGCGCATATATACGCACGCAAACCTTTCGCCGAACGCCGCAAGCGTATCGTCGAGTTGCCTGCTTACCACGGCGTGCGCGTCGTACTCCCGCCCCGTAATTCTTGCGAATATCCATGGGCGGAACATCGCCCCGCGCGCAATCATTACCCCGTCGGCGCCCGTCCTGTCAATCAGCTTGCCCGCGTCCGCGCTTGAAAAAATCCCGCCGTTTGCGATTACGGGAATATCCACCGCCGACTTCGCCTCGGCAATCGCGGCACAGTTGACCGGTCCCGCATATATCTTTTCGCGCACTCGTCCGTGCACGCATATAATATCCGCGCCCGCGCCCTCGCACGCCCGCGCGAACTCGGCTGCAATTATATTGCCCTCGGTAAGTCCTATGCGGAACTTTACCGAAACCGCCTTGCCGCTTTTCTTTACCGCGGAAATTATTTTGCACGCCAGCGGAATATCGTTCATAAGCGCGCTGCCCTCTCCGTTGTTGTAAATTTTGGGCATCGGGCAGCCCATATTGATATCGATTAAATCGAATGGCGCAAGCTCTTCGCCGCAGGCGGCGCGTTCGATAATTTCGGGGTCGGAACCGAATATCTGGCACGCCTTTATTCCTCCGTAGCCCTCGGGAACAGCCAAAAGCTCTTTGGTTTTTTCGCTGCCGTAAACCAGCCCCTTCGCGCTTACCATTTCGGTAAACGTCAGTCCCGCGCCCAGCTCGAAGCAAATTTTGCGGAACACCGAATTAGTGTAGCCCGCAAGCGGCGCCAAAAACACGTTGTTTTCCGTTTCGAGCGAGCCTATCTTAATTTTCTTTAACTGCATTTTTCGCTCTTTCCCAATACAAATCGAGTTCGAGACCGTCCAGCTCGGTCATATCCTTGCCGTCAGCGAGTATAAGCTTTTCACACTCTACAAACCTTGCCGCAAACCTTTTAGCCGCCATTCTGAGCGCGTTTTCGCAGTCCACCCCCGCAAGGCGGCAGGTATTGACCGCGGAAAGCAGCACGTCGCCCGCCTCGTCGAAAACCCTTTGCTTGTCGCCCGACTGCATTGCTTCCACAAGCTCTGAAAACTCGTCCGAAAGCCGCTCGAACGCGGACACGGGCGAAAGAAAGTCCATACCGCTTTTCGCTGCGCGCTTGCCCACCTTCTGCGCGTACATACACGCGGGGAAGTTCGCGGGCACCGCCTGCACGCTTTCGCCGAACGTCGTCATGTTTTTTTCTATCGTCTTATTCTTTTCCCAGACCGAAAGCGCGTCCTCGCTGCCCTTAGCCTTGTCCGCGCCGAATATATGCGAGTGACGGAATATCAGTTTTTTGACCAGCCGCGTTATCGCGTCGGTGCCGTTGAACGCGCCCTGCTCCTCCTTTATAACCGAGTGGAACGCCGCCTGCAACAGCACGTCGCCAGTCTCCTCCTCGATACCGTCGTCGTCGTCGCGTTCTATTGCGTCTGCAAGCTCGTACGCCTCTTCTATGGTATTGCCCCTTATGCTCGCGTTGGTCTGCGCCCTGTCCCAGGGGCAACCGTCGGGCTTACGCAGCAGCCTGATAAGGCTTTGCAGGTCGGCGTAGTCGTAACGCTCTTTTTTAAGAAACTCGCCCTCCTCGATTGCGACCGCGCACGAGTAATCGTATTCCTTCTGTCTGTCGATTTCGTAAACCTTGATACGCGCCGCGCGCCCGCCGCGCACGAAGGTGCAGTCCGTTTCCTCGCCGTACAGGTCGGAAAGCTTCTGCTTTACAAGGCTTGCTATGTAGTAGCAGTCTATGTCGTAGACCACTGCCGCGGACGCGCTTTTAAGCCCGTCCACACCGTACGCCGAAACCGCGCTGTACGAGCTAATCCGCGCCGCGCCCGCCGCGAGCGCGCTTTTGGGCACGCCCTCTATTATCACCGTGTCGGCGTGCTTTTTAAGTATAATCGAACACGCCGCGTCCTCGCATACCGCGCCGTCGACGCAATAGCAGACGTCCTCGGTCTTCGCCGCGTCCAGAACGGCGGCTGCAAGGTTTTTATTCAGCGTGTCGAAATTGCGGCTTGAAACGAACACGCCATCCAGCGTTTCGACGTTATAGCCCGAAAGGCTTTTAAACGACGCCGTGCCGTCGGTGCGCGCGATTATCCGCGACGCAGCGCTCAATGCAAGCTCAGCTTTTTTGGTCAAGTCGTCTGGGCAGTTGCCCAATCCTATCAGCGTTATTCTCATTTATGCGTCCTCCGTGTTCCCTGATAATATACCAGAAATTAATCAAAGTAGCAACCAAATAACTGCAATTCGCCGAGATTGCCGCGCCAGCAATCGAAAGCGAAGTAAATTTAATCAGCGCGGCGGTAAGCAGCACGCGCAAAATTGCCGTGACCCACTGCGTGACCGTGCTTTTTATCGGCTTGCCGAGCGCGGTAAGACACGCCGACGACGTCTGCACGAGCGACAGCGTAACCGCGTTTACCGACATTATTCTGACCAGCAGCAACAGCAATTCCTTGTTTTCGGGCTCTAAAGACTTGAATATGAGATTGACCGCAAACGGCGCGAATACGAACAGCGCCACCGCAGCGGGCGCGGATATTGCGAACGTGATTAAAAGCGCCTTGTACGCCTTTGCCTTTGCCGCGTCGAGGTCGCCCTTTTCGGCAAGCGGGGAAATCTGAGGCACGCTTGCCGCGGCAAGCCCGTACGTAACCGACACGGGCAGATTTATTATAGTTACCGCGCAGCCCGAAAAAATGCCGTACAGCGCGGTTGCCTCGCCCGAAATATCGCGCAGAAACCGCACCGCGACTATACTTTCCAAAAGCTGGCTGACCGGCAGCGCAATCGCGGTAAGCGTAAGCGGAACGGTGTATTTGACTATCGCCGAAACGGGCGGCGAAGGCACCTTGAAAAGGGGCAGGCGCGCCCGCTTTTTAAAGTACCATATAAGAGCGAGCGCGGTTGCGGCAACCTCGCTGACCGTGACCGAAAACAGCGTCGACGCGACGGCAAGCGGCAGATTGTCCCTGAAAAAGTATGCAAGCACGCAGCCGAGCGCGACCTTGACGAGCTGCTCCGTCACCTCGGTAACGGCGGTCGGATACATATTCCCCTTGCCCTGAAAATAGCCGCGCACGACGGACAGCACCGATACGAAGAACACCGACGGACAGAGCATTATGCAGCAGAGCTTAATTGCGGGCTCGGTTTGAAGCGCGGCGAGCGGGGCGGATAAAAAGTACATGAGAATAGTGCCTATTATACCGATTGCGCCGTACAGCCTGAATGCCTGCCGTTCCGCGCCCGCCTTTCCCGACGAGATTATGCGGGCGATACCCGTAGGTATGCCCGAAGCCGAAACGGTTAAAAGAATACAGTACAGGGGGTATACCATCTGATATATCCCCATTCCCTCGCCGCCGAGAAAGTTGGTAAGCGGTATACGGTAAATCGCGCCGAGCATTTTGGAAATGAACCCGCCCAACGATATAAGTATCGCGCCCTTTATAAACGATTGCTTTTGACTGAACATAAGTAAAACCCCGCTACGGTAGTATGCGGAGTTTGTATATTATTAAACGGTCGCCCGAAATCGGGTGACCGTTTTTTTAATAATCTTCGTCGTAGTCTTCGTCCTCGTCGTCTTCGTCGTCGTCATAGTCGTAGTCGTCGTCATAGTAATCGTCGTCGGCGCGCCTGCGCTTGCGGCTTACTAAGACTATTATTAGTATCAACAGCAATAAGCCTATGCCTATTACTATCACTACCCAGTAGTTGCCTTTCACGAACTCGCCTATATCCTCGAAGAACTCGCCCGCGCCGCTGCCCTTGGGCACGGTGTAAAGCGTCTTTGCCGAGGTCTGTACTCCGTCCTCCTCGCTACCGTTCTCGAACTCGAAGTTAACCGCCGCACTGCCCGAAAGCTTCGCGTCTACGTATAACGAACTGCCCTTTACGAACTCCACGCTTTCAAGCGCGTCGCTGTACTGGTCCAAGTAATAACTGTATTCAAGTTTAAGAACTTTGCTGTCTCTCAGCAGTCCCTTTACCCAGTCCGGCAAATCGAGATACGCTCCCTCCTTCCCGCTCTTGTTCCACGTATCCTCGGTTATTATAAATTTGCCGATATGCCAGTTATACTCGTACTCGCTTACTCCCTCGCCAAACTCGTAGTTGTCGCCGTCAATAAGCCGTATCTTTGTATAATAACCCTGCTCGCGCCAGTCCGTGCCGCTGTCTATTCCGCCGTCACTATCGCCGAGTATCGTCATTATCCTGTCGTCGTAGCCCTCGATACAGTCCTTGAAATAGATTACTCCGCCGTTATAGGTTATTCCCTCTTTCAGCGTGGGCAGCTCTACCTTTCTCTTGGCTATTATAAGTCTGTATTCGTTATCGCCCGTTACTACGTACGTTTCGCTGTTTTCGGCCGTTACCGTTACTTTTATCTTATACTCGCCTGCGCCTAATCCGTTTATAAACGCCGTAAGCTCCGAGCTGTCGCCCGCAAAGACTACTTCCTCTTCCAAAGCTCCGCCGCTTATTCTCACTTCCGTTCTCGTCCGCTCGTCCGAGTTGCCTCTCTTGACCTCGAAACCGAAATTGACCTTTCCGTACTCAGCGTTCTCTTCGCAACTAATCGCTACCGTAAGCGCGGTCTTGGGCGTGCCCGTTGTGAAGCTGCGGTAGCTCGGAGATATTACCACCTCTCCGTCGCTTACCGTCTGGCGTACGTATACCTTGCCCGTTATAGCCGTAGTTTCCGTCCAGTGCTCGGATATATACGCTTCAAGCTCCTCTTTTGTGAACTCTCCCTCTTCTCCGTCCACGGTGAAGTAATACTCGAAAAAGCCCGAATAGTCCCCGCCGTCCGCAAACTCTATTGCCGCAAACTCGAACGTGTTTTCTCCAGCCGTTACCGTCTGCTTGCCAGTCCAGTTATATTCAAGAGACTTAGCAGTTATCTCCCACTGCTTGCTTACCTCTGCATATCCGCCGTCCGCTGTAGTGTAATTGCCGTTACTTATCGTTATCTCTGCAGTAGTACTCTTTTCGCCCTTTTCGGTAAGGTCGTTGTTGTTGCGGTACTCTACCGTATACTCGCCATCTTTTAATCCTATTCCCGCAAAGTACTCGGGTGAGATTCTCACCGTTACCGCTCGGTTATCGAACGACGGCATACTACCTTCTCTCAATGCCTGCCAGTCGCTATCACCCGCGTACTGCCATTCCCACGTCGCTTCGCTAAAATCGAGGACCTTCGGTACTATCCTTATTTTTAAAGTGTAGGTCTCGTCAAAGCTGTATAGGTTGGGGTCTGACGCTACGATATGCACCGTCGCCGTATACTCGCCTGCGTTTATCGCAGTCTGCCAGTCTCCGCCGTAGCTCTCTATTTCCAGCTCCGCAGCGCTCGCGCTCGAATTGATGTCTACCGTAAGCGTAAACGCCTTGCCCGTATACTCCAATTCAAGGTATCCGTCCTTGCAGTCCTCTATCGTATAGCTCTTGCCGTCTATCTTCCACTTGATTTCGTTCTCGCCTAAGTCTAACCCTTCCGCCGTTATCCTGAACGAATGAGTTGCCGCTTCTCGCTCGATATAGTTCCCGACCTCGGCGGTCTTTACCGTTAGCACGTAATCCCCAGTGCCGTAGTTCTTAGGGATTGTTACGCTTTGAGTGCCGTCTCCGTTGTCCGTTACTACAAGCTTTGAAGAGCCTGCTCCGCCCTTACTGTACGTCGCTTCAAGCTTTACGCTGTCTCCCGTTACAAGACCCGTAACCCGAAACTTTAATTCCACGTCCTCGCCCTTTGACCATTCCGTTGCGTTGATTTCGTCCGAGACTATTACTATCTTCTTTTTCTCTATGCTTACGCTTAAGCCCGTTTCGCCACTCCACTCGTACAGGCTTTCGTCCTTTAATCTGTATTCTATTGCGTACTCGCCCGCGTCCTTGACTGTCAGCGTGACGCCGTCAAAGCTGATTGCTCCCTCCGGCACGACGTATTCCATTATTTCGCCGTCGTAACCCTCGAATACAAACTCCTGCTCGTTGCCGTTGTACGGCGCCGTAGCGCTGCCTCCCGCCGTCAAAACAGGATACGGGGTAACGATTTTAGAAACAGTAAATTCGTCGGAAACAGCATTGACGGAATAATTACAAGCGGCGGCATTTTCAAGCGCGGCAAGCGCAATCCATTGTCCGACGTGCGTCGGACTTTCAACCGCACTGTTGGGACTGTCCCCCGGCTGATAATATTTGGTTTTAAGCTTGGGATATTTATCGCCCGTATCGCGCCCGTAAATCTGGCTTTCGTCCTCAAAGCGCGCAACGGTCAAACCGTTTTGCTCTTCGAATATTACGGAAAGCGGCTTAGCCATTATTTTGAACGTAAACGAACGCGTGTCGGAAGAATTGCTTTCGCCGTCGCTCCACGCGTAATTTCCCGAAACAAGCTTTACGTTGACGGTAGAAGACCCCGCGTCCGTAAACTTATCGTTGATTTCTATTATAGACGGGTCTGAATAAACGCTCTGGTCGTACCACGCGGGTTTATCGGCGAGCGTTTTCAACGATTGCTCCGCGCCGTTGTACTCCGCCGTGATTACAGAGTTTTTTGGCGAGGTAATGACTATCGGCGTTACGGTAAACGTAAACGTCTGGTCGTCCGTCGTTTTCGTCCCGTCGCCGAGCAGCCATTGCACGCCGTCGTTTAGCGCCGCGTTGGACAGCGACGCGGTAACGGTATACGTTCCGCTTTCCTTGACGGTATCGGCGCAGCTGAAAACCATTCCCCCGTCGACGTACCAGTCCGCGGACGTTATGGCAGTGCTTAGCGGATTGAGCATATCCGTACCGTCGTATTCCCCGGTAACCGCCTTAGGTGCACTGTAAAACAGCGTCTCCTCCGAAACAAGCGTCGGCGTTATAATGCATTGACCGTTAATCGTTGAAGGATTTGACGAACCGTAACCGAGACCCGTCCAAAGCCCGAAACGCTGAGTAAATGTTTGGGGCGCGTCTGTTTTATTGGCATAAACAGCTTGAATATCCTTAGTACCGACAACGCCACCGTAGCCGCCGCTGCTATACTGAAAAAATACGGAATACTCGGGTTTAATTCCGTTAGGGTCGTAAACAGAAGTGCCTATTCTGCTTTCGCTGTACCCGATAAAGAGGTCCTTCGAAGGGTCTTCCGCCATCGCCGCATCAGATACGGTTTTGGCCGTAGGCGCGGTCACCGTATCGTTCGAATAACCGTAATCGAACAATTCGAACCCCATACCCGAATCGATATAATTACCTCTAACGGAAGAAAAGTTCATATTGTAGTTAACGACGTATTCCTGCCTTGCCGGCACTACGATGCTTGCGGTAAATTCCGTATAAACACCTTTACCCTCGTAAGTACTGCTTGAAGTCCCGAAAACGAGCGTGTTTTTCGAAGTTTCGTCAAAGGCGGCGTACAAATTGTGACCCGTAGCCCAACTTGATTCGGCCCCGAATTTAACGTCAATAGGGCTTGAGCGATACAGATAGAAAAACTTTTGCGAACCGCCGTCAACCGCGTAAGTGCAGTTTAATTGCACCGGCTCCTCGCCGCCCTCGGCTTTTACCGTATTTGGCAACAAAAAAGTACAGCCCAATAAAGCCGTACATAAAAAGGTCAGTATTAAAGACAGCCAAAGGCATTTGCCGTGGCTTACACTATAAGGGGCGTACCCCCCCCCTATTTTTTTTGTGTTTGCTATATTTTTCAACATAATAATCACCTGTTCGCTAAATTATAGCATAAATTTGACCCGGTTTCAAGCCTTTTTTATAAAATAAATACTATAAATTTACGCAAAACGCCGCATGGCGCGTCAAAAGCGCCCTGCGGCTTAGGTTTTTAAAGCTTATTCGAACTGGTTTGCAAGTATGTTCGCCGAAAGCTGCGCAAGCTTGCAGGCGGAAGCCTCGATACGCGCGCCCTGCTCGGTAGAAACAAGCGCAACCGCGCCGAGACAGTCGCCGTTACAGACGATGGGGACAATTATCTGCGCGGTAACGCTTTCGTCCTCGTCGGTAATGGGAATAACGTCGCCGCCCTCGGAAAGGTTTGCGATATAGCTTTTACGCTCGCGCAAAATTTTTTCCATTTTCTCGGAAAGGCTCTTTTTATCGAAGGCGCGCTGACCCCTGCCGGAAGCGAAAATCACCTCGTCCGTGTCGCAAATAACCGCAATATGCCCCGAAAGGTCGGACAACGATTTTGCCGTTCCCGACGAAAATTTATCAAGCGAGGCAATGGGCGAATACTTTTTAAGCATAAGCTCGTCCCTGTCGGTAAATATTTCAAGCGGGTCGCCCGATTTAAGGCGAAGAGTACTTCTTATTTCTTTGGGGATAACAACTCTGCCAAGTTCGTCTATTCTACGTACTATTCCTGTTGCTTTCATTTTTTCTCCTATATAGGCACAGCCGCCCATACAATGAGTTTGTGAATATTTTAAGGCATTATACGCATCTCAAACAATTTAAAAGAGGGACCCGAAAAGGGACCCTCTTTTAAATCAGTACATGGGGATATAGGAAACCGAAGCGGATATAGTCATCATTACGAATATGGCGCAGCATGCTATCGCACCAACCCATACGTTGCCGGTAAGCTTGTAGAAAAGCCTGTTGAATACGGGAAGAATGAACATCATTACCACAAGTCCGAAAACCATGTTGACGAACAGCCAGACCTCGTTGTTTCCGCTGCCCCAGTTGCCGTAGAACGGCGAGCCCGTGGTGAAATAACAAACGTAGTTTATTAAAAGGATGAACGCAAGACCCAAGCTGTTGGCAAGACCGCCGACAAGCAGAACCTTCCATTCCTTCCAACCCTCTCTGCCTATGCTGCAATTTACCCTTATCGAGTTTGAAATGTAGAACACGAAGATAAACGGTATATATTCCAGCGCGGTGACGAACATCCTTGCGTTGAGCGGCGCCGCCGAAATAAGCATAAATCTGAAATCCTGATGGAATATCCAGTATGAAAGCTGCACGAGGAAGTAGAACACGCCGAACATAATTACCGCAAGCAGCAGGCTTTTAAGCACGTTTAAAACTACGTTCTTCCAGCCGTTACCGCGGATTTTTATATCCGAGAATTTATCCCAGTCGTAGTGCGGCTGAATACCCTTCACCTTGTACATAGCGTACTCGTACAGGTTTTCCAGCGCGGTAGTTCCGAAGAATATCGCAAGACCTATCAAGCCGTTAATTACCGCCCAAAGCAGTATGGCGTTAATCATACGCGCGGGGAAGGTGAAAGTGAACACGCTTGCAAGATTGCTTGTGGGGAATATCTCTATCGAAAGGTTTGCAAGCGGGATATAGTCGAGGCAGGCTATTATCGCCGTCAGTATCATACACGACCAGAATATAACCTTGTGTGCAACCGTCTTGTGACGCTGCTCTGCCGCTACGACGGGCTTAACTGCCTCCACCGTCTGCATTGCGGGCTGAACCTCCGCCTCGCCGTCGGTTGCCGCCGCCTTTACCTTACCGCCGTTTTTCAAGGTCGCGAAGAAGGGTATTTTCATAAGCACGGCGCAAAGCGCGATTATGAACGTGAACGCCGCAGCAAGCGCGATACCGTTGGAAAATTCCTTGCCGAACCATATCTGGTTCAAGCCGCCGTTATCCGAGCCCATACCGAGTGTTTCGTTGAAGAAGTCGACGGTGTTCGCAATGCTGACCCTGTCGTACATTTCGAAGCAGTGGTTGATAGACTCGCGGTGTACTATTCTGTAAGTGCCCTTGGACATATCGCCGTAACCGTAGTCGTAAGCGATTGTATCGAAAGAGTTTGCCGCGCCGTTAATCTCGTTAATGAAGCGCAGACCTATTACCTCGAACGCGGTCGTGTCCGACTGATAGCGGTACGCGCCCTCGTCGTAATAAGCGTAGGACATAGCCGCGTTGCAGTTGAGATTTTTGAACTTATTTGCCGCCGAGGTCTTTATGTAACCCGAATTGTAGACGGACTTTATAATGCTGTCGCCGTAGTCCGCGCCCGCCATATCGGAAGCGAGGGTTACGACGTTGCCGCCGCCCTGCGAGTGACCTACCGCGCCGAAGCGGTTTTTGTCGCAGAATTTGAAATCATCGGAGTTATTGTAAACGTACTGGACGAGATACTCGATACCGTGCGCGCCAGTTGAAGAATTTTCGGTCGTGCCGCCCTGACCGCCGGGGTCGGAACAGAACACCACCGCGCCCCTTCTCGACAGCTCGATACAGTACTGCGACATAGTCGCCTTAGTGCGGGTGAAGCCGGGAAGCACGAACACGACGGGCGCGGGATTTTCCTCGGTCGCCGAATCGGGCTTATACATAGTTACCGAATAAGAGGTTTCGTGCTCCTTGCCGTCGTCGGTGACGGTGAGGGGTATCGCATACTGCTTGCCGTGAATTTTGCCCTCGTTATACGCAAGGGTCATTTCGCGCGTCAGCGTAAAGTCGGAAACGTCGACGGAAAAGCCCGAGGTTTCGAAGCACATTGCCGTAAAGCTAGAAATAAAAATCAAAGCGAACGCAACGCAAGCGGTTATAAAGCTTTTCGCTTTATAGAACGGCGTTTTGGGCTTGGGCGCTTCGGGCTGCGCCCCGTCCGACTTCTCCGTATCGCTACGGACGACGAGAGCGTCCTCGGTTTTGCGGAAATACGCTATGCCGAGAAGTATGAATGCGGGCAGGCAGACTATGCTTATTGCCCAGCAAATTATATACTTGATATTTTCCTGCTTCGTAAGCTTTACACCCGTCATTTTCTGACGGACGGAGGTTATTACGAAACCGTCGTAAAGCCCCGCAAGCGCGAATATGAGGAACGCCCAGTACCAGTTGTTGGACAGCGCGAAGAAGCTTGCCGCAAGCACGAACCAGAGAGCAGTGAAAACGTACAGGCAAATACTTGCCGATTTCATTAATTTACTTTTCAAATACATATCTCTTCCTCCTTATGCCGCAGGCGTGGCAAGCAATGCCAGTCCCTCGGACGAAAGTATCCAGTTGTAAACGGCAAGCGCAAGTCCGTCGTTCGTGAACCTTATTACCTTTCTGTTATCGCTGGTACCTATCGCCATATCGCCCGACGATTCCTTAATCAAAGGGTTGAGATAGGGCGCCTTGTCTTTGGCAAGCGCTCTGCCGCCCAAAAGAATATTTACGCCGCCGTCAGCCTCGATAGCCTTATCGAGCGCGGATACGTCCGTTTCGCTATCCGAACCGCCCGTTTCTTTAAGGCAGTAGAATTTGACCTCAACGCCCGCAAGCTGTTCGTCGGACGCGCCGCATTCTTTAAGCGCAGCCTTTAAGCCCTCTTCGAAGTTGGCCTTTATTTCATTGCTGAACCCCGAAGTTTTAAAAAGACCGTAGCAGCCGATTTTTAAGGAAATGACGTCCTCGGAGCCTATAGTGTACTTAATACCGCTCTGGTCGTCGGGCTCGGGCTCAGGCTCGGGTTCGGGCTCGGGTTCGGGAGTGGTGCCTTCGTACTTATAGTCGAGCGTGGCTCCGCCCTCGCCCGCGTAAGTATCGAGTATCCAGCCGTAAACCGCGTTGACGGTTTCGCTTTCGTAAAGCTTTGCGGTGTAGCGCGCCTTGAAGTCGGGGTTAATGAGTATGTTTCCGTGGTTTTCAAGGACTTCGTCGGGCATCATGCCGCCCGTGCCGCTGAGGTTTGCGTAATCTGACCATCCAATCATAATATCTATATCGCCGTCGGACTTTATCGCGTCGCAGGTAGGGCCTACGTTGCCCGCATAGGGACGGATTACGATATCCATATCCTCGGGATTATAGCCGCTTTCCACGAGGAATGCGTTTAACTCGGTTTTGAAGCCCTCCATCACCGTCGAATTGAGCCCCGACGTCTTGTCTTTGTCGTACCAGGCGATTGCAACGTCGTGACGGATAATTTCGCCGAATACGGGATAGAGCGTTACGCTCAGCTCGTCGCCCTTTACCCAGTCCTTAACGTCGTCGTAGCGCACGAGTCCCTTGTTCGCCGTAACGGGCACGCTGTCCGCGCCGAGCTCTTCCCAGTTTTCTTCCGCGGTCCAGCCGTAGAACTTCAAGCCCTTCGGCGCCTCGGGAACGGGAACGATTGCATTGTTGAAAATGTTTACCGTATAGCAGCCCTGATACTCGCCGTTTACGTTGAGTACGACCTGAACGTCCTTTTCGAAGCCCCTTACGAGGGTACAGCCCGAAAGCGCCGCCAAACACATAACCATCGCAAGCAATGCCGCAATTAAGTGTTTTTTCATTATCTTCCTCCTGAAAAGATTTTATTAATGTGCCGCGTTATAAGCAGCCGTTTTAAGTACGTTTGCCGTCGCCGCGTCAAGCCCGCCGATATACGGCGATATGCGGGGGTCGGTATCGAGGATTGTCGCAACGTGGACGCAGGCGGAAAGGAACGCGCCCGCGTACGAGGGGTGCTTTTCGTCCTCGTGGTACAAATTGATTTCTTTATTTTCGGTATAGACCGAGCTGAACGCCTTGCCGACGTAGCAGACGCTTACGCCCATAGACGAAGCCGCGTTTTCATACGCGGTGCGAAGCTGTGCCTCCATTTCGGGAATGGTTATCTTCCTCGCCTCAGCCTCTTCCTTATAGCCCCAGGTCGAATACAGGTAGACGCGGCAGTTTTTCTGAGTCGCCTTTATTCTGCTTTGCAGCGTCTTGGCCGCCGATAAAAACGCGCTGTAATTAGTCAGAGGGCGGGTGCTCTGCTCCTGCAAAACAACCGCGTCGTAACCGTCGGTCGAAGTAAGCTTTTCCTCTACCCTCTTGCCGTGCTCGTCGTTGGGGTCGGCAAATTTCGTCAGCGTCCACGAGCCCTGCGTGACCGAATCCACTATCACGCCGTCGCCCGCAGCCGTCGCAATTTCTTCGAACAGCTTAGGCACGTCGCTGTAATACGTAAAGCTGTTGCCTATGAACAGCACTCTGGTAGTCGTCCAAAGGCTTGCCGTATCGCCCTTGAAGTGCCAAAATCCCTCTGCAGGCGTTTCAGAATAGAGATATACCTTGACAGTCTGCGGCGCGGCAACTTCGCCGTAAGCGCAGATAAGCGTATCGGCGTGGAAGCCGTTTTCGCCTATCGACGCAGCCGAGCGCGGAATTACGACCGACTTTGCCTTACAGTCCTTAAACGCGTTGGCTCCTATTTTTGTTATTCCTTCCGAAAGCTTTATATCGGTAATTCTGCCCGAGCGGTAGTACCAGGGCGCGTCCTTCTCGCTTGAATAGTCGGGAATTTCGCCCTCGCCCTCTAAATTCAGCACGTAGCCGTATCTGCCGTTATCCGAAAAATATGCGCGGACCGAGCCGAGCTTCCACGAGGTTTGCTCCTTGCCGCAGGCAACGAGCGCAATCGCCGCGGTAAGCGCGGCAATCATAACCGTCAATAAAATAAGCGTTGCTTTTTTCATTATTTCACCAATTAAGCATTGTTAGGGTAATGCGCTTGCAGCGCATTACCTCTTTATCATAGGGGGAATATGATAAAATTTTTATTTCAGCTTTGCCACGCCCGAAGCTACCGCAGCCTCGGCAACCGCCTTTGCAACCGAGCGGTGCGCGTTCTTGTCGTACGCGTAGGGCAGAATGTAGTCGGTTGCAAGCTGTCTGTCCGAAACGCAGTCCGCAATGCCCTTTGCGGCGGCAATCATCATTTCGTCGTTTACCGTAGTAGCGCGGACGTCGAGCGCGCCGCGGAAAAGTCCGGGGAATACAAGCACGTTGTTTATCTGGTTGGGATGCTCGGACGAGCCCGTTCCGACGATAAACGCGCCCGCAGCCTTTGCGTCCTCGGGCTCGATTTCGGGTACGGGGTTCGCGCAGGGGAACAGAATTGATTTTTCCGCCATCGACGCAACCATTTCCTTAGTCACGCAATGGGGTCCCGAAACGCCTATAAATACGTCCGCGCCCCTCATGGAGTCGGCAAGCTTGCCCTGCTTTTTCGAAAGGTTGGTTATCTTGGCAACCTCCTTCTGAGCGGAATTGAGCCAGTCGTTGCCCTCGCACACTATGCCTTTCAGGTCGCACAGCGTTACGTCCTTTACGCCCAGCTTCAAAAGGAATTTGCCTATGGCTATTCCCGCTGCGCCCGCGCCGTTAATAACGACCTTGACTTCTTCAAGCTTTTTGCCCGCAAGCCTGACCGCGTTTATAAGCGCAGCCGCCGAAACGATAGCCGTGCCGTGCTGGTCGTCGTGGAATACGGGAATATCCAGCTCCTCTTTAAGCCGCGTTTCGATTTCGAAGCAGCGCGGCGCGGAAATATCCTCGAGGTTTATTCCGCCGAACGAGCCAGCCATTATCTTAATAGTTTTTATAATCTCTTCGGTATCCTTGGTACTTAAACATATCGGGTACGCGTCCACCCCGCCGAACGCCTTGAACAGCGCGCACTTGCCCTCCATTACGGGCATGCCCGCCTCGGGGCCTATGTCGCCCAGTCCGAGAACCGCCGTGCCGTCCGTTATTACGGGAACGGTATTCCACCGTCTCGTCAGCTCGAACGATTTTTCCACGTCGCCGTGAATTGCCATGCACGGCTCGGCAACGCCCGGCGTATAGGCAAGCGAAAGCGCCTCCCTGCTGTCAACGGGGACTCGCGCCACCGTCTCTATTTTGCCTTTCCACTCCGCGTGCTTTTTAAGCGATGCTTCTCTGTAATTCATCTGAGTCCCTCCAAAAAAGTGAAAATTTTTCTTTTTTTTATAATTTCTTTCATTTTTGTTTACATTATACCCCACAACTGATATAATGTAAAATAATAATATTATATAACAATCATAACAAAAACACATAATACGGGCAGGATACGACAAATGAATTATGAATACTACAAAATTTTCTATTACGTAGGGAAGCACAAAAACATAACGCGCGCCGCGGTCGAGCTGTATTCGAGCCAGCCCGCCGTAACGCGCGCAATACAGAATTTAGAGTCGGAGCTGGGCTGTCGCCTGTTCGTCAGAACGAAGAGCGGCGTGGAATTCACGCACGAGGGGCGGACGCTGTTCGACTACGTGAATATAGCCCACACCCAGCTTATAAAGGGCGAAAACGAGGTCAGCAGGGCGGTCAGCACGGAAAACGGCACTATTTACATCGGCGCGACGGTCACCGCGCTGTACGGCTTTCTGTTTAACTTTCTCGACGAATTTCGCACGAAGCACCCCGGAATTAAATTCAAAATAAACACGGGTTCGAGCAACGGCACCATAGAAAAGCTCAAAAAAGGAATAGTGGATTTGGCTTTCGTGTCCACGCCGTGCAGTCCGTCAAAGCCGCTGAATACGGTAAAAATAAAGTCGTTCGGCGACATTCTGATTGCGGGCAAGGGGCTTGCGCACCTGCAAAACGCGCCGTTCGGTTTGTCCGATATAAAAAATTATCCCTTCGTCAGCCTGCGCCATAGCATGCAATTAAGGCAATTCCTCGACGATTTTTTCGCCGAAAACGGAATTGCCGTCACCCCCGATATAGAGGCGGACGGCGCGGACCTTCTCGTGCCCATGATAAGCCACAACCTCGGGTTGGGCTTCGTGCCGCAGCCTATGGCGGAGGACGCAATCGGGCGCGGAGAGGTTTTCAGAATACCGCTTGACGTCGCGCTGCCAGAAAGGCATATCTGTATGATAACGGACCCCCATCACCCGCACACGAATGCCTCCCGCCTGCTTATAAAAACGATAACCGCCGCGGTCAACTGACCGCGGCGGCTTTTTATTTACAGTATTTTTCGTTATAGTTTTGCAGGCATTTGCGGATAATTTCAATCGCCTCGTACTTATGGCAGATTTCCTTGACCGTCGTAGTCTTGTGCTCTAAGTTTTTATATACCTCGAAAAAGTGCATCATTTCGTCGAACACGTGCGGCGGCAATTCCTTAATGTCGTAATAGTGCTTGTAATTCGGGTCGTCTATGGGAACGGCAATAATCTTCTCGTCAAGCTCGCCCCCGTCAATCATTTTTATTACGCCTATCGGCATACAGGTGACCAAGGTCATGGGATATATCGTTTCGTTGCATAGAACGAGTACGTCCAGCGGGTCGCCGTCGTCGGCAAGCGTGCGCGGTATAAATCCGTAATTCGCGGGATAGACCGTGGACGTATAAAGTACTCTGTCAAGCCGCAGCAGTCCCGTTTCCTTGTCCAGCTCGTACTTGGCTTTGCAGCCCTTGGGTATTTCTATAAGAGATTCGAATTTGTTTTCCGTTATCCTGCGGGCGTCTATTTCGTGCCAGATGTTCATAATTTTCCTCCTTGCGTTTGTCCCATTCTACCATTAATCGCGTTCAAAGTAAAATGACAATTTATAATATCACGCATACCCGAAACGCATAATAAAAGCCCCCTTAGAGGGGGCTTGGGTTTATTCTTCGGCTTCGGCTTCTTTTTTAACCTCCGCTTTCTTTTCGCGGGGCGTGTTTTCGGGGTGCTTCATAAGCTTGGAAAAATAGTAATACTGGGCGAATATGAAGCCTATGCCCAAAATAACCATTACTATACCCCAGAACTGCGAGGGCGTTACCGAGCCGATAAATTCGCCGCGGTAGTCGTCGCGGAAATACTCGATAATAAAACGGAAAATTCCGTACGCAATCGCGTATACGGCAAAGTTGTAATTTAACTTAAATTTGAAATACAGCACCGCCATTACCGCCGCCAAAACGAACAAAAACGCCATTTCGAAAAGCTGCGTGGGAATTACGTTCTGCGTAGAGCCCGCCGCGCAGGGCAGCCCCCATTCCGCGGGCTTTCCGTAGCAGCAGCCCGCCCAGAAGCAGCCGAACCTGCCGAATGCGTGCGCTATTACTATACCGATAGGTATGAAGGGCAGCGCGTCGCAAAGCCCAGCGTTCATCTCGGCGTTAAGCGCCTTAATCTTCGTGCGGGGACGAATAACGTACGTATACAAATTCCATATTCCGAGGAAGCTGCCTACGCCGCCGATAAGTCCGCCGATAAAGGTCATGCCGTTCAGGCTGAATTCCTTTCCGTCGATAACGTCGTAAATTCCCTGAAAAATCATGCCGGACAACGCGCCGAACGCGGTTGCGAAAATACCTATGAAAATGATTGCGTTAGACGAAGTTTCGTTAAACCTCTTATACCACATAGTAAATATAAGAAAAGCAAAGCAAGCAAGAACGCCTATCGCAAAGCAGATGCCGTAAAGATAGATACCCTGTCCGAAAATATGAAATATAGGCTTGGGATGCATAACCCCCCTCCTTGTCCGTTTATATAATATAAAGATTATACACCCTGAAAGGGGATAAGTCAACAAATTATAAAAAATGCTTTACTTGAAAAGCGCGCATATGATAAAATGTAAATACTATGAAGAAATTAAACGTAGCGATTATCGGCGCGACGGGAATGGTGGGTCAGCGTTTTCTGCTTTTGCTCGAAAATCACCCGCTGTTTAACGTGACGCACCTCGCCGCCTCGGCTTCGTCCGCAGGCAAAAAGTACCGCGACGCGGTGAAAAGATGGAATTTTTCAACTCCAATACCGCAAAACTTCGCGGATATGACCGTTCTCGACGCGACGGCTGATATGAAGAGCATTGCCGCCTCGGTCGACTTCTGCTTTTGCGCCGTCAACATGAAAAAGGACGAAATACGCGTGCTCGAAGAAGCGTACGCCAAATGCGAATGTCCCGTAATTTCCAACAATTCGGCGCACCGCTCAACGCCCGACGTGCCTATGATTATTCCCGAAATAAACCCCGAGCATACCGAGGTTATTAAATATCAGAGAGCTCGGCTCGGGACGAAGCGCGGCTTTATAGCCGTAAAAAGCAACTGCTCGCTTCAATCGTACGTCCCCCTTCTTCACCCCTTGAAAAAATTCGGGATAAAGAGCGTGGCGGTAACTACCTATCAGGCGATTTCGGGCGCGGGCAAGACTTTTGAAACCATGCCCGAAATTATTGACAACGTAATTCCGTTTATCGGCGGCGAAGAGGAAAAAAGCGAAACCGAACCGCTTAAAATTTGGGGCAGAGTGGAAAACGGTAAAATAATAAACGCCGACAGCCCCGCAATTACCGCGCAGTGCCTGAGAGTCCCCGTTTCAGACGGACATACGGCGGCGTGCTTCGTTTCTTTTGAACGAAAGCCGACCAAGGAAGAGATTATCGGGGCATGGGAAAGCTTTTCGGGCGAACCGCAAAGGCTTGCACTCCCCTCCGCGCCAAAGAAATTCATTCATTATTTAAGCGAGGAAAACCGCCCTCAGCCCGCGCTTGACAGAGGGTGCGAGAACGGTATGGCCGTCACCGTAGGAAGGCTGAGAGAGGACGCCGTATTCGACTATAAATTTATAGGACTGTCGCACAACACGCTTCGCGGCGCGGCGGGCGGCGCTGTCCTGCTTGCCGAGCTTTTGGCGGCAAAAGGATATTTGCAATGAAAGGAATTTTCAGCGGGGTAATAACCGCAATGATTACGCCGTTCGACGGCGGCGTCAACTTCGACGCGTTCGAAAAATTAATCGACTACCAGATAGAGGGCGGCGCAGACGCGCTGGTTATTCTCGGCACCACGGGCGAGCCCGCCACAATGACCGAGAGCGAAAAAGAGGATACTATCCGTTTTGCGGTTAAAAAAGTCGCGGGCAGAATAAAGATAATAGTGGGCGCGGGCAGCAACGATACGCAAAAGGCGGTTGCCGCGGCAATACGCGCGGAGAAACTGGGCGCGGACGGAATACTTGCGGTCACGCCGTATTACAACAAGTGTACGCAGACCGGTATATTCGAGTATTACAAGAGCATTTGTGCCGCGGTACATCTGCCCGTAATCGCATATAACGTCCCTTCGCGCACAGGCGTGAATATCACCCCGCAGACTGCGGAAAGGCTTGCCGATTTACCCAACCTTGCAGGCATAAAGGAAGCGAGCGGGAATATGGCTCAGGTCTGCGAAACCATGAGGCGCATACGCGGCAAGTGCGACCTGTTTTCGGGCGAGGACGCACTCAATCTGCCCATACTTGCGATAGGCGGCGCGGGCGTTATCTCGGTGGCGTCCAACGTCGCACCCAAGCAGGTTAAGCTTGTTTACGACTGCGTAAAAAGCGGCGATTTCAAAAAAGCCAACGAACTTCAGGATAAGCTTCTGCCGCTTATCGACGCCTGCTTTATAGAGGTTAATCCCATACCAGTAAAGGCTGCGTGCAATATGCTCGGCTTTGACGCGGGCGTTCCCCGCCCCCCTCTTACCGAGCTTGAACGAGAGCACAAGGAAGTGCTTTTAAAGGAATTGAAAAAGGTAATAAAATGATTAATGTTTTGATTTGCGGAATAGGCGGCAAAATGGGCGCCGCACTTTACGGACTTTTACGCGACGGAAACGCGCGGGCGGTGTGCGGCGTGGATTTGCACGCGCCCGAAAACGTGAGTATTCCCGTATATCCGTCCTTTAACGAGGTAAAAGAAAAGGTCGACGTAATAATCGACTTTTCATCCCCCGCCGTTTTGAAGGGCGAGCTTGACTGGGCGGTCAAAAACGGAGTGCCCGTCGTTCTCGGCTCAACGGGATTTTCGGATAGCGATTTGCAGCTTATAGAGAACAGCGCGAAAAGCATCGCAATATTCAGGACTGCGAACTTCTCGCTGGGCGTAAATCTTTTAATGAAGCTCGTTCGGCAAAGCGCTGAGGTTTTAGGCGAGGGCTTCGACATAGAGATAATCGAAAAGCACCACAACCAGAAAGCCGACGCCCCCTCCGGCACCGCGCTGATGCTTGCCGAAAGCGCGAACGTCGGCAATAGCAATTACGTTTACGGCAGAGAGGGCGCGTGCAGGCGCGGAAGCGAAATAGGCATACACGCCGTCCGCGGCGGCACAATCGTCGGCGAGCACGACGTAATGTTCGCGGGCGAGGACGAAATAATTACCCTGTCGCACTCGGCCCGTTCCAAAAAAGTTTTCGCCGCAGGCGCAATAAAGGCAGCCCTCTTCCTTGCGGGCAAGCCCGCCGGCAAATACGACATGCAGGATATAATTTAAGTAACAAGTGCAACAAGAAAATTCTTGTTGCACTTGTTTTTATTTTCTTTTACAGAAAAAACCGACGTTGAAAATTTTAAATCTAACTTTTAAAAGTAAAATATAACCCGCATGATTTTCTGTTAGACGTTATTGTTTACACGATATACCTTAACACTGTATAGTGCGTTTTCTAAAAACGTCACTCCGTGAATTTCAGTTTTGCCTAAGCCCTCAAACGAACAGCCCTTGTTGATAAATTCTAACGAAACGACTATATTTCCGCCGACCGTCCCGTAATACTCGGCTATTTTAACGTCATAAATCGAATTGTAAGGATATGTTGACTCATATTTAAAATACGCAAGCTTTATTTCGGTTTTTGTTGAATAATTCAACTTATCCTTCGGTTCTTCGAAACATCCGACGTAAGGATTTTCGCCCAAATCGTTATCCGGATATTTTTTAGTCATTTGCTCGAAATGAGCGCACGATATAGTTTTTAAATCGTTTTCCGTTAGCAAACCGCACTCCATTGCAGACTTTAAATCGTAAACCCTGCCTTTCACTTCGTAATTCGGCACGTCCTCCGCAGTAAATAACATTATTTGATTTTCCCAAAAATTCTTAAATATTACGCCTGCAATCTCGGTCTCTTCATACCCTTCCGAAATTATAGACGAATAACTGTCATAGTCCGAATAGATTGTCACAACGGGATTGCCGTTATAAGTACCGTAATAGTTATAAATTTTTACTTTTTCCAAAGAACCTTGCGGAGTTTTCACTATTTTTTGCAGATAAGCAAGTTTAAGCGTTCTTTCCGTTTCCGCAGACAATTCTTCGTGAGAGCTAAACTTCCCATCGTAAGGATTAACTTCAGCGTAGCCATCGTAATAACGGCAAGCAATACTTTCCAAATCCCGCTCTGTAAGAAAGCCCAAATCATCAGCCTGAAACAAATTTAAAAAGCTTCCTGCAACTTTCGGATTTTGCGTTGCTGCCTGTTTACCGCAGCCTGAAAATACCGACGCGACACCCAAAGCAGTTAAACCTGCAACCAGCAATGAAATAATCTTTTTCATAATACCTCCTTCGTTCTGCAAGAATTTACATTCTTGCAAATTAATTATACCATAGCGTTTTGCTTTTTGCAATATGAAAACAAAATTATTTATTCGATATAACTTTAACCCGCGACGGCAAAGCCGTCGCGGGTATACATTAAGACAGGGTTATTTTGTCTGAAATGCTGCGGATAAAAATGCCGCGCTTCACGCCCTCGTCAATGCAGGCGGAAATAAATGCGGTGAACTTTTCCGACGAACGGACTTTAAGTTCTTTTAAAACGGCGGGAACGAGCTCGTCCACGTAGACGCTGACGCGGCTTAAAAGTATGCCCTTTACAAGCGATATAACGTCGTACGGCGTAAAGTCGGTGTCTACGGAGCGAAGCTGCGTTCCTTCCTCCACGCGGTACCTGTCGAACGACGAATACTTGTCGGCGCGGAAATAATACTTATTGCCGAGAATTTTCGCCCGCGCGAACCCGCATAGATTGATAAGCGTTGTCAGCTTGTTTTCAAGCTTGACGCCGTACTTCGATATTCCGTACTGCGCAAGCGTGCGCTTTATCAAAAACTGGTGCGATATAGGCTCCTCCGCGGCTACGACCGACTTTATGGTACGGACGACATCCGCGTCGTTTTTGCCGCCTAAGATATATTCGGGCGCACATTCCTTTACGTCGGTTTTGCACGCCTTGTACGGCTTTTTAAAGCTGGTAACCGACGGCTTCGCGCTTGCGGTAAGCCTGTCGAGGAAGTCCTTAATCTTCTTTATTTCGCGCTTGGGATTGTTAAAGAAGTTAAGCGCGTACAGCCTTACCACGTTCCAGTTGTTGCGTTTAAGCGTCTGCACCTGCAAAATCGTCCTGTCCTTGACCGAGAACGAGCTTTGCGAACCGTCGCAAAGCACTGCGAGTATAAAGTTGTGCCTGTTCTGCGGGTCGACGACGGCAACGTCGATTTTGAAGTCGGAAACGCCGACGTCGCAGCGACATTCGTAGCCGTAGGACGAAAGCTCTTCCGCAATGAATTTGCCAATTCCCTGTTTATTCAAAATTATTTCGTTTGACTTGACGGAAATGCTCGTTCTGCCCTTTTCGGCAAATTCGAGGAAGGCTTTAAGCCCCGCGACGCCGCGCGAATTAGTGCGCGACATATCTATCATAGAATAGCGCATAGACGAGAAAACCATCATTTCTTCCCTTGCGCGGGATACCGCGACGTTGAGCCTGCGCCAACCGCCGAGTTGGTTAAGCGGTCCGAAGTTGAGCGATATTTTGCCGTGAGCGTCGGGTCCGTAGCAAACCGAGAATAAAATGACGTCGCGTTCGTCGCCCTGCACGTTTTCAAGGTTTTTAACGAACAGCGGCTCCTCTCGCTCGAATGCAACCTCTTCGAGGCGATGCTCGGCAATTTTCTTGGAAAGCATGCGCTCTATAAACACCTGCTGCGGGGTTGAAAACGTGACTATACCTATGCTCGAATGTCTGAGCCTGTCGTCTTTAAGTCTTCTTATAACCTCGTCGACGAGCGCCGCCGCCTCTTTTTTGTTGCACTTGCTAAGCCCTCTTTCGTAAACGCCGTCCTCGAGGTATTTCATGGTTACCTTGCTTTCGAGCGCGTCGGGCGAAGGATAGGTGCAGAGCCTGTTGGAATAGTACATTACGTTGGAGAACGCAATCAGACTTTCGTGCTTGGAGCGGTAATGCCAGACGAGGTGCTTTTCGGGTATGCCGAGCGCGAGACAGTCGTCGAGCACCGATTCCAAGTCCTCGGTTTCGGGGTTGTCCTCGTCCTGCCCCGACGCGGTGAAGAACGTGGTCGGCGGCATCTGCTTGGGGTCGCCGACGATAATCGCACTCTTAGCGCGGGCGAGCGAGGGCACCGCCTCGCAGGTGGGCATCTGCGACGCCTCGTCGAAAATGACGGTATCGAAAAGCTCGGGGTCGGCGGGCAGATACTGCGAAACGGTAGCGGGGCTCATAAGCATGCACGGCGCGACTATTCGCATAAGCTGGGGAATTTCCGTAAACAGGTTGCGCAGATTAAAGCCGCGCATATTGCCCTTTACGCTGCGGTTGAAAGCCATCATTTCAAGCGCGAGCGGCCCCTCCGTTTCGGGCTCGGGCAGTCTGGAAACGAGCACCTCGCGCAGGTGACTGCGCGTCAGGTCGTTAAACTCCTCGATAAGTTGCGAGAACGACGCTGCCGTCGCCTCCTGCACGCTTGCCGAGAACGACGCCAAATCCTCGTCCGCAGGAATGTTGGTCTGAATGAAGTTGCGGTAGACGTTCTTTCTGAACGAGCCGAGAATCGCGTTGCCGCTTATCCTGCCGTTTTCCATTGCCGCAGTCATAAATTTGAGCCCGCTGTCTTCAAGCTGCTTTGCCGTGGACTTGTACAGGCACCAGGCGGGCAGCATATCGATATTGTCGATTAACGCGGTGCATTTTACCGTGTAATAGTCGAACAAATCGCAGTCCGCAGTCTCTTTTTTATCTATTTTAAGGGTCTTTAAAAAGGTTTCGCAGCTCTTGTTGAACGAGGCTATCGCAAGCATAAGCCCCGTGACAAGCGGACGAAGCTGCCCGCCCGACGCGCCTATACACACGCTGTTGAACGCGTCCGCATTGTAGTCCATAAACACCTGAGCGCAAAGCGAATGTAAATCGTAAAGCGGCTTTAAAAAGTCCTCGCGCTTTTTGGCGTTAATCGCACCCCCCATAGCCGCGAAGTGCGCGCCGAGTCTGGTGTTGGTAAACATACGCTTTTTGTACTCTTCAAGCTCTCTTGCGCGCTTTATCCAGTCCACCTCCTCCTTTTCCTTCAAAGGAGTTTCCGCGCACTTGTTCATGCGCTTGATAATAGTCAGAAGCAGCTTGGACGAACGGTAGTTGTCGCCCCAGTTTTCAAGCTCGTCATCGATTTTGTCTGCAAGCTTGCCGATTTCGGGCAGAGCCTTGAAG
Organism: uncultured Christensenella sp.; assembly: GCA_910576655.1. GTDB lineage: Bacteria > Bacillota > Clostridia > Christensenellales > Borkfalkiaceae > Coproplasma. Next base: position 31,588 of record CAJTJC010000008.1, read on the forward strand.
CGCGTCGCCCAAAGCCTTACGGCGTTATCGTAGAGTATATTAGCGTTGTAGAATTTGTAAAATTCGGTTTCGTCGCACTCGAAGAACTCCTCCAACGCGCCGCTCTTCAAAATGCCGAGTATGCTTGTAAGCGACTTCAATTTCAGCGCGGTGAATTTACTTACCTTCTGATTGAAGGTATCGTTGAAAAGCGCGATATAATTTTTGAGATGCTTCAATTCCGCGATAAGCACCTCCGCCGCGCAAAGTACGCCCGTACGCACGCCGCGGTCGCACTCGGTCAACCCTACGCCCGAGAACGGCGAGCGGTACACGCCGCCGCACTCCTCCGCCGCCGCCTGCGAGGTTATAAGCATTTTCTCGCACTCGGCAAGCTTTTCCTCGGTAAGCGAATCGTAGAACGTGCTTTCAATATCCACAAGCTCGGGCGCGTTCTTGTTTTGCAGATAATAGAGTATCGCCTCGTACACCGAAACGCCCAACCTGCGCTTTTTGTGCAGCGCGCAAAGCGGCGCCTTCAAGGTGTTGCGCGCGGACTTGATTCGCTCGCCCGCGGCGGCGAACCTACCGTCCGAGGTCTCGCATTTGAGCGCGAGCGTATTTTCTATCGAACGGACTATTTCGCCCTTGTCTGCGGTCTTGCCCGAATGAAGCTCCATACAGAAGTCGCCGACGCCTATATCGGAAAGACGCTTTTTTACAACCTGCAACGCCGCCTGCTTTTCGGCGACGAACAGCACGCGCTTGCCGTTGAACATTGCGTTTGCAATCATATTGGTTATAGTCTGACTCTTACCCGTGCCCGGAGGGCCGTGCAGCACGAAGGTAGTCCCCTTAGCCGACTCCGCAACCGCGGCGTACTGCGTGCTGTCGCACGGCAACGGGGTTATAATATCGCACGGTTCGCCGTCGTCCTCGCCCTCGCCCGTAAGCTTGTTATTTTCCATTTTGTTTGCATTGGACAGCAAACTTGCGATAAGCGGATTTCTCTTGTAGTCGGCAATATTCTTTTTGACATCCGCCCACATCGCGTAGCGCGCAAACGTGAACTGCGAAAGGTAAACGTCCTCGTAGACAGACCACCCCTTCATGTTCGCCGTCTTTGCGCGGAATACCGCTATTATTTCCTTAGGCGAAAGCTCTTTGCCGTCAAGCCCGCGAATATCTATGCCGAATTCCTGTTTCAAAAATTCGAGCAACGTCGTGTTTACCTCGTACCCCTCGCCTATTTCAAGCGTTATTACCGAGTTTTTGCTCTTTTTAACATTGACAGACAAAAGGGCAAGCGGCGCGAACTTATGCTCGCTGTCGCTCTTGTGCTTCCATTTGAGAAAACCGAAAGCAAGGTACAGCGTCTTTGCCCCCGTCTCTTCCTCCGACGCACGCGACTTCCTTATAAGCGAGCCCACGACCTCTGAAAGGGTTTCCGACCCCGAATAACACCTAAGCTGCCCCGACTTCATTTCTATGGAAATAAGCTCTTCCATACTCTTGACGGTAGCGCCGCCGAAGTACGCCGCATCCTTTATGGCGGAGGCGGGCGGGCTTAGCCTGAATTTGTCTTTGAGCGCAAGCCGCTCGCAGAACGCGTGCAAATCCGCGGAAAGCAGATGCAGACAGTCGCGCTTATAGCGGAAATTCAACAGGTTGTTGCGAAGAGATAAATCGAGCAGACGGCGCTGCCAGGACTTGTCCTTCGATTCCGTACGCGAGTATTCGTACTTGCTTGCGTCGATTAACTGACGCGGCTTCGCGCTGTACGAAAGCTCTTTATCGTCCAACAGCTCATAGCCCGACTTGGTCTTTACTTTGAGCGGCAGAGGAAAAATTCCTCCTATCCTGCTGCGCTTGACGTCGAGACAGAGGTCGAACGAGTTGCTGCGTATAAACGATTCGAAGTGGGACGCGCTGGTCGTAAAGCTTGCGTTTTTGTGCGCGAACATATCGTCGCAGTCGAACACTGCAAGGTTATTGACGCCGTCCATTATATATCTTTCTATTACCGAAATATCGTCCTGTACCGAACACGAAAAACAGCTTTCATACAGCCACACGCCTACGCCGACCTTGTTTTTACCCATTACGAGAACGGGATTCAGCTTGGTCGCCTCGAAGCACGACGCGGCGAAAAGCGCAAGCTCCAACGGCGTAGCGCTCTTGTTTTTGACTATCTTACTTATATCGCCCGCACAGACCGTTTCGGTAAGGTCCTTATCCTCTACGCGCTCTATATCAAGGTGGCGTATCGCCGAATATACTGCGGCGACGGCGTTGCGGACGGCGTTTCTGTCATTGCCGGCATAGCCGCTCCACTCCGACGAATAGCCCCAGGTTTTAAGCTGCAAGCCCGCCTCGGCAAGTATTTTCTGACAGTCGGCAAGCTTGGGCCGCACGAACGCGGCAAGCATTTCCACGTTGCCAGAAAGTCCGCTCCAACAGTCTATCGGCAGAGCGAGCACCTCGGCTTTAAGCGAACAGACGGCGTTTTTGCCCTGCATAAGCTTGATTACGACTTTGCATTTTTCGGGCTGCTCGAGGTCGGCGAGATATTTGGGGTTGAGTATATTTTCAACCGTGACCGACATACTGCTTTCGTGCGGGATTTCCGAAACGGGAATTTCCGTGGGCAGAATAAGCTCGTTCCCGCTGATGCAGACGGTGACGTCCTGCGCGTTTTCCTCCGAGCGGTTGAAAATTTTGAACGTCGTAAAAAGCGGCAGACGGCAATAATAGGTCGCGTAGCTTACCGCATTCAGAAGTTCGCCTTCGATATCAATCATACTTGTGTTTTTCGTTTTATTAGCCATATTTTTATTCTATCACAAATTATTTTCCCTGACAACAGTTATTGCCAAATTATCCCTGTCTTATCAGCGCGAGATTTTTGAGCGCGCGCGTGTAGGCTATATATTTCTCGTTCTCGGTCATATCGCCGTCGGCAACGGCCACGGACGTAAATTCCAGCCCCTTGCTTTCGTAAACGGTCATTATATTTATTTTCGTCTTGGATATGCGCCCCGTATTCCTTACGACGTTGTAGCTTTTGCGCGTATATTTTTCAAGCCCCGCCTCCGAACAGATTACCGCGCTCAATCCGTTGAATTTGGAAAGGTACGACGTGACCGAACGCGCGGAAATTATCTCCACCCCGTCCCCCTCGGTGCCGATTGCGCGCATGTCTATGTCGAGATTGCGCGAAACGTACTCGACTATGCGGTTCGTGTTGCGGTAATTTAAGTTGAGATTGAATTGCTTATACCCAAGCTCGGACCAGTCCCTTATTCCGCGGTACGGGGTGATATTCTGTTTAAGGTCGCCGAAGATATTGAACGCCGCCCTGTCGTTGACAGCCTGCAACACGCGGTACTCGTTAAGCGAAATATCCTGCGCCTCGTCCACGAAAATGAAGCGGTATTTGGGCGTAAGCGGCAAGCCCAGACTGCACAAAATAAGACACATCGAATATGGGTCCGTTCGGCAAAGCTTTTTAGTGGAAACACAAAAACGGGTCTTTATTTTCTTTACCGTCTCGCGGTAGAAAAACCTTAGCACGTCGTAGGTCGTTTCGCACTTGCCTATCGCAACCAGATAGCTTTCGCCGCGCAGAACGTCCGCAAAGTCGTAAAGCGGCACGAACGCCTCCGCTATCTCCTTTACCGTTTCGCAAGTCGAGCTTATCTCTTTTTTAAGCTCCTCGCGCTTTGCAATGCGGTCCGAGTAAGTCAGCGTTTCCTTTCCGTCGACGGTGATTTTATATCTTTTAAGGTCGGAAATTTCCTTTTCGACCGTGCCGTGCAACGCGTCCAAATCCGCTACCGCCGCAAGGCAGATTTTTTCGGAATACCTGCGCAAAAATTTCAGCGACTTGTAGAAGGACAGCAGCTGCCTGTAAAAGAAAGCCTGTCCGCACATGCGCTCGTCCGAAAGCAGCTGCAAAAACTCGCGCACGTCGGAAACGCAGTTAAACGCGTTTCTGAACTGCTTGGTGTAGTAAAGTCCGCCGTCGGGCTTTTCCTTGATTTCGCCGAGCACCGAACGCCTGACCCTGAGACTTGCGTTCTTTATGCGCGCGTACTTTTCTTCCTGTAACTTCAACGCGGCAAGCACGCCGTCCGTGACCTCTCTGCACCCGTCCGAGGTAAACATTCCGTATATTCCGTCGTAAATTTTAGCAAGCTTTACGCGGATTTCTTCAACGAATTTATCGGTGTAAACGTAATTTAAAAATTGGGGCGGCAGCGGCTGAAACCAGTCGATTTTATTATCAATAACCACGCCCGAATTCTTTAAAACGCTTAAAAAATACCCGTCGAGCGTAGACGTTTTCACCCTTTCGAGCTCGAGTATTCTCGCAAGCTCGTCTATGAACGCGTTGAACGAGTCCGACGGAGTTACCACAAGCACGTCCGAGGGGCGCAGCGTTTCGTCGTTATATAATATATATGACAGTCTGTGCAGCATTATCATAGTTTTGCCGCTGCCCGCAACGCCCTGTAAAACGAATTCCGCATTTTCGGGCAGCGTGATAATCTCGTACTGCTTTTCCTGTATGGTTTCTATAATGTCGCAAATTTCACGTTTTTCCTTGCGGGTTTCGAGTATTTCCTTCAAAAAAGGGTCAAAAATAATCGCCTCGTCGCGCCCGTCTATTTCCTCCTCGGAAAGATACCCTTTTAAGGAAAGGTACTCGTTTTTCATATCCAGTACCTTTCCTCCCCCCGTGCGCAGCGCGCGGCGGAGTATCAGCTTATAGTCGTATTCGTTAATCTTAAAAGAGGTCTTGCTCTTCTGGTAATACCTGCGCGCAAGCGGGGCGCGCCAGTCGACTATTTCAAGGTTTTGGTCGCCGCGCTTGCCGATATAGTAGCTGTTGTAGCCCTCTATACCGTCTATTAAGTCCATGCGCGCAAAATACGGCTCGTCGAAAAAGGGCTTGTAGGAATGAAGCTTTTCTTTAAGCGCGGCAATCTCGGCGTTAAGCTCGCGCACGCGCCTGTAATTTTCGGCGGTATGCTCGCTTGCGGAATTCAGCCCGTCGCGCTCGCGGATTGCGTCTGCGATTTTGTATTTCAGCTTATTTATATAAAGAGCCTTCAACACAAGCATTACGGCCCTTATTCTCTCATCCTCGTAGGCGCGCTGCCGCCCTCCGTCGAGAAGGTCTTTGAAAAAGGCGCTGTCCGCAAGCTTGTGCGGGGATATAAATTTCAAAAGCTTTTCTATTTCCGTCATCTTAACCCTCTGATTGCTCAGTATAACATAAAGAGGCGGAAAAATCAACATAAAAATTAAAGCGGTCCGCATCTGCGTTCCGCTTTAATTTGACCGTTTTTATTCTTTTTTGTCTTCTTCGTCGTCGCTCTCGTCCGCAGCCGCAATTTGCAGCTGCGCCTCGCCGTAAACGGGCATGCCGACAACCTTCTCTATTTTGACCTTCTTTTGCTTGCTCCAGCCTACGATGAACGCGACCACCGCCGCAATTACGATACTGGCAATAAGCGAGATGATTGCGCTCATTATTATTCCTCTGCCGCCCTCTACCTCGACGACTCTCGAATTCAGGAAGTTAATCTTCGTCACTCTGCCGTAAACGTAGGAGGAAATGGGCTTGATGTCCTCGGTAAACTTGGCTACCGTTGCTTCGACCTTGGCAATCTCCGCCTCGAATTCGGCAGGCGCTATTTTGCTTTCATCCGAATAGGCGGCAAGGTAACCTCTTATAATTTCCATTTCCTGATTTAAGGTGGCTATTTCCCTGTTCAGAGAAATAATCTCATCGTAGATAATCGTAGAACCCGTGTTCGTCTGAAACTCAATAAGCTTTTTCAGCGTTTCTTCGGCGCGCTCCAACGCAAGCTTTCTCGAATACAGCTCGCTCTCGTACCTGATTTTCTCTTCGGTACCCGATTTGATATAGCTGTTTTCCTTGGCGCGGGTAATCAAGCTGCCGAATAAATCTTTCGCGACGTACGCGTCGACTTCGTTCTTGCACTGACCGAGCGTCCTTCCGTCACCGACAACGAATTCGTTGCCGTAGGCGCCGATAAGCGCGCCGTATTTGGACTGGATATACTGCGCCTGATTTTTAAGAAGCGTAAGCTGTTCGTCGTAGGTCACCGCGGACTTTGACGAGGTAAGACTCTGGTCGTAGTTGATGTTCATCTGACTTATATACTCGCGAGGGAACGCCGTAATCGCCTCGATAAAGCTGCGCGCCTTGTCCTCGTTCTCGAAGTATTTCGCCTTAACCTTGACAGTGTAATTCAAATCGTAAACGCCGTCTTTGGAATCCTCGTCAAGCTTATCAACCGAACGGATTATGGAAATATCGTTACTCTTTACCATCGTTTCGACGTCGATACCTTCGAAATCCTTACGGGAAGCAACCTGCATAAGGTTTTCGTAGGAAATAAGGTCCGTAAAGTAAAAGCTTTCGCCGTCGGGATAAGTATAAGAGGTCGTTGAAGCTTCGCCTGTTTTCGGCAATTGCAAAACGAACGATACAGAGTAAACCGTACCCGATTTACCCATAAAATACAGACCGAGCGCGCCCGCAACAGTAATCACCGCCGCGATTATAAGCGCAAGCCACTTCTGCGAAAATACAGTGCGGAAAATATAACCCAAGGTTATTCCGCCCTCGCCGTTTTCAATCTCTTCTTCCATAGAAAATCCCCGAAACTTTTTTTATTATTCTACACAATTATGCAAAAACAGTCAAGTAATACGCATAAAGTTTCAAAATTATTATGTACATTTATACGCAGGATATGAAAAAAATTTTTTGTAATTTTTTACAATTAGGTATATTAACAGACAAATTTTTTACCTTCACAGGATATACAATGTAGTTATGACTTTTAAAATAAACGCGAAAAGTACGGCTCTGTACCTAATTTACGCCGTGGCGGTTATCTTCATAAACAAAACTCTTGCCGAAATTCCATTTTCCTTAGGGCTATGCTTCGCCATGCTTACGTGCGGTACGAACGTACTTTTAACCCCCGTGCTATACGTGCTCGCCTCGATAGTGTACCTTGACTGGGTCGCCACCCTGCTCTGCCTTTTCGAGGCGGTTTTTCTCGGACTCGTCACTTTCATCTATCGCAGAACGAGGCGCAAAATCCGCGTCGAGGCAGCGGCGTATCTCGCCATCGCGCTCGCGCCGTACATAGCGTTTGCCCGCACACAAGGCATTTCGGGAATCGAATTGCTCGAAAACGAATACGCATTCAAGGGCGTTGCCGCAGTCGCCGTAATAATTTTTTCGTATTTCTCTTTCAAAACAGTATACGCTCTGCTGTTCCGCGCAATGCGGTGCAGGCTGAAAGAGGACGAGCTGGTCTGCTGCGCCGTAGTCTACGCCGCGTTCGGAACGGGCGTTTACAACCTATGCGGATTTTTCGCTTACACGGCGATAACAGCGGGCGTGATAATTTTCGCAGTGCGGCTTGCGCGCTCGCCCGCCGCGCTCGTGTTCGCTCTGATAACCGCGCTGCCGCCCGCAGCCGTCACGCTGTCGGCGGAACCGTTCACTGCCTACATAGCCGCGGCTACCGCCGCGCTTCTTTTCTGCGGCGCCGGCAGAGCCGCGCCAAGCGTCGTCGTCGCCGCGCTTTCCGCGGTGTACTGCTATTTCAAGGGCGGCTTCGACTGCGCCGTCGTTCTTATAGTATTCCGCGCGCTGCTGCTTTTATGCACCGTCGCGCTGCCCGTTCTGTTTTCCGAAAATCATCTCAAAAGCATGAAGCACAGACTGCTCGTTAAAGAGGTTCTGCCCGATACCGCCGTCGAACGCAGCAGGCGTCGCACGGGCGAAAAGCTGTACCGCATAAGCGAGGTTTTCCGCGAGATAGAGTGCGCGTTCAACGCGCTCGACGACGACGTAAACGACTCCGCTTCGCGCAGCCGCATGCTCGAAGAGCTGAAAGAAAAGTGCTGTAAAAACTGCGACAGAGCCAAAACCTGCGCGCGCACCAACGTCTACGCGGGATTTAAAAAGCTGATTGATTCGGGCTGCATAAAGGGCAAGGCAAACCTTATCGATTTGCCGTCCGAGGTTACGGTCAACTGCTCTAACCCCACCGACGTTTTAGTGCGCCTTAACGGGCTTATCGCCGAATATCGCAGGTTTATGACCGAGGCGGAAAATGCGCGAAGCGGACGCATACTGCTTGCGGAACAGGCTCGCGGCGTCGCAGAGGTAATGAAAAACTGCGCGGTTGAGCTAAGCCGCACCTCGCGAGAATATGCCGAGCTCGAAAAAAAGCTTGCCGAAAAGCTTTCCACCCACGGCATTGCCTGCCCCGAGCTTTACGTCGACGGCGAAAATATGGAAATACTGGCGGTCGTCAGCGGGCGCGCGGATGCAAAGGCAATGACGGCGATTATAAGCGAGGTTACGAACAGGAAATACCTGCTGAAAGACAAGCTCAGCTACGACGGAGAAAAAAGCTGCCTCGTGTTCAGCGCCCCTCCCCGCCTTGACGCTGCGTTCGGCGTAGCGTACGCGATTAAGAGCGGCGAAAAGGTTTCGGGCGACACACACTCGGTAATCAAAATAAACGAGCACAGCTTTTTAATGGCGCTGTCAGACGGTATGGGCAGCGGCGAATACGCGAAAAAGGTTTCCGCAACGGCAATTTCCTTGATAGAAGCTTTCTACCGCGCGGAGATGCCCGAGGGCACGGTTTTAAACACTATAAACAAGCTGCTTTCCTTTAACCGCGACGAACGGTTTACCTGCATTGACATCGCCGCGGTGAATTTAAGCTCTGGCATGGCGGACTTCGTAAAAATAGGCTCCCCCGCGGGAATTATCGTGCGCGAGGGCGAAATAAAGGTCTTGGAAAGCCAGAGCCTGCCGCTCGGCATTTTGGAAAATCTGCGCCCCACCGTCTGCACCGAGCAGCTGCGCGCGGGCGATATAGTGGTGTTTATGTCCGACGGCATAACCTCGGCGTTCTCATCCTCTACCGAGCTGTACGAGTATTTGCAAAGCTTACGGCCACTTAACCCGCAAAGCCTTGCCGATACTATACTGATAGCCGCGCGTGAACGCGCAAAAACCGTCGTCGACGATATGACCGTCCTCTGCACCCGAATTTTCGAAAAAACTTAACGCAGCCCGCCGAAGTTCGGCGGGCTGCGTTTATAAGAACAACCGCCCTGCGTATGCAGGGCGGTTTTATTATCTGTAATTTTCTTCTATAGCGCGTTTTAAAAGCGCGAGCGAGCGGCGCGACGGAAAAGCCTCCAAGCGATAGCGCCAGTTACCCTCGGGGCGGGCAGGTACGTTCATGCGGGCGCTGCCGTCGGCGCAGGTTACGTCCTGAACGGGCAGAACCGCTATGCCTGCGGACGATGCGAGCGCGCAGGTATTAAGCGCCCAAACGGTCTGCTCCCGCGTGACGAACGGATGCACCACGCCTTCGCTTTTAAGCGCGGCGCGAAGCTGCGTTTTAAAGTCGGCAAACTGTTCGTCCGTAAGTGAATTTAGATAACCGAGCGTCGTGTCGTTGTCGTGCGTGCCCGTATATACCACGCTGTTTTCGCTAAAATTCGCTGGCAGGTAGGGATTGTCGGGGTTGCCGTCGAAGGCGAATTGAAGCACTTTCATGCCGGGGAAGCCCGTCCGCTCCATAAGCCGCGTAACGCCCGCGTCCGTTTCGCCCAAATCCTCGGCGATAATATCCACGTCGCCGCAGCGCCTTCTTATTTCGTAAAACAGCCGCACGCCGGGCCCAGGCAGCCATTCGCCCTCGGTCGCGTCCTCCGCGCCCGCAGGAACGGAATAGTAGCGTTCGAGTCCCCTGAAATGGTCTATCCTTATAACGTCGAACTGCGATTTCGCCTTTTCGATACGCTTTACCCACCAGTCGAAGCCGTCCTCGAACATTACGTCCCAGTCGTAGAGCGGATTGCCCCAAAGCTGACCGGTCTTTGAAAAATAGTCGGGCGGAACTCCCGCTACCGCCTTGGGTCTGAGCTGTCTGTCAAGCTTGAACAGCTCGGGATGAGCCCAAACGTCGGACGAATCGTAAGCGACGTAGAGCGGAATATCGCCTATTATTTTTATTCCCAGCGAATTTACGTAAGCTTTAAGCTTGCCCCACTGCTGAAAATAAACGAACTGTACGAACTGCCAGAACAGAAAATCGCTTTTCATAACCGAGCGGCGGAATTCCAGCATTGCAAGCTTTTCCCTGAATTTATAAGCGTCGGGAAGGGTGTCGAATGTGCCGCCGAAGCGGGATTTAAGCGACATGAAAAGCGCGTAATCGTCAAATTCCCTGCTTTCCACGAAGGCGATGAAATCCCTGTCTTTGATATTGAAACGAGCGTATGCAAGGCGTAAAAGATTAAACCTGCGCTCGTAAAGCGCGCCGTAGTCTATTTCCCCCGCGGGCATTACCGCGGATTGCAGCTCCTCTTCGTCGAGCAGTCCCGCCCTATGCAGCGCCTTCAAATCGATAAAATACGGGTTGCCCGAATAGCAGCAAACGGACTGATACGGGCTGTCACAAAAGCCCGTCTGCACCGTAGGCAGAACCTGCCAGAACTTGACGCCCGCCTTTTTCAAAAGACGCGCGAACTCGTAAGCCTCGTCGCCGAGAGAGCCTATTCCGTACTCGTTGGGCAACGATGATATTGCGCACAATACGCCCGCGCCCCTCTCACGTATACCTATCATAAATCACCTTTATTCCGATAGCAGGCGTTCTATTCTCGCTATCGCCTCTTTAGTTGCCTCTTCGCTGCCGAACGCCGTCAGACGGAAAAAGCCTTCGCCGTTTGTGCCGAACCCGACGCCCGGAGTGCCCACCACCTGCGCGTTGTTTAAAATATAGTCGAAAAATTCCCAGCTACCCATACCGCGCGGACATTTCAGCCAGATATACGGCGAGTTTTTACCGCCCGTATACCAAATACCCAGCCTATCCATACAGTCCGCTATAAGCTGCGCGTTGCGCCTGTAACGGTCTATATTCGCGCGTATCTGGGCCATGCCTTGCTCGGTATAGACCGCAGCCGCACCCTTTTGCACGACGTAGGACACGCCGTTGAATTTGGTTGCCTGACGCCTGTACCACATTTTATTCAGCTTGCCGCCGCATATCGCAGCGGGAACTACGGTATAGCCGCAGCGCGTGCCCGTGAAGCCAGCCGTCTTGGAAAACGAGCAGATTTCCACCGCGCAGCTCTTTGCGCCCTCTACCGAGTAAATCGAACGCGCAAGAGAATTATCCGAAATAAAACATTCGTACGCGGCGTCGTAAAGAATGACCGCGCCGACGGCGTTAGCATAGTCTACCCACTCTTTAAGCTGCGCCTTGGAATACGCCGCGCCGGTGGGATTGTTGGGCGAACAGATATAAATAATATCCGCCTTAACCGAACGGTCGGGCATAGGCAAAAAGCCGTTCGCCTCGGTCGCGGACGCAAGAATTACCTTCCTGCCCGCAAGGGTGTTTGTATCGACATAGACGGGATACACGGGGTCGGTAACCACGACGGTATTGTCCTTGTCGAACAAATCGAGAATACTGCCGAGGTCGGACTTCGCACCGTCGGAAACGAAAATTTCGTCTACGCCCACGCTCACGCCCAGCTCGGCGTAATGCTTTTTAATGCTCTCGCGCAGGAACGCATAGCCCTCGTACGGGCCGTAGCCCCTGAACGTATCGGCAGAAGCCATTTCGTCCACCGCGCCGTGCATAGCCTCGATAACCGCGGGAACGAGCGGCAGCGTTACGTCGCCTATACCCAGCTTAATTATCTTTTTGTCGGGGTGGGCGGCAATATATTCGTTGGTTCTTTTGCCTACCTCTGCAAAGAGGTAGTTTTCGGTTAAGTTGTCAAAACAGCCGTTTAATTTCATATTTTCACCTGCACGCGGCTTTTACAAATACGCAACCGCGTTACTTTCAAGTATATTTTTTAAATTCGAGGTTTAGAATACTTATCCGTATTTTAAACGATAAGCTCGCCCGTGAACACGAGAGTCGCGCCGCCCGTCATATAAACGACGTCGCTATACTCTATTTGCAGCTCGCCGCCCAACAGTCGCACCGTTACGGGACGGGACGCGTCGCAAAATCCGTTCAGCACCGCCGCTACCGCCGCGGCGCAAGCGCCCGTGCCGCAGGCGTAAGTTTCGCCGCTGCCGCGCTCCCATACCCTCATTTCGATAATATTGTCGCCTACGACCTTTACGAACTCGGTATTCACCCTGTCGGGGAAAGCGGCGTTGCGCTCGAAACTGCATCCCGCTTTTTCTACTTCCGCGGGGTCGGTAAATACTACGCAGTGCGGATTACCCATGTTGACGAGCGTGACCGCATAGCTTACTCCGTCTATTTCAAGCGGCTGACCCACCACTCTTTCGCCGACGAACGTCGACGGAATATCCGCGCCCGCAAGCAGCGGCGCGCCCATATTTACGCGCACCGTGCAGACCGCTCCGTCCTCGCCGTAGAAAAATTCGAGGCGCTTTATACCCGAAAGCGTTTCTACGGTGCAGGTATCGCCCTTTACGTAGCCGAGGTCGCGCGCAAGCTTGCCAAGACAGCGCACTCCGTTGCCGCACATTCTGCCCTCCGAGCCGTCAGCGTTGAACATACGCATTTTACAGTCGGCAATTTCAGAAGGGCAGAGCAAAATTATACCGTCGCCACCGACGCCGAAATGCCTGTCGGACAGCCTTACGGAAAGTTTTTCGGGCTCGGCTATTTGTTCGCGCATACAGTCGAAATAAACGTAATCGTTGCCGAGTCCGTGCATTTTATAGAATTTCATTATGAATATTATATACTCGTACGGACATTTTTGCAAGTAAATTATTGACAAACGCATTATTATAATACACAATATAGCTATGATAGAGAGCGACGGCGAAAAACTCAATAGGCTTATACACGCGGTTGCGGACGGTTTTGCAGACTGTCTTGACGGCGTTTATTCGCTTGCGGGCGGAAAAATGTACGCCGTAGCTTTGAGCATAGTCGGCAGAGACTACGCCGAGGACGTGCTGCACGAAAGCTTTATCAAGGTGGCGCGGTTTGCGCGGCGCTTCGGGCGGGACGACAACGCGTACGGCTGGCTTATAAAGATAGTGCGCAATACCGCGCTGGACTACCTTAAATCGCGTAACCTGCGCGGCAAGGTATCCACCGAGGAATTCTATTCGCTCACCTCTTTGGACTATTCGCCCGAAAAGAGGGAAAGCGCGATAATGCTGGAACAGGCGCTTGCAAAGCTCGAACCCGACGACCGCGCCGTTATTTACAGAATATACTACCTCGATATGACGGTACGGGAAATAGCAAGCGAGTTGGGACTGAGCAAGTCGGCGGTGCAGCGCGCAAAGGACAGGGCGGAAAAGCAATTAAAAACGCTTTTGGGCGGGACAAACGACTGAGTGTAATCGTTAAATAGGTGAGGAATGAAGGACGATAAGCTTGAAAAAGAGTTCGAAGAGTATTTCAAGGGTGCGAATACTCCGAACGGTATAACAGCCGACGCGAAAAAATACGTTAAACCGAAAACCGCGTTTTTGCCGAAATTCGTGAAGCTTGCTTCCGTTGCGGCAAGCTTTGCGCTGGTCTTTGCCGTTGCGGTCGCAATAGTTTTGAAGCGGAACGTCGACGGCGTCCCGACCGAGCCGCAGGTCGGTTATTACACCGACGCGGACCTCGACTTGCAAAAAACAAGCGCGTACGCAGTGTACGACCTGCACCCCTCGCTGGCTTTCATACAGAATCTTGCGGTATCCTCGAACGCGAGCGTGGACGGCTGCACCGCGGGCTACCGTTACGGCAAGCTGACGCTTGTCAAAGCGGACGTCAACCTGCTTGCCAACCTCTGCCGCGACGAAACCACCGTATACGTTGAGTTTACCGACGAAACCGCGGTTTATGCCGAGCTTGCCGATTACGCGGACGGCAGCACTGGCAGCTACGGCGGGATAAATTATTACCTTACGAGCGGGACCGCCGAAAACGGCGAGCCGCGGTACAGACTGCACGCCTATTACGGCGGGGTCAAATACTACTTCGACGTACGCTCGACAGACCGCAACGCTTACGAAAAATATCTAAGAATGATAAAAAATTAAATTTTTTTAAATAAGGCGGGACAAACGCGCATATTCAATCGTTTTGATTATAAAAAGACCGGAGGTTGATTATGAAAAAACTATTAATGAGCGTAGCTGTACTCGGCGCGGGCTGTATGCTGTTCAGCGCATGCGGCGGCATGTACGACGAGGGCGGCTTCCGAGGTCCGAGCTACGACTATATAACCGACGCGGAAGAAGACAACTTCGTTCACGACAGCATTATCGAAAAGGATTTTACCTCTGTTTCGCAAACGGCGACCTCTTACTTCTCGCTTGACAGAAACACGGCGTCCTATTCTCAGATAAGAACCCAGATTGACGACGGGCAGAAAGTAGACTGCGACAGCGTGCGCATAGAGGAAATGATAAATTATTTCGACTACGGCTTTGCCGCGCCGACGGACAAATCCGTCGCTCTTACCACTGCGCTTTCACCCTGCCCGTGGAATAAGGATAACAACCTGATGCTCGTCGGGCTGAAAACGACGCAGGTCGAGGTCGAAGACGTCAACGCAAACTACGTTTTTCTTATCGACGTTTCGGGCTCTATGTCGGGCAGTACGCGTCTGCCGCTTGCCAAGCAGGGCTTCAATATGCTTCTGGACGGACTGGGCGACAGGGACGTCGTATCGATAGTAACCTACGCCAGCGGCGTTAAAACCGTGCTTGACGGCAGCGAATGTACCGACGAGGGCAAAAAGGAAATACGCAGCGCAATCTCTTCCCTCGTTGCGTCGGGCGCAACTTCGGGCGGAGACGGACTCGAACGCGCGTACAGGATAGCTCAAAAGCACTTTATCGATGGCGGCAACAACAGAGTTATTTTAATTTCAGACGGCGACTTCAACGTTGGAATGTCGGATACGGACGAACTGCACGAATTCATACAGAATAAAGCGGCAAGCGGCGTCTACCTTTCGGTTATCGGCGTAGGTATGGGAAATATGCGCGACGACCTTTTGGAAACGCTTGCAACGAAGGGCAACGGGAACTACGCCTATCTCGACAGCGCAGCGGAAGCGCGCAAGGTTTTCGTAGACGAGCTGAACGGCACTCTATTCACCGTTGCAAAGGACGCAAAGGCAGGCGTTACCTTCACCGACGAGGTGAACAAATACAGGCTTATCGGCTACGACACCAAGCTTATCACAGAAGACGACTTCAATAACGATAAGTCCGACACGGGCGAAATAGGTGCAAACCTCTGCGTAGCCGCGCTGTACGAAATTGCGCTTTCAGCGAACGCGGAAGGCAAGCTTGCCGAAGCCGAAGTCAGATATAAGGACGTAAGCGGAAAAGAAGAAAAAAGCGAAAGCGTGACCTGCTCGGTTGAAATTACCACGCCGTCGTCTGAGGACCTCTCGTTCATAAGCTGCGTTGCGGAATTCGGGCTGATACTGCGCGACTCGAAGTACAAGGGCGCGGCGTCGCTCGAAGCCGTATTGAACAGACTGAACGGACTTAGCGACTATATTGCGGACGACTACTACAAAAAAGAATTCGTCGGGCTGGTCGGAAAAGCTTCCGAAAGCAAATACTATATATAAAAGGCGGGGCTTAAAGCCCCGCCTTTTTTAATACATCTTTATATATGCGTCGCGCTCGGCCCCGACCGAAACGTACCTGATTTTGCAGTCGCAAAGCCTTTCCAAAAGGCGGATATAATCCAGCGCCTCTTTGGGCAGGTCGGAAACCTTTCTACACTTGGATAAATCTTTATTCCAGCCCTTAACCGTTTCGTATACGGGCTTACAGTCGTCTAAAACGTCGGTAAACGGAAACTCGTCCAGAATTTTTCCGTCCAACTCGTAATGCGTGCATATTTCTATTTGCTCGTATCCGTCCAGTACGTCGAGCTTAGTCAACGCTATTTCGTCCGCGCCCTGACAGCGTATGCCGTAGCGCGAGGCGACGACGTCGAAGGGCCCCACCCTTCTTGGTCTGCCCGTAGCCGCGCCGTACTCACCGCCCGCGGCGCGCAGCCTTTCCGCCTTTTCGCCGAAGTACTCGCAGGTGAACGGTCCCTCGCCGACGCAGCTCGAATAAGCCTTCATAATGCCGAGCGAGTTAGTAAGCTTGAGATTGGGAACGCCCGCGCCTATGGGTGCGTACGCCGCAATAGTCGACGACGACGAGGTATAGGGCACTATGCCGTAATCAATATCGCGCAGCGCGCCGAGCTGCGCCTCGAACATAATGCTTTTGCCTGCGGCGTGCATAGAGTTAAGATAAAGCCCCGTATCCGTCACGTAGTCCGCAAGCGGCTTGCCGTAGGTCTCGAAATAGCTTACCATATCGTCGGGCTTTACGGGCTCGAAGCCGTAAGCCTTAATCGTCATATTCTTCCAGGCGACTATATCGGGCAGGCGCTTATACAGCCTCTGCGTATTCAAAAGCTCGCCCATGCGGAACGCTTTTTTCATATACTTGTCCGCATAGACGGGAGCAATACCGCGGCGGGTCGAGCCGTAGGGCTTGCCGGTGGCTTTTTCCAGCCTGTCCTCCTCCATTACGTCCTGCAACACGTTGTAGGGCATGGTTATAATCGCCTTGTCGCTTATTTTGAGGTTGGCGGGCGATATGGAAATTCCGCCCTCTCTAAGCCGCGCAATCTCTTCGCAGAGGTGGCGCAAATCGATAACCATACCGGGGCCCATAACGCAAACCACCCCCTCGCGCAGTATGCCGGAAGGCAGCAAATTCAAAATGAATTTACCCCTGTCGTTGACCACGGTATGCCCCGCGTTGTTGCCTCCCTGATAGCGACATACCACGTCGTAATCGCGCGAAAGCAGGTCAACCATTCTTCCCTTGCCCTCGTCGCCCCAGTTAATTCCGCAAATTCCCGTTAACATATCAATTATCCTCCGTGCCGTCGGGTTGTTTACCCACTATTTCGTACAGGTAACCGTACAGCTCTTCCAAAGAGTCGGTCTCGCACTCGAATACGAGCGTGTCGCCCGCTTTGAATATATATTCGCCGTCGGGAACGATAACCGTCCCGCCCGAAACGACCTCTACCACGAGTCCGTTCGTAGGCCAGATAATGGCGCGGACCTTGTTCATTTCCGCCTTGGAATGAGGCTGTACTATAAGCGATATTCTTTCCTTTCTGACGTTTTCGTAAAGCTTTTCGTCGACTATGAACGCGTCCAGATTCTTTTCGTAAATGGGCTCCAACTTAAACAACATGCTTATAAGGTAGCCTATCGCAACGCCCAAAAGCACGGGTAAAAAGTTTGTGAACTGTCCCGTCAGCTCGAACACCATTACTATACCCGTTATAGGCGCCTTTACTATAGTGGTAAAGAAAACCGCCATACAGATAATTATGAAGTAATCGCAGAACGCGGGGTCCATACCCATTGCGACGAAAGCTACGGCAAGTACGCCGCCCAGTCCCGCGCCCATTGCAAGCATGGGAATAAATACGCCGCAGGGTATTCCGCAGCCCATTGCCATAACGCCCGCTATATATTTGAACGCAAAAACGATTATTATGCTTGCGACCACCGAAATGCCGAATACGCTTTCGATGCTTATTTTGCCCGTGCCGTGCGTGCCAAGCGCCTCGATAAACGAGTGACCGCCGCCCATAGCGTAGGACGTAACCAACCCGAACGCGCCCGCAAGCATAAAGGGGATTATATATTTGCCCGTGCCATTAAAAAATGTAATTTTCTTGAACAGCTTTTTTGCAAGCGTCACCGAGTGATAGAACGCCACGCCCGCAAGCGCCGCGACCACCGCCGCGGGGATAATCCAAAGGCAGTACGAAAACGAAAAGTTTTCGGGGAATATAAAGCTTTCGAAGGTGAACCCCACGCCGTAGCCGAGCGGCGGACGGATGGCGTTGCGCGTAAACAGCGCGGTAACTATGCTTAAAGCGGCGCATACGAACACCTGCGGCGAGAACGAGCGGAACGCCTCCTCCATTGCGAAGAAAAGTCCCGTAACGGGCGCGTTGAACGCAACCGCAAGTCCCGCGCTCGAACCTCCCGCAATCTGTAATCGGCGCGCCATCTGATTGCGCCTTAACGTCTTGCCGACCGCCTCGCCCGCGCAACCGCCTATTTCAAGCGAGGGTCCCTCCGCTCCCGCGGACAGTCCCAAAAATATGCACGCCAACGACGCCGCGAACATCGAGCACATCGTCACGTACCACTTGAAGCGGATTATTCCGCGCGCCGCGCCCTCAATCTGCGGTATACCGCTGCCGCGTATCATGGGCACGAAGCGCACGAACGTGCCTATCACCACCGCGCCCGCGGCAAGCCCTACGAACAGCAGGGGAATGAACGCGGGATTGTCAAGCAGCAGACCGTACAGCTTTACCGAGGTTTCCTCGCCTATATGCGCCAAAATGTTGTAAAGGGTTACGACCACGCCCGAAAACAGTCCCGTAAGCAGACTGATAAGAACGAGGTTTACGCCGTTGTCGGCAAACGATTGTAAATTTTTTTTAAGTTTTTCCTTGGTCACGGTACAATTCTATCACTTCCGTAAGGTTTTGTAAAACAAAATACGCGCCAAAGCGACAACTAAAAACGCTATCGACCGAATTGTTCGATAGCGTTTTCGTTTAAGTTATTTTTTTGTTCGCCGGTGACTATAAACTGTTTCCCAAATGGTCTTTCACTTTGACTTTGAAAATTATGACAAGCAAAATTATCAATAAAACCGTTTCAATACCTATCAGAATTCCGCCGCGTATCCATACGAAGTCGAATGCGTTACTATATAAATTTTGTAAATTTGCGGTAGGCTTGCAATGTCCTTTGTCGTCTATCGTAAGTTTTACTGTTTTACCGACTTGATTTTCACACCAATCCCGCATTTCATTTAACTCGTCGGTTCTATCTTCGCGGATACTCCAATAATCACTTGTTTCCCAAACTGTTCCATTCTCTTCATATTTATAAATAAGAGTAAAAGAATAGTAGTAGTATGAACTATGATTGCCATAACCGCCGCCTTTTTCTAATTCTATAATATCACCTTCAACTTCACGCCCGTTACTCATAAGATATTTCAAATCCCGTAAATGCGTAATGCCGCTGATAGAAGAAGTTAAAATAATAGTAGACAGCACCATTAAAAATATTATTGCAATTATTAAGCCGTTTTTATTTTTCCGAGTCATATATCTTTTTTCATATTAGGATAGCCCCTTATAATTTCGTCACAAACGTTTTTTACGAAATAACGGGTTATCTTACGCTGTAAAGCAAATCGAAGTACGAGGGATATTTCCAGTATTCCGACGCGGTAAGCGTTTCCATTTCGTCGACTATCTTGCGCAGCGCTTCCATATCGGGTATAATGACGTGCGCCATTGCAACCGACGCCGCGCGAACGTCGGATTTATCAATCGCCTTCAAGTCGCGGGCAAGCTTTTCCGCCGCCTCGTCCGCGCTGTCGTTCAGCTCTGACAGCGTTTTTATAAGCTTGGTTTCCGCCTTACACGGTATATCGCCGAGACTCTTTTTCGCGCAAACGCCGCCGCTGAGCTTGCCTACGAACTCCGACACTGCGGGAATAATTTCCCTGCGCGCCATTTCTATCATGGTCAGCGCCTCGATATTGATAACTTTGGCGTAGTTTTCCAGCCTTATATCCGCGCGGGCAATCGCCTCCTCGCGAGTGAAAACCTTTTGGCGGACGTACACGCCGATATTGCTTTCGTCATAGCAGACGGCAACCGCGTCCGCAGTTGTCTTGTTGTTCAATAGTCCGCGCTTTTTCGCCTCGGCAACCCATTCGGGGCCGTAACCGTCAAGATTGTAGATAATGCGGTAATGCTGCTTGAACTCGCGCGCGATAATCGCGTCGGCAGCCTTTTCTATATCCGCCTTACCTTCAAGCTCGTCTGCAAACGCGCCGAACGCGTCCGCAACAATCGTATTAAGGCAGATGTTCGCTTCGGACGCGTTCATCTGCGAGCCGAGACTTCTGAACTCGAACTTGTTGCCCGTAAAAGCAAACGGCGAGGTACGGTTTCTGTCGGTCGCGTCCTTGGGGAAAATAGGGCTTTCGGGAACGCCTATCGAGCTTTCGAGCGTGCCAGTCGCAACGTAGCTTTTACCCTTTACTATGCAGTCCACCATTGCGCCGAGCTGGTCGCCGAGGTACACCGACATAATCGCGGGCGGAGCCTCGTCCGCGCCCAGTCTCAAATCGTTGCCCGCCGAGGCGACCGACGCGCGCAGTATGCCCTGATAGTCGTCCACCGCCTTTATAACCGCCGCCAGCACGAGCTTGAAAAACGTATTGTTTTCGGGCGATAAGCCGGGGTCTAAAAGATTGAAGCCCGTATCGGTAGAAAGCGACCAGTTGTTGTGCTTGCCGCTGCCGTTTATACCCCTGAACGGCTTTTCGTGCAGAATACACGCAAGGCGGTGCTTTTTGGCGACGCAACGCATAACCTCCATAGTAAGCATATTCGCGTCGACTGCTACGTTAACCGTCGAGTATATCGGCGCCATTTCGTGCTGAGCGGGCGCCACCTCGTTGTGCTTGGTCTTGCTCATAACGCCCAGACGCCAAAGCTCTTCGTCGAGGTCGCGCATGAACGCGGCAACGCGCAGCTTCAGTGCGCCGAAATAGTTGTCTTCAAGCTCCTGCCCACGGGAAACCGCCGCGCCGAAAAGCGTTCTGCCGGTAAGGCGCAAATCCTTGCGCTTTAAGTACTGCTCTTCGTCGATTAAGAAATATTCCTGCTCGGGTCCGACTGCGCAGGAAACCTTTTTGCAGTCTATGCCGAACAGCCTCAAAAGCCGCTTCGCCTGTCTGTCGAGCGCGGTCATAGAGCGCAGAAGCGGCGCCTTGTTGTCAAGCGTTTCGCCCGTGTGCGACACGAATACCGTAGGTATGTACAGAGTGCCGCCGCGCACGAAAGCGGGCGACGTGGGGTCCCACGCAGTATAGCCGCGCGCCATGTGCGTAGCGCGCGAGCCGCCCGAAGGGAAGCTGGAAGCGTCCGATTCGCCGACTATAAGACTCTTGCCCGTAAGTCGCATTATAACGCCGTCGCCCTCCTTGGTTATAAAGCTTTCATGCTTTTCGGCGGTAAGACCTGTAAGGGGCTGAAACCAATGCGTATAATGGGTCGCGCCCTTGGACACCGCCCATTTTTTCATCGCCGAAGCGACAGTGCCCGCAATGGATACGTCAAGCGTTTTACCCGCCTCGACAGTGGCCCTTAAAGCCTTGTAAACCTCGGTGGGCAGCGTTTCCTTCTGTACCGCGTCCGAAAAGACGTTTTCTCCGAATATTTCAGGTATGTTCATAATACTCCTTTTAATCCTCCTTTTAATCCTCTTCCGGATAATCAATTTTTGCAGGCTTTATGAGGTGGGTATTTTTTACGTCGGTATTGATACCGTCGTCCGCCTCGGCAACTATGCCGCGCTGCAATTTTTCGTAGCCGTATTTTTTTCTTATCGCGTCGACGCAGCGTTCCGCCGCTTCGCGTTTTTTATAGTTCCCGCATGCTTCGTCGTATGTTATCTGCGACGCACCGTTATCAAAACCGGAAACGGTTACACCGAGAGAACGAACCTTGAACGGCGGACGCACGTGCTTTTCAAACAGCGCGTAAGCATGTGTTGCTATTTCACCGCACAGCGCCGTATGCCTGACCTTGGTCTGAACTGAAAAGTCGCTCAAATCGGAATACCTCACCCAAAGGTGGACGGTATCGGCAAGCCCCTGACCCGCGTCCCTAAGCCGCGAAGCAACGCTGTCCGCAAGAACGTAAAGTCCGCGCTTGACGCTTCTCAAATCGGTCAAATCACTGGGGTAGGTGCAGGAATTGCCTATCGACTTCATTTCGCGCCTGTCGTCCTTGTGCCGCACGGGCTCGTCATCCTCGCCGCGGGCATTGCGCAACAGATTGCGCCCTACCTTGCCGAACTGCGCGATTATCTTTTCGTCATCTGCGGCGGCAAGCCTGCCTATGGTATTCAGACCTATTGCTTTAAGCTTTTGCGACGTGCTTCCGCCGACGAACAGAAGGTCGCCGACGGGCAAGCCGTATATAGTCTGTTTGAAATTCGCCTTGGAAATTACCGACGTTCCGTCGGGCTTTTTCAGCTCCGAGCCCAGCTTTGCAAACACCTTGTTGAAGGACACCCCGCACGATACGGTAACGCCCAGCTCGCTTCTGACGGTGTTTCTTATAACGTCGCCGAGATGCCGCAAAAATGCGTCGGTGTATCGCTTTTCGCCGTCCGCAACGGTAAATTTTTCGCCGTCGAAACGAGGAAAAAGCAACGTGCTGTCGCTTATGTCCAGCCAACATTCGTCTATGCCGTAGCTCTCTATTAAATCGGTATACCGCTCGTATATCCCGCGCACCTCGCGCGAGTACTTGATATATAAATCGAAGTGCGGCGGGACAGTGATTAAATCTGGGCACTTGCGCTGCGCCTGCCAGATAGCCTCGCCCGTCTTTACCCCGAATTTCTTTGCTTCCTCGCTTTTGGCAAGCACTATGCCGTGGCGCGCCTCCCTGTCGCCGCAAACCGCAACGGGCTTGCCCACAAGCGTAGGGTCAAGCTGCCGCTCTACCGAAGCGTAAAAATTATTCAAATCGGAATGTACGATTATTCTTTCCATCTATTATATCTTATTTTTTATCAAAAATCAAGAGGCGGTCAAAATTTCAGTTATCTTATCTATCGTAGTAAAGTACTCCGCAAAGGTCTTCGAGCAGACCTCCGCGTTTTCTATAACTATGCCGTCCGACCTCAGCCCCGTAAGCGCGAAAGCCATCGCCACTCTATGGTCGCCGAAGGTTTTTAGGTGGGCGGGTCGGGGTGCAGAGGGGTAAATTTTAACGCCGTCCTCGCGCTCGTCGCACCTGACTCCCATTGCGGCAAGGTTTACGCAGATTGCGCGTATTCTGTCGCACTCCTGCCTGCGGATATGCCTTACGTTGATAATTTCGGTAGGTTTGCCGAGATACGGCGCGATTGCCGCAAGCGTCAGCGCCTGGTCGGAAAACGCGCCCATATCCGCCGTGCCCCCGTCGAAGTCTTTTAAAAAAGAAATAAATTCCGCGTCGCCCTGAATACTGTTTTGCAGGCCGTCGACGCGAAGGCGCGTGCCTAAAATTTTATTTGCCGCGTAGAAGTACGCCGCTGCCGAGGCGTCCGGCTCTATATTATACGACCGCGGAGAATACGCCCCGCTTACCGTAAAGCGCGTTCCGCTTTCGGTAACGGTCGCGCCGAAGCTGCGCATCATTGCGATTGTCATATCTATATACCGTCTGCCGTGCGCGCCCTTTACCCCGACGGTAAACTCTCTGCCCGCGCAGGTCGCCGAAATGAGCAGCGCAGACAGAAACTGGCTGCTTTCGGTTACGTCGACCTCGGTATCGCGCGCGGCAAGAGTGCCGCGGACCGTGAACGGATAACTGTTTTCCTCTTCCGAAAATTCGAAGTGAGCGCCCAGCGTTTTAAGCGCGGCTATCAGCGCGCCGACGGGTCGCCCCTTCATCTGCTGCGAGCAGTCAAGCTTATACGCCCCGTCGCAAAATGACAGAAATGCGGGCAAAAACCGCGCCGCCGTGCCCGCGCTGCCCACGTTGAGAGTTGCCGATGTAATTGCGGGCTTTCCGCCGCAGCCCTCTATTTCAAGAGTATTTCCGTCGTAGCGGTGCTTTATTCCGAGCGCGGAAAGGCAATCCAAAAAAGTGCGGCAATCGTCGGAAAACTGCGCGCCGTGCAGCGTGCTCGTTCCGTCGGCGGCGGCAGCTATAAGCATTGCCCGCGCCGTTATCGATTTAGACCCGGGCACATTTACGTAAACTTCGTCGCCGCGGGTTTTTCCGTATACGTTTTTTACTGCGTAATTCATTTTCTGCGCCTTAATATATCGCCCGCGTTCAGCTTTACAGGACATTCGAGCGTATATTTTTCCTGAACGAGCTTGCAGTCCTCAACCGACGCGCCGTCGCTTGAAAACGCCTTTTTTACGGTAAAGCTTTTGCCGAAGCTGTCCGTAGGGGACAGCACCTCGAGCACGTCTCCCACCGCAAACCTTCCGCGCATTTCGACGACGGCAAAACCGTCGCCGCCGCTTATCACGTTGCCTATATAGTCGCAGTCGCCCTTTGTCTGACTGTCGGAATAGTTTACTGTTTCCGCGTTTTCGCCGAAAGCGTACGCCACGGTATAGTCGCGGTGCGCCGCCGTCGTAAGCTCGCGCGCGACAGTCTTGCCGTAGCCGCCGTCTATACAGCGTCTGTATGCGTTGATTACCGTTGCAAGATAGTATTCGGACTTCATTCTGCCCTCTATCTTGAACGAGCATACGCCCGCCTCGGCAAGCTTATCGAGATGCGCGGACATATTCAAATCCTTACTGTTGAGAATATACGCACCGCGTCCGTCCTCTTCCAAATCCAGCCAGCCGCTGTCCGAAAGCGCGTCCTTTTTTCTTATCGAATAATTCCACCTGCACGCCTGAACGCATTCCCCGCGGTTCGAGGGGCGGGAAGCGAGGTGGTCCGAAAGCAGACACCTGCCCGAATACGAAATACACATAGCGCCGTGAACGAACGCCTCCAGCTCGACCTCGGGCGCGAAAGCGTGAACGTCCGCAATCTCGTCAAGCGACAGCTCGCGGGCGAGAACCACGCGGCTTGCACCCTGCTCGCCCCAGAATTTAACGGCATACTTGTTTGTAAGGTTTGCCTGAGTGGAAATATGTATTCCGAGTCCTGGCGCAGCCTTTTTTGCGGCGTAAGCTACGCCGCTGTCGGAAACTATCGCCGCGTCGACCCCCGCCGACCGTAAAAAACCGAAGTAATCTTCGAGAAGCGCCAAATCGGCGTTCCTTGCGAAAATATTCGCGGTTACGTACAGCTTTTTATTCAGCGAATGTGCAAGCTTGACAGCGGCGCAAAGCTCGTCGCGGGTAAAGTTATCGGCAAACGAGCGCAGGGAAAAATCCTTGCCGCCCACGTAAGCCGCGTCTGCGCCGAAATAAAACGCAGTTTTCAGTTTTGAAAAATTGCCCGCAGGCGCCAATAATTCAACCTTCATAGCCTGACCGAAAAGGCGAGCCCGTCGCCTATGTTTATTATCGTTGTTGAAAGCTCGTCGTCGTTAGTTACCGCGTGCACGTACTCGCATACGTGTTTGTAAAGCATTTTACGCTTTTGGGGAACCTCTGTCTCGCCCGTAAGCCAGCCGAACAGCAGTACGTCGTCCGCAATCAGCACTCCGCCGCGTTTAAGTAGCCGTTTGAGCGCGGGCAGATATTTTATATATTGCGCCTTCGCGCAATCCATAAATATAAAGTCGTATGCGCCGTCAAGCATATCGAGCGCGGCGCACGCGTCGCCTGAAATTGCGTTTACGCGCATATCAACGCCGAAGCATGCGAAATTGCGTTTCGCCTCGTTATAAAAGCTTTCGTTCTTTTCTACAGTAGTAAGCCGCGCCTCTTTGCACGCGCAAAGCATTGCTATGCCCGAAATGCCCGTTGCCGTACCAAGCTCTAAAACGTTCTTGGGCTGCAAGGCGCGCAGCTGATTAATTAAAAAAGTAAGCGTTTCGTCGTCCGCGGTGGGGATACGCCTTGCAAACGCGTCCTCGCGCAGGCGTTGCAGCTCCGCCGAAATCTTCGGACGGTTGAACCGCGCCGTTACCGAGCTTTTTTCACCCGCCGACGTGTCGTAGTGCGCGTAGTCCATTTATATTTCCACTACTACGGGCACAATCATGGGCGACTGTCTGGTCTTTTTCATCAGATAATTGCGCAGGTTGCGCTTAATCTGCCTTTTCAGCTCGTCCGTATGCGCGGGGTTGCAGCTGTCTATCGCACGCATAATAACCTCGCGTATTTCCTTGTTGTAGTCGCGGTGGAAGTCGAACACGAACCCGCGCGAGTCGATAGAGGGCTCGCCCACTACCTCTCCGCCGGATACCGCAACGGTAACTATGAACAGTCCCTCTTCGGAAAGCTGAATTCTGTCCTCAATTACCATGCTCTGGTTTTCGTCCTCTATGCCCTCGCCGTCGATAAGGCGCGAGCCCGCCTGCACGCTTTCGCCGCGTCTCAGTCCGTGCTGCGTTACCTCTATGCAGTTGCCTATTTCGGGTATAATCATTTTGTTTTCGGGCATACCCAGTCCGTTTGCAAGCTGCAAATGTTTTTTAAGATGCCTGTACTCGCCGTGCACGGGGATAAAATATTTCGGCTTCAAAAGGCGGTGCATAATTTTATGCTCCTCGCGGCAGGCGTGACCCGAAACGTGAATATTTTCAAGGCTTTCGTACACTACCTCGGCGCCCAGTCTGTAAAGGTTGTTTATTACCCTGTACACAAGCTTTTCATTGCCGGGGATAGGCGTTGCGGAAATAATTACCGTGTCGTTTTTACCTACCGTAACCTGCGAATTTTCACCGTTAGCCATACGGGTAAGCGCGCTCATAGGCTCGCCCTGACTGCCCGTCGATACGACGAGAATTTCCCCGTCGCGCATGTTTTTGATTTTTGATATGTCGATAAGCGCGCCGTCCGGAATACGAACCTCACCTATCTTTTCGGCCGCCTCCAATACGTTGTGCATGCTTCTGCCCGACAGCGCGACCTTTCTTTTATGCTTTACAGCAAGGTCGATAATCTGTTGCAGACGGTGCACGTTGGAAGCGAAGGTTGCTACGATTATTCTTCTGCCCGCATTCTCCTCGAATAGTCTGTCAAGCGTATTGCCGACTACGGTCTCGCTCATAGTGTAGCCCGCGCGCTCTATATTGGTGCTTTCGCCCATATACAGCAGCACGCCCGAAGCGCCTATATCCGAAATGGTCTTTAAATCGATAGGGTCGCCCGCAACGGGCGTCAAATCGATTTTAAAGTCGCCGCTATGGAAAACGGTGCCGTACGGCGTTTCAATCGCAAGCGCGAGCGAGCCCGCTATCGAGTGATTTACGTTAACGGGGCGGATTTTAAAGCAGCCCATCTGAACGGGATGACCGGGGGTCAGCACTATTTCCTTCGCATCGTTTATTCTGTGCTCGCGCAGCTTGTTATCCACCAGCGCAAGCGTAAGCTTCGTGCCCGCTACGGGTATCTTCAATTCCTTCAAAAGATAGGGCACGCCGCCGATATGGTCCTCGTGTCCATGCGTAAGAACTAACCCACGTACCTTCTTCTTGTTCTCTACAAGATAAGTCACGTCGGGAACGATTAAGTCGAACCCGGGCGTTTCGTCGGTCGGAAAAATCGCACCCGCGTCGATTACTATTATATCCTCGCCGCACTCGATTGCGGTCATATTTTTGCCTATTTCGCCCACGCCGCCCAGAAATACTATTTTAAGCGGCTTTATTTTTTTGCCTGCGGGCTTTTTGTCCCCCGTGCGTTTGCCCGCGTCCCTGCGGGGCTTTAAAATTACTTTCTTATCGCCGCCGTTTTTCTGTACTCTGACGGGCTTGCCCATCGGTCTGCGCGGCTGTCTTTTATTTACTTTTTCTTCCAATTCAATTCTCCTATATGCGAATTAAAAGGGGTTGATAAGCAACCCCTTTAAAAATTCTTTCGTTACTTTTTTCTTACGTCCTTGACGAGTCCGTCTTCGATAAGCTCGGCTATGGTCTCGTAAGGGTACATTGCCGCATAGTCGCGTTCGGGGATTTCTCTCTTTTCGCCGTCGCGCTTTGCAAGCATTTCGTCGATAAGTCTTATTGCCTTTCTTACGCCGAGAGGCGATTTGACTTTTATCATCATGGGCGTTCCCAGCACCGACCTGTTGTCGGAAACGTCCGCGTGGTGGTAAACCGACGTCTTGTATTCGGTGGGGTCGAGAGCGAGATATATAACCAGCGTCTTGCCGCGTATCTTCATGCGTGCAATGGTTTCTCTGCCCTTATTGAAGCGTTCGTTGCCCCACGCCACGTTGGAATTTACCTTCTTGTACGACAGCAGCGCGTGCTTTACTGCGCCGTAATACTGCTTGGTGTCGTCGTCGCTTTGGATAATTCTCGCAATGAAGCTGCGGTTGTACTTCATCATGTTCTCGAAGTCGACGCCGTTTTCGAAGTCGCCCAGCTCGCCGGGCATGTGCTCGTCTTCCGAGAACTTATCCATATCGAGCGCGCTTAAAAGAAAGTCGCCGTCGTCATCGTCGTCCTCTTCCTCGTCGGGAAGAACGGTTATGGGCTTAACGAGGTCGCTGACCGTAACAAGCTCCTGCTCCTCTTCCTCGATTTCGGCAGTCTGCGCCGCGGCGGTTTCGTCGGACGATGCGATTACCGCGCCGCCGATAAGCATACCCTTAATTTCGTCCACGCCGCCTTCGAGTCTTTCAAGCCGTTCGCTGTCCTCGCTGTCGACGGTGCCGCCGAGCATAGCGGTAAGCTTTTCAACCTCTTCCTGAAGCTTATCGAGACGGGCGTTGGTTTCTATCGAAAGCTCGCCCTCGACCAGTCGGGAAATTTTTGCGATTTCGCCCGCGATTTTGTCCATGCGCTCGTTTGCGATAACGGGAACGTCGCCCTCGACGTATTCGGAAATTTTCTTGATGTCGTAGGCAACCCTGTCGAACTGCTCGTAAAGACGAATATCCGTTTCGACGTTTCTCGGCTCGCCGCCGTTTGTAACCACGCCCGCAACGGCTATGCCGCCGACTATGGCGTTAATCTTTCTGATGTTGTCCTCAACGCTGTCGAAGCGGGCGGAAACTCCCTTTTCGATTTCTGCCGCGACTATTCCCGACAGCTTTTCGTAATCCTCTTCGGTAGCGTCCTCGTACTCTTCGTAATCTTCGCCGCCCGAAATAAGCTCGGTAAGCGAATTTATTTTATCCTCTACGCTGTCGAAACGGGCGGAAACGATTTCCGTAAGGCGGGTATATTCGCCGTCGTCGGCCTCTTCCGCTTCGGTATATTCCTCTTCGACCTCTTCGGTCTCTTCCACGGTCATAAGCTCTGTAAGCGAGGTAAGCTTTTCCTCAACCGTATCGAAGCGCGAGGAAATGCTGCTTTCCATTCTTTCGACCAGCTCGGACAGGCGCGCGTATTCCTCTTCGGAAACGTCCTCTGCCTCGTAGACCTCTTCCTCGGTATCCTCGTACGCTTCTTCGCTTTCTTCCGCGTACTCCTCTTCGGCTTCTTCGGGCTCGACGACCTCTTCCTCGGCGTTTTCGAACATTTCGGTCAGCGAGGTCAGCTTTTCTTCCACGCTGTCAAGGCGGGAAGCAACGCCCTTTTCTATCTCGGACGCGACTATTTCGGAAAGCTGAGAATAGTCCGCGTCGTCGTATTCAACGGCTTCGGCGTACTCGCCCTCGCTCTCTTCTACTACGATATTCGAAACGAGCTCGTATATTTTTGCAATATCCTCTTCGACCTTATCGAAACGCGAAGCCGTGCCCTTTTCGATTTCGGAAGCAACGACCTCGGACAGTGAAGCAAGCTCTTCCTCGGTAATCCCGTCCGAAGCATATTCCTCTTCAACCTCTTCGGTTTCCTCCGTCTCGGACTCTTCCTCGTATTCCTCTTCGGACTCTTCCTCGGAAGGCGTAAGCAGCTCGGTAATTTTAGCAATGCTTTCTTCGAGCTTGTCGAACCGCGCTTCCGTATCCTTGTGTATTTCGTCGGTGACGATTGCGGTAATTCTCGAAATACCGTCGTCGTCGATAACTATGTCGTAATTGTTGTCCTCCTGCCTTTCGATAAGGCGCTCGGAAATTTCGTTGCAGATAGCCTCGCTGTCAAGCGTGGGCTGGGGCATAGCCGAAACCACGTCGATAACGGCGCCCGTAACCTTGTCTGCAATTTCTTCGGTATCGAATTCGGGCAGGTAGTTGGAAAGCACCGCCGCAGCCTTGTCTGCGATGGCGTCCTCGTTTATACCCGCAACCGTAATCTTTTCGCTTATGCGTTCGGCCATATCCTCGTAGTCGGGCGCGTTCGCGGCGTTGATGTCGAGAACGTCCCTAAGCTTGTCGGCTATAACGGAAGAAATGGCGTTGTAGTCCAGCTTTTCGGCAATTTCCTTGGATATGGACGCGCAGCCCGCGTCGTCGACGAGAATTTCGAAGTCCTCGGGTTTAAGGCTGCCGACTTTGAGCGCGATAGCGTCCGCAAGGTCCTCCCGGTCAATGGCGACCTCCGACGCGGCAGGCGCAGCCTCGGCAATCATTACGTTTATGCGCGCTGCGATTTTCTCGACGAGCGCGTCGTCGTCGAATTCCACGCTGTCAGACTGTACTTCCGCAACGGGCGCAGCCTCCGCGGCGATATTGAGCTTTTCGGCGATTCTGTCGGCAAGCGACTGCTCGTCGATTTCGACGGGCGCGGCCTCCGCCGTGACGTTGAGCTTTTCGGCGATTTTGTCGGCAAGCGACTGCTCGTCGATTTCAACGGGCGCAGCTTCCGCCGTGACGTTGATTCTGCCAGCAAGCCTTTCGGCAAGCGCGTCTTCGTCAAGCGGCTCAGCTTTCGCTTCCGCGACGATTTCGCTTACCCTGTCCGCAAGCTTTTCTATCATGGCGTCGCCGTCGAACGGCTCCTGCGGCTCGGCGGGCTTGACGTCGATAAGCGCGGCAACCTCCTCCGCTATTTTCTGCGTGTCTATCTCGACGCCGCTCTGCTCGGGCAGAACGATTTGCTCGGCAACTCTCGACGCGATGTAATCGGGTGAAACGGTCTCGCGCACGGAAAGAATTTCCGCAACCTTCGAGGCAAGCTTATCGTAGTCGATTTCCGCAGCCATAACGGGCGCGGGATACGCCGAAGCGGGCTGGGGGTTGTAAGCGGGCTGCGGCTTCGCGCTTTCGAAGCCGAACTGCTCGACCCGCATGGAAAGAATTTCGAATTTGTCGGCAAGCATGGAATGCGCGCCCTCGTTTTTGCGCACGTTTTCCATTATGCGGTCAAGCTTATCCATAATCGCCGCGCCGTCCATGCTCTGAACGGGGCGGGCGTTGTCAACCGCTACCGCATCGATTTTGTCGTAAAGAATTGCAAACTTTTCGTTAAGCGAATCCTCCGACTTGCCCGCGGAAAGCGCGTCGATACGCGCCGTCATTTCGGCAAGGCGGTCGTAAATTTCGTTAAGTCTGTCCGCAAGCTCGTAATATTCCGCGCCAACTGCGGGCTCTTCGCCCTGCTGCGGCTGGGGCTGAGTACTAAGCTCGTTAAGCTTTTCGGCAAGCCCCGCGTAAATATTTTCGCTCTGCTTTGCAAGGTACAGCAGCTCCTGCTTCAACGCCGAGTTCTCGCCGTGAAGCTTATCGAACATTTCGGTGCTATGCTCGATTAAATACGAAGCCTCCTGACTGTTTTTGTTGCACAGCTCGATTGCTTCGTCGATGCGGGAAATGGCAAGCTTGGTCTGCTCGCCTAATTCTTCCTGCTTGGAAACTATCGTCTGGGTGCTTTTAATGAGCACGTCCGCCTTTTTAGGCGCTGCGGGCTCGTATTCGGCTTCGTTGTTATCGTATGACATTTGTACCCCTTCCTTGCCGCTGCGCGCGGCGTGCGTAAGTGCATGGATTTCTGTTATTATAGTTTACACTATTAAAACGAAAAAGTAAATATAATTCTTAATTTATTTTAGCTGTTTTTCAAAAAAAATTGCGTTAAACGCCGCATATAAGGGGGGCAATTTGCGTTTGACCCCCTTTCGCAGGCTAAAATTGCCAAACTGGAATATTTCGCGCCGCGCGGGTACATAATAATAGAAATTTATTTTTCAGAGGTGCTTTATGGCAAAGAAAAAAATAATTAAGCTGAGCGACGCGCAGTATTACGAGTACATTTTAAGCCTGAAAGACGACGCCGCGCTGTACAATGCCGACGGCGAGCCGTTCGTTCCCGACGAAATCAAAAAAGAAAAACAATAAAAAAACGCCGCCGCGAATATATCGCGGCGGCGAAATTTTTAGACCGTTTCGTCCCAGATTATTATTTTGTTTGCAGCCAAATCCGACTGACCGTCGCAAACGGTGTAAATAGTTTCTCCGTCGCCTACCCCGCTCTTCAGCTTGGTAAGCTTATCGAAGGTAAGCGTTGTCGTGCCGAGCTCGGCGGTGTCCTCGCCGTCGTTATGTATAAAGACGAGATGCTTGCCGCCCTGCGCTTTGCCGAGCGCAACGTTCCTCAGCGTTACGTCCACGGGCGAGCGGTAAAGGTTATCCCTTGCCTCCGACGCCGTTTTGTACGTGCCCATAACTATTGCTGCATTGGGAACGAGGTAGCCTCTTCCCCACGCGTCGTGGGTTGTGCCCTCGAACCTGTCAAGCGCGCTGTTCGTACCCGTTACGTTTACGGACGAATTTTCGATAACGGCGATGCCGTCGCGCATTACGATACCCTGCGTAAGCCCTTCCACTACCGAAGATTTTTCGATTTTGAGAGTACCCGGCACGTTGAACAGAATACCGACGCCGAACGCGTTTTCGCCCTGCGCCGCGGCAGCCTGCGTATCGGGAATTTCAACCGAACCGTTGGCGCGTATTTTTGAATATCTTACCGTAACCATAACGCCGAAGTCGGTGCTGCCGTTTACGTTTGTGCCTATAGCGTAGTATCCGCCGACGTTAATTTCCGAATCCGCCGCGACCTCTAAGGTAGCCGCTTTTCCGTTCATAAATATGCCGCTGCGGTTGGCGTACATTTTCACCGTTTCGAGCGTGAGCGACGCAAACTCGCCCACCTCTATCGCGTAATTGCCGTCGACGTTTCCATCTGCGGGTGCCTGCGTTCCGTTCATTATAACGACGCCGTTCTGCATTTTGAAATCGGCGTTGTTGGTAATTTTGATACCCTTCGAAACTATGTCGAGAGTATATCCGTTAAGACCGATATTTATATCCCTGTCGATATAGGTGTATCCGTCCGCAGCGTTTGCTTCAAGCTGTAAATCGTTTACGAGGCGGATATTTTTCGCGCCGTAGTCCATAAGGTCGCGCACCTTGCGCTGGGTGTCGGCCTCGTACCACTCGTTAGCGTTCAAAAGCATTTCGGGGCGGTAGACGTTCGCGCTCTTTTGCGTTGCGTTTTCGACGTGGAAATCGACGTTGCCAGAACGCGCGAAAGTCATTGCGTCGTAAGTGAAGGTTGCGCCTATCCACTCGCCCTTTGCGTTGAGTCCGTCGCCCTTTACGCCCGCGTTGCCGTTCACGTAGACCGCTTCCCAGGCTGATTCGGCTTTGCTTACCGTGCAGTTTGTCAACGTGCAGTCAGCCGCGTACTGATAGCCTTTCGTTCCCTTGTTTCCGACTACGACGGTGAAGTTGCCCATTTCGGCTCCACTGCTCCACGACGTTGCTTTTTTGAAGCTCTCATAAGAATTATTTACGGGCCATAATCCGTAAGAGCTTAAACGCGAGTTGCGCGCAACGACGCGTCCGCCGCGTACGGCGAGAGCCTGCGAGGTGCCGCACACGTCGCTGTTTTCTATTACCGTTGCGCCGGGG
Source organism: uncultured Christensenella sp. (assembly GCA_910576655.1). Taxonomy (GTDB): domain Bacteria; phylum Bacillota; class Clostridia; order Christensenellales; family Borkfalkiaceae; genus Coproplasma. Next base: position 65,148 of record CAJTJC010000008.1, read on the forward strand.
ATATTCAGTAAAAGCGCGCACGCGTCAAACAGATAATTTGCACCGTAATACATAGCGTAAAGGTTTCTGCGCGAGGTTAACTGCGAGCAGAGCAATTCGGAATCCTTTACCGAAATAAGCACGTTGGGATTATCCTTCAACATACCGTCGACCATGCCCGCGTTAGTGGATATTCCGTAACCGCCCTCGCACTCTACCTTGCTGTTATTCGTGACGTTTACCGTTGCGGAAATTCCCTGTACGTAAATGCCGCTATGCACGGTATAAAATTCCACCGTGTCAAGCGTAAACGCGCTGTATTCGAATATCTGAACGCTCGAAACGACAAACCCGTCAAGCGTTGCGGTGCGCACCTTTCTCGGGTTTGCGGAGTCGTAGCCCGCGTTTCCTTCCCATTCGGGCTTCTCCCACATTACGCTTATGTCGGTATCGGACGGGTTATCCCATTCCTTTACTTCGCCGATAAAGTCTTTTCCGCTCAATTCTATAGCTTTTATCTTCGCGGGAACATAAACGCTTCTTCCGTCATCTGATACAGTGCCCGCGGAGTGCGTTTCGTCCTCGATAATTCTTTCAATCCTTTGAAGAGTACCGTTGCGGAAGGTTACCGACGCGGCGTCGGTAACTATAATCGCCTCGCCGTCCAACGTAACGGCGTGACCCTTCAAGTCTACCTCCAAATCGTTTTCAAGGCGGATTATCGGACGCATGTGCTTATCAGCGTAAGTTACCATTACGTTGCCGCTCCAAACTATATCCTGCGATACGCTTATGCGGCGGACGCTCATATTTACCAAATCCCAAATATCGTTGCTGCTATCGGCTGAATAAAATACGTTTTGATTGACGATATTCAAGGTGTCCTCGGAAATTACCGTTTCCGTCTCGGCGTCGGCGTTGAGATAAGTAATTTTAAGTCGGTGCTGAATACCCCACTTATCGAACGCGGCATCGTCGCCACCGTAATTGAAACAGTTGACGTAGTTCAGGCTTGTAATCGTGCACTGACCGTCAAGCCCGTTTGCGCCCTTTAAGCTTTCAAGCCACGCGCTTTCGCTGCCCGTAAAACCGTTTTCCTTTGCTATTTCGTAGGCAGATTTACCGGTAGCACCCGTCTCGCCCCTCTCACCCTTCAAGCTTTTAAGCCAATCCGATGTCGAGCCCTCGAAGCCCATTTCGGTTGCAAGCTCGTATGCGGATTTACCCGCCGAACCCGTCGCGCCGACAAGGCTTGCCAGCCACTCGTTTTCCGTGCCAGTGTAGCCCTTGTCCTTAGCAAGCTCGTAAGCAGATTTGCCCGCGACGCCCGCAGCCCCCACAAGGCTTGCAAGCCATTCGCTTTCCGTGCCAGTATAGCCCTTGTCCTTAGCAAGCTCGTACGCGGATTTGCCAGCAACTCCCACAAGGCTTGCAAGCCATTCCGCCTCCGTACCCTTAAAGCCGTTTTCCTTTGCAATTTCATACGCCGACTTGCCTTGCTCGCCCGTGGCACCCGCAGGACCGGTAGCTCCCGCAGGTCCCGCAGGACCGGTAGCTCCCGCAGGTCCCGCAGGACCGGCTTCGACGTCCCCGCAAGCGCAAAGCGCGCCGGCGGAAGCTATTGCCGCAGCCGCAAGAACGGCGGCAACAAGTTTTTTAAGTCTCATTATCCTACCTCCGAAAATTAATTTAACGCGCCGCACGAATGCGCGGCAACAATTTCGCACTTCGTATTATAAGTTAGGCGACGCCTAATTGTCAAGTAATAATTAGGCGTTGCCTAATAAAATGAAGCCATGAACGACTCGATAGACCAAATGATAACGGAAAATATCAAAAATGAAATAGAGACCTCGGGCAAGAGCAAAACGGAGATTGCGAAAGCAATCGGCGTAAGCAAGTCCACGGTTTCGCAATACCTGTCGGGCAGGGCCCAGCCAACCTTGGCAACGCTTTCCAAGCTATGCCGCGTTCTGGACTGTTCTGCGGACGACATTCTCGGCATAAAATAAAAAACCGCGGGTGACGGTACCCGCATTTTTTGCGTGTATTTTTTTAACAATATTAGAAAAATTTTTACAAAAGCTATTGCATTTGCAAATTTAATAATGTATAATGAAATACCAAATAAAATAAAAAGCGAGAAAAATATGATTAAAGTAAATTTCAACAACAAAACGATAACGGTCAAGGAAGGCGAGCGCGTGTTCGACCTCGTTGACAAAAAAGACAGAAAAAACTTAGTTGTCTGTCAGGTCGGCTCGCAGGTGAAAGAGCTGAATTACATACTTTCCGAAAAGAACGACGGTATGACCGTACAGCTTTTAAACCTCAGCAACGCCGAGGCAGGCAGAGCGTACGAGGCAAGCCTGAGATATATAATAGCAATGGCGTTCTACAACATTTACCCCGACGTGAAAATAAGGTTTTCGTACAATATTTCGCGTTCGGTATCCTGTCAGGCGCTTACCAAAAACTTCAATATGTCGAGAGCGGTCGAGGCTATCACAAAGGAAGTTAAGCGCATAATCGACGCGGACCTGCCCATCGAAAGAGTGACCGTAACAATCGAAGAGGCTACAAAAATTTATAAGAAATACCACCTTGACGACAAGATAGAAATACTCAAATACCGCCCCGAAAATACCGTCCACCTCTACAAGTGCGGCGACTACTACAACTACCTGCACAACTATATGGTACCCACGACGGGCTGCATACACGACTATACCATTACGCCGTACAGCCCCGGCATAATTATCCAGTACCCCCGCCACGAGCTTGACGCCGCTATCCCCGAATTCGAAGAGGAAGCAACCTACGGCAAGACGCTGCAAAAGGCGTACAACTGGGCGGAAAAGGCAAAAATTCAGACCGTCAACGACATCAACCGCAAGGTTGACAGCGGAGACACGCTCGAATTCGTGCAAATGTGCGAGGCGCGCCACAACAAACAGCTTGCCGAGCTGGGCGACCTGATTGCAAGCGATATAGAGGACATCAGGCTCGTCGCCATTGCGGGGCCCAGTTCGAGCGGAAAAACCACGTTCTGCAACCGATTGAGAATAGAGCTGCTTTCGCGCGGCATCAACCCCGTTACCATTTCGATGGACGACTACTATTTCGAAAAGGATATAATCTGCAAAATCCAGAACAAGCCGCTCGACGACCTCGACCTCGAACACATCAACTGCCTCGACATAGAGCTGTTCAATAAAGATTTGTTCGATTTAATCAACGGCGAAGAGGTCACCCTTCCACGCTTCAACTTCCAGACGGGCAAGCGCGAGGCGGGCAAGACTATAAAGGTCGACCAGAACGTGCCCATTATAATCGAGGGTATACACGCGCTCAACGAAAAGCTTACGCAGTCTATCCCCAAGCACCAGAAATTCAAAATTTATATCGCACCGCAGGCCCAAATGAATATAGACAACCACTCGCCCCTGTCGGTAACGAACGTGCGACTTATAAGGCGTATCGTGCGCGATATGAAGTTCAGAAACTGCCCCGCCTCTATGACTATCGATATGTGGCAGTCGGTCAGAAACGGCGAATTCCGCTGGATATATCCCAATCAGGAAAACGCGGACTACGTATTCAATTCCAGCCTCGGCTACGAGCTTTGCGTACTTAAAAAACAGGCAATGGAGGCGTTAAGCAAGATTCCCCCCACCGCTCCGCAGTACCTCGTTGCGAACAGACTTATCAAAAACCTCAAATATTTCCGTCTTATCGACGACGACAGTATTATCCCCTGCAACTCGCTTTTGAGAGAGTTCATCGGCGGAAGCTGCTTCAAGGTATAAGCATAACAGCCCGACTGACGTCGGGCTGTTTCATATTTTAAAAAGGCAGGGTTTTGCCGTAATTCCCACAGGGAATTTAATAAAACGCAAATAAAAAGATTTAGGCATAGCGTTAAGCTGTGCCTTTTCTGTACTTTTTTTCGTGGACGAATTAGGCTACTCGTAGCCTAGTGAGATATAGATATGTTTTATATTTCCCGCAAAATTCAATCGGTTGCGTTCTTTCATTTTTCGTGATATAATAATTGTACGATAAACAGTAATTTATACAAGGAAGATATAAAATGCAACCTAACGATATACTCAAATACTGCCTTGATAATTTGCCGGATACGGTTTTGATAAGTAGTTGGGGCGAAAGCGGAATTTTCTATAATCCGAATAACACGCTTAAACGTGGAATTTATATTTTGACTGTCAAAGAAAAAGACGGCGATAACGATAAAGGTTCGGCTTTGAATAGAGAGAATATTTATCGTGTAAATATAGGTGTTCGTAAAAATACTTTTATAAATATGTTCGGTACTGTTCCTGCGCGTCCGGCAAAAGGCGGGATTGTTGATATGCCGTATGACTTCACGCAAACGGATAAAATACTACCGCACCCCGTTTACGCTTGGATGAGTTGGGTGTGTGCGCTCAATCCGTCCGATACTACATTCGAAAGATTAAAGCCGTTAATTCAAGAGGCTTATGAGTACGCAAAGGAAAAATATTCTAAAAGAAAGTAAGATAAATTTCAATTTATCTTTGTAAATGGTTTGTAGTAAAAAGCTCTCGAACATATCGTTCGAGAGCTTTTGTCCTTGCTTGAAAGTATAACTCTTAATAATTTAGTTTTTTAATTCCCTATGGGAAGTGCGCATTTACCTTGCTTTTTTTTATTAAAGCAGTATGCAGATTACTCCGCCCTTGCCCTCGTTTATAATTCTCGTCATAGCGCGGCGCATTTTGGTCTTGGTTTCGTCGTGCATGCCGCAAACCTTGCCTGCAAGCCCTTCCTTCACCATTCCGCGCAGCGATTTGCCGAATACGTTGGTTTCCCACATTCCGTCGGGGTTGGTCTCGAAGCCGTTCATCATTCCCTCGACTATCCCCTCGGACTGCTTAGCGCTGCCCATAATGGGGCTTACCTCGCCGCTGACGTCCACCTTTACTATGTGATAACTGGGCGCGGTTGCTTTAAGCTTTATGCCCACGCTTCCGCCCTGCCTTACGACCTGTGGCTTTTCAAGACTCATGTCGGTGTCATCCGGCTCCACGATGCCGTAACCGTTAATCCTTGCGCATTCGTAAGCATCCTTTATTTTGTCGTAGCTGCGCTTTGCGTCAGAGGTAGCGCGAACGTAGCGCATAAGCGAACACTCGCCGTCAATCGCGTCTCCCGCAATTTCGGAAAGCATCTGGAAATAAATGCCGTCCTTCGCCGTCGCCGTTATCTCTATTTTACCGTCGGAAAGGTTCATGTTCACGGACGGCTCGCCCTGCCAGTATTCGCAGCCCGTAAGGAAATCATCAAACGAATCCTTCATTCTGCATATTTTCGGGGCGACGCCGCGCACCCTTCCCAAAAGCTCGCTTATTGCAGTGCACTCGGGCGAAAGATAGCGCATCCAGTCGGGAATACGAATATCGAACGAGGTCACGGGGAACTCGAAGAGCGCCGCGCGCAGTATCTCGGAAACGGAATCCGACGGAACGCTGCCCGCGTTTACGGCTATTACCGCAACGGCGTATTTCTGTTCGAGCTCGGCTTTAAGCGCAGCGGATTTTCCGCTTAGCACTATAATATAGGGCTTGTGCGCGTTTTTAAAGCTGTTTACCGCGCTTTCCTCCGCCGCGGCGTCCCTGCCGTCGTCGCAGGTCACCACCATTCCGAACGAAGCGTTGCCCGCCCCGTCCGTAAAGCGGACTTTGAGATTTCCTTCGGCAAAAGCCGCCGTAAGCTTATCGGTCAGCGAAGCCGTACCGACCTCCGTCACCCCGATACAAATATCGCCGCCGCACCTTGCAGCTATGTCCTCGTATACGTTATTATCAAGCATATCCGCCTCCGCAAAATCTATGTGTATAACTAATCTATTGCGCATAGCGGCGGTTTAGAACATATTTTTCAAAAACCCGTTTTTATTGCCGCAAAAAAATCAGCGGTTGCCCGTACCTGACGGGCAACCGCTACCTTATACTCAAATTATTTCGTCTGCAAAACCTCGCGGTAGAAATCGTCCATTTCCCGTTTGGTTTTAAACGCGGCAATATACATACGGTTGCCCATTGCTCCGCTCAGCACGTCGGGGATACGTGAAACCGCTTTTATCGCGCTGCCGTATTTTGCGGTAATTTCGCCCTCGTCAAGCACGAAGCTTTTACCGTCGCGCCTGCCCGCAAACGCGCAATAGAACCGCTCGCCTACCGCAACCTGACTGCTGCCGTACGCCATTACGTCCGCCCAGATTTTGAATACGTTGGTGCTGTTAGCATAATTCATCATATCCGTCGAGCAGCCGCCGCTGGGACGCATATTTACTTCGAGCGCAACCAAATCGCCCTTTTTGCCGCTGCGCTGGTCGCGCGTCAGACGGAAAAACTCGAAGTGTACGAAGCGGCTTTTTACCTTGAACGCTTTAAGGGTCTTTCTGCCCGCCTCGCGCACGTCGTCCGCAAGCTCGTTAACTATGTAAAACGCGCCGTTGTCGCCGTTGTTGACTATATCCATAAGCGAGTGCGGAGTTACGTTTCCCGTCTCGAACACGGGGTTGCCGTCGCCGTCGACTATCGCGTCGTAGGTGTGAACCTCGCCGTCGATAAACTCTTCCATAATATATGGAACGGGAAGTTGATGCTTGAAAAATTCCCTGAGCCCGCTCTCGTTGTTAATTCTGTGCGTATCGTTCGCGCCGACGCCGTTGTCGGGCTTGACGATTACGGGATAACCCACCTTATCGATAAACGACAGGCAACCTTTAAGCCCCTTGACTAGGTGGTACTGCGCGACGGGCACGCCCGCCTTCTGATAAAACTTTTTCATCTGGGACTTGAATTTTATTTTCTTTATGTCCCTCTGCCCGAAGCCCGTTTTGACGTTGAATTCGGTGCGCAGCATCGCGTCGCGTTCCAGCCAGAATTCGTTATTGCTTTCGATAAACTCGATTTTGCCGTACCTGAACGTAAAGAACGCAACGGCGCGGAAAACCTCGTCGTAGTTCTGCAAATTCGTTACCCAGTAGTATTCCGCAAGCGAGTCTTTAAGTTCTTCGGTAAGTTGGTTGTACGGGCAATCGCCTATGCCCAGCACGTTGAAGCCGTTGTTTTTGAGTTCCCTGCAAAACTTCCAGTAATTGTCGGGGAAATCAGGTGAAATGAAAATAAAGTTTCTCATAGTTATCACTCCTTATTATTGAAACCTAATACCTGCATGAAGAAAGGAATTTGCCTTTCCCAGCTTGCCTCGCTATGAGTGCCGCCCGCAACTATGCGCGCGGTCACGTTCACGCCCTTTTGTATAAGCGCGGAAGTCGCCGTGCAGAAGCTGTTTTTCCTCAGCCCCGCCGCGTCGAATTCCCTGCTGCCGTAATCCATATACAGCACGGTATCCTTTGCAAACCTGTATTTGCCGAAAGCCTCGGCAAGCTTATCGCCGTAAACCCATAAGCTTGGCGAAAGCGCGGCTCCGCGCGAAAAATACTTATTGTATTTGCCGAGCGCGTAAACGGTCATAAGTCCGCCCATAGAGCTGCCGGCAATCGCCGTGTGCGCCCTGTCAGGCAGCGTACGCAGGTTGCCGTCTATATAGGGCTTGAAGGTACCGACCAGCCAGTCCATATACTTTTTGCCCCTGCCCTTTACCGTCACGCCGTCCTTATACGCGAAGTCCGCGGGGGAATATTCCGAAAGCCGCCCGTTCCCTTCGCAGTTGCACTCGACCGCGGCGATAATCAACTGCGTGCCCGTCGCCGACATATACTCGCTTAACCCCCAGCATTTGCCGTAGGTTGCTTCGGCATCGGAAAACAGGTTGTGCCCGTCGAACATATACAAAACGGGATAACGCTTCTCTTCGTCGTCGTAATAGCCGTCGGGCAGACAGACGTACGCCCTGCGTTTTCTTTCGCCCGTCAGAGCGGGAATGGCGACCTCCCAGACGTCAAGCATTGCCCGCCGTACGTTTTTCAAAAAATTCGAGAACGTCCCTGCAAACCTCTTCTTTGCAGAAATCGTTTAAAATTTCGTGCCGCGCGCCCTCGTAAAGGGTAATGGAAACGTCCTTTATCTCCGCCTCGTCAAACTTTCTTTTCGCTTTCTTTACGCCCTTGCCGTAGCTGCCAACGGGGTCGTCCGCGCCCGCTACGAAGTAAACGGGTAAATCCTTGGGAACGCGCTCTATCGTCTTGTGCGAGCACGCCTGTTTGATTATATTGAACAGCACGTTATAGCCGTTGTTGGTGAAGGAAAATCCGCAAAGCGGGTCGGCGTCGTAAGCGGTTACGTTCTCCGCGTCCTTGGACAGCCAGTCGTTCTCCGTCCTGAACGGCTTGAAGCGCTTGTTATAGCTGCCGAACGCAAGCTTCTTTATCAGCTTGCTTCTGTGGCGCCAGCCGCAGAACAGCGCGTTTATTCTTACGAACGCAAGCGCGAATTCCAGAGTGAACGCGTCCTTAAAGCCCGTGCCCATTATAACGGCGCCGTCGAAATCCTTGCCGTAAAGAGAGATGTATTTGCGGCAGAAGAACGAGCCCATGCTATGACCGAGAATAAAATACGGCTTGCCCTCAGTCTGCTTTTTGACCGCAAGCTGCAACGCGCGTATATCGTCGATTATAAGCTGCGTTGAACGCTGCTTGTTGAAATACCCAAGCTCGTTTTCGCTTTTAACCGACTTGCCGTGACCGAGATGGTCCTCCGCGCACACGAGATAGCCGTGCGAATTTAAAAACTCGGCGAAGGGCGTATACCTCTCTGCGTATTCGGTCATGCCGTGTATAATCTGCACCACGCCCTTAATCTCGCCCTCGGGGCGCCAGATACAAGCGTGAATCGTCGTTTCGCCGTCGTGCGAAGGGTAAAAAATATCGTTCATTTTCCGTATACCTGCCCGTAAATAATTTTTGTGTTTTGCCGCGAAATGCTCTTTTCGCCGCGCTCTATATCGTGAATAAAATTCATAACCGCAACGGTGACCGGCGTGCTTACGCCGAACTTGTGACCCAGCCTTAAAATAATGCCGTTGACGAAATCCGCGTCGCACTTCCTGCCCGCAGCCAAATCCGCGTACATTCCCGACACCAGCGACTTATGGTTGCGCATCATAAGCGGCAACAGCAGCCGTGCAAACGCAGCCTTTACGCCCCCGCTGCACCTGTAAATTTTAACTACGTCGTGCCCCTGTATGGGCGCTATTTCCACACCGCACTGAGCCGCAACCGCAAACGCCTCGTTCAAAAGCGCAAGCGCAAGCCGCTTTGCATATCTGTCGCGCGTCACCTGCCCGAAGGTCATTCCCGTAAGCGCGGACAGCGGCGAAAACGCCGAATTAACCACCAGCTTAGCCCAACGCGCGCTGAAAAAGTTTTCCTCTACGGTGACCTTACCCGCACATTCGAGGTATTCCTTTACGGGCTCTATCCACCGATTGCCGCCGTGCATAGAGCCGAGCGCGAACGTCATTTTTTCCTTTCGCGAGGTAAGCTCCACCTCGCCCAGTCCGACGGTAGTCGCGCCCCAGGCAACCGCGCAGCCGAGGCAGCGTTTTGCCCCCACCGCCTCGATAACCGAGGGCTCGGGCAAGCCGTTCTGCATAGTACAGATTACGCCGTCCGCGGCGAGAAAGTCCTTTAACGTCGCAAGAATTTTCGCGTTTTCACGCTGCTTGGTCATAAGGAAAATTATGTCGTAAATGCCCGACATCTCGTCGGGTGTGTACGCGTTGACCCGCACCGTAAAATCCGCGTGACCGAGCACGTGCGCGCCGTGGGTTTTCATAGCCTCGACGTGCTCTTTATTGCGGGTAATCAAATCTATCTGTCTGCCGCTCGCTGCTATGTATGCGCCGAGTATAGTCCCCATTGCGCCCGCGCCGTAGATTGCAACCCTCACCCTTTAATTCCTCCGTAGGCAATTTCAGCCATGGCGGCGTACGCGCTCTCGCTCGGGTGCAGGTGGTCGCCGCTGTCGAAGCCCTCCCCGAACGCGTACGGATTGACGTCCGAACGCAGCCGCTCTTCAAAATCTATATATCCGTCGGCATACGAATTAGCGCGTATGCGTCGGTTGAATTCGTTTTTAAGCTCCTCGCGGAACGGCGCGTACGTGCGCCAGCCGTATATCGGCAAAAGCGTACCTAAAAGAGTTTTAAGCCCGTACTTCTTCGCCACCGCAACGTAGCGCTTTATGCCGTCCTCCAACTGCTCGGCAGTCGGCAAATCGGACATGGGGCGGAACGGATTTATCTCTTCCCCGACGGGGTGAATAATATCGTTTATTCCCTGCTGTATAATCACCGTATCCGCGCCGCTGACGGTGGATATTTCCCGCTCGAAGCGGCGTTTGCCGCATAGTCCGTAGCTTGCGTAGGTTATGCAGCCGTACTCGCGCAACACCCGCGTTCCGCTCGCCGCGCGTCGGACGACCGCCGTATCGCCGTCCTGCATAAATTTAAGCGCAAGATAATCGGGCCAGCTCTGCGAGGTTATCGAATCGCCGTAGCAGATAACGCAACGGTTTTTATCGTCGGTAAACAGGTCGATACCCGTTAAAAAATAGTAGGTCGAAAGCGTGCGGGTGTAATCGAGCGGCAGAGGCGTTGCCTCCGTAGCGTCGCCGACGGAGAAAAACCCCTTCGACAGCGGACCAGTCACCACGACGCCCGAACGCATAAGAGTATAGTCCTTTAAGTATATGCTGACGGCGACAGTCTGTTTCGCCTGCAACGAAAAATATATTTCGTCGGAAAACAGCTCTTCGCCAGCACCTATCGTAACTCCGTTTGCCCCCGCAAAGGTAACGCGCGACAAGCTGCCCTTATCGATACGCCTGTCGTCGGCGATTGCCACGGTAACCTTTTCTATCGTCACCGGCTCGTTTCCGCAGAAATTAGAGAAATGCAGCCTCAGCTTATTCCCGCCGAAGGCAGCCGTCGCAAGGTATCTCAGCGTAATATTTTTAGCATAAGCTTCGGGGCGGTATTCGGCAACAGAAGTCGCATTGCCCCAAATCGTTACCCATTTACCCATTATTATAATATTGTAACACACAATTTTACTTTTTGCAATAAATAAAAACGAAAGCGGAGCGGTTTTTTACACAACCGCTCCGCCGTAATTTCGATTTAAACAGCTTTTTCTCTTACTTCTTCTCTTTTACCCATTCTCAGTCTCAGACCGAAGCCCGAGATTATCGGCGATATGATAAGCCATACCGCTGCGAGAGTGATAATGACGTACACTATTATCGCGCCGACGCTGCGCGGGCCCTGAAAAATCCAGCTTACAAGATTGAAGTCGAAAATTCCGTAAAGACCCCAGTTAACCGCACCGAGCAATACGAGAATGTAAGATATAATATTCGCAATAACCATATTAATCTCCTTAAAATTAATATGGCGCGCGAAACTAAAATTATACGCTTGCCGCAGCGCGTAAAAACGAAAATATCTTTTTACCCAAAACCAACGTGTGGTCGCCGTCGCTTACCACAGTCGCCGATTTGCCGAATTGCAGATACTCTTCCGTATCGGCAACTTTAACCGAGCAATCTTTCAATTCCGCCCTCCGCATTGCAAACGAGCACAACGTTATCCCCCGTAAACGCTCTTTTTAAGCACGGCTATGTACGGCAACGAGCGGTACTGCTCGTCGTAGTCAAGTCCGTAGCCTATCACGAACTCGTCGCCTATATCGAAGCAGTTGTAATCGGGCTTAATATCGTATTCGCGCCTCTCTTCCTTGTTTAAAAGGGTAACGATAAGCACCGAGGCCGCGCCCCTTTCAAGCAAAAGCGACTTCAGATTCGCAAGAGTAAATCCGCTGTCGATAATGTCCTCGACGATAATTACGTCCCTGCCCTTGACGTCCCTGTCCAAATCCTTTTTTATATTCAGCTTGCCCGAAGACACCGTACCCGAGCCGTAGGAGGAAACCACCATAAAATCGAGCTCGACAGGCACCGTCAGATGCCTAATAAAGTCGGCGTAAAAAATAATGCTACCCTTCAATATGCCGACCACCAGCGGACGCTTGCCCGCGTAAAGCTTATCTACCTCTACCGCAATTTCGGTAGTGCGCGCCTTCAACTGTTCTTCGGTAAATATTATTTTTTCGCAATCAGCGTGCATAACGTCACTTCCTTTTAATGGGGCTCAGCCGTTTATCGAAAACGAACTGCTTTCCTCCGTAAAAATCGCTTATTTTCGCAAATATGAAATCCAACCCCGCGCCGTGCTCCTTCAAAAGCCCGCGCGCGACGCTTTCTGTAAGCTCGCCGTCGGTAACGCCCGCATAATAGTCGTCGGTTATTCCGTCGGCGTTATAAAACTCTATATCCACGGCGCGGTCCATTACGCCGTAAAGCTTTACGATAAATTCCTCGAAGCCCTCGGCAGTCATTTGCGACCACACTCCGTCCTCGCCCTCGTAGCCGTCGTCAACGTAGTCCCAAAAGCGCATCGTACTGTCGCCGCCGTCGATTCTGACGGCTATCGTCTTTTCGGTCGCAACCGATTTGACGTAAAAATACAGCGGCTCTGGGTATCTGAAATCGGGGCACGACAGTGAAAGGCGCGCGTCGCCTTTTAGTCTTTCGTGCAGCAGCCTTTTATAATGCTTTTCAGCTTCGCGTATTTTCTCTACGTTTTTCATAAGTAACTCCTGAAATCGTCGCTTATAATATAAGCCGTTCGTTCGGTGTTTTCCGTTATTCTTATCCAGTCGGAAATTTCCACGCCGCAGACGGCAAGCACCTCGTCGCCGTCGGCTATAAGCGGAATACGTCCTCGTAACCAAAGAGGAATTTTCATGTCGGTGAAATAATCGCCGAGGCTTTTCGTTCCGCCTCCGAATTTTTTGAATTTGTCGCCGTCGCGCCTGAACCTTATTACCGCGGTAGCAGGCAGCCTGTCCGCGTCGAATTTGAGCCGCGCGCCCTCTGGATTGTCTGAAACAATCAGCCTGCTGCCGTAAAAATCGTTGCCGCAATACTCGAAAAATGCAATTTCGCCGCTGTCGGCTTCCGTTTGGGTAATAACTATTTTATCCGCTCCGCCGTACGCAGTCAAGCCAAGAAAGCCGAATTTTTTATTCTTTTCAAGCTCCACAAGCCGCGCAAGCTGTTCGCCCGTGTAATCGATACGCCTAAAATGCTTTATAGCCTTAACCGCCGCGCGCTTGAAAACCACCGGGTCGCAGCGCTTTATTTCCGCGCCGTAAGGGGTAATTTTAAGTATTCCGTCTCTGTCTATAACGCGCTGAAAATATCCCTCGTCCTCAGCCGCAAGCCGAGAAAGCCTGAATATATTGCCCGCCGCGCCCGGAACGGCTTTTTCAAGCTCCGGCAGCACGTTACGCCTGATTTTGTTGCGCGTGTAGGCGTCCGTAAAGTTGGTTTCGTCGTCTACGAACGACACGCCGTGCTCGGCAACGTACGCTTCTATCTGCTTTCGCGTGCAGTGAATAAGCGGGTGAATTATCCGACCGCCGTCGCTTATCCCCGTAAGTCCAGCAACTGCGCTGCCGCGCGCAAGGTTGAACAGCACGGTTTCGGCATTGTCGCCGATATGGTGCGCCGTAGCAACGAAATCCGCGCCGCCGTCAAGCGCCTTATTAAAACAGCTGCGCCGCCATGCACGCGCCGCCTGCTCAGTCTTGGCGCCGCTAAATTCCCACACGAAGCGCAAAAGCGGTATTTCTCGCCGCGCGCACCAGTCGGCAACGAAAGCGCTGTCACGCGCAGAAGCCTCTCCACGGATTTTATGGTCGCAGTTAAGCGCGGAAAGAGAAACGCCGTACTCTCCCGTATGCGTGAATATAAAATCGATAAGCGCCATCGAGTCCCTTCCGCCCGACACCGCAACACAAATGTGTTTACCCGCATATACGCTTAAATCAAACATATTTGAATTATAGCATATTAAAATTTAAGTGGCAAGCGGGAAATATAAAAATATTTTCAAACGACGGAAAAACAGTTGACAAAAAAATAATTATTTAATAAAATAATAAAGCCTTTTATGAAGGCGGTTATCGCGGGGTGGAGCAGCCAGGTAGCTCGTCGGGCTCATAACCCGAAGGTCGCGAGGTTCGAATCCCGCCCCCGCAACCACTTTTTTCGAGGATTTCCCTCAACTGAAATGGATATATGCAAGCAAGACAAACGCCAGTGCGCCCCGTCTGCAATGCAGATATACGTTTTAAAACGGCGACGTAGCTTAGTTGGTCTATAGCGGCCGGTTCATACCCGGCAGGTCGGCGGTTCGAATCCACCCGTCGCTACCATAACAACAACGCGGAAACGCGTTTATATACATAAGGCCCGTTGGTCAAGAGGTTAAGACATCACCCTTTCACGGTGGTATCGTGGGTTCGATTCCCGCACGGGTCACCAAAAAAACGAGGTAAAATCGCGTGTTTTACCCCGTTTTTTTCTTATTTTCGGCAGTTTTTAATGAAATTTTAACAATTTTGCCCCAACGTTGCCCCAAACGTTTTTAAAAGAATTGCGTCGTTTTTTTATTTAAATCGTATATCACCATTGCGGGAAATTGCCCGCAGGTATAAAACCGCCTTGCGTGGATGCGCGACAACGTAGTCAAAGTCCCTGGTCAAAAACTGGGGCGAACGTTCTGAGCTATCAAGCGCGGTTAAAAATCGAGGTCAACGAACGTCATCAAGCGGTCGGGCGCAGTTTACAGTAATAATCACCTTTTAATAGCCTAAGCCGCGCAAGCGGCTTTTTTCTTATGTTGCTTGCCAAAGTAAAGCAGTTAAAGGTGCCTAAGCTCTCGGCAAGCCAAGCTTGCCATAGTGCAGCCGTTTAAAGCTGTCACGCTCTCGGCAAGCCAAGCTTGCCATAGTGCAGCCGTTTAAAGCTGTCACGCTCTCGGCAAGCTTCCGCATAAATCCCCTTTAATTGTTCTTTTTGGTTCGTTATATATTATATGTTAGCGTAGCGGTGTAATCTTGATACCTTAGCAACGCAATTTAGATACTGTCATAATCTCATTTTTACATAACTAAATATAAATAAAATAACCGCTGTCGGAAAAAGCTGCATTTCTTCCGACAGCGGTCAATTTTTTAACGCCTATAAGCGCAGACGTTCTCTGCGCTTTAATTTATTTATTCTGTTTGCCTGCACCTACGTTTCCGCCGCCTTCGGGCGGTGCACCTCCTAACGGGAAGCACCTGCACCGCTCGCCGTTCTCTAAGTAGCCCGTATCCTTACAGATTTTACAATCGTATTGCGGTTCAACGTCTTTTTCGGTCATACCGATTTTGTTAAGTGCAATAAGTCTTTCAACCTTTGCCTTTGCTGCTCTCTGTTCGAGCCTTGGCGCCTGTTCAGGGTTGCGGTATGCAGCAAGCACGGCGTCAAAGCTCATATACTTGTATGTATCGTCTGCGGTTTTGAATTGTTTGTCTTCTCTCGCTTTAATCAAGTTCCTTTCGGCGATAAGCTCCGCGCGGGCACGTTTGTCGCTGTAATACTGTTCAACGTCTTGAAGCGTTTTCGGCTTCGGCTGTTTGGTAGATACCGTCGCGGGTCTCTCTTCGGTTCTGGCTCTCTTCTCGTGTTCTCGGATAAGTTTATAATTGAGCGTGTAACGGCTCTTTTTATAGGCGTTTACGCCCTTATCTCCCATAGGACAATAAATAAGCCCTGCGCATATCAATGACCACCGTCTACGCTGAACGGTGCGTTCTGAAAGGTGTACGGCTTCCGCAATTTCGGCAATAGACGCTTCACAGACTTTATTTTGTTTTTTAGCGTTATCGCAACGTGTAAAAATGTACGAGTATATAGAACGCTCGGAAGGCAGCAATCGCCGACGCTCGTTTTTGCGGACGTTAAATTCCTCTGTAATTATCCAATCAAGCACCCGCATAAACTTATCGTCGTTGAGTTTATCGCGCTCGAAAACATAGCCTTTGTTTTCGTCTACCGATATAAGCCCCTGCGCCCTGCCTGCGTGCAGTGCACGCCCTACGGTTGCTCGGGAACTGCCTGCACGGTTGCCGAATGTCTTATATGTTCTGTGGCAGTCCAAATTGTCGCCCGTAAAGCTGTAAACGTCGCCGAGGACGTACGCCTGACCGTGCGAAAGCTTTGCCAAAAGCTCATACGGCAAGCGAATAAAATTATTAAGTTTTCTTGCCGCAGCTTCTGACATTGCTAACCCCTTTTACTTGATTTCAAAGCTTAACTGCTCGTAGCCCTCGGGGAGCCAGTGACGGGGCGCGGTAGTCTTTCCGTTCGCTCCGCCGAGCCTATGCGCGGGCGCACATTCAGGACAGTAACAATCAACATAATCTTCTCCAACCGCCCAACCGTCCGCGCGCGCTTTCTTATAGCTTTTGAATATTGCCTGCGCCTTGCAGTCGTTGCAAATATAATTTATCTTATCAATTCTCATACGTGTTGACCTCGATATTTTGACCGCAGTTTTCGTGTGCATTGTCGCGCATCCACGCGGCGCGGCGGTATTTTCGGGCGACCGTTTGGTCGTTCTTTTGTTGTTTTTCGCTCTCAATCGCTCTCGGTCGTCAATTTTGCGCACCGCGTCTTTATTTGGGCGGGGGGATACCCCCCGACACCCCCGAATTATTAAAAACACCACGGCGCGCCCGCGGCAAGCCTTATTCGGGCGCGCCTGTCTGTTTATTTTCTTTTTTTCTATTAAAAAGAGTTGTCGCCGTCGTGCGTCGGCTCATTGTTCGAGCGTTGGCGGTCTCCTGCAACTCCTCGGCGTTCTCGGTCTCGGCAAGTCTGTCAAGCTCAACTGTATCTGCGACGGTTCCTGCACGAGTTCGGCTTTCGGTTCTTCGAAAGCTTCCTGCACGGGTGCGTTATCCGCTGTTTTAATTGCCTCGTTCAGCTTATCGCGCATTGCGCGTTTCAACTCGCGTTTACTAAGCTTTAAGCCGTCCGTAGACATATTCCTGCGGTCGTCCTCGATTTGTCTTTCTTCCGACGTGTGTCTGATATCCGCGTTCAGCTCTTCTCGCTCTTCGATTATATCCTGCGCTCGGTTCGTCAGAGGTCTGAACAGCAACCGCCACAGCCAGCAACGCCGCCAAGGTTTTAGGTTGCGCCTGCGCTCTTTGATTTTGGCGAACTTGATATCGTAGTCCACTTCGCGCACATACGTCTGCATTTCTATTTCTGCCGAGTACGCGCTCTTTATTACGGTGTAAAACGTGTCAATAAGGTCTTTGTCGCTTACGCCCGTTAATCGCCTTTTAATGCGCTCGATTTCGTCTAAAAACGCGCTGTCGATTTTCTCTATATCTTCAAGCGGTATATATCGCTCGTTACGCTTGTTTCGTTTCTTATCTCGCATAGTCGCTCCCTTCTTTGGGTAAATAATCGCTTAAATACGATTTACTGTCGTAATAGTTCAAGACTTCGCCGCCGCTCTCGTATGAGGTTTCCCTGTAACTAATGGTATCGAGTTTATTATTTTTAGACAACTCGACGTACTCGTCTACGTCCGCGCGGCTGTTGAACTCTCGGCAGTACCATTTTAAACCGCAGATTATTCCGAAGTGCGCTTCCGTCATTTCAAGCTCGTAAATATGGACAAAATGGCGGGATAGGTCGCGTATGTCTTTGTTTATCAGTATCGGACGTTGCGAAGCTATCCATATTTCAAAGTCGGCGTGTCGGCTCTTCTCGAAGAACGCGCTTACCGCTCGCGGTAAATCGTTTTTGGAGTTGAACTCGTTCTGCGCCTCGTCAATGAATATTACTGCGCAGGGGTATAGTTTTTTGTACTTATCACCGATACCGATTTCCGAACCTTTGATATAATACGGTTCGTAAATACTGCCGTCTGAGTTCGTTATCTGTACTTTGAAATTACAGTATATCGGGACTTTGGCGGGTGGGGTAAGCTTCCTTTTACGGGTTTTGTTTTCTTTCTCGATTGTCTGCCGCGATTGCTCTAATAGCTCCTGCCCGCGTTCAAAATATATTCGTGAAAGATTGTATACCAACAAAACGCTTTTCCCTGCGCCCCTGTCGCCGAAAAAGCTATGTATTTCTTTCATTCCTTTTTGCCTTTGCGGTTAAACAATGCGGCTATCGCTCTGAACGGCAGACATAAAAGCCACCATAAAGCCTTAAACACTTTCCCGATAGCAAAGAAAATAGTTTTTAAAGCCGTACGCACGACGGGGAATATTACGGATAAAATACTTAGAATAATTGACAAGCCGAACAAACCTATTAAAACCCACGCCCACCAAGGCAGCATTGCGAAGAAGTCTTTAACTTTGTCTTTAAAGAAGTCTTTTACGTTGTCTATAAAGGTTTCGTCGCCGCCGCCTATAACGTCGTATTCGCCGCTTTTGTTGGAAACCGCGCCGAGGTTATAATGCTTGCCGTCCTTTAAGAACTCTAAGCGGATAACGGTTGCGTCTTTAACCTGTGTGTAATGCTTATACGGTGTGCCAATAATAGCCCCCGTCCAAAATATCGGACCGAATACGCCGCCCGTTTCGTTCTCGTATTCAGTGTCCCAATATGCGACAACCCAGTCCTTAGCCCTTATATCGCGCGTTACCTCGTAGGTCATATCCAATTTAAAGTCCGAGCAGGTGTCGATAAATTCAGCGGGGCGTTGTATTCTGTCCCAAGTTTTTTTGCCCTGCCCGAAAATATGGTCTTCCGAAGAGCCTTTTTCCTTGTAATTAACCGTAACGGTCTTAGACTTCCAGCCCTCGTAATAATCGTCGTAAATGCTTTCGTCTACTTTCCTGTATTTGAAATCAACGTCCGCTTCGAGCAGGTCGTCCATTTTTATATCCGTGCTGAACGCTATAACGTGCATATCCCGAGCGTAAGAGGAAGCAAAGTTGAAACCCTCGGGAACTCGAAACGTACCGTAGGTACAGCCCGTTATCGTGATTGTATCTACTTTCTTAACTGCGTACTGCACTTCACCGCCGACCGTTTCGGCTTTCCAACACTGCCCGACCTTTACCGCTATGCCGTGTTCGTCTTTAAGCGCGCCGTCGTCCGCAAGCTTGTCATAGGCGCGGTAAAGCGAAGTTACGTTGTAATAACGCACGCTGTCCTTTGATACAGTCACGCCACCGACAACGTACTTCGAGAACACGCCCCACGTGCTAACCTGTTTCAAAGGGTATAGTTTAGGTTTATCCGCCTCGGCTGCAAATTTTACTTCGCCGCCGAGCTTATCCGAAAACGACATATTGACTTCACTGCATACAAGCTTAATTGCGCGCTGGCAAGGCTGATACGTATAAATTAACAGCTCGCCGTCCTTGCTCTCGGCTACCTGTATGACCTCTATTGAGAAGTTATACAGCTCCTCGGGATAGTCCGAGAAGTTGAAGCTTTTGTCGGCGGTGAGGTCTTTTATTACGCTCGAAGCTTCACTTTCTGCACGGGCGGAAACGGCGGTACGGTAAACCGCACCGCCGCCCGTCTGGAAAAAAATGAAGATTAACGCTATCGCAAACATTAAAATTGCGTGCGCCGTTCTGTTGGCTGATTTCATTTCCGCTCCGTCAATTAGGTAATACGACGATATTATCGGGCGCGACGTTAATATCGGTTATTGTGCTGATAAGTGACAGACAATCTTTTCTGAACGCTGCGTATAGTCTTGTAGGCTCGTCTTTGAACTGGTCGTCGGGGTGCTCGTGGTGGCAGGTCTTGACTACGCTGTACTCGTCGCCGTAGCTGTACGTTATTTCGTATTCTATCCTCGTTACGCCTGCTGTTGTTGTTTCTGAACCTGCTGCGTTTGTCGCCCCGCGCTGGACTATGAAGTTATTGATTACCGCATTAGGTGACGGACCTCCACCGACTACAAGTCCGCCTTGAACTATGCTATTGCCTCCGTTACCTTGAAAGTTAATTTTGAAGTCTTTGCCAGTGGTATAAAATTTTTGTACGGGATTATAAACCCCGCCCATACTCGAAGTGAAATTATCTAACTTCGATTTTAATTCGGTTCTGAAATAGGCGTTAGTGGTGAAGGTGGTCTTGTAGTTGGATATAGTACCCTCGACCGTGCCTTCGCCGAAGTTCGGAGTTATCTGAACGGTGTTCATTTTGTCGCCGACGTTTATTCTTCCGATGTCGTTACCGTATGGGGGGTTAAGCGTTGCCGTAAACGATTTAAGCTCTTTCAAGTGGTCTACCTGCGCAGTCCCGTATATGCTGCTATCCATACACGACGCAACCTTTATCATTACGGGTTCGCTGAACGCCTGCTTTACGGTGAGCGTGAAATCAAGCCCATACTGTACCGTCTGATTGAGCGAAACGTAATCGTTGATATTCTTGCCCGTTGCCCAAGTGCTCGAACCGTCTCTCCAAAGAACGCTGCCTATAACGCTTTTGTCTACTGCGTCGTCGTTGACCGTTGCCGTTACGCTGTACGCAGTGTTTGCTTGCGCGTCTATGCCTTAGTCCTCGTACTGGTCCGAGGCAATGCGGCTCGCTTTGAGGTATATTCCCTTATTCTCGCCCGAGTTGACGAGCTTGTCGTCCGACGGGTCTTTGTCGTCGTTGTTGCCGTCGTTGTTCGTCTGGTCTTGTTTTGTTTCCGTCCACTTGACAGGGTTCCAGCTCTTGTATACCAACGAGAGGACGACGTATGCGCCGACGATAAGCGCAAAAAATAACGCGATAATTGCCGTTATCTTTGCGCCCGAACCGCCGTTGCGCGAGGGGGTGTAATGTTTCTTTGACATTTTCCTTTTGCTCCTTCGGGAGCTTTTCCGCCCCCTTATTTGATTTTTTTATATCAACGGTTTGCCCCGTCTGATATCCCTTTGACCGCGCTTGTATGCTCAGAACGTTGACTACGTTCGTTGACCGTCTTTTAACTCCTGCAATATTTCACCCGAAAGCGTTGTAATAATAGAGCTTAAATGATTGATAGCTTCTATGGTAGCTGTATGCACTTCTTCTACGGGCGAATATTCGCTTAATTCCGCGCCGAGTATCTTTTCCGATATTTCGCCTAATACCTTCAATTCCGATATGAATTGCTCCAACCGTTCAATAGGTTCAATAAGTTCTTCGTTCTTCATTTTTGCTCCTTTAAATTTTATTGAAAGTTGACTTTGCCCCCTATGTGTGATAAAATTTATTTGCGTGTTAAATTTTTACATAGGGAGAAAGTCAAATTGAGTATTGCGGAAATTATTAGTCTTTTTGCCTCTATCGGTGCTATGTTATCAGTTGTAGTAGGTGTAATAACTTGTTTTATCAGTGTTCGGTTTAAAAAGCCCAAAATTAGTCTTGTAATAAACCAAAGCCCACAGTCTTGTTATTATTTGTATTTTCAAAAACCATCAGGCGAAATAGTTGGCACTGCATTAATGTCGGTTAGTATTTGTAATTCTTCTGCTGTCCCTGGTACTATCGCAAGTATTGAAATTATTTATAAAAAAAGAAGCTATTCTGTTGAAACAATTAATTCAAACTTTAACCCAGAATGGTTTAGAATTAGTCCGACAAACTCATTAAAACAGGATATAGATAAATTTAGATTGAGAGTTCCGCTTGCTGTTCCTGCCTTTTCCGCTTTTGCTGGTTACTTCTTATTACCCGAAATATTTATTACAAATGAAAAAGAAATTTCTGTTACAGTTAGAATGGTAACAGTAGAAAATAAGTTTAAAATTAAATTTTATAAACAAATTCGATTTGAAGAGCATAATAAAAATACTTCTCGTTACCACGAACACCATATCGACGAAATAAGAAATTATTCTCTTTTTCTTAACAATTCGGAATATTCATTTTTAAATAATTCCTGTACAATCTACTCTTTTAACATTAATACAAACGATTATAAATGATTTATTTTTGGAGGCACGTTTTCTTCAAATACTTCGATTTTCTGATTTTCAATTACATTCAACTCAAAGAAAGATAAAACTTTCTTTGAGTTGTTTTCTATTTGTTCTTTAATAATTCTAACTATCTGCACTATAAAGCAAATAGTTGTTATTAAAGAACAAACCGCTGTTATTGATGCAAAAACTATTATTAACACTTTTCTTTTACCTCTCAAACGCTGTCAGACTGCGTATTTTGCGTTTTAAAGCCCGATAGCTTGCGGGCGAGTATATGCCCGACCGCTATAAACTCTTTCTGCAAACATACAGATTTTTAATACATTATATTCTGTTTGTTTACAGATTGCAAGTATTTTCTGTAAATTTGCAGTAAAATTTTTTTACGAGATTGTAAATATGAAGAATTTTGGCGAAATTTTAAAAGAACATAGAGTTATACGAAATCTAACTTTAAAAGAAATCGAAAACAAAACAGGGATAAATAACGGTAGTCTAAGTCGTTGGGAACGTAACGAGGTATTGCCGAGTATCGACGCTTGTATTAGACTTGCTGACTTTTACGGCATATCTGTTGACGAGCTTCTCGGAATTTCAAATGACGACTTCGGGATACGAACTGTCGCGCCGACTGGCGACGAGCTCTCTTCGGAAGAACGCAAGCTTCTTTCTGTTTATCAATCGCTTTCCCCCGATATGCGAGAAACGCTTTGGAGCTTGCTTGCAACGTGGACGCCTGACACAAAATTTAAATCCGTCAAAAATTGACGAATTACTTTTGTATTGTAGTTTTAAAATACCCCCTACTTAATTGCAGGGGGTTAAAAAATGCAATACTCAATTTACATAAGCGAACAGGACTACACCGACTTTAAAAGACTGTTGCCACTTATAGGCAAAATCATTTACAGCGTAGACCAAACAAAACAGGAGGAAAAACTATATTCAAGATTTGACGAATTAATTAAAAATAACGACGCAATTCTGAATATCCCAAAGGAGAACTCAGAAATGCAAAAACCAAAAACTTTTAAAAGAACAATTAGAATACAAGACCTTGACGTTCATATTAGAACGCGTAAATGCGGAAAGCGGTTAAGCTTTGAACTGCGTTACCGCCGCGACGGGCTGAATATTAACGCTTCTGCGACAGACAAAGAAAAAGCTATCAAAAAATTTACAGATAGGCTTAACGCTATTTACTACACGATGAACAGTCAAAAAGTTCCGACGAATTTTCACGAATTCACAACGTACTACTTCGAGAACTACCGAAAGCGGAAAGTCGGTAAACAAACTTACAGGGTCGACTTAGGAAGATATACTATTCATATTCAGCCCTATCTCGGAAAGTTTGAATTGCGACAGATTATCCCTGCGCAATGTCAAGAAGTAATTGACAAGGTTTTATCAAGCGGATACGAAAGAACAGCGCAGGACGTTTTTTCCTTGTTAAACGGTATCTTCAAAACGGCTATCGCCCATAATTTAATTGACCGTAACCCGTTGGCAATTCTCTTGCCCGTATCGCACGAACGCGAACATGGAAAAGCCTTGACGAAAGCTGAAGAGCTCAAACTCCTTGAATTAACCGCGGGAACGCCTTATCAACTTATGTTCGCAGTCGCTCTTTATACAGGCTTACGTCCAAACGAATATAGCACGGCTCACATTGAGGGCGAATTTATAATTGCCGTAAACAGCAAGCGAAAAACGAAAAAAGTCGAATATAAAAAAATTCCTGTTACGCCTATGCTTCGCCCATATCTGAACGGCGTAACGGAATTAAAATTTTATATCGTCGAATGTATCCGCGAAAAATTTCGCTCTATCCTGCCGAATCACAAGCTTTATGATTTAAGAACAACGTTTTACACCCGTTGCCAAGAGTGCGGAGTTTCAGACGTCGCGCGTATGGAGTTCGTCGGGCACAGTTTAGGTAAACTCGGCAACGCTTATACCGATTTATCCGACGAATACCTTCTGAAAGAAGGTAACAAGCTTAAATATTAAAGAATTTTGCCCCAAAACTGCCCCGAAACGAAAAAAGCTGTTTCTTCAAGGCAAAAAACAACGTAAAAACAGCTATTTTACCCCTATTTTTACCCGAAAAATGCGTAATTTTATCTATTTTCAAGCATTTTTTATTGAAAATCAGGTTCGATTCCCGGCAGGGTCACCAGACGAGGGGTATACGAACACCCCGAGAGAGAAGTCGATATTTCGGCTTCTTT
>CAJTJC010000009.1 GCA_910576655.1 uncultured Christensenella sp.
TAAATGGGTAGAGTTTGGGGCAGAATTGAATGGCGAGTTTGTAAAGTCGGATACGGATAATAGTGTGTATTTTACATGGGATAGAGCTTCGTGGACGGCAACTCTTGACGGTAAATCTTATTCCAAAGGAACTTGGATAAGAGAAGAAGGGGAACATACCATTAAATTATCTTCCAAAACAAAAAGTGCAGTATATCCTTATACAATAAATCACTATTATATAGAATCAATGGAAAGCCCGACTTGCATAAGCGGGGGATATTTGCAGTATGACTGTATTCAATGTGGCGACACATATACAAATTATTCAATAGAGGAGATGGGGCATTATTATGTTGCTTCAACGATTGCCCCGACTTGTACGACGGGCGGTTATACAACATATACTTGTACTCGATGCGGAGATGCTTACAAAGATAATTTTACCAACGCATACGGGCATAATTACGAATCGACTTTTCAACCGGCAACTTGTACTGAATACGGGAGAACGATTTTTACCTGTCAGCTCTGTGGGCATTCGTACAACGAAAACGACGGAACTTTTCCGACAGGACATAACTATACAAACACAATAATTACAGAGCCAAATTGTACAAGTACAGGTATGCGTAGAAGCGTTTGTGATACTTGCGGAGATACGTTCGATACGGTAATTGCCGCTAATGGACACAGCTATTCTATAACCGATGTTAAATCTAAAAACGGTATAACAACGAGAACATACCATTGTAGCTCGTGCGGTCATACTTATAAACAGGAACTTGGCGACCAATATGAAGAAGTAAGTAACTATGTCGAGTATTTGTTTATTCAATATAGTCCTTATATGTGGTGGGTATTGCTTGCCGCCGCAGGAATATGGAGTATCGTTATAGGCGTTATGATAGCCATTGCCCACAAAAACGAAGATAAAGAAAAAGCGAGAAAAATGCTTATAAATTATGTAATCGGCTTGGTCGTAATTGCTGTTATAGTTGTTGCCTGTCCATTTCTTATCAGAGGTATAGCCGCATTGGTAACATAAAAATTACGCATAAAAAATAAAAATTTTTAAAAAAGCCTTGACAAATACAAAAAAATACTATATCGTATATATACGATTATAATAAAAAACGGAGGTATGGTTATGAACGTACAGGAAATCATTGCAAAAGCAGATAGGGGCGAAGGCTTGACGGTTGAGGAGATTAAGGTGTATCAAGCGAACGTAAAGACCGTTCAACACGTTTACGGTAAATACGGAACGCTTAAAAGAAAGTATCTTGAAGATAAAGGGCTTGATTGGACAATAGCCAACCTTCCCGAATATCTGCACAGTATTGACAAGGCTGCTGACGAACTTTATAACACTATGTTTGAAAAGCTATCGAAAGACGAAAGGTATAAGAGAACGGGAAACTTTATAGAAGATTACCGCAGACAGACGGAAATGCAGAAGCTCATAGAAGAAGAAATTTTATCAGAACTTATATATGTGGCATAGGAGAAATTATGGTAACGAAAAAGCCCGACACGCCGAAGCGGTTAGCGCAAAGACGATACGAAGAAAAGCATAAAGAAGAACGACAAGCAAAGAACAAAGTGTTTGAAACAAGCATAGACCGACAGCTTTACGAAGAAATAACGGTCTTTCTCAAAAAGAACAGTATTACAAAGGTAGAACTGATTTACGCAGGGTATCAAGCCTTGCAGAAGCAGTATGGCCCTAAAATAGAATAGAAAAAAGCCTTGATTTTGTTTTAATTATTTCTATTAATTGGCAATAATTATTAAAAATCAAGGCTTTAAATATTTTTGGAGGATTATGATTGAAGAAGTAGAGATTTTCATGGGGGACAATAAAATAAAACTCAATGACTTAAAAAATTATATTTGTATCAACGAATATATAAGCGATATTGTGAATGAGATTTATTACAAATATTATCCCGAAAGAAAACCTATAAGATAAATTATACTTTGGAGAAATATTTATGAAAGAGAAAAGCAAGGTAATTAAATTTAACTATCCGACTTACGAAGAAATCACGGACGAAATGACGGATATTACGGCTATATATTTGCGAGTATCAACTGATTCGCAAGCGCAGGACGGTTATGGATTAGATGTCCAATATGGAGCAAATGAAAGATATTGCAAGGCTTACGATATACAAAATGTAGTAGTTTTCGTTGACGACGGTTATACGGGTATGAACGATAAACGCCCTGCATTTCAGTGCCTTTTAAAACTTATGAAGGAGAAAAGAATTAAATTTGTAATTACTCATTCTCTTGACCGTATAGGCAGAACGCAAATGCTTATTTTAAAATTTTTAAAAGAAGATTGCGCCAAAGCCGAGTGCGACTTTTTTGCCGTTAAAGACAGTATTGATTCCCGAAGCAAACAGACATATGGAATATTGATTTCCATACTCTCTATATTTGCTGAAATGGACCACGATGCTATCGTTACTAAATTATTTTTAGGGCGCAAGCAAAGAGCGTTAGAAGGATTATGGAAAGGTGGTGGAAATCCCCCCTATGGGTATTATTATTCAAAAGAAATCAGAAATCTTGCAGTTGACCCTGATAAAGCAATAATAGTCCGTAAGATATTTGAATTATATAATTCAATGGAATTTTCTCCTTTAAAAATTGCAACAGTGCTTGGACTTTCTTCTGATGTTGTCGTTTTTAATGTTTTAAAGAACAGAACATATTTAGGAGAAATAACATTTAAGGGCGAGCAGTATCCGGGCGTACATCAAAGGCTTATTTCGGATGAAGATTTCGATAAAGCCCAGCGCATACTTAAAAGCAGAAGCGTAACAAGAAATCCGTCAACTTATCTATTGTCGTCATTGCTATATTGCGGAAGATGTGGCGCAAAAATGAGATATATGCAATATGGGAAAGGGAAGAATAAAAAACTAAAATTAATTTGCTATTCTCAATATGAAAGTAATGGAAAAAGGAATTTAATTAAAGACCAAAATTGTGCTAATTATAAGTATGATGCCGAACAAGTTGAAGAAGCTGTGGTACAAATAATTTTAAATTCATCAATGCGTTATAAAGACGATATAAAAGAAAAGCTGACAACTGACGGCGATGTAATCGAGGGATTAACTAAAAAGATTTCTGAATTAAAAACTGAATATGACAGATTAGTTAAGGCATATCAAAGACTTGGCGATGACAGTATTTTAGACGAAGCCGAAAAAGTAAAGTTTGAAATTAAGAAGCAGGAAAAGAACATTGAAGTCGAAAAGGAAAAAAAGGGTATTACAAAAATGATGGAAGAAAAGGCTGAAATGTTACGAACTTTACCTGATGTTTGGGGCAAGTTAGACGAAAGACAAAAGCAAAATGTTGTAAGAGCCATTGTGCATAAAGTTGTATTGACAGCCGGAAAAATTCAGGTCTATTTGAAGCAAAATGAATATGAACAATTATTGGTTGGGAAAATGCCTTTAAATAGTAGCGATTAACTTTTTATAATCAAGGAAGTCTTTGGGAACTCTTTTCCAAAGACTTTTTTTATGGGAAATTTTACTAATGTTCAAAATTTTTATTTTTTGATTCCGCTTGCAATTGCCCCCATAATATGCTATAATAACCTTACTAAAACATTGAAGTCGGTTTCGCAGTACAAAGGCTATTCCTATGATACTCGGCGAAATCAAGAGGTATCTAAGGGACGGAAATTCGTTGAGGGTTTCCCGCTCGATACGCGATACCGCTTATCAGGTGCTGAAGGTCAGGGAAAGGTTGGAGGTGGAGGACGAGGACGTCACCTACGACAAGATAGCCAAGGAAATGAATATCGCGGTTTCCGAGGTGGCGTACGCGCTGGACGCCATTTCCGACCCCGTTTCGCTGTACGACCCCGTATATAATAAATCGGGCGATACTCTGCTTTTGATGGACCAGATTTTCGACGTCAAGAACAACGACGAGGTGTGGACGGAAAAGGCTGCGCTGTACGAGGCTATGCAAAAGCTGGATAAGAGGGAAAAGGATATTCTGCTTTTACGATATTTCGAGGGCAAGACCCAGACGGAAATATCGCAGGAGGTGGGAATATCGCAGGCGCAGGTTTCGCGGCTTGAAAAAAGCGCGCTTAAACAAATAAGAAAATGTATAGGTTAAAAAAGGATACGGCGGTCGTTCGCCGTATCCTTTTTTATAACGCGATATTTGTTGACAAAAATAAGTAAATGTAGTATCATAAGCAATGTATAACAAACTGGAATAATAGGCTCTTTGAGATAAATGAACGCAAAAAAGAAAATTCTTATAGTTGACGATTCGGAGATGAACCGCGCCCTGCTCGAAGATATGCTATCAGAGGATTACGACATTCTCGAAGCGGAAAACGGGCTTATCGCGTCGCGTATAATTCAGGAACAGGAAATGAATATCAGCCTGATGCTGCTCGACATAGTGATGCCGGTTATGGACGGCTTCGGACTGTTGAAGCTGATGAATAAAAAGGGCTGGATAAAGAATATTCCCGTAATTATGATTTCGGCGGAAACGGCGTCAACGTATATGGATAAGGCTTACGGACTCGGCGCGGTGGACTACGTTTCGCGTCCCTTCGACGAGAGAACGGTCCGCCACCGCGTGGACAGCAACGTACTCCTCGGCGAAAAGCAAAAGGATTTGTCGTCACGCCTTGCCGCGCAGATTTACGAAAAAGAGAAGGACAACCGACTTATGATTGAGATACTCTCTCATATAGTCGAATTCCGTAACGGCGAAAGCGGACTGCACGTTCTGCACGTTCACGCCATAACCGAATTTCTGTTACAAAAGCTTGCAAAGAAAACCGATAAATACAATTTAAGCCCCAAGCAGATTACGCTAATCAGCAACGCTTCCGCGCTGCACGACGTCGGCAAAATAAGCATACCCTCGGAAATACTCAACAAGCAGGGCAAACTTACCGACGAGGAATTCGAGATAATGAAGACGCACACCTTAGAGGGTGCGAAAATGCTCGAAGATATTCCTTACAGAAGCAACGAGCCGCTTATCAAGATAAGCTACGAAATTTGCCGCTGGCATCACGAACGGTTTGACGGAAGCGGTTATCCCGACGGCTTGAAGGGGGAGGAAATTCCCATTTCCGCGCAGGTGGTCGCGCTTGCCGACGTATACGACGCGCTGACCTCGCGCAGGGTCTACAAACCCTCGTTCCCGCACGCGCAGGCGGTGGAAATGATTTTGAACGGCGCCTGCGGCGCGTTCAACCCTCTGCTTTTAAACTGCTTCAAAGACTGCCATAAAGAGCTTGATAAAAAGCTTAAACAGGTTTCATTCGACGACTCGGTGGAAAACGATATTCAGAATTCTTTGGTGCGCACCCTCAAAACCGAGGGCACCGAGGCTTCGAGCAGGACGGTAAGGCTGCTCGAACACGAGCGCAACAAATTCAAAATTCTTTCGTCGCTCTCGCGCGAGGTTATTTTCGAATATAACGCCATGCCCGAAATGGTGACGCTTTCCGAATGGGGCGCTGACTTTTTGGGAATGCCCGTAAAAATTTTCAACCCCGCTGACAGCGACTTCGGCAAAAAGGTGTTCACGAAGAAGGACTTTGCCGATTTAATCAAAAAGATAAAAAGCTCTTCGCCCGAAAGCCCGAGCATAATCGAAAAATATCTGCTCAATATCAAGGGCGTTAAAACCTGGTGCAAGGTTTACGTGCGCACTATGTGGAACGACGCCGACCCGCCCGAGCTCGAAGGCGGCATAGGCAAAATCGTGGACGTCAACGACGAGGTGAACGAGATTAAATATCTCGAGCTCGAGGTCGAAAAGGATTACCGCACGGGGCTTTTGAACCAGAAGGCGGCAAAGCAGAAGATAAACGACGTACTCGGCGCGTCGGGCAAAAAGAAGTTTGCTATGATAATGTTCGATTTGGACAACCTGAAACAGGCGAACGACACGCGCGGACATCTTTTCGGCGACGAGCTTATCGAGCATATCGCAAACGTAGCCAAGGCGAACACGCGCGCCGAGGATATAGTTGCGAGAATCGGCGGCGACGAATTTATCATATTTATGGAATATACCCGCGCGATTGAATCGCAGATAAAACGCATATTCAAATGCATCACGCGCGAGTTCGAGCAATTCGACGTAAGCGTAAGTATGGGCGTCGCGTGTACGGACGGCGCGCCGACGGACTACGACAAGCTGTTCGAAAAGGCGGACAGAGCCGCCTACGCAGTAAAACATAACGGAAAAAACGCATACCGCTTCTACGACGCGTCAATGAAGGACGTTTTAAAATAACCGCAGGGAGAGATTATGACGGTAAAAGAATGTTACGAAGTAATGAAGGGTGACTACGACGACGTATTCAGCCGACTTAGAACGGACGAGAGAATTAAAAAGTTTTTAATAAAGGTTTTAAGCGACCCCAGCTTTTCGCAGCTTTGCAATGCAATGGACAGCGGAAATATGGAGGAGGCCTTCCGCGCGGCGCACACGCTTAAAGGCGTATGCAAGAATATGTCTATTACGGGGCTTGCGTATTCGGCAAGCAACCTGACCGAGGCGCTTCGCGGCAGACAGGAATACGGCGAGGATTTGGACCCGCTTTTGAAAAAGGTTAAAAAAGACTACGCGCTGACTATGGCGTGTATCCAGATGCTGTAAGTCGCTTTTTGTAAGCTGCGCGCAACCTTGCTGTGCTGCTTGCTTAAATAACGACGGAATTCGACAAAAAATTTGTTTCTCAAATAAAATTAAAGTTTATAAATATATCAGGGGAGTTTCTTATGTTACAGAAATCAAAACTTAAAAAAGCGATAAACGGCAGCAGGAAGAAGATTTCCATGCTCGAACAAAAGCGTACCCGTTCGCAGGCTGCGCTTGTATACGCGCTTTTGAACCACACGACGCCCAACGACGCGGACATAGAATATTTTAATCAGTTTACTGTTCAGATTGAGAACGAGCGCGCGCACATGCACGAGCTTATGGCAGAGCTTGAAAAACTGTCTTAAAATATTTTCGGCTGCATAAAAACGCGGGGGCGGGGACAATCTGCCCGCCGCTTTTTCTGCGTATGGCCTGTAGCTAAATTTTTTTGATTTTACGGTATAAAAGCTTGTATTGCGGTCAACAATCAATTAGACTTCGATTGCGGTACATATGTGAAGATAAAAATGTAAGGAGGTGTAGCATATGATTTTAGCGGACTGGATAGTTTTGGGTATTACGGCCTTTTTCTGTCTACTCGGAATGTTGTTCGGGTTCGGAAAAGGACTTAAATTCTTTACCGGCGGAATATTCGGTTTCTTTATTTCGGTCGTAGTGTGCTACGCTCTTGGCGGACTGATATACAATTTCGGCTTCGTGCAGGACGCGCTTAACAGCATGTGCACGGCTTTGGCGGAAAACGGCAGCGGCTTCTGCAATTTCTTATTGAAAATACACATCGACGTAATAGTTTATTACGTGGGGCTGTTCATAGCGGTCACCATAATAAGGTTGATAATAGTAAAGGTAATAAAGAGTATCGTGGAAATAGACAACGTATTTCTCATTATACTCAACAAGACCTTCGGCGTAATTCTATTCGTCGGCGTAATGTTTATGCTTATGCTTTTCGCATTCCAGATTGTCGCACTTATAGGCGGCAACACTCAGGCAGACTTCCTTTTGAAGCTTTCGGGCAGCAAGCTTAAGCTCGACTGGCTGTTCGAGCATAATCCGTTCATGACGATTATAAAGTATATAAGAATAGAAATTCCCGTAACACCGTAATAAAAAAGCTTTCCGTTTTCGGAAAGCTTTTTGCATTTTGTCAAGATATGCGCGCGTGCGGCATATATTTTGTATATGGAACTTTCATTTCAGCAGCTCAAACAAAAGGACGTTGTCAGCGTAAGCGACGGAAAAAATCTCGGCAAGGTCTGCGACGTTACGGTTTCCTTTCCCGAAAAGGAGTGGCTGGGCATTACCGTGCCCGGCAGCAAGGGCTTTAAGCTTACAAACAAACGGGAAATGTTTATTCCCGTGCATCAGATAGTAAAGGTAGGCGAGGACGCCGTTCTCGTCAAAACCGAGGGGAAAAAGGATTGCCCGCCTCCGCCCAAGGACGACTGTCCGCCGCCGTGCCCGCCGTGTCCTCCGCGCCCGCCCAAGCCGCGCCGCGATGACGGCTACGACAGGCGCGATTACGGCGAATACGAATAAACAAGCCGTCTGCTTGCGCAGACGGCTTGTTTTTATTCGGAAAAATCAACCTTGACGGTGCCCGCCGAGCAGTCGACGAAAAGCCTTTTATCCGTCGTACCCGTCTGGTCGGACAAATTGCAGGTGCCCGCCGATACGTCGACTTTAACGGTATATTCGCTCTTTTTGCCGTTAACGCCGAGCTTTAACGTGCCTGCGCTTATATCGATTTCTATATCGGGGCAAACCGCGTTGTTAACGTGGACGGTTCCCGCGCTGACGTCGCAGTCAAGCTTGCTGCAATTAATTCCCGTAGCGCTCAGAGTACCCGCGCTGACGTCCGCGTCGATGCGACCGTAATTCCCCGCGGCAAGCTCGACCTTGCCTGCGTTCATATCCAGGCTGATATTCAGCGTCCTGTTTGCGGGCAGTCGTACGACCGTTTCGGGCGCGTTCCAAAGACCGAAGCTGAAAACCGATGCGTACCACTTTATACTCGAATCGAAGCTCAGCGTACCGTCGGTTTCCTCAAGCCCGTTTTTATACGCCTTGCTGTCGGGATAAATTATTTCTATCTTGTCGCCGTCGTAAAACTCGGTTTTCAGTATGCCCGCGCCGACCTTTAACTTTACCGTCGAATTTTCGTTTTGTTCCGTATAAGTTTTCATTTCGAAGTCGGGTCCCCTGAACGACCAGTCGTTTGCCGCAAGCGTGGCTATTATTATGCCCGCGCCTATCGCAATTATCACTATGCCTGCAATAAATGATTTTAATATAGATTTCATACCGCGCTCTCCTTATTGCCGAACGCATTGAACAGCTTTCTGAAAAGTCGCCACATAAGCGAAGCGAGTTTGTAAAGCAGAGGGAAAAGAATTATTCCTACGCCCAGCGTGATAAGCCCGCCGCCGAGATTGTACAGCCCGTAGGTCACGTCGCCGCCAATCATAAGCACGACCGAGCTGCCCATTGCAACCGCGCCGCCGCCTATAATCGCAACGGGGGTAATGCAAAACGCGAAGGTAATCGCCGCCATGGTCACCACGAGTGCGAATATGGGAATACATAAAATTATGCAGGCAATCGCAAATCCCCAGCCGCGCCCGCTTTTGACCTTCTCGGGCGGCTTCGGCGCCGGCTCCGACTTTTTTTCGGGCTGTTTTTGTTCGTGTATTTGTTCGGTCTCTTCGACCTTTTCGTTCAATATCCTTTGCGCGGCGTCGTAGGGCGCGCCGAACCCGTCGGTAATTTCGCGTTCCGAAAAGCCCGCCTCTCGCCTGTCGGCGTAGGCTTCCGCATAATAGTCGAGGACGCGCCGCCGCTCTGCGTCGGAAACGCATAGAAGGTTGCTGTTCAATTCGTCGCGCCATTCGTTATACGTCATATTTTTCCTCCGAATAACTTTTTGTAAATAGCATTAATTTCAAGCAAGTCCGTTTTTCCCGAATTCAGCTTGGAAAGTCCCGCAACGGTAATTTTGTAATACCGTCGCAGTCTGCCGCTGTACTCGGCGGTGCGGGTAGTGACGCAGCCGCACGCTTCAAGCCTTTTTAAAATAGGGTATAGCGTGCTTTCGGATATGTCGATAATCCCTTGCAGGTCGCTTATTATCTTGTAGCCGTAGCTTTCGCTTTTGCTTATCGCGTACAGCACGCATACGTCGAGTATGCCTTTTTTAAGTTGAACGTCCATAAAATACCTTGCTTTGTCTTATACTATACATTACATAGTATAATATGTCAACTGTTTGCTGGTAATTCCTAAAAATTTATTTGCAGAAAACGGTTTCGGTCCTCCCGAGCAGGAGGACCGAAAGGTTTAAAATATATTTTCAAGTTTAAGGGTATAGCCGCCGGGTAGGTTTTTGGTTATTTCCTTCAATACCTCGATATTCGCAAGCGCTAATCCGTATTCCTTTTCGTATATAAACCCGCACGCCTCGCTAAGCCAGTAATCGACGTAGGAAATGTCGTTATGCGGGATAAATATATGCAGCTTGCTTTTTTTGTCCGTCCACATCTGTCTTACCGCGTAGGCGTCCTCGCGGTTGGCGGTTTCGTTTTCAACCTTTTTATAAAGCGTTTCAAGCGTATCGTGAAACTCGCCGAATTGCTCGTTCAGGTAAAATTCCACGCCTATAAAAAGCGCAAGGCAAAGAAGTATCGCCGTTACGGTGTATATAATAGATTTTACCATTTGTTTTTCAACTCCATTTCAAGTATCCTGTATTTTTCACCGCGCTTTTGGAGGTAGACCCTGCCGTCGCCGCTGACCGTCATAACCAGCACCTGTTTAAGCTGCGTATCCTGCGCGGATAAAAATGCTTGCAATTCTTCGCGTGTAATTCCGCAAATTTCAAGGTTCTTTTTATCCGCCTTTCCGCCGTCTATCAAAAGCACGGGCAGGGAAGATGACTTGCGGTCGGGGTTTTCAAGCGCGGAAAAGCTTCCGTTTGATTCGTATAGCCCGTAATAAACGTCGTCAAGGCTGAAATAGCCCGCCGCGCGCATACTCTCTATCAAGTCGCTTACGTCGAGGTTGTTGGTTTTCAACTGGTATTCGTCTACGCCGTTCTTATTTATGACCAGCGAGGGCTTGCCGCACACCGCCGTCTTTACGGGCTTGAACCATAAATCGAGCAGCCAAACAATCTGATGCAGTATAAAAATAGCGACTATGGCTATGACCCCGTACAGAAGAGGAATAGACGAGTCCGCCATGGGTATGCACGCAAGCTCGGCAATCAGCAGAGTGATAACGAACTCGAAGGGTTGCATTTCGCCTATCTGACTTTTGCCCATAAGCCTCATAATAAACAGCAGCGTCAAAAATATAATCGCCGTACGAATAAAAATAAGAGCCATACACTTAGATTGCGTAAAAAAGTTTTCAATATTCTTGATTAAGCTTTTAAAGAGTGCTATAATTGTTGAAATGATTGACTTTTCCACGCGGCCGACCCGCGCCGTTCTCGACGCCTTGGGCAGTCCCGACAAAAAGCTGAAAATAATTCATATCGCGGGCACCAACGGCAAGGGCTCGACTGCGGAATTTTTTACCGAAATTCTCGTTGCCGCGGGGAAGAGGACGGGCACGTTTACCTCGCCCGAAGTTTACTGCTATTACGACCAGTTCCGTATAGATAACGTACCGATTGCGCCGTCGGTGTTCGACGGTTACCGCGCCGCAACCGAGCGGTTCAGCGCAAGCGACTTCGAGAAGGACGCCGCCGCCGCTATCGCCGCGTTTGCGGGCGAGGGCTGCGAATGGGCGGTTATCGAGTGCGGTATGGGCGGACTCAACGACGCGACGAACGCGATTTATAAAAAAGAGCTTGCCGTAATTACCTCGGTTTCGTTGGAGCATACGGCTTACCTCGGCGGTACCGTCGAAGAAATCTGCGCCCATAAAGCGGGGATTATTCGTGACTGCCCCGCAATAATCAACGCGCACCAGAGCGTCGAAGCAAGACGGTTTTTCAAGGACTACGAGTTTGCCGATAAGATAGACGCGATTTTCGACGGCGGATTTGTTTACGGCGGCAAAAGGTTTGCGCTTAAAGCAGAGGGCTGTCTGCAACCGCATAACGCGGCGTGCGCAATCGAGGGCGCAAGAATTTTGGGTATAGACGAAAGCGCGATTTATAAAGGCATTGCAAATTGCCGCCCGCGCGGTCGGCTTGAAATATTCGGGGTAGACGGCAGAGAGTACGTTTTAGACGGCGCGCACAATCCCGCCGCGTTCGAGCCGCTTGCAGAGTATTTGCATTCCCGCGATTGTAAACGCACGGTAATTTTCGGTTGCCTTAACGATAAGGATATAGACGGAAACCTGTCAAAGATTGTTGCAGACGAAATAATTGCGGTAGCCTGTCCGGGCGCCCGCGCAAGGACGCTTGAAGATACTTATGCGCACTGCCGCAAGCAATTCGGAAAAAAAAGGACGCTCAAGGTGGCAAGCGTGACGCAAGCTCTCGAAAAGGCGGACGGCGAAATCGTCGTCGTGTGCGGTTCGTTCACGCTTTTGAAGGGGGCTTTGAAGTGGATAGAGAAAAGGCGATAAAAGCGGGTGGCAAAATGCAGCCCTGCTCGGTTAAGGGCGAGTTCTCAAACGAAATTAAAAGCGAGGTTTTTTCACTCAAGCTATGAAGATAGGCAAATACGAATTCCGCAACTACACCTACGTTATGGCGATAATCAACCTTACGCCCGACAGCTTTTTCGCGCCCAGCCGCAAGGACGAATACACGGTTTTAAAGGCGGTTGAAAACGCTGTCAAGGACGGCGCGGCGGTGATAGACTTAGGCGCGCAGTCCACGCGCCCCAATTACGCCGAGGTGTCCGCGGACGAGGAAATTTCCCGCCTTGCGCGCCCGCTCGAGCTTATCAAACGCAACTTCGACGTTCCGGTATCGGTGGACACTTATTATACCGAGTGCGCCGCTTTCGCGCTGGATGCGGGCGCGGATATGATTAACGACGTGTGGGG
Organism: uncultured Christensenella sp.; assembly: GCA_910576655.1. GTDB lineage: Bacteria > Bacillota > Clostridia > Christensenellales > Borkfalkiaceae > Coproplasma. Next base: position 12,673 of record CAJTJC010000009.1, read on the forward strand.
GCTGACCTACGGCGGCGACATGGCGGGCGTAATAGCCAAGCGCAAGGCGTCCGTCTGCATAATGCACAACGCGCGCCGACCGCTTGCAGGCGACATATTTCCGCAGATTACCGGCTTTTTGAAAAACAGCGTTTCGCTTGCGCTTAACGCAGGTATAGACGGTGACGCAATCTGCGTAGACGGCGGAATAGGCTTTGCAAAGAACAGAGAGCAGAATTGGCAGCTTTTGGAGGGCTACGAAAAGCTTGACTTCGGCTATCCGCTTTTGCTTGGTACAAGCCGCAAATCGATGTTCGGCGGCGACCCGTCGGACAGGCTTGAAGCGACGGTGGAAAGCACGCGTCTTGCCGCGCGCAAGGGTGTGCTGTTCGTGCGCGTGCACGACGTAAAAGAAAATGCGCGCGCTATAAAGGAGATTTATGGGCGTAATTGAAATCCGCGGGCTGGAATTTTTAGCCTGCCACGGCGTACTCGGCTTTGAAAAGGTCAAGCCACAGCGCTTTATATTCGACGTCGATTTGCAAACCGACTTTTTTCCCGCGCTAAGCGACGATATTAATTGCACCGTTAACTACGCCGAGGTTTGCGCGCTTCTGGAAAAAGAGTGTGCAAAAAGCCGCAGCCTGATAGAAAAGCTTGCTTTAGAGTGCGCGTTCCGCATAATGGAGGAGTACCCGTCCGTAAGCAGAATAAAGCTGCGGTGCTTGAAGCCCGACGCGCCCGTAAAGCAGAAATTTGCAAGCGTCGGGGTTACGGTAGAGCTTGAAAGGGTAAAGGCGTACCTCTCTCTCGGCTCGTCGTCGGGCGACAGAGAGGGTTATATAAAAAAGGCGCTTTCGCTGCTCGGCGCAACGCGGGGTATAAGCGTAGAAAAGGTTTCCGCTTTTTTGGAAACCGAGCCGTACGGCGGGGTCGCGAAAAACAAGTTTATAAACTGCGCGGCGTGCGTTGTCACGTTTCTGCCCCCGCACGCCCTGCTTGACGAAATTCACCGCGTGGAAAAAGAGTGCGACAGGGTGCGCGACAAAAAGTGGGACGACAGGACGCTGGATATAGATATAATTTTTTACGGCGATAAGGTGATACGCGACGAAACGCTTATAATTCCGCACCGCGATTACCGCAACCGAGATTTCGTTAAAATCCCGCTTGCAAGCATAGCGCCGCATTTGATTGATTAAAAAAAGTTTGTGCATACTACACAAACTTTTTTAAAAAATATGTACAAATTTTATTACCTATGTTATAATTCCGTTAGTTTCAGATGTTACAGAGGTATGTTTTGGAAAAGATTGGCATTATAGATTTGGGCTCAAATTCCGCGCGGCTTGTGATAGTAAATCTATTCGCCGACGGCTATTTTATGGTTGTTGACGAACTTAAAGAAAGCGTCAGGCTCGGTCAGGATATGGAGAGGGACGGTTTCTTAAAGCCCCAGCGCGTGGCGGAAACCATAAGAACGCTTAAAATGTTCAGAAAGCTTTGCGACGCAAGCGGAGTAACGCGCATTATCGCGGTTGCTACGGCGGCGGTTCGCCGTGCAAAAAATCAGCGCAGCTTCCTTGACGAAATTCAGGCGAGCTGCGGAATTAAAATCCGCGTTCTTTCCGCCGAGGAAGAGGCGGTCTACGTTTACCGCGGCGTAATAAATACCATGGACGTGCCCAAGGGCTTGATTCTCGAGATAGGCGGCGGCGCTACGAAGATAGTCTATTACAACCGCAGAAATATCCTCAACTATACCACCCTGCCGTTCGGCGCGGTCACGCTTACGGGGCTTTTCTCAGGCGACGGCTTGAAGCCCGAGGAGCAGGCGCAGAAGATAGAGGAATTTTTTACCGAGCAGCTTAAAAAGGTTGCCTGGATAAACGAGGTGGACCCCGACGTTCAGATGATAGGCGTAGGCGGTTCGTTCAGAAATCTGTTTAAAATAAGTAAAATGGTACATAAGTACCCCATAGATTTGGTTCATAACTACACCATGCCCACCGAGGACTTTATGCCCGTTTACGACATGATAAAGGTTCTCGACATCGACAAGAAAAAGAGAATTAAGGGTCTTTCGGCGGAGCGCGCTGACATTCTTCCCGCGGCGCTTGCCATAATAAAATCGTTCGTGACGTTCTTCAATTTCGAAAAATTCACGTTCTCTGGCTCGGGGCTCAGAGAGGGCATAATGTTCAATCAGGCGCTTCCCATAACAGAGGAAAAGCCCATCTCCGACGTTCTAAATTATTCGCTTACCACGCTCGTCAGATATTACGGCTGCGACGTGAAGCACGTCGAGCACGTGGTCAATCTCAGCATACAGCTTTTCAAGCAGCTCAGGGTTTTGCACAAATTCCCGCGCCAGTATTTAAAGGTGTTAAAGGTTGCGGCTACGCTGCACGACTGCGGACAGCGCATTAAATTCTACAACCACCAGAGGCATAGCTGCTACGTTATCTTGAACGCCGCGCTTTACGGCGTAACGCATAGGGAAATCGTGCTTGCCGCGTTTACTGCGTGCTGCCATAAGAAAGAGGACATCAACCTTTACGAGTGGGCGAAGTACAAGGATATTTTGCAGGAAGACGATATAGAGATAGTAAAGCGCCTCGGCATAATGCTGAGAATTGCCGAAAGTCTGGACAGGGCTATGTCGGGCACGATTAAGTCCGTCAACTGCGACATTTTAGGCGATTCCGTGATTATGAAAACGGAGGTCGACGGCGACGCCGCCCTTGAAATCCGCGCGGCGATGCAGGCGGGCGGAGAGTTCAAAAAGGCGTTCCATAAAAATCTGGAAATACTGTAATAAGAATGCCGCAGCCATGCGGCATTTAACTTGAAGAAAAAATTATGAAATACGTTTTAGCAAGCGCTTCGCCGCGGCGCAGGGAGCTGTTTTCCCTAATCGTACCCGAATTCGAGGTGGTACCCGCGACGGGCGAAGAAAAGTTCAATATGTCGCTGTTTCCAGAGCAGGTCGTCTGCTCGGTTGCCGAGGGCAAGTGCGACGAGGTGTTTGAAAAGTATTCCGACTGCGCGGTTATCGGTTGCGATACGGTAGTCGTATTCGAGGGCGAGATTTTGGGCAAGCCCCAAAACGGCGACGACGCGGCGGCAACGCTTAAAAGGCTTTCGGGCAAAACGCACTACGTCATAACCGCGGTATGTATCCGCACCAAAAATAAAAAGCTTACCGAGTTTGAAAAGACGGAGGTTCGCTTCAACAGCCTTTCGGACGAGTTTATAAGAATTTACGTCGACAGCGGTTCGCCGCTCGACAAGGCGGGCAGCTACGGCATACAGGACGGAGGGCTTGTAAAAGAATATTTCGGCAGCTATACCAACGTGGTGGGGTTGCCCGTTTCACTTGTGAAAAAAATGCTTGAAGAGGTACTTCGATGAGGAGAATTGCAGTTGATTTCGGTTCGAGCGAAACCAAAATCTGTATTGCGGGCAGCGGGGTCGTGCTAAAAGAGGCGACCTGTATCGCCGTTGAAGAGGACGGCGAAAGCTTTACCGTTAAGGCGTACGGCGACAAGGCGCGCGCCCTGTCGGGCAGGGCGGCGGTCAATACGCACATAGTCAATCCCGTGTTCGAGGGCGACGTCGTTCACGAAAACCTCGCCGCGTGCCTGCTGTCTTATTTTCTCGACAAAATAGAAATTACGCGCCGCAGGGCGAAATATACCGAGGTCATTTTTATCCTTCCGTGCGGAAGCGGGGAAGACCTTAAAGAAAAGTACAGGCGCCTCGCCGCCGATTGCGGTATCGGCGCGGTCAGCTTTACGATAACGCCGTTCGCGGCGGTGCTCGGGCACAACGTCGCCATTAACGAGAGCAGACCTATGTTCTGCCTCGACATAGGCTACGGCATTACCAATATCGCCGCGCTGTCGCAGGACGGGCTTATTTACGGCATAAACGTCAATCTCGGCGGCGGCAATATCGACGTGCATATTATCGACGAGCTTGCCGACAAGCGCAATTTGAGCATAGGCGCGCTGACTGCCGAGCGGGTCAAAAACACCGTCGGCAGTCTTCTGCACGACGACAACAAGATGACCGTTGCCGACGGCAGAGACTTAGAGAGCGGCGCTCCGTCGTCTATTGCGGTCAATTCCTCGCATATCTACGAATATATTTTAACCTACGTCGATAAAATTTTGGAGTACGTTTCGCTTGTAATGTCCAAGCTGGACGCCGAGGTCGCGTCGGGTATAGTCCACGGCGGAATTTATCTTTCGGGCGGACTTATGAAAATGGACGGTCTTGCCGAGTATATCAAGGATAAGCTTCGTATTCCCGTAAATTTACCCGACGAGCCGCAGCTCGCCGCCGTAATCGGCGCGGGCACGATTTTGGCAAACGATTTTCTTTATACGAGGCTTGCAACGGAATAATGAAAAATGCATTCAGCTTCGACGCGGAGGGCAGACAGCCTTACAATAATTTTATAATAAAGGAAAGCGATGCGGAAGTCGTTGCAAAACAGGATGCGACTTTAAAAGCTATCTGCGCGTTCGAGAAGAAATATTCTCTTCCGACGTATTTAAAGGTGATAATGTATATATGCGCATTCGTTGCGGCAATGGTAATTTTGGGCGTGTTGGATGCCGTTATCGACGGACTGCCGTTTGCCGAGGCGTACGGCAACGCCCCGTGGCTCTTCTACGTCGGCGGAGCCTGTTTCGTCGTTTTTGTCGTTTTGCTTTGCATATCCCGCTATCTTGATTTCAAAGGGTCGAAATCACCCGAATTTCAAAGGCTTACCCAAGAGGTGAACGAAGTTACCGCCGAAAGCTATGCCCGTCTCGGCGTGCCCGACGATGCCCGCAGTATAAGCGTTCTCGCATATCATTTCAAGATAAAAAGGGGAAAGGAAAAGCCCGCCGCGTACGTCAGTCACGCTATGCAGGAAATGAAAATTTACTCCGACGGCGACAGCCTTTATATTGCCAGCCTGCATTGCCTGACGGCGATACCGTTTGCCGATATTCGGACAATAGTCGAAAATAAAAAGCGCACTGCTTTTATTCAATGGACGAAGGACAAATCATACCGTTCGCCCGAATACAAACGGTATAAGGTAAGGGCTTTTCAGTACGGTTTAGCGACGAAGACTTATTCCGTGCGCATAGCGTCGGACGGGGCGGAGGCGGAAATTCTTATTCCCAATTTCGAAATAGAAATCCTGAAAACTTTCGTATCCTTGCCGATACAACCCGCGGTTGAGAAAAAATAAACCGACAGTTTAGCAATTCAACCGACAGTCGCTTACAATCAGGCTTGTGCGGCGGTATAATTTAGTTACACTAATAAAAAGAGAGGTATTAATTATGTCGTCATTAGGCGAAAGAATTGCAATGCACAGAAAGGCAAAGGGGCTTACGCAGGAAGCACTTGCCGAAAAATGTTCGGTCACGGCGCAGGCGGTTTCCAAATGGGAAAACGATTTGACTGCCCCCGACATATCGCTTTTTCCGCGTCTGTCGGAAATTTTGGGAGTGACCTGCGACGAGCTGTTGGGCGCACAGCGTGCGCAGACGGTTGCGGTCAGCGCGGAGTCGGTTGACTTTACCAAAATGCTTTTAAAAGTCCGCGTCCTCAGTGGCGACGGCGACAAGGTCAACCTTAACCTGCCGCTGTCTATTGCAGAACTTCTCATCAAAAACAAGGACTTCGTGCTCAGCAAGGGCGGGGACGGAAAGGCGTGGAACGCATTACAGGGCGTTGATTTCGAGCAGATAATTTCGCTCGTCAAAAACGGCGTAATGGGAAAGCTGGTAGAAATCGAGAGCGCGGACGGCGACAAGGTAGAGGTCTGGGTTGAATGAAACTGGCTTTCGACCGTAAAAGACTTCATTTACGGCTGTGGTTTGGTGCAAGGTTCGCGCTGTTTATCGCTTTGAAAATATTAAAGCATAATGACCCCGAAACGGCGGCTTCGCTGCGACCGGTCGGCAAAGACCTTGTAAAGCTTTTAAAGCAGAGCAAGCGTTTTCACGGCAGACTGAAAATAGTCGAAATAGAAAGCGACGGTATGCGCATTTCGTTGAAGTTATAAATTAAGCCGCGCCTTTAAAAAGGCGCGGCTTTTAATTGCTTTCGCCGTCGGACTCAGGCGCAGCGGATTTCTTTTTTATAAGGTATTCGTACAAATACGCTATTCCGTACGCGGCGCCTATCAGCGCGGGCTCGACAACGTACCAGGCAATAAACGTATTGGGTATTAACGGCTTGCCTATATACATAGGGTTCTCGAACCCGAACGCGTCTATCAGAAACTGACCGTAAACCAGCATTACGCAAACAGCGATAGGCAGAACGAACGTCTTTTTTACGCAGGGCTTGAAATGCCCCGTCATAGTAAGAAATACAGTAATATAGAACGCGAGCGCGTGGTGCAGCAAGCCCGAAATGGTTGCGGGGTACAAAAATCCCGTCGGCTCGCCGTGAAATTTCTGTCCTATAAAGTCGGGATAGAATACCGCAATCATGCCCCCGAAAAACATCGTGTAAACGAATATATGGTACGGCCATGCTCCGCGCTTGAAGAATATGCAGCTAAGCGCAAGGCAAAGGCTGCCCACGCCGCAAAAGCTGTCGGGGATTAATCCCCACGCCGATTCCCTATGAAAGCAGATTGCTATTCTGTTGAAGATAATAAACGCAAGCAGCGCCCCGCCCAAAATTTTTACCGTTAAGTCAACCGCCCTTTCGGACTTGACCTTCAGTTTTACGAAAACGAGGCTTCCCGCGCCCGCCGCCAGAAAAATTGCAATAAAGGTTAAATGCTCCCAGCCGTATATTTTGGCTGCGGTCAAAGAAAGTATCATAAATCAATTATATAGTTTAGCCGCGCAAATTGCAACAAAATAGAAATTGACTTTATACAAAAATTAAGTTAAAATTAAAATATGGAACCAAAAAGAATACCGTCAATTATAGTTTTAATAATATTTTTTGCCTTGTTGTGCTTTTTGTGTTGGCTTGATATGCTTCTGGCAGTTAATCTGCCCGCCGCACTTGATAATCCTAAAATGCCCGAATCCACGGGTGACGGTACGGCTGATATTGTAGTAACAGGGCTTGTCGCGTTAAGCTTAGGTATGGGTTTCATTTTCGTTTTAGCTATCTCGGCGTTTATTATTGTAACCGCTTTGGTTTGTCTCGGCTTTTCGATACGCAATACCAAAGCCGAAAACAAGCCTGTCAAGGTAATAAATATATTTCTTTCCTGCTGTTTCGCCGCGGCTGCGGCGTTGGGGATAATTTCCATAATTTTATTGAGGGTACTATGAAAAAAGACAACATACGCAACTTCTGCATAATAGCGCATATCGACCACGGTAAAAGCACGCTTGCCGACCGACTTATCGAAAAGACGGGGCAGGTTTCCAAGCGGGATATGGAAAACCAGCTTTTGGACTCTATGGACTTAGAGCGCGAGCGCGGCATAACCATAAAGCTTACGCCCGTAAGAATGTTCTATACGGCGAAAGACGGGCAGGAGTACGTTTTCAATTTAATAGACACTCCCGGTCACGTCGACTTCACTTACGAGGTCTCGCGTTCGCTTGCCGCGTGCGAGGGCGCGATTTTAATCGTCGACGCGTCGCAGGGGGTCGAGGCGCAGACGCTTGCGAACGTCTACCTCGCTTTGGAAAACAACCTTGAAATTATTCCCGTTATAAACAAGATAGATTTGCCCTCCGCCCGTCCCGACGACGCCAAAAAGGAAATAGAGGACGTAATCGGGCTTGACGCTTCGTACGCGCCGCTCGTTTCCGCCAAAGAGGGAATAGGGATAGAGGACGTGCTCGAAAGCGTGGTCAAGTATTTTCCCGCGCCGCAGGGCGATTCCGACGCTCCGCTTAAAGCGCTTATTTTCGACAGCTATTACGACAATTACAAGGGCGTAATTTTGTTCGTGCGCGTAAAGGACGGCTCAATCAAGGCGGGCGACAGGATAAAGACTTTCCGTTCCGATAAAATTTACGACGTGGTCGAGGTCGGCGTGTTCAGCCCCAACCTCTGCCCCAAGGACGGGCTTTATACGGGCGAGGTCGGCTATATCGCCGCGTCGATAAAGTCCATTTTGGACGTTGCCGTCGGCGACACCGTAATCAACGCGGACGCGCCCGCGGCCGAGCCGTTGCCCGGTTACAAAAAGGTGCAAAGCGTGGTGTTCTGCGGAATTTACCCGCTTGACGGCAGCAGGTTCAACGACTTAAAGGAAGCAATTTTAAAATTACAGCTAAACGACGCTTCGCTTATTTTCGAGCCCGACAATTCCGTGGCTCTCGGCTTCGGCTTCCGCTGCGGCTTTCTGGGACTGCTGCACATGGAAATCATACAGGAGCGTATCGAGCGCGAGTTCGGTCTTGAAATTATAACCACCGCGCCCAGCGTAAGCTATAAGGTAGTTAAGACCGACGGCGAGGTCGTTTTCGTGGACAATCCCTCGCACCTGCCCCCGCAGTCCGAAATAGAGCACATGGAAGAGCCCATCGTCAAGGCGGACATTTATTCCCCGCCCGACTATCTCGGTCAGATAATGGACTTATGCCGCGAGAAGCGCGGCACGTTCCTGCAAATGACCTACCTCGACGCAAGCAGGGTCCGCCTCGAATACAACCTGCCTTTAAACGAAATTATCTTCGACTTTTTCGACAGTATCAAGTCCCGCACGCGCGGATATGCAAGCTTCGATTACGAGCTTATCGGTTACGAAAAAAGCAAGCTTGTCAAGCTTGATATACTTTTGAACGGCGAGGCGTGCGACGCGCTTTCAATGATAGTGCACGAGGATTCGGCTTATAACCGCGGTCGCACCCTTTGCGAAAATTTGAAGGAAGCAATTCCCCGTCAGCTTTTCGAGGTGCCCGTACAGGCAGCGATAGGCGGCAAGATTATTGCGCGCGAAACGGTCAAGGCGGTCAGAAAGGACGTGCTTGCCAAGTGCTACGGCGGCGACATAACCCGCAAGAAAAAGCTGCTTGAAAAACAGAAAGAGGGCAAAAAACGCATGCGCTCGATAGGCTCGGTCGAGGTTCCGTCCGAGGTGTTCATGCAAATACTTAAAACCAACAAAGACCGATGAGCGACTTTTTCAACGCCGTTTACGAATTCGTCAAAACCGTGCCGTGCGGCAGGGTCGTCGGCTACGGCGACGTGGCGCGCGCAATAGGCAAGCCACGCGCAAGCAGGCAGGTCGGCTGGGCGCTTCATTCCAATCCCTATTACGGCGTAGTGCCCTGTCATAGGGTGGTGTTCAAGGACGGCTCGCTTGCGCCGGGCTTTGCGTTCGGCGGCAGCGGCGTTCAGCGCGCCATGCTCGAAGCTGAGGGCGTAAAATTTATCGGCGACAAAGTAGATATGAAAACTTACAGGTGGCAACAATGAGTGGAATTTACGTACATATTCCCTTTTGTAAAAGTAAATGCAGGTACTGCGATTTTGCGTCGTTTCCCGACAAGATAGGCTTTGCCGAAAGCTATATGGCGTGCGTCTACCGCGAAATGTCAAAGCGGAAAAACGAGCTTAAAAATTACAAATTCGATACGCTGTATATAGGCGGCGGCACGCCGTCGGTCGTGGACGAAAATTATATAGCTATGCTTATTGCGTCGGCAAAAAAGAATTTCAATCTTGCGCCCGACGCGGAAATTACCATTGAAATGAACCCCGGCACGGTCAGCGCGGGTAAGATTGCCGCATACAAAAAAAGCGGCATAAACCGCTTTTCGGTGGGGCTTCAAACCGCCGTAGACGCCCAGCTTGAAGATATAGGCAGAATACATAATTTAAAGGACTTCGAAAACTGCGCCCGTCTTTTGAAGGGCGAAAATTTCAGCGTCGATATAATGATAGGCTTAAAGGGTCAGACTGAGGCGGATATAGAAAAGAGTATTTCCGTCGCGGCAAATTCTGGTGCAAGTCATATTTCCGTTTACGCGTTGACGCCCGAGGACGGAACGCCGATATATACCGACTATTTAAACGGCGAGCTGCCCGACGGCGACGAGGTGGCAGGTCAGTACGCTTACGCGGCAGATAAGCTTTCGAAGCTCGGTTTCGAAAGGTACGAGGTTTCCAATTTCTGTAAAAGGGGCAAAGAGAGCCGCCATAATTTAAACTACTGGCGCAGGGGCGAGTATATCGGCTTCGGCGTTTCGGCGTCGTCGTGTATCAATAACGTGCGCTTTACCAACACTTTTGACTTGGACGAATATTTCAAGTGCATACTGTCGGATAACTTCGCGGTGATAGATAGCGAAAAAATAGACGAAAACGGTCAAAAAGAAGAGTATATTATGCTTGCGCTGCGCACTGCGAGCGGCATAAATTTAAGCGAGTACCGCGCAAATTTCGGCGTCGGGTTCGAGGAAGAGTATGCCGACACGCTTGCAAAGCTTGCGCCTTTTTTCGAAAAAAAGAACGGCAGAGTGTTTATCCGCCCGGAGCATTTGTACGTACAAAACAGCATAATAATCAATTTTTTTAAGTAAATTTAATTTAAGCTTTGTAATTTTTTTAGAAAAAAATTATTGAAATTGTCAAACAACCGTGATATAATTAGAAAACAGGTGATAATTATGTCGAAAAATACAATCATAAATAAGAAAAAAATAGGGGGGGGGAGCGCCCCTTATAGTGTAAGTCAAAGCAGAAGGCTTTGGCTGTCGTTAATAATGTCATTTTTATGTGCTGCACTGTCGTGCTGCACATTTTTGTTGTCCTTTGAATGCGGGAAAAGCGTATCGGCGCAGACTGAAAAAACGGCGGAAATACCGCCCTGTCCCTGCCACGATGGCGCCGACCCGTTAGGTTCGGGCAACGGAGGAGAGTTGAATACCGGCAATTACTGTCTTGAAGGTGACGTTGAACACTCGGTGGTAATTTATATCAGCGGTACGGTAAATCTTTGTCTTAACGGATATAAGTTCAAACATACGGGCAATTCTGAGGCATTTAAAGTGCACGCCGGAGCAACTTTGAACTTATTTGACTGCGGAAACGACGAAGCGCATAAGCACTATTACGAAAAAGGGTCTGACGGCGTATATAATTTTACTCAAGAGGAAACAGATTCTTACCTTACGGGCGGTGTTATCTGCGGGGGAACCTGTGCGGTTTCTTACGTTAATCCCGGCGCTAATTTTAATATGTACGGCGGTAATCTGGCAGGTAATAAGGGTTTCTATTACGGAGCCGTATTCGTAACAACCTTTAATATGTACGGCGGAAAAATCTGTGGAAATTCCGGATACACTGCCGGCGGCGTATATGTCAATGTCGGTGCGACTTTTGATATGTACGGCGGTGAAATTACCGATAACAGCACGACGTATTGGGGCAGTGGCGGAGGAGTACATAGTAGCGGTTCGTTTACTGTTTCCGGTTCGGCAAAAATTTACGGTAATACAATCCCCTCCCCGAACTATGATAAAATATTGGTAAACAATCTTTGTTTGCAAAATAAAATAAACGTAGGCGAACTCAACGAAGATGCATATATAGGGACGTCTGTCAAAAACGGAAGCTTTAATTACCTTGATGGCAGTTTTATAGGTACAAACAATTCCGGTAAGGATGTCGATTATTTGCTTGAACATAATTTTTTTGACGATACGGGCGAGCACGTACACAGTTTAGGCGAATTAATAGCCGAAGTGCCCGCAACGTGTTCTTCAACGGGAATGCAGGCTCACTATACCTGTACTGTTTCCGGTTGTGACGCTTACTTCGATTCTTCGAAGACAAAAGTATCAAAGCAAACGCTTGAAATACCTACTGCAGAGCATTCGCCTGAAAAGGTTGAGGGCAGACCTGCGACGTGTACCGAGGACGGATTGACGGACGGTGAAAAATGTTCGGTCTGCCGGACCGTTATTAAGGAACAGCAGACAATACCCCGGACGGGGCACAATTATGAAAAGAGCGGGGAAAAGCCGCCTACTGAAACCGAAGCGGGATATACGGAGTATACCTGCGCAAACTGCGGGGACAGTTATAAGGATACGATACCCGAGACGGGACATACGCACGATTACAAGGCGGAAGTCGTTCTGCCCGATTGCACTGAACAGGGTTATACCGTTTATACCTGTGCGGGCTGCGAAGACAGCTACGAAGACGATTATACGGACGCGCTCGGGCACAACCTGACTCAAACGGAGGTTAAGGCAACGTGCGAGGACGGCGGTTATATCAGACATTCCTGTACCCGTTGCGATTATTCCTACGACGATAATGAAATGCCGGCGCTCGGGCACGACTATTCAGACGGACTGTCGCGCTGGGAATGGGCGGAAAATTATTTTAACGCAAAGGCTATTTTCGAGTGTACGAGAGGTGATAACCATTCCGAAGAGGTATCCGCCGAGGTGGACGAGGAGCGCACGACGGCGACCTGTACGCAGGCAGGGGATGTTACGTTTATAGCGATTGTAATATTCGAAGGCATAACGTATAGCGATACGCGAGAGGTAACGGGTACTACCGTACCGCACAAATACGTTCTCGGGGAATGGGTATGGAACGGAGCGGAAAGCGCGAGCGTGACGTATACCTGCTCGGTATGCGGTGACAGCGGAAGCGCAACGGGCGAAGCGAAGGAAGAGAGGACGGAGCCGACTTGCGAAACGGACGGAGCTGTAACGTATACCGTAACTGTGGAATACCCGTATTTGCAGAAGGCAACGGACGTAAAGATAGAACCGATACCCGCAACGGGACACGAATTTACGGCTGAATGGATATGGAGCGAAGATAATAAGGCGATCGTGACTATAACGTGCGGAAAGTGCGAAGAGAGCGAACAGCCCGAAGTTAATATAGTTTACGACGAAGAAAGCAAAACGTATACCGCTACTGCGGAATATGGCGGAATGGTATTTTCCGATACTAAAACGGTAACGCAGACCTCGCCTGACGAACCCGACAATCCCGACGGTACGGACGGCACTGACGGCGCAAACAGCGGATTTCCTTGGATACTTATATTGATAGGCGGATTGCTGTTACTGCTTTTCATAATAATACTTATAATTATTTTAAAACGCAGGCCGTCCGAAGAAGAGGAAGAATACGACTACGACGAAGAGGACGACGAGGACTACGACGACGATTATTAAAAAAATAGCCGAAGCGGGTTAACCGCTTCGGCTATTTTTATCCGATTTGTTTGGTGGCTATCACCGTTCCGCGCTCGCCGTCAACGAGGTAGGCGGTTATGCGTTTTTCTCTGTCGCATACGCCCACGTAATAGTAGCAGCCGTCGTCGTAAAGCAGGCGCACCATAATTTCCGCAAGGAATACGTCGCGTTGGGTCAGCGAGGCGAACAGCTCGCCGTCGTGCTCGACCGCGCATTTAATCGCTTCCTCGCAGCTTATAACGCCGTCGTAAAGCACGCTTACCGCCGTGTATTCCGCGCTCTTGCCGTCGTAGGCAAGCGTAACCGCAACGCTCTCGCCCGTGATGCTTGCACCCGTGCTAAGATAGTAACAGTTTTCTACCGACTTATAATTCATTTGTCCGTCGATACCCGCGACGGATACGTTAACCTCGTCGTAGTTCGTCGGAAGCTTTACGAAAATTTCGCAAAAGTCGCTGACCTCGCCCTTTATTCCGTCCACGGAATAGGGGTTCTCGCGTTCGGAAACGTATATCTTTATTTCGAACCCGTCGTTCGAATACAGATAGATATTGCTGCGCTTTTCCGAAACGAAGCTTAAATAATCAACCTGCTTTTTGCAACCGCTCAAAAAGCATACCGCCGCAACGGCGGCAAAAAACGCGCACAAAAATTTCTTCATACTTAAATATATTTACGAAACGCGATAATAAGAATATATTTTTTAAACAGTTGCATTTTGGCGTGCGCTATGGTAAAATTATTTTACTTCAACTTATGAACAAGGTCGTTATAAAAGCTGCAACAATCACGGTCGGCGCGCTTGCCGCCGCGGGAATATTGATTTTTTCGCTGTGGATACTCATTTCTCCGCAGTCTATGGCTGCGGTCAGCGAAAGGCTGGGTAATTACGGCTTTGCGGTGACCTGCGCCGATTTAAAGTATAAATATTCGGGCGACAGCTACGACCTTGCCCGCTGCTGCGAGGACAGCATACTTTCGGGCGACGACGGGCTCGTATTGAAATACTGCGGTCAGCTCGTAGAAAAAGAGGACTTCGACGGGGTCTGCCGCCGCAGGGACGAAGAGCTTGCCCGAACCGAATTCGGCTCTTACACGCTGAAATACAATACGTATATTATAAGTAATCTCGCCGTTTCGCAGTATCGCGCGGGCGACCTTGAAAAGGCGGTAGCGACCGCCGAAAGCGGGGAAGAGGTAGAGTGTTTCAGAAAGCTTGTAATAGAAATACGGCTGAGCGGGTCGGCAAGCGATACGGCGGCGCTGCTAACGCTGCCCACCAGGCTGGACGCAATAGAATATATAAAGGGGCTTTTAAGCCTTCCCTTAAAGTAAATAACCGCCGCGCGATAACGCGCGGCGGCTTTTGTTTGCCCCGCGTTATCGCGCGGCGGCTTTTTTCATAACGGCGGTCAACGGCCCGAACAGCGTTGCGCACGTTACGGCGGCGCAGACCGTCTGCGGCAGCATTGCCGTAAAGGACGCATAGAAATACGCCAGCGCGGTCAGCTTGGAATATCCGAAAATAAGAGGGGTTATGATGTCGTCGAACAGGGTGAATATCACCGTCATAGCCGCGCCCGCGCTTGCAACCACTATAATTTTCAGCGTCTCGTACCTGCCCTTTACGGCAGAGAAAAACACAAAATCGTATATCGCGCATAGCCCTATGCAAAGCGCGAAAACCACCCAAAGCAGCACCTTGACGGTAACGGCGTAAATTTCGGCAACCTTTATCGCGTCTGTAAAGTAACACGCCGCGCATACCGCCGCAGCGCAAATCAGCGCGGCGTTCAACGCTATAAGGCAAATCGGCGAGGAAAAGCTTTTGCATCGCCCGAGCAGCCCCGAAACGGCGGCGAGCAGCGGATAATATATTAAATAAAGTATTATCACGGTCGGGTAAAATCCGAACACGAAGCACCTTAAAAGGGAGAACGCCACCGCGCATATCGCGCCCCGCCGCACCCCGAAGGAAAAGGAAAAGGCTATCAATATAACCGTAACTATTTCCACGCCCGCAACGAACGAAAAAACGAACTGCGCGCCGATTAGCAGCGCGCAAGTAATCGCGATATATGCAATCTCTGCGGTGAGAGAAATTTTTTTCCGTTCGGGCTTTACCATGAGTATTCGTAGTGCTCGTAAACCAAAGCGTATGTGCCGTTTTCTATGCAGGGCAGTGCGGAAACGCCGTAGCTTGCCTTGTACAGCGTCGTGTCGCCGTATACGCAAGTTTCGCCGTCGCCCGCGTAAATTACGCCGCCGTGCACCGTAAAGTCGATATAAACTGTCCAGGCGTAGCCCTCGGACGAGCTCGGCGAAGAGGAAATAACCTCGTTTTCCTTGCCGTTTACCGAGGTTATGAAAAGTCCGTAGTCGCCTTTTTCGCCCTCGTAGGTCAGCTTGCCTTCGTCCTTCAAAAGCGCGAGGTAGTCTTCAAGCGTTTCGCACGCCGCTTCGGGGACGATAATTACGGCTGTTTCGTCGTCTATTACGGTTGTTTTAACGGGTGTTTTTGCGCAGCCTGCGGCTAAAAATACAACCGCAAGCGCCGCTATCGGGACGAGTTTTTTCATAATTAAATTGTACGATTTTTGTCCGCTTATGTCAACCGTTTGACTTTAATGCCGCCGATATAATATAATGTAACCGAATTATCTTCGCGCGCATATTTATATACGGTATGCAAAAAACGCTTTCCGTAATAGATTTACGCGCCGTCAGGGCGAACGCAGAAAGGATAAAAGAGCTTGCGTGCGGCAGCGAGTTCTGGGCGGTTGTCAAAGCCGACGCTTACGGGCACGGCGCGGAAGAGGTGTCGCGCAGTATCGAGGATATTGCCGACGGTTTTTGCGTTGCAATCGTCGAAGAGGGGATTGCCCTGCGCGTTGCCGGCATAACCAAGCCAGTGCTCGTATTTACGCCTCCGCTCGACGGCTACGACGCCGCAAGGGCAAGGGAATACGGCCTGACCGTTACCGTCAATTCGGCCGAAACGGCGCGCCTTTGCCGAGGCATCGCCTGCCACGTAAAGGTAAATACGGGCATGAACAGAATGGGCTGCGGCATTTCCGAGCTGCCCGAAATTCTGAATATTGCCGCAGACTGCGCGGAGGGGGTATATTCGCATCTCTACGCCCCGCACGACAATATAGCAAGCGCGGCTCAGCTCGCCCTGTTCGAGCGGGCGGCGCGCTTCGTAAAAACTTATCGCCCTACGGCGGTTGCGCATCTTTCGGCAAGCGGGGGACTGCTGCGCGGAGGACGGTACCTTTTCGACGGCGTCAGGGCGGGAATACTACTCTACGGCTATGCGCCATACGGCTTCGAAGCGGACGTCAAGCCTGCGTTAAAGGTCTACGCGCGGCGCGCGCAGACGACGCGGTTTTCGGGCGGCGGCATAGGCTACAACCGCGCCGACAAACGGTACGGCGAGCTGGGCGTCTACAGGTGCGGCTATGCCGACGGGTTTTCGCGCACGGTGCCGCTCGGTGAAAAGACGCTTTGTATGGACAGCTTTATTTCTCAATGCCGCGAGGATATTACGTGCGTTATGGAAAACGCGGACGAGTATGCGGCGCGGCTCGCAACCATTTCTTACGAGGTGCTTACAAGCGTGACCCGCCGAAGCGAAAGAATATACCTACGGTAGTAGGCAAATTCTCGGCGGACAAGCTTTTTAAAAAAAAGGATATACTATTATGGAACTAAACTCACGGCAAAAGCGGCAGCGCGTCCTGCTTGAAATAAAAGATTTTCTTGCGGGGGCGGCGTTTCCGTTCATGCTTCAGCTGGTGCTCAGCGCGTCGGTAATTCTCTTTGCCGACTACAACGACGAGCCCGTCATTCAGGGCTTCGCGCTTGCCGCCGGCGAAATAATGCTGATTGCCGCATATTTTATTTTCGGCAGGCAGAACGGCGTTTCGGCGTACAGAAAAACGGTTCTGACGCAAAAAAAGCGCGATATGCAGGTAAACGACGTTAAGGTCTACTACAAGACGGGCGAATACGCGCTTTGGAAGGGCTTTGCAATCGGCGCGCTTTCGGTGGTGCCGTTCGTTATTTTTCAGCTTATCGAGTGCGTCGCGCCAAACACCGCGTGCGGGTTTTTGTTGAAATACGCGTTCGGCTGGGCGGCTTACCCGTTCATAGTGTTCGGCGTTAAAGCGCAGTGGCTCAACTTTATATGGATTGTCATTCCGATAGGCGTACACGCCGCGTCGTACTACTACGGCGGGTTTAAGGAAAAAAAGCGTCAGCAGGTCGTTGCGCAGGCTCAGGAAATCAAGGACAAGAAAAAGAAATGAGAGTAATAAGCGGCAGATACAGGGGAATGGCGCTTGCGGGCTTTAACGGCAGCGATATACGCCCCACCGCGGACAGGGTAAAGGAAAGCCTGTTCAATATAATTTCCGACCGCGTTGCGGGCGCGCGAGTGCTGGACGCGTTTTGCGGCAGCGGAAGCTTGGGCATAGAGTGCCTCTCGCGCGGGGCGGAGTTCGTGCATTTCAACGATAAATCGGCGGAAAGCGTCGCGCTCTGCAAAAAAAATTTATCGCGTATAGAGGGAAATTACAAGGTCACCTGCGCGGACTTTTCGCGTACGACGGGCGAGTTCGATTTGATTTTTATCGACCCTCCTTACGCTTCGGAAGCGGGCGTTGCCGCGCTGAACCTTGCCGCGCGTATCCTTTCAGAGGACGGAATAGCGGTTTACGAGCGCGACAGAAGCTTTACGGGTGAAATCGCGGGGCTTGAAAAGTACGACGAAAGGAAGTACGGAAGGACTTACTTAACTTTTTTTAAAAGGTCTTGAAATGAAAAAATGCGTATTTGCGGGCACCTTCGACCCGCCTACGAAGGGACATAGACAGATAATAGACAACTGCCTTAAAATATTCGACGAGGTGGTGGTGGCCGTTATGGTCAACACCGCCAAGGCGCCGCTCTTTACCGTTGCCGAGCGCGAGGGGCTTTTGAAAAAGCTATTCGCAGGCGACAGTCGCGTGCGCGTGGTCGCGTTCGAGGGCGCAGCCGTCGACCTGTTGGAGCGGGAAAACACGCCCTTTTACGTTCGCGGCGTCAGAAACACGGTCGACTTCGAATACGAAAACGCGAATTGGTTTGCAAGCAAAAAGCTTAAAGACGATATTATAACGATATACTTTCCCGCAGAGCAGGACAGTCTGCATATAAGCTCGTCGCTGGTCAGAAATTCCTATGCGTTTAAAAAAGACTTTTCGCCGCTGATACCCGAGGAGATACTCGCGGACGTACAAAAAATTTTGAAGGATAAAAATGTTTAACAAAAAGATAAAGATACCCGAACCCGAAGAAATACTCGAAGCAATGCCCATGCCCGCCGCCCTCAAAGCAATCAAGCAAAAGCGGGACAGGCTGGTCTGCGACGTTATAACTGGCGCAAGCGACAAGCTTTTAATGATTGTGGGGCCCTGCTCCGCGCACGAGGAAAAGCCCGTGCTCGACTACGTAGAACGGTTGGGCAGGCTTAACGAAAGGGTGAAGGACAGGCTGGTTATCGTTCCCAGAATTTACACAAACAAGCCCCGCACTCGCGGCGTGGGCTATAAGGGTATGTTTTCCCAGCCCGACCCCAACAAGTCGGAGGATATTTTAAAGGGCATTTTCGCCATAAGAGAGCTGAACATAAAAGCGATTGAAGCAAGCGGTCTTACCGCGGCGGACGAAATGCTGTATCCATCTAACATACACTACGTAGACGATTTGCTTTCTTACGCCGCCGTCGGCGCGCGTTCGTGCGAAAACCAGCTTCACCGCCTCGTCGCAAGCGGGATAGAGGTGCCAGTCGGGGTCAAAAACCCTATGAGCGGCTCGATACTGACTATGCTCAATTCCGTCTACGCGGCGCAGAGTCCGCAGGTGTTCAAGCTTAACGGCTGGCAGGTGGAGACGGACGGCAATCCGCTTGCGCACTGCATACTGCGCGGCGCGGTCGACGCGTACGGCAACGACATTCCCAACTATCACTACGAAACGGTAATGCAGGTCTGCTCGGCATATTCCAAGTCGGACTTGTCTAACCCCGCCGTAATAATAGATTGCAACCATTCCAACAGCGGCAAGCAGTTCCGTCAGCAGGTGCGTATTTGCGAAGAGGTAATGCGCAACAGGAATTACGACGCCGATTTCAAGAACACCGTCAAGGGCTTTATGGTTGAAAGCTTTATCGAAGAGGGCAACCAGAAAGAGGATATAATTTACGGCAAGTCGATAACCGACCCGTGCCTCGGCTGGGAGGATACCGAGCGGCTTATTTTAAGCGTGGCGGAGAAGATATAATGATAACAGCCTATCTCGGTCCCGAGGACAGCTACAGCTATCTTGCGGCGCAAAAAATGACGCCGTCTCACGTTCTTAAAGCGTACGACAGCTTTCCGCTTATCTTCCGCGCCCTTACCTCGGGCGAGGCTGACTGCGCGGTAATTCCCATCGAAAACAGTCTTAACGGCGAGGTCACGCAGAACATCGACCTTTTGCAGGCTTCCGACGCGATAGTGGCGGTAGAGGAGTGCGCGGTTGAAATCGAGCACCGGCTTGCAACCCTGGGCAAGCCCGAACGGATTAAGCGCGTTTACAGTCACCGTCAGGCGCTGGACCAGTGCGCGGAATATCTGTTCGCCCATTTTCCGAAGGCGAAGCTTATCGCGGTGCCATCAACGTCGGCAAGCCTCGAAATGATAAAAACGAACGAGGACGCGGGCATCGTCGGCGCGCACGTCAGAAGAGAGGGGATAATCCTTTCAAAGGAAAATATCGCCGACTGCGCCGAAAACGCGACCGTATTTTTAAAGCTTGTCCGCGGCGCGATTGACGGAAGCGCGCGCACCCGTAAAATTTATTTTTCGGTTACCTGCCCCAACGTATCCGGCGCGCTTATAAAGCTTTTGCAAAGCGTTGCCGCGCACGGACTGAATATGACGAAATTACAGTCGCGCCCCATTAAAGAGGCGCGGGACGAATTCAGGTTCTTTATAGAGGCGGAGGGCGACTATTCTAAGCTTAAATCCGCAGTTGCGGACATATCCGCGGCGGCCCTGTCGTTCAAGCTTTTAGGCGCATATTAGCAGCAGCAGTAAAAAGCACGCCGTCGCCTGTGCAAGCTTTACGCCCACGAAATACAGCGGCGGGACGCCCGCTTTTCCGAAATACGCGTATTGCTGCATAAGTATCGACGCTCCGCCGAAGGTTATCAAAAACCCCGCAAGCGGCACGCTCAGGCTTCCGCCCGCGGCGGACAGAGTGCGGCAGCCTACCGTCACCTCGACGAGTCCGAGACTTACCGCCCTGGCGCTGCGTTCGTCGGTGAACAGGGCGAACAGCTTTTCGAAGGCTATAAGAAAATTGAAGTCGGACAGTATCTGCGCCGTTACTGCGAAAAAGGCGATAAATCCGCCCGCCACGGCGACGGAAACCACCGCGCCGTAAAACGAGTCGTAAAGCAGGTTGCCCTTTACGGGCGCGCGCTTTAAGTCGGCGTCGCCGTCCTTCTTTGAAAAAAACGAGATTATAAGGGCAATAATCAGCACGGACAGAAAATGCGCAAGCAGTATCTTCCAGCCCGCCGATTTGTCGCCCAGCATCTTTACGCCGACGCTGCCTATAATGAACAGCGGACCCGACGTCGAGCAGAGAGCAGAAAGCTTTTTCGCGTCCTTCGCACTTATGCTGCCGTTTTCGAAGAATTCAAGCACGCATTTCGAGCCTGCGGGATAGCCGGAGCATATACTTATAATAAAACAGACCGCTGCGGCGGGCGGCAGATTGAACAGCCCCGTCACCTTTTTTAACGGCAGCGACGCCTTTTCGGCAAAGCCCGATTTTATCATAATAAGCGTTATTACCATAAATGGGAACAGTGACGGCAGCACACATTCCGCCCACATCGCAAAGCCTTGAAGGCAGCTTGATATATAGCGCTCGGGATAAATTATTATCGCGCCCGCAATCATGGTGAGAAGGGTTGCGGGAACGGCGAATTTCAATACGCGGATTAACTTCATAAGTAATATAAAATACTTCTTCAAGGGGGCGAATATGAGTAAAAAATTAGGACTTGCACTCGGCAGCGGAGGCGCGCGCGGCGTGGCGCACGCGGGCTTTTTGCTCGCGCTCGAGGAAGAGGGGATAAAGCCCGCGTTTATTTCCGGCTGCTCAATGGGCGCGGTCGTCGGCGGCGTGTACGCAAGCGGCGTATCCGCCGAAAAAATGCACGAGGCGGTGTTAAAGCTTAAAAAGCGCGACATAATTTCGCTTAACCCTGCGGCTATTACGCAGATGTCCATACTTCGCAGCGGCAAGGTGCGCGACCTGCTTACGGCTCATCTCGCGGTTAAAAATATCGAGGATTTTCCTATAAAGTTTTCCTGCGTCGCAACCGACGTTCTTTCGGGCGGTATGCACCTTTTTACGGAGGGCGACGCCGCTTTCGCCATACAGGCGTCAAGCACTATTCCCGCCGTATTCAGGCCCGTCAAATTGGGCGATAAGCTGCTCGTCGACGGCGGCTGCGTCTGCCGCGTGCCCATAGATACCGTCAAGGCAATGGGCGCGGACGTGGTTATCGCCGTGGACGTACTTAAAAACTGCTCGCAGCCGATAGACGACGTTAACAATATCGTAAGTATGGTTCTGCGCGTGTTCGACATTATGGACGCCCACAATTCCGCTCTGCGCTACGAGCGAGACAGGGATATGTGCGACCTGTTGATAGAGCCCGAAATGAAGGGCATGAGCCAGTACGTAATCAAGGATTTGGACAGGGCGTTCGAAGAGGGCTACGCTGCTGCCAGAGACAATATGCAAAGGATAAAAGAGCTGTTGGATTAATTATGGATTTATTCGATTTGAACGGCAACGAAGAGGGGGCTAAGCCCCTTGCCGAGCGCATGCGCGCAAACAATTTAAACGAGTTCGTCGGTCAGAAGCATCTGGTTTCGGAAGGCTCGCTGCTGCGCCGCGCGATACTTGCGGACAGGCTGGGAAGCTGTATTTTCTGGGGACCTCCCGGAACGGGTAAAACTACCCTTGCAAACATAATCGCCGCGACTACTCACGGCGAGTTTATAAAGCTCAACGCGGTGCAGGCGGGCGTTGCCGACGTAAAAAAAGCGGTTGAAACCGCGCTGAACAATTTGAAGCTTTACGGCAAACGCACCTATCTTATGCTTGACGAGTGTCACCGCTTCAACAAAACGCAGTCCGATTCGCTGTTGCCGTCAATCGAGAGGGGGACGATAATTTTTATCGGCTCGACTACCGAAAATCCCTATTCGTCAATGACGCCCGCAATCGTTTCGCGGTGCCGCGTTTTCGAGTTTAAGCACCTTTCCGACGGCGACGTGTCCGAAGCGCTCGTCCGTGCGCTACGCGACAGGCGCAAGGGGCTGGGCGAATATAACGCCTCGATAGACGACGACGCGCTGGGACATATAGCGCGGCTTTCGGGCGGCGATTTGCGCACCGCGTACAACGCGTTAGAGCTTGCCGTTCTCACCACGCCGCCGCAGTCCGACGGCAGCATAAGGGTAAGCCTTTCGGATGCGGAGCAGTCAATTCAGCGCAAGGCGCTCTCTTACAGCGAGGACGCGTATTACGACTATCTTTCGGCTTTTTGCAAGTCGCTGCGCGGGTCCGATTCCAACGCCGCGCTGTACTACGCAATGCGGCTTATCGAGGGCGGTTGCGACCCTATGCTGCTTTTAAGGCGGTTGGTGGTTCACTCGTCAGAGGACGTCGGCATGGCTGACCCCAACGCGCTCAACGTGGCGACTTCCGCAATGTACGCATTTGAAAAAATCGGCTATCCCGAGGGACTTATCCCTATGTCTAACGCAATAATCTACGTTTGCGAGGCGCCTAAAAGCAACACGGTCGTTCAGGCTATGGGCGCGGCGAAAAAGGACGCGCGCGAGGTGCGCGACGACGAAGGCGTTCCGCCGTATTTGAAGGACAACACCTTCGGCGACGGCGCGACGAAGGCTCAAAGCGGCAAGTACAAGTACCCGCACGACTTTGCGGGCGGCTGGGTCAATCAGCAGTATCTGCCCGATAAGCTAAAAGACAGAATTTACTATACCCCGTCCGAATACGGCTACGAAAAAACGGTCAGGCAAAACAGAAAGGACAAGGGAAAGCTTAAATAGTGCATGCCGCACATACCGCAAAACTTCAAGGACGGAATATGGATATAGGAATAAAGAATAAATTTATCGTATACCAAATTTTTATTAGCTCCGCATTTGCCATATGTGTTGTGTTAACCGTACTGTTTTGGATATTTTGTTATAGCGACTATAACAATAGTAAGTTATTACGAAATGGTATAGAAGTTGAAGCTGAGATTGTAGATGTAAGGGAAATAGATGTTTCGCCCGGCGATTCAAACACAACGAGAAGAGCTTGGGAATGTATTTATTCGTATGTGGCGCCTGACGGTAAAGAATATTCTGGGTGGGTTGGTCAGTTTTCACAAAAACAATATGCGGTTGAGCATATTGGTGAAAAAGTTACGATAGTAATTGACCCGACAGATGGTTATAGCACTCACGGCACGTTGGCGGGTATAGCCCTTCGACAAAAAAACAACAACACGCATTTAATACTTGCTTACATATTTACGGGCTTTCTCTGTATAGCGGCTTATCTGTTCTTTTACAGGGTCGTATATAGAAATGCGTTAAACGCAAGAATATCAAAGCATTACGATTGCGGATATATAAATGGCGTTAAGCAAGGTGAAGTAACAAAGGTTGTTAAGTGGGTAGTTTGCTACGTTAAGGTAAAGTATCAAGACGATAGCGGCGCAACGAGAGAGAAGTGGGCGCGGTCTTGGTTTACGCATAAGGAAGCAAAATTTTTGCAAGAAAAGAAAACTGTCAATATCGTACCCTACAAAAACACTTACGGCATTTTGGAGGAAACTTCCGAAGCAAAAAATTAAATATATAGAAAAGCTCTTGAAAAATATTCAAGAGCTTTTTTGTTGCCGTTTTGATGTTGACAAATACGGTTTTTATTTTATGCTGAATGAAGCGCGCTGCGACGGCGCGCCTTTTTTTTGTGCGGTAGAATATTTTTAATTTCAGTCAAATAAATATAGGTAAAGAGTATTGTCGCAAATGTTCCATAAGTAGTGCGTTTACGGCAAAATCAGACATAATTTTTAGTATTTAATGTGATATTATCGGAGAGTAAGCAGTGATTAGAACTTTTAAACTTAAAAGCGCGTTGCTTGCGGCGGTTGCCGCGGTTATCTTTACGGTGCTGTCGGTTACGGTATACTACACGGGCGCGTATGCGGTGTATTTCGGAAACACTACGCGCCTCGTTCCCATTTACAGCGTCGAGCGGGAGGACAAAACCGTCGCAATTTCCTTCGACTGCGCTTGGGGCGTCGAGCATACGGACGGTATATTGAACGCGCTTAAAGTCAGCGGCGTAAAGGCGACCTGGTTCATGGTCGAATTCTGGGCCGAGAAGTATCCCGAGTACGTCAAAAAAATAGACGCGGCAGGGCACGAAATCGGCACGCACTCGTCGACGCATAGCTATATGTCAAAGCAGAACAGCGAGGAAATCAAGTTAGAGCTTTCCACCTCGTCCGAAGCGATTAAGTCGGTTACGGGTAAGGACGTCAACCTTTTCCGTCCGCCCTACGGCGACTACGACGACGAGCTTATCAAAACCGCGTCTGAGCTGGGCTATTATACCATACAGTGGGATACTGACAGTCTGGACTGGAAGGACCTTTCGGCAACGGACATTGCAATGCGCGTAATCGGCAGCGTCAAAAACGGCTCGATTATCCTCATGCACAACAACGGACTGCATACCGCGGAGGCGGTTCCCATAATTTTGGAAACGCTGAAAAACAAGGGTTACAGCTTCGTGCCGATAGGCGAGCTTATCTATAAAGATAACTACACTATCGACGGCACGGGCAGACAAATCCCTGCAAAGTAAAACGATTTGAAAAACTTTTTTGGAGGCATATATGAATTACAACGCGGAGAAAAACAATAAGGTTTACATTTACGGAGAAATAGTTTCCGACGCCGAGTTCTCGCACGAGGTTTACGGCGAAGGGTTTTACGAGTTTTACGTCAGGGTAATGCGGCTTTCGGGTCAGGCGGATATACTTCCCGTTACCGTTTCGGAGCGGATTATGACCGAGGATATGAAGCGCGGCGGATACATCTGCGCGCTGGGTCAGTTCCGTTCGTATAACAAGCTCGAGGACGGAAAATCCCGCCTTATGCTTACGGTGTTCGTGCGCGAGCTTCTCGACTCTCAGCCCGATAAAAACCCCAACTCTATTGTGCTTTCGGGCTATATCTGCAAGCCGCCCGTGTACAGAACAACGCCCTTTAACCGCGAAATTGCCGATTTGCTGGTCGCGGTAAACCGCAGCTATAACAAGTCGGACTACATTCCCGCGATAGCCTGGGGCAGAAACGCGCGCTTTGTAAGGAATTTGACCGTGGGCGACAAGGTCGCGCTGTCGGGCAGAATTCAAAGCAGGGAATACCAGAAAAAGCAGCCCGACGAAAGCTTTGTTACGATGACCGCTTACGAGGTTTCCATTTCCAAGCTTGCGGCTTTTGACGACGACAGCGAATTCGATATAGACAGCGAGTTCGACCTGTATTCCGTCCCCCGCGCAACAGAATATGAAAATCAGTAAAAAACAACGACTCTACCGTGCGTAGAGTCTTTTTTTATACCGTAGAGAAAATGCAACGGTGCGCAACCAAAATGCAACCTGTAAAATATAGATTTTTACAGATTAGTATAGTATAATTATAATAGTATTAAAGTATTCGGGGGTATCGGAATATGAAAAAGATTTTAAAGGGAATAGCTACGGCGTGTATGTCGGTTGCGGTGTGCATTTCGTTTGCCGCCTGCGGCGGTAAGGGAGCGGACGGAAATTTTAACGACCCCGACGGTTCAAAATACTCGATAATAACAAAGCTTGATTTAAAAGTGGACTTTGAGGGCGATAAGGCAAGCGCAACGGTAAAGAATACGTTTACGCTGTTTCCCGCAGAAGCAAGGGTGCAAGTGTATCTTTATTATTCCGAAACAGAAGCAGATACTTATGCGGGGATGACGGAAGTGGCAACGGGCAGCACTGAAGACTTGGACCAAGGTAAAAGTCTGACGGCAAGCTGGGATACGAAGGGCAGAGGGGGCTATTTTCTCGGGCGAATGAGGTACAGGATAGACAACCGCGAGTGGGAGGAAAAGTGTACCGACTTATACGTAAGAGAATATACAAAACCCGTACTTGAACCGATTGCGGACGACGGCTCGCTGCCGGTATTCGAAGATGTGCAGCCTGTTTATGATTGGTATGATTTGACAGAAAAAGAAACAATATTCAATTTGAATTGGCATATGCTTGATGCAACAAACGGTTATTCTTATTTCATAAGTAAATATATAAGTAAGTATAATAAAACTTTGGATAAAGAATTTTATGTGTTTAATTCAAAAACTAATGAGTTTTATGATACTACTGCACCTAATTGGGTTGAATATGAAATTTTTAAAAGCGGTGATGATTATTTTTTTAATAACAATATTAGCTTATATTTAAAAGATTTCGGTATAAACCCGCCTCCTGTACCGGGTGAAATAACGGGATTAGGTTTTTGGAATTTGTATTTAAAGTTTGTTTGCATTAACATTGATGAGGGAAATATTAACGGTAAATTAAAAATAGAATTTGGAAAAAGTAATGGACAGCATAATTTTATAAATATATATTTAGGTGACTTTTGTATCGCAACTTGCTATTACAATTCTAAAACTCAAAAGGAAATATCATATGCATTCTTTTATAATTTATTGGTTGAGAATTTAATAAAAAATGCGGACATTGAAATTAATTAACAAAGGAGGATTTGTGTGAGACACATTTTACTTTCAATTTTTATGGTACTGTCAATAGGAATTTCAATTCTTCCTGCTAATACGTGGGCAAAACAAAAAAATTATATTGATTATGTAATTAAATGTGATCCAGCGGATGAAAGCATATCTGTAGATTTGCCTTTTGATTCAGTTGAAAGATCTATTTCGAGTGTAATGCTACCGCCCTCAACATCACTTAATAAAAAAAGACTATATTTAAAACATTACTACAACGGTTTAACTGAAAATTTTAGCGAGAATCAAAAGGGGTCTTGTACATTTGTTGCTTTGGGTATGATGTTGTCATATTTTGATTCGTATTTATCGGATGATATAATTCCTGAACAATATGATGTAGCTTCTAATGGAAACGAAATAGATATAATTGAAAGAAATAATTCGCCTGGCGTATTATATGATACATTAACAGATGATGAAGCTCGGAAATATTATCGAAAAGATCTTGATGAGTTATCGGTAAATCAATTTTATTATTTGTTAAAACGAATATACAGTTCTAACTCATTACAATTTAAATTGGCTGAACTTGCGGTAAGTTATCAGTATTTGAGTTTATATTATGAAGATCAGGAAACTTTAAGCCTCAGTGCATCAGAATCTCGTAAATTATTTAAAAATTATCTAAATTCAGTTGGGTATCAAGAAAATACTGATTATGAGCAAATTACTTTTGACGCTTATGAATTTAATGACGATATTAAACAGTTTATTATTAGTAATATAGATTTAGGACGTCCTGTTTTCGTCACTGCTTATAACGAGTTGTCAAGAGGACATGCGTTTGTTTGTTATGACTATGACAGTACAAGCATTTATGCACATATGGGGTGGCGAGGTAGTATTTATACGCATTATAATCCGTTCATTTCTTATAATAGAAATATTAAGGCGTTTACAGTAGATTTTAAATTTGACCACACTCATAGCTATAATTATATGGTTGGAGATAAGGCGTACTGCTATTGCGACGATGCTATTGAAGCGTATCACAATCACTCGTATGGTATTCCGTTAAAACTGAATAAGCAGTATCACGTATCGTACTGTAAATGCGGTTTGACAAAGAAAGGGATGCATTGGATACGCGGCGCGACAAACGAGAGATATGCAAAATGCGGAGCTTGCGGCGAACTTTTAGATTTGTGGAGTGATATTGTCGTTGGGATTAAGTCTATGAATAAAACGCCGAACGGAAGCTATATAAGCAAAAGCGGAATACCTGTTATAGCGGAGCCGGACGTTGAGGCGTATTTGAACGGAACGCTGAAATTCGGCGGCGGGTTTTCCGATTACGACTATATTTAAGAGGTGATTATGACGGACGGACAAAAGCTTTATAATTTGCGGCGGGCAAAGGGTGCGTCGCAGGAAAAGCTTGCCAAAGCTTTGGGGGTATCGCGGCAGACGGTTTCAAAGTGGGAAAACGGGCAAATGCCGATAAGTGCGGACAAGCAAAAAGAGCTTGCCGAATTTTTGGGCATCGACGATTTTTCTGCGGACGGTGTTGCGGTAGCGCGTGATAATAAAATACGCTTTACAGCCAATCAAAAAATTGTAATTGCAGTAATAGGTGTATTAATTGCGCTGTCGTGTGCGGTGACGGTTATCGTCGGCTGCGTTTCTATACCCAACCTTTGGGCTGACGAAAACAGCGCAACGAGTCTGTACGTCGATTTGGGGTATTTTTGGCTTGCGCTCGGTGTGACGCTTATTATCGCGGGTATAGAAGTACTGGCGGTATTTGCGTACAAGAAGGAAAATACAAAAAATTAATTGAGTTAAAAAATTACCGCGCCGATTAAAGTCGGCGCGGTGTTTTATTTGAACAGATTTTTTATCATTGTGTTGACGTACAGTATGGGCACTATCGAAATTTTGTCGGCGTATTTTGCGACCGACTTCATATTTTTTGCGGGCAGCAGTACCTTTTTAAAGCCCATTTTAACGCACTCGGAAACGCGCTTTTCGCAGTACGAAACCGCGCGGACCTCGCCGGTCAGTCCGACCTCGCCGAACACCGCGACGTATTTGTCTATCGGCTGCCCGAAGTAGGCAGAGGCAAGCGCTGCGCAAACAGCCAAATCGCACGACGGTTCGCCAAGCTTTATTCCGCCCATTGCGTTGACGTAAATATCCGACGAGCCGAGGTTAAGTCCGCAGCGCTTTTCAAGCACGGCTATAAGCAGCACTAACTTGTTGTAGTCAACGCCAAGCGGCATACGCCGAGGCATACCGAAGGGCGTTTTGGAAATAAGCGTCTGAATTTCCACGTTCATGCACCTCGCGCCCGTCTGCGCGGGAGTTACCGCCGAGCCCGGCTCTTCGCCGCGGCTCTCGGAAAGGAATACGCCCGAATAATCGGTTACGGGGATAATTCCCTCGCCCGTCATTTCGAAAACGCCTACCTCCTGCACGTTGCCGAACCTGTTTTTTACCGCGCGCAGTATGCGGAAGTTTTCCTGATTCTCGCCCTCGAAGTAAAGCACGGTATCCATAATATGCTCTAAAACCTTGGGTCCCGCAAGCGCGCCCTCTTTGGTGACGTGACCTACTATAAAAAAGGTTATTCCGCGGCTCTTGGCTATTCTCATAAGCTTGGCTGCACATTCGCGCACCTGACCGACCGAGCCCGAAGAA
This sequence comes from uncultured Christensenella sp., assembly GCA_910576655.1. GTDB lineage: Bacteria > Bacillota > Clostridia > Christensenellales > Borkfalkiaceae > Coproplasma. The sequence continues at coordinate 42,444 of CAJTJC010000009.1, forward strand.
GAGGACAGCTCTTCGGTGTACACCGCCTGAATGGAGTCTATAACGCAGAATTTTACGCCGTCAAGCTCGCCGTCAAGGTTGTCTATACAGGTTTCGTTCACTATGTAAAGATTGTCTGGGTTGAGTCTCAGTCTGTCCGCGCGCAGCTTTACCTGCGAGCAGCTTTCCTCTGCGGAAAAGTAAAGCACCTTGCTTTCTTTCGACAGGTGCGAGGCGATTTGCGTCAGCAGCGTGGACTTGCCTATGCCGGGGTCGCCGCCGATAAGCACCAACGAGCCCGTGACTATGCCCCCGCCGAGCACGGTGTCGAATTCCGAAATACCCGACGGCGTGCGCGAATAGTTTTCCTTTGTAACGTCGGCAAGCTTTTGCGCACGCGCTACTGTTTGGGCGGTGCGCGCGGAAGCCGGCGCGGCGGGCTTTACTATTTCCTCGACCATAGTATTGAATTTGCCGCACGAGGGACACCTGCCCAACCAGCGCGAGCTTGTGGCTCCGCACTCGCTGCAAACGAATTCCGTAGTAGTTTTTGTCTTTGCCATATTAAACCTCTTTTACCGTGACGGCGGCGTACGCCGTTATGCCCAGCCCCTCGCCGACGAAGCCCAGCCCCTCGCACGTTCCCGCGGCGACCGCGACTGCGGTTTCTGGGATTTCAAGGGCGCGGCTCAAACTTTGCCTTATTGCGCCGATACTGTTTTTCAGCCTCGGCTTTTCCGCTTGCACGCTTGCCGATACGTTCACGGGTGCATATCCCGCGTTTTTTATTATCTTCAAGGTTTCGGCGAGCATGGTAATACTGCTTGCACCCTTAAAGCGGGCGTCGGTGTCGGGGAAGTAGTGCCCTATGTCTCTCAGTCCCGCGGCGGAAAGCAGCGCGTCCATTACCGCGTGAACGAGCACGTCGCCGTCGCTATGCGCTATAAGCGCGCGGTCGCACGGTATGCCGACCCCGCCGAGCGTAACGCCGTTGCCCTCGCCGAAAGCGTGAGTATCCACGCCGAACCCTACTCTGCCCTCGCCGTAGGAGGGAAGGGGGGGCGCGTCGAAATCGCTTTTATAGGTAAGCTTTTTATTTTGCGGCTCGCCCCCGATAATTACGGGCGGAGCGATAAACTCGGCGTATACGGCGCTGTCGTCGGTGTATACGGCGTCGCCCGCAAGCGTATATGCCCTGCGTATTTCCCGCGTAAGGAAGCCCTGCGGCGTCTGCACGAGGTACAGTTTGTTCCTGTCTAATCGCGCCTGTTCCTCGCCGTATATAACGGTATCGGCTGGCGTCACCGCGCAGACCGCGCTGCCGTGCGCCTTAACGCAATCGATACATTCCCTTATTAATTTTTGCGAGACGAACGGTCGCGCGCCGTCGTGTATCAGCACTGCGTCGCCCGTGGCGGCGGCAAGCGCGTTTTTTACGCTTTCGGTGCGGGTTTCGCCGCCTGCTACGACCTTAAACCCGAAGGGGGCGGCAAGCGCGGAAATTTCCGCGCGGTCGCGCTGAGACGAGGTGATTATCACCTCGTCGATTTCGGGTACGTCGAATTTTTTAAGCGTGTGCCATAGCGCGGGCGCGCCGTACAGCGGCGCAAGCAGCTTGTTTTTATTGAAGCCTGCGCGCTCTCCCTTGCCCGCCGCGCAGATAATAGCGGTAACCTTCATAAATTTCCTTTTAATTGATTATCTCGTAAAGGTTCTGAACATCGTCCTTTTTTACGGTTTCCTTGATTTCCTTTATTACGAATTTCAGCCCGCCGTTGGTGTAGGTGATTTCAACCGTGTCGCCCACCTTAATCTGATGCGCGGGCTTTACCGGTTTTCCGTTTACGGACACCTTGCCCTTGTCGCACGCCTCCTGCGCGAGGGTGCGTCTTTTGAGTATTCTCGAAACCTTTAAAAATTTATCTATCCTCATTTTTGACCTTTAAAAACAGTTGACAATATTGACAACGCAATTTATAATAGTAAATTGAATTAAAATGCGATTTTTGTACGCTCTTTTAAGGATTTGTGCCGCAAAACACGCGCAAACGACAATTTTTTTACCCTTTTACAGGTGAATTATACACTATATTATTTAATTTGTAAAGGGCGCGACGGCATTTGAAAAAATTTTTACGGTTGAACGTTTCAACCGCGCTCACGGAAACATTCCGTGAATCAACATCGTTACATTTTAGATTTTTCCCGGTGAAAAGATATATACGGGAAATCGCCACAATGTGAAATATAAAAAACGGCTACGGCCCAGAAGGAGTATTTTTCTTAAATGAATTTACCGGTTCACAAGTATGGCAAAACCGAAAGAAAAAAATTCGGTAAAATCAACGAAGTAATCGAAATTCCCGACCTCGTTGAAATTCAGAAGGCGAGCTATAACTCGTTTATCGATACGGGAATATCAGAGGTGTTCGAGGACTTTTCGCCCGTAACGGACTACGCCGACCATTACGAGCTGTATTTCTTAAACCACTGGTTCGACAACAAGCCCAAGTACGACGAGAAGGAGTGCCGCAACCGCGACGCAACGTACGCGCTGCCGCTGCACGTCACCGTCAGACTTGTCAATAAGGTCAAAAACGAGGTTATCGACCAGCCCGTGTATATGGGCGAGTTCCCTCTTATGACCGATTCGGGCTCGTTCATTATCAACGGCGCCGAGCGCGTTATCGTATCGCAGCTCGTCCGTTCGCCCGGCGCTTACAACGCGGCGACCCGCGACAAGACGGGCAAGCAGATGTACGGCACGACGGTCATTCCCAACCGCGGTGCTTGGCTCGAATTCGAGCAGGACGCGCAGGGCGTTATGTGGGTTCACGTGGACAGGAAGCGTAAAATTTGCGCTACCGTGCTTTTGCGTGCTCTCGGCTTCGGCTCCGACAGAACGCTTCTCGACCTGTTCGCAAACGACAAAATGATTGAGAACACTATCGCCAAGGATACCACGAAGTCGGAATCGGACAGCCTTGTAGAGCTGTACAGAAGATTGCGCCCCGGCGAAGTTCCCACCGAAGCTTCGGTCAGGCAGCACCTCAACAATCTGTTCTTCGACCCCCGCCGTTACGACGTGGTAAAGGTCGGCAGATACAAGTTCAATAAAAAGCTTAACCTCGCTTACCGTCTGCCCGGGTGCAGACTTGCCGAGGACGTTTTCAATCCCGAAACGGGCGAAATTATGGCGCGTGCGGGCGAAGTCGTCGAAGAGGCCAAGGCGGTAGAAATTCAGGACGCTGGCGTCAATTCCGTGTTCGTTCTCGTTTCCGACCCCGAGGCGGGCGAGATAAAGCACAAAATAATCGCAAACAACACGGTTAACTTCAAGGCGGTATCCGACAAGGATTACAAAATTTTCGGACTGCTGCCCACGATATACTACCCCAACTTCAAGTTTATGCACGAGATTGCCGCCGAGTGCGCCAACGCAAGCGTAGAGCAGGTTGCAGAGAAGTATATAGACGCAATCAACGCGATTTACTATACGGCGGAAACTCCCGAAACCGAGGACGAAAAGCCCGAGGACAAGAAGAACAGGGAAAAGCGCCGCGATACCCGCATTAAGTTCGTAGCGGCGTGCAAGAAGTTCGTAGAGCTGCTTGCATCAGACGTTACCGTGCTCGACGCGGACGAAAAGAAGGAAATAAAGCCCATAATCGAAAAGCTCAACCACAAGCACATTACGGTTGACGACATCGTGGCGGCTATTTCCACCAACATCGACTTACAGTACGGCATAGGCACGATTGACAATATCGACCACCTCGGCAACCGCCGCGTGCGTTCGGTAGGCGAGCTGCTGCAAAATCAGTTCCGTATAGGTATCGCCCGTCTTGAAAAGCTTATCAAAGAGCGTATGGCTACTCAGGACTCGATGGAGGTTACGCCCGCGGGTCTCGTCAACGTGCGTCCCGTTTCGGCGGTAATACGCGAATTCTTCGGTTCGTCCCAGCTTTCGCAGTTCATGGACCAGACCAACCCCGCCGCAGAGCTAACCCACAAGCGTAAGCTTTCCGCGCTCGGCCCCGGCGGTCTTAACCGCGACAGAGCCACGTTCGAGGTGCGCGACGTTCACCACTCGCACTACGGCAGACTTTGCCCCATAGAGACCCCCGAAGGTCAGAACATAGGTCTTATCTCCTCGCTTGCAACCTTCTCTAAGGTCAACGAATACGGCTTTATAATGAGCCCGTACAGAAAGGTCGAGAAGGACGCGGACGGCGCACCCTACGTAACCGACCACGTCGACTACCTCACCGCGGACGAGGAGGACAGGTACGTCGTCGCGCAGGCGAACGAGCCTCTCGACGAGCACAACCGCTTCGTTAACGACCACGTCGGCTGCCGCTATCAGGATTTGATTACGCAGTACACGCGCGACAAAGTAGACTATATGGACGTAAGCCCCAAGCAGCTCGTTTCGGTTGCAACGGCGCTTATTCCCTTCCTTGAAAACGACGATACCAACCGTGCGCTCATGGGTTCGAACATGCAGCGTCAGGCGGTTCCCCTTATGAAGACGGAAAGCGCAATCGTCGCGACGGGTATCGAGGGCGCAATCGCCCGCGACAGCGGCGTTATGGTCCGCGCGAAGAAGGCGGGTATTGCGATAGGCGTCGCTTCCGACGCGATTAAGATACGCGAGGACGACGGCCACGTCGCCGAATACAAGCTTAAAAAGTTCGAGCGTTCCAACCAGGGCACCTGCCTCAACCAGCGCCCCATAATCAACACGGGCGACAGGGTTGCCGAAGGTGAAATAATTGCCGACGGTCCCGCAACCAACAACGGCGAGCTTGCGCTCGGTAAAAACATTCTTATAGGTTATATGGAATGGGAAGGCTACAACTACGAGGACGCTATTCTCATTTCCGAAAAATTAGTACAGGACGACGTATTCACGTCTATCCATATCGAAGAGCACGAAACCGAGGCGAGAGATACCAAGCTCGGCGAAGAAGAGATTACGCGCGATATTCCCAACGTATCCGAGGACGCGCTCAAAGACCTTGACGCCGACGGTATTATCAGAATAGGCGCCGAGGTTCAGCCCGGCGACATACTCGTAGGTAAGGTTACGCCCAAGGGCGAAACCGAGCTTACGCCCGAAGAGAGACTGCTCCGCGCCATATTCGGCGAAAAAGCGAGAGAGGTCAGGGATACGTCCCTCAAAGTCCCCCACGGCGAGGGCGGTATAGTAGTCGACGTCAAAATCTTCACCAGAGAGAACAAGGACGAGCTTTCGCCCGGCGTCAACAAGCTCGTGCGCGTGTATATCGCGCAGAAGAGAAAGGTACAGGTCGGCGACAAGATGGCGGGACGCCACGGAAACAAGGGCGTTATTTCGCGCGTGCTTCCTCAGGCGGATATGCCCTTCCTTGCGGACGGCACCCCGTTGCAGATAGTTTTAAACCCGCTCGGCGTTCCTTCGCGTATGAATATCGGACAGGTTCTCGAGGTTCATTTGGGACTTGTCTGCAAGCAGCTCGGCTGGAAGATTGCAACGCCCGTATTCGACGGCGCAACCGAGCAGGATATTAAACACCTGTTCCAGGAAAACAACATTCTCAACCCCGAGGGCAAGGTAGACGGCAAAATTCAGGTCTACGACGGCAGAACGGGCGAGCCCTTCGAAAACAGGGTCACCGTCGGCGTTCAGTATATGATTAAGCTTATCCACCTCGTCGACGACAAGATTCACGCGCGTTCGATAGGTCCTTACAGCTTAGTTACGCAGCAGCCCCTCGGCGGTAAAGCGCAGTTCGGCGGACAGCGTTTCGGCGAAATGGAGGTCTGGGCGCTCGAAGCCTACGGCGCGGCGCACATATTGCAGGAAATTCTTACCGTCAAGTCGGACGACATCGTCGGCCGCGTCAAGACGTACGAAAGCATAGTTAAGGGCAACAATATTTCCGAGCCCGGAATACCCGAAGCGTTCAAGGTCCTTTTGAAGGAGTTGCAGTCGCTCGCGCTCGACGTCAAGGTGCTTACCGAAAGCGGCGAGGAGCTCGTAATCCGCGAGCTTGACGACGACGATGAGTCGATACCCACCGCAAGGGCGCGTGAGCAGCAGGAAGAAGAGGCGAAGATTCCCGAGGAAGAGCTCGAGCTTGTCAAGCACGAGGACGGCGAGGAAATCGAGCTCGAACCCATGTCGATATTCGATACCGACGACGAGGACGACTTCGCAAGCAAAGAGCTGTTCACCGCTGCCGAGGACGACGAGGACGATTTGGGCGACAAGTTTACCTTATTCGACAGCGAGGACGATTTGGACGGCGATATATTCGGCGACGAGGACGAGGAATAAGGGAGGTAAAGTATGTTTGAATTAAACGATTTCAGTTCGATAAAGATTGCAGTAGCATCTCCCGAAAAAATCAGGGAACTTTCCAAGGGCGAGGTAACCAAGCCCGAAACTATAAATTACAGAACCCAGAAGCCCGAAAAGGACGGTCTTTTCTGCGAAAGAATTTTCGGACCGACCAAGGACTGGGAATGTCATTGCGGCAAATACAAGCGTATCCGCTACAAGGGCATCACCTGCGAGAAGTGCGGCGTAGAGGTAACCAAAGCAAAGGTGAGGCGCGAAAGAATGGGACATATCGAGCTTGCCGCACCCGTTTCGCACATCTGGTATTTCAGGGGCGTACCCTCGAGAATAGGTCTTATTCTCGATATGTCGCCCAAGGCGCTTGAACAGGTAATCTATTTCGCGGCGTACGTGGTCGTAGACCCCGGCACCGTGCCCACGCTCGAATACAAGCAGGTCATCAACGATAAAGAGCTGCGCGAAATCGAGGAAAAGTACGGCGACAGCTCGGTTACGGGTCTCAAAGTCGGAATGGGCGCGGAAACCATACGCGAGCTTTTGATGGCGGTCGACCTTGAAAAAGAGTGTGAAGAAACCAAAAGGATAATAGATACCAGCTCGTCGGCGCAAAAGCGCGTCAAGGCGGTAAAGAGAATAGAAATTCTCGAATCGTTCAGAAAGAGCGGCAACCGCCCCGAATGGATGATTCTGACCGTTCTGCCCGTGCTTCCGCCAGAAATCAGACCCATGGTCCAGCTCGACGGCGGCAGATTTGCGTCGTCGGACCTCAACGACCTTTACAGAAGGGTCATAAACAGAAACAACCGTTTAAAGAGAATGATGGAGCTTGGCGCTCCCGATATGATTGTCAAGAACGAAAAGCGTATGCTTCAGGAAGCAGTCGACGCGCTTATCGACAACGGCAGGCGCGGCAAGGCGCTTTCGGGCCCCTCCAACAGAGAGCTTAAATCGCTGTCGGGCATGCTGCGCGGCAAGCAGGGACGCTTCCGTCAGAACCTTCTCGGCAAGCGTGTAGACTATTCGGGACGTTCGGTTATCGTCGTCGGACCCGAGCTTAAACTCTATCAGTGCGGTCTGCCTAAGGAAATGGCAATCGAGCTTTTCAAGCCCTTCGTTATGAAAAAGCTTGTGGAAAGCGGCCAGTGCCACAATATCAAGAGCGCAAAGCGCACGGTAGAGCGCGCAAAGCCCATGGTTTGGGACGTTTTGGAGCAGGTTATTAAAGAGCACCCCGTTCTTCTCAACCGCGCGCCCACGCTGCACAGACTTTCGATACAGGCGTTCGAGCCCGTTTTAATCGAGGGCAGAGCAATCAAAATTCACCCGCTGGTATGTACCGCGTTCAACGCCGACTTCGACGGCGACCAGATGGCGGTTCACGTTCCTCTTTCGGTAGAGGCTCAGGCGGAAGCGCGCTTTTTGATGCTTTCCTCCAACAACATTTTAAAGCTGTCGGACGGTAAGCCCGTCATGCAGCCCGCGCAGGATATGGTTCTCGGCGCGTACTACCTTACTATAATAAGGCGCGAAGAGGGCAAGTTCTACCGTTGGGGCGGCGACAGGTATTACGAGTGCGCGGAGGGCGAAGAGGGAGCGGAAAAGTATATCCCCAACGCCTATATTTCCGAGGACGAGGCAATGATGGCTTATCAGTGCAAGCTCGTTCACATGCAGGACGAAATATTCGTCCGCCGCACCGTCGAGGTGGACGGCGAGCCCGTGACCGGCATCGTCAAGACCACCGTCGGCAGAATTATATTCAACTCGAATATGCCTCAGGATTTGGGCTTCGTCAACCGCAAGGAAAAGAAGGACTATTTAAAATACGAAATTTCTTACGAATTCCTCGGAAACGCAGTTGCAGTCGGCAAAAAGCAGCTCGGCAGAATAGTAGAGCGCTGCTTCAAGACGGGCGGCGCGCCCAGAGCGGCTGACGTTCTCGACAAGATAAAGACGCTCGGCTACAAGTATTCGACTATCGGCGCGGTCACCACGTCCGTATTCGATATGCACATTCCCGAGGCTAAGCAGCAAATCGTAAAGGAAACCGAGGACAAGGTAATCAAAATCGAAAAGAAGTACCAGCGCGGACTTCTGCGCGAGGAAGAGCGTTATAACGCCGTAATCGAGGCGTGGGACGCGGCTACCGATTCGGTTACCGAAGCGCTTAAAAAGACGCTCGACAAGTTCAACCCCATCTGGATGATGGCTGACTCGGGTGCGCGCGGTTCAATCGACCAGATGAAGCAGCTTTCGGGTATGCGCGGACTGATGGTTAACCCTCAGGGTAAAAAGATTGAGGTTCCCGTTAAGTCGTGCTTCAGACAGGGACTTTCCGTTCTCGAATACTTCATTTCGTCGCACGGCGGCCGTAAAGGTCTTGCCGATACGGCGCTTAAAACGGCTGACTCGGGTTATCTTACGAGAAGGCTCGTTGACGTCGCGCAGGACGTTATCGTCAGAGAATACGACTGTATGGCGGGCAGCAAAAAGCCCCGCGGCATGGTCGTAAGGGCGATAGTCGGACCCAACGGCGAGGTTATCGAGGGTCTCGAGGACAGAATACAGGGCAGGTTCGTTGCAGAGGACGTAAAGGATAAAGACGGCAACGTAATAGTTCCCGTAAACGGATACGTTACCGACACGCTTGCAAAGCAGATTATTTCCGCGGGTATCGAGCAGGTTTCAATCCGTTCGATATTCAGCTGTAATTCCCGCTTCGGCGTGTGCGCGAAGTGCTACGGCAAGAACATGGCTACCAACTCCCCCGTACAGGCGGGCGAGGCGGTCGGCGTAATCGCGGCTCAGTCCATCGGCGAGCCCGGTACGCAGCTGACCATGCGTACCTTCCATACGGGAGGTATCGCCGCAACGGGCGACATCACCCAGGGTCTTCCCCGCGTAGAAGAGCTTTTCGAAGCGCGTAAGCCCAAGGGCTGCGCAACGCTTTGCGAGGTTTCGGGCGTAGTCACCGTTGACGACAAGAACAACTTAAAGCATATTATGGTAAAGGACGCCGTTACTGGCGAAACCAAGAAAGAATACACCCTTCCGTTCAACGCCGAGTTACACGTCAAGACAGGCGACAAGGTGGAACCGGGCACAGTACTCAACGTAGGTTCGGTTTACCCTCAGGATATTTTGAGGGTTTCGGGCGTAAAGGGTGTTCAGGACTATATTCTTGAACAGGTTCAGTCAGTCTACCGTTCGCAGGGCGTTGACATCAACGACAAGCATGTAGAAATTATCGTCCGTCAGATGCTTAGAAAGGTTAAAATCGAGAGCGCAGGCTCTACCAACCTTCTCCCCGGCGAAACGGTTGATATGTTCACCGTAGAAGAGGAAAACCAGAAGGCGATTGAAACGGGCGGCACGCCCGCGCTTCAAAAGCGCGTCCTTCTCGGCATCACCAAATCGGCGCTGTCTACCGACTCGTTCCTGTCGGCGGCTTCCTTCCAGGAAACCGCAAGGGTTCTTACCGACGCGGCAATAAAGAACAAGGTCGACCCTCTCGTAGGTCTTAAAGAAAATGTTATAATCGGCAAGCTTATCCCCGCGGGTACGGGCGCAAAAGAGTACAAGAATATGAGCCCCGCACTCAACGCCGGATTTAACAGCGTCGTAAAACCCGCTGAATAATTTAAGATTAGAGGGGTACTGTATGCCTGAGCTCGATGATATAAAAATGATTGAACTTATCGAAAAGTTCAAGGAAGATATAAACAAGATACAGGAAACGCGCAGCGCAAAGCTGTTTAAATCGGCAAGCGCTGACCTACAAAAGATTTACAATTTTCATCTTGCAAATGACAAAGCTTTCAGAAGAGTACAGCACAATTTGAAAAATCTGTACACGTCCTTCAACTACGCCGCGGTAATCGTCAACGACGCGCTTAAAAAGCGCACCATGGGCGCGGACAACGCCGAGCTGTTGGACGAATGTCTGGAAGTGATGCTTAGGTGCTGCATTGTAATAGTATCAACACTCAAAAACAAAAAGAAATAAAAAAAGAGACGGAATTTCTTCCGTCTCTTTTTTATTGAAAACGACACCCCCGCAGCGGTTATTCCGCTTCGGGGGTGTCGTTTTGCTCGTTCGGTTGTTGTTCGGTTTGTCTGTATTTATGCTCGACGAACGCAGTAAGCGCGTAAGCGCCTATTATTCCGAGTACGCATAGCACGCAGCCGACTACGATATGCGCTATTGAAAGCGTGGAATACTCGCAGCCCTCGAAGTTGTGGTCGTAGGTTATGAAAATCGCTGGGATTGAGCCGACCACGAACCCGATAATCGCCCAGTTCGTCGCGCGTGGGAATTTGCTTAAAAGCAGCTTCATAATCTTCGCAATACTGAAAAACCCGACTATTATTCCCGTCGCAAAGGTCAAAAGCACTAATGCGGAGTGCCCGAAATCAGTTTTCAAAAGCGAAACCGTGTTTAAAATTTCGTTGTAATATCCGAATATCAGCAGCAGCATCGACCCGCTCACCCCGGGTACCACGAGCGCGCAGCTTGCAACCGCGCCTATCAATATCAGTAGGAAGTATCCGTAAACAGGCATATCCGCGCTTAAATTTGCGCTGCCGAGGTTGGGGATAAAGCAAACGCCTATAACCAGCGCAAGCGGAAGTAATATAGAAAGAACGTCAAGCGCTTTAAACCCGTTTTTAATTCCGTCCTTAACCATTTTCGGGCACGAGCCGAGCATAAGCCCCGCGAACAGCATAACGGTGGGGAAGGGGGCGTGCTGTAATGCGTATTTAAGCGGGAAATACGCCGCCGCAACCGCAAGCACCGCGCCGAGCATTATCGGCAGCAGAGTTTTAACGCTGTTTTTAAAATCTTTAAGTATATTGCTTATAGCGCCGATAAGCTTATCGTATACGTTCATAAGCACTGCAAGCGTTCCGCCGCTGACGCCGGGGATAATCATTGCAACGCCTATCGCCGCGCCCTTTGCCGTATCCAGCAAAAAATTTTTGAATTTCATTATTTTAATCTATGAAGTCGGCGACGTTTATATTCGCCTGTTCAAGCTGAGCGTCGCATTCCCTGTAATACTTTTTATAAAGCCTGTAAATACCTTTCGCCCTGTCGGGGACTAAGGGGAAGTAAAGGCTTTCGTCCTTTTTAAGCTCGTTAAGGCGGTAGCTTCCGTTGACCTTCCAGAACCTGAACAGACCTACCGAAATAGCGTCCGTCGGGCACTGAAACGAACAGCCCATACAAAGCACGCAGTCCGTCCCGAAATCGAATTTGCCGTCTTTATAAGTGATGTTTGCCTGCGGGCAGGTCTTAACGCATCTTTCGCAGTGCACGCATTTGCTTGCGTTCACCTTGAAAAGCGGACCGTGCACGTGTGTAAACGGCTGCTCGATAACTCTGAACACCGCGGAAAATATCTTCTTGAAAATACTTTGGTTTGTATTTTCGCGTAAGCCGTTTTCTATCTGACGCGCGTTCAGCATTACCATAGCCTGCGTATAAATCCACATCTGCTTAGCCATTTCGTCGGAATGGCGGTAAATCATATTGTACGGCATAACGTAGTGGCGTTCGAACAGAACATCGCCGCCCTTGTCTTTGAGTATTTTAATAAGCTTTTGCGACGAGCCGTCGTTAAGGTGCAGCCCCTCGCCCGAGGTTTTGAATACGAAAGTCCGCTTACCCGACAGCTCGGGCAGCGCCTTTGCAAATTTCAATATCGGCTCCGGCGCGCTGAACGCGTGTATCGGATAGCCTAAGCCTATTAAGTCGAAATCCGCGGGTGCGGGCGGGGCGGGGCTTCTTTTGGCTATTCTGTAAACCGTAACGTCGGCGTTTAGATATTGCTTGTAAAGCGCCGCCACTTTAAGCGTGTTTCCCGTACCTGAAAAAACGTATAATGCTACTCTCATTTGTTTACGATAAAATCGTCCTCGTGCTCGGAAAGGGGGTAAACGTCGTTAACCTCTTCCTTTGTGTGCGTGTCAAAATATACCTGCGCGTAGAACGGAATATCCGCAATCGCGCCGTAACGCCAGGGCTCGGGCTCGCAGCACTTAGGGCACCAGTAGCCGCCCTTTAATATAGTGTGCGGAGCCGACTCGAAAATATGCCCGCAGCGGCACTGCCAGCGTACCTTCTTGTAAATATCGCCCGTCCTGTAATTTTCGTCAAGGCATTTGCCGCCCCTGAACTCGGCGGCTCCGTTTAAATCGGCAAAGTCGAGCTTTACAAGCGGCTTGCTTTCGTCGTAGCCGTGGTCGAGTAGCAGCGGCTTTGCGTTTTTAATGTTTTTAAGCGCCTCGTAATCTATTTCGCCGTTTTCGGTCTTGCCCTCGCAAAGCAGGGGATAGCCTTTCCAGTCCGTTCCTATTTTTTCGTAATTGTCGTAAGAGCCGTAAAACGCCTTTACTCTGCCGTCTATACGGTGCTTAATCCAGTACTTGGGTGCGTTCGTGTTTTTAAACAGCTTTTGAATTACAAGCTTTGATATAAGCGCGGACGGAACGATTTTCGCAAGCTTGAATATAGCGTACTTTTTGCCCATACGCTTCCAGAAAATTTCGTTGTTTTCCGTGCGGAAGTCGAGAAAGGTGTTCAGCCTGTCGCTGTCGTAAAACCATACGCCGTGGAAGTTGCGCGCAATATTCCAGTTGGGCTTAAATATCTTTTTGGTGTGCAGCCCCATGACCGAAAAGCACTGCTCGAAGGTTTCGAATCCGCTTATACGGCAGTTTTTTCCTCCGCCGATATCGTAGATATTATTCCAGAACCCGTCAAGCTTGTTGCTTAAATCGTATTCCACGAGATGCCGTATAAGTATACCGCTGTCGACGTCCGTTACCCATTCAAGCGGGCAATTCCAGCTCGTGTGGAACATAAGTCCGTCCTTCAGATTGTTTGCAAACATATACTTGTGCAGTACCGCGGTCTGTCGCAGCGATACGAAGCATTTAAGCCCGCTGTCAAGAACGTATCTTTCGGCTTTCAGCTTATATTCCGAATACGTGTCGTAATCGCTTGAAATAATCGGGTCGCCCGCACGCCCCCATACGTGCGGGTAAGAACGGTTGCCGTAAACGGCAACCGTTGCAATATGCACGTACTTAACAGTGTTACCTTTTGCGATAATTTCGTCTACTAAGTTTTTCGTACCGACGAAGTTGCTAAGGTAGGTACCGTGCGGATTATGGTCCGACTTTGGCGGTATAAGCGCGGCGCAGTGAACGAGATAGTCCGCTCCGTCCAAAAGACGCACGCAGTCCTCGGGGCAGGCAATATCGCCCCTGAACGCATATATGCGCTTGCGGTATTTTTTCAAAAGCTTAGACACAAAAGAGGGAATTCTCTTTTCAGCTGAAAAGAGAATACATCTGACTTTAAAATTATTGTCGGATTCCATAAGGCTTTTGAGTACTTCGCCGCCCATGGCTCCCGTTACGCCCGTAAGGGCAACAGTCTTCTCATTGGTAGTCATAAAATTATTTTAGCAAATTAGTTTTTGGTTGTCAATCGTATAAAAAGGGTGATTACGGTCAATAAATCGTGCGGAGGACCAAAATATGGCAGAAATAACTTCTAAGGAATTACAGCTGATTTCCGACGCTTTGACTGCGGAGGGACTGCTTTGCAAAAAGGCAAGGGCATATTCGAACACGCTTACCGACGTGGATTTGGCGGGAGCGGTGGCAAGAATTGCAGACGAACACGAGCAGCGCTATAACGCGCTTTTGAAGCTTATAGGGGGCTGAAATGAGAATTACCAAAATGGATTGCTGTCTTAACGAGAAGGACACTCTTCAGGATTTGCTTGAATCCGAAAAGCAGCTTATGGCGCTTTACACCACAGTTTTGTACGAAAGCGGCACCAACGCGGTGCGTAAGAACGTTTCCACCAACCTTTTGGGCGTTGCGGAAAATCAGTTCAACCTGTTCACGCAGATGCAGTCTCGCGGGTATTACGAGCCGCAGCCCGCTAAAAAAGCAATGATTGACGAGGCAAACGCCACGTTCAAAAAGCAGAAAAAAGAATTAAAGGCAAATTAAAAAACGGCGGGGAAATTTCTCCGCCGTTTTTATGATTTCTGACGTTGATTTGACACGCACAATTCTGTAAATTCTCGGTTTTCGGGATAAAATCTTGCTTTACGGCCTTTTTTTATATATCTACAAGTGGTAGAATTGAGTCAACAAAGGAAGTTGTTTTCCTGAATTTACGGAGGTTTATTATGGAAAAGAAAACAACCGGCACGTTTATTTCCGCACTGAGGAAAGCAAACGGAATAACTCAACAAGAGCTCGCGGATATGCTGAACATTTCAAACAAAGCGGTCAGCCGTTGGGAGCGCGACGAATGTGCGCCCGATATAACGCTTATTCCCGCGCTTGCGGAAATTTTAGGCGTAACCTGCGACGAGCTTTTAAAAGGCGAAAGAATATTGTCTCCGTCCAAGCAGGGAAAGAGCGAACCGAAAGTAGATAAACAGATAAAAGCTTTAATTAACCGTTCTATCTCAAATTTTAAAACGCTGATATGGATTGCTTTGTCGCTTTCCATTGTCGGATTATTATGTGTATTCGGAATATCTTATGGATTTTCAAGACCTATTCTGGGTGTCATTTTGTTGTGTGTTTTTGCGGCTTCGGCGTTTATCACCACTGCAATCGGCACAAGCAGAATGACAGATATGAAGCATGAAAATACTTTGTTTGAAATTGTCGACGATTTATTAAAAGAGAGGTTTGACCGTACTGTCTGCAATTATTCTTTTGTTGCCTTCTTTTTGTCCGTAGCGGTAATGGCGGTCGGCTGTCCGTTACTTAGTTGGGTGAGTAGTCCCACTGATACCGTTATAAAATTTGAAAAATACTTAATGTGTTTTGGCTTTAAAATACCTGTACTCGGGCTTTTGTATCTTCCGATTAAAAATTTATATCGCAGAATAGTAATGAAACAACCGGTTGAAAAGTCCGCATTGAAAGTAAATTCAAAACTTCTTTTAATGAATGCCTTACAACTTTCGACCGTAGCCCTGACTTATATTCTGTTCGCGGTTGGACCTTACATTGCAAAAGAGGTTGATTTTTCCGTTTCTAATCCGTTCATTGCCGTCGGAGGAATAGTTTTACCTGCATTGAATGCAGTTGTTTTCGTAATCTTTGTTTCATTGTTTAAGTCAGAAAGAAAAAAGTATTTATTCCATGGTTTAAGAAATTTATTTTTGACTATACCGTCGAGATTAGTTTTGTTATCATATTTAGTTCCTTTTCAAACTTACGGACAGTATTCGGGAATGGATATAGAATATTTTTTGTGTGCCTTCGGTTTGATACTGTTTATTATTTTAGTATTTATAATAATAAACAAGCTGACTTTGCAAAAGAAAAAATAAATAAAGCGGGGACGGCTTAGCCGTCTCCGCTTTAAAGCTTGCGGTTGCTCAAATTCCGTGTTATAATATTCGTATGACGATAGAAAAGCTGAACGACCGCAACGCGGAAGAATATATTGAATATTTAAAACAGGCAATGAGCGAAGAGCCCGAGCGAATGACTGCTGACAGCGTCGATACGCAGGGTATAAAGGACAGAATTTCGGATTCGTTTTTTAATAATTCGGTATCTCTGCTTGCAAAGGATGGGCAAAAGGTCGTCGGGCGTATAGAGTATCATTTTTACGGCTGTATACAGGACGGTTATAAAATGGCATACGTAGATTGGGTCTACGTTTTGAAAAGTTACAGGCATAGGGGCATTGCCCGCCGTCTTTTCGCCGAATTTGAAAAAGATTGCATAAGTAACGGAATTAACCAATTATATCTGATAAGGGCAACCAATGCCGAAGCAGACAAATTTTATAAAAGCTTTGAAAACGCCGAGCTTAGCGATTGCCCTCTTTTAAGAAAATATATTAAATAGAACGCGCGCCTTTAAGGCGCGCGTTCTGTTAGTTTAAATCCCAGTCAATCGGCTGTTTGCCGTGAGAAGTGAGATATTCGTTGGTTTTGGAAAAGTGTCTGCAACCGAAAAACCCGTTATAAGCCGACAGCGGCGAGGGGTGCGCGCATTGCAGTATAAGGTGCTTTTTGCCGTCGATAAGCGGGGTTTTGCTTCTTGCGTTTCCGCCCCATAGGATAAAAACCACGTTTTCGGTGTTGTCAGAAATCAGCTTTATTACGCTGTCTGTAAACCAAGCCCAGCCGCATTTGGAATGGGAGTTTGCAAGATGCTCGCGCACCGTCAAGGTCGTGTTTAAAAGCAGTACGCCCTGCTGCGCCCATTTGGTCAGCTCGCCGCAGTTCGGCTGCTTTATGCCTAAATCGCTTTCCATTTCCTTATATATGTTTTGCAGCGACGGGGGCAGCGGAACGCCGCGCCGTACCGAAAAACAAAGCCCGTGCGCCTGATTGGGCTCGTGATAGGGGTCTTGCCCCAAAATTACCGCTTTCAGCCCGCTTACGGGGGTGTACCTGAAACAGTTGTACAATTCGTACATATCGGGATAGACGATATGCGTGGTATATTCGTTTTTCAAAAACTCGCGTATTTTCAGATACCGCTCGTCTTTAAACAGTCCGCCGAGAAGCTCGTCCCAGCCTCCGCCCAAAGGTTTCATAAGTAAGTCCTCTATTTAACCGATTTTATTACGTCCTCAAGCCCGCCCCTCAGTGTGTTAAGGCATACGCGTAAGTTTTCCTTGTATTGCTCGGTCGTGCTGCCGCTGCCCGCAACGTCCGATATGATTTTGAACGCGTAGCATTTTATTTTTGCGTGCATGCACACCTGCGCAATCGCGGCGCATTCCATATCGCGCACGTCCGCTTGCAGAACCTCAGTCAGCAGCTTAAAGTCGTCCTTGCTATCGTTAAATCTGTCGCCGGTAGCAACTTTTTTTAAAAGATAGCCGTCGGCGCACGACAGGGGGAGGTAGTTGGTTTCACATTCGTCGAGCGTGCCTACGGCAGTTCCGTTTATTTGCGCCAAGTCGAAGTCGTACTGAACGGCGTTGCTAATAGCGTAAATTTTACCGACCTTAACGCCGTCGTTAAGCCCGCCCGCAACGCCGATATTTATTATCGTTTCAGCGCCCAGCTCGTCGACGGCTATCTGCGCGCCAATCGCAGCGTTAACCTTGCCAACGCCGCAAATCACCGCTGCCGCGCGTTCGCCGTAAAGCTTGCCCACCGCAATTTTTTTGCCGCATACGGTAAAGCTTCTTTCAATCTTCATTGCCGAAATTACGGGTTCGGCTTCGCTGTTCATTGCAATTATAAAGCATTTCATAATAAAATAATCCTGTCTGTTTTTTGCTCCGTCTCAGTGCAAACGGCGTAAATTATACCGTCGCAGACCGCAATCAGCACGGCGCAGCTTACTTTTTCGCCGTCGCAAAGCAGCCGTCCGTCGGCGTATTCCAGCCTTTTCAAATCATGTGCGAGCGTTCCGCCGAGCATTTTTATATATGCTTCCTTTACGACCCAGTTTTTTAAAAATGCGGTCGAATCGTTTATTTCCGCCTGCTCGCGCGGACTAAACCGCTTTAAAACGGCGTCGTATCGGCGTTCGGTTATTTTTTCAGCGTCTATGCCGACGGGGGAGTCGCTTACGACAATAAGCGCGGCGCCGTCGGTGTGGGTTACCGAAAAACGGACGTCGCTTTCTTCCGTATACGGCTTGCCGTTTTGCGTGCGCTTTATTTCGGATACGTTCAGCAGGGCTTTTATCTTGTCGTAAACGCGTTCGTTTTTGGTTTTGTACAGCTTTAACATTACAGCATCAGCGACTCGATATATTCTATCTGTTCCCGCGTGGCGAGGTTTTGCGTGAACGCGCACGCGCTACCTGCCGCGGTTGCGTAATTGAGCGCGGAAAAGTAGTTGCCCGATTTCAAATATTCGTGGATAAAGCCCGCAATCATACTGTCGCCCGCGCCGACAGAGTTAACGAGTTGTCCGCGCGCCGCTCTGACGAAGAGCGACTGCGACGTTTCGGTGACCATAGCCGCTCCCTCGCTGCCCATAGATATTATGACGTTGCGCGCGCCCATTTGCTGTAATTTGTATGCGCAGGCGAATATGCCCTCGATTTTGGGAATTTCGTTAAGCGAAAAAATTTCGCAAAGCTCGTACAGGTTGGGCTTAATAAGAAAGGGGTGGAATTTCAGAGTTTCGGTCAGTAGCTTGCCGCACGCGTCTACGACGACGTTAACGCCCTGAACCGTCTTAATCCGTTTTATAAGGTTGGCGTAGGTCTGCTCGTCCAGTGACGAAGGCACGCTGCCGCTTATCACAAGCCAGTCGCCCTCTTTCAGTATGCTTTTAAGCTTTCTTATCAGCGCGTTGAAGTTTATCGCTGTAACGTGGGCGCCCGTGCCGTTTATGTCGGTTTCCGTATTGCCCTTGATTTTTACGTTAATTCGGCTTTTTCCGTCCACCTCGATAAAGCTGTTTTCAAGCCCCAAATCAATCATTTCTTGCTTAATGGCTTTGCCGGTAAAGCCCGCGACGAAGCCGAGCGCAAGTGTCTTTTCACCGAGTTCGCGCAGGGCGAGGGATACGTTTATGCCTTTCCCGCCGACAACCAGCCGTTCGGAAACGGCCCTGTTAACTACGCCGCTTTTAAAGTTATTTACTTGTACGTAATAATCCAGCGAGGGATTAAACGTCACCGTGTATATCATTACAGTTTAACTTTAATGTATTTAAGCAAAAATGTCAATAAAAAACAAAAATAATCGCTTGATTTTTTTGCTATACGTTGTATATAATATATAAAAGCAAACGAAATGCGTTGTTCGTTTGCTACGGGCGAGTTTCAGATTCGATTGCAGGCAGAGGATAGGAAAAGCATACCAAAGGCTCGGCTTTGTAAAAACGGAAACTTAAATTTAAACGCAGAATCAAAAGATTCGAAAGTTATTGCTTTCCCCTCGATGAGAGGTGCAAGCGTAGCTTGCGCAGCGTAAATACGCTGTCCGTCGTCTGCCGAACACCGTTGGCGGCAGTACGGCGTTAATTAAACGGTCAAATTATCGGCGCGTTTTACCGCGCGTGGCGGTAATAATTTAAGCGGTATGCCTTTGCATAAGCCTGTCGGTCGGCGTATGCAAAGTAAGATAATCGACCGACTAAGTATGTAGAAAGCTTAAACGAAGTCTGTAAGACTAGGGTGCAAGTCCCTACTCGTCCACCATTACAGGAGTATACGCACACTTACGGGTGTGCGTATTTCTTTTACGTGGTTAATGACCGAAAAATTTATTTTTAATATGTATCTTGAAATTAACCGTTAATTGTAGTATAATCAAACGTATACAGGTAAAAAAGGTGAATTTATGCTTATTCAAATGATTGAATTTAAAGATTGTAAAAACCAAATTCAAACCGACGTTGAGGATAAGATAGTACACTTTATTTGCTGCTTGCGAAATAACGGACAGGTATTGTCTGAATATTTACTTGTACGGATTGAAAACGGTTACAAATTATATGTCGAAACGCCCAAAGCCGACTCTTTGGAAAGCTGTTTTGATAGTAAATACGTTAAAAAATACAGAGAAATTTTAAGTGAAATTTTTACAATTACCGTAACGCAAATCGGAGTTAATGCAGTCAGCCGAGAATACTGTTCGTGCGGGACAAAAACAAGTATTGAAATGCAAACATTCGCAAACGATATTGACAGCGTGTTTACGTGCTGTACTTGCGGAAAACCTATTGCGCTGTACGAGCTGCCGTATTTGGACAGGCAAGACGACCATTGGGCGATAGTGAATTGGCAAGAGACGTTCTGCGCTACGGATACGTTATGGCTTGATAGTCTTAGCGACAGATTTACGGGTAATCAATTAGTCAAAGTAAATTCCGCTTTAAACAAAAATGGAAGAGAAATTGCAAATGAAATGAGCCAAAAAACAGGACTTAAATGTTATTATAATATTTTTGACGACCTTACTAAAAAAGTTAAATTTACCAAAGTAAACAATAAAACAGTAAGGATTTGCCCTTCCTGCGACAAGGCAATGCTGCATGTGAAATTCTGTAATAATTACGAGCGTTACGTTTGTGACAGTTGCATGCTTTCCAGTGATATACCTAAAATCGAGCCGCTGAATGCAAAATAAAACCTATTGTAATTATAATTTTATTTGATTTTCCCGCATCGCAATGTTAAAATGGTAATATGATAAACGTAGCGTTTGTATGTCTCGGCAATATCTGCCGCTCGCCAATGGCGGAGCTTGTTTTTGCGAATATGATAAAAGAAAGGGGGCTTTCTTCAAGCTTTTGCGTAAGCTCGTTCGGCACCTCGGACGAGGAGGAGGGCAACCCCATTTATCCGCCTGTCAAGCGCACGCTTATAATGCACGGCATTGCGGGCAACCACACGGCAAAGCAGCTTTCCTTAAAGGACGTGATAAACAACGACTATATACTCGTTATGGACGGAAGAAATCTTCTTAACGTAATGCACCTTACGGGTGGAAAGTACAGCGAAAAGGTTTTCAAGCTTTGCTCGTTTACCGACAACCCGCGCGACGTAGCCGACCCGTGGTACACGCGCGACTTCGAGCAGGCGTTTGCCGACGTTGAGGACGGCTGCAAGGCTTTTCTCGAATTCATTTTGAGGGAAAAGGCAGAGCTGATAAACTACAACAATACTCATTGAAAAACGCGCCCGAAAACGGGCGCGTTTGCAATTAAATTAAGGAGTTTGTTTTTTGCGGAGGAAGAGCAGACGTTTTTTGTGCGCCGCAACCTCCTGCGGGGTGCGTCTGTCCTTTCCGAAGAAGAACACCGCTATCGTTCCGGGGCCGACGTGGGCGCCCGTGCAAAGGTCGTAGTACTCTATAAACACGTCAGACGCGCCGAGCTTTTTGAACTCCTCCGCAAGCGCTTTGGCTTCCTCCTCGCAGTCGCCGTGGGTTATGCACACGGTGGACTCTATTTCGTGCGAGGCGAATTCGGTGTACGCCCTCAGCAGCGCGTCAATCGATTTTCTTCTGCCGCGCTCTTTGGCGTAGACGGTAAGCATGGCGGGTGAAGCTCCGTCGGCTTTAAGCATAGGTTTGATATTAAGTATCGCTCCCGCAACGGCTGCGACAGTGGAAACTCTGCCGCCCTTTCTGAGATATTTCAAATCGTTTACGGTAACGTAAGCGTTCATTAAATACTTATTTTCTTCAAGCCATCTGACGCACTCGTCAAGGCTTGCGCCGTCGGCGCGCAATTTAGCCGCCTTATAGGCAAGGTAGCCCTCGCCGAGCGAGGCGTTGGCGCTGTCGAAAACGATAATTTTGCGGTCGGGATATTTCCCGCTCAGCGTTTCCGCCGCTTTTGTAGCCTGCGAGAACGTGCCGCTAAGCGCCTCCGTAATGGTGACCAAAAGCACGTCCTTGCCCTCTTCGAGCGAGGGAGTCAGCGCTTCGATAAACTGCTGCTCGCACACGAGCGAGGTCTTGATGTCCGCGCCGCTTGCAAGCTCGGTGTAAAATTCCTTTGCAACCTCGCCGAAAGGTCTGCCCTCGTGATAGCAAAGCTTTTCTTCTCCGTTTACTATATAATGGAAAGGAATAATTTTAACGCCCGATTCGGCGACCATTCCGTCCGTAAGATTTGCGGCAGAGTCCGCAAAAATATCGAAATTATTCATACTAACTCCTTTTGGAAAAAACTTCTTGCATCGTTATAAATATATTATAACCCGATAAAACGAATATACAACATAAAATGCGTATAAAGTTCTCTACAAAGCGGTAGAGTGGGTAAACTAAACTAAATTGCGACTCTACCGTAAGAAAATGGAACTCTACTGACGGTAGAGTCGGTGTTTTTGCTTGTTTTTTTTAGCGAAACGTGGTAAAATCCGCTTATGGAAGATTTGAAAGACGTAGTAGCGAAAAATCTTATCGAGCTGAGAACGCGTGCGGGATTTACGCAGTTGGAGCTTGCCGAGAAAATTAACTACACCGATAAAGCGGTATCGAAATGGGAAAGGGGCGAGGCGCTGCCCGATTTGCGCGTGCTCGTCAAAATAGCCGAAATATACAACATAACCGTGGACGACATAGTTTCGCCGCACACCGAGCGCAAAATAAAGCCCAAAATGAACACGGGCACGAAGCGCCTGCTTATAACCCTGCTTTCTACGGGGCTGGTGTGGTTTATTGCGACGGTTATCTTTATGATATTTTTCTTTATTCCCGCGACCGAAGAGTATGCGTATCTCGTGTTTATTTGCGCGCCCTTCGTATGCTCTATTCCCCTTATCGTGTTTTCCGCCAAGTGGGGGAACTGGATAACGGACACGCTGGCGTGTTCGCTGCTCGTGTGGTCGCTTGCGCTGATATTCTATTTGTTCGTAAAGGCTTTTTCAAGCTTCGATAAAATGTACTTCATATATATCGTCGCGGGGGTATTCGAAGCGCTCGTAATAGGGTGGTTCATACTCAGGCGCGTAATCAAACGTAAAAAATAGAGGTGTTGATATGGATTTGAAAAAACTTGCCGAAACGCTTATACCCGACGGCGATTTGCTGCCAGTCGAGGAATACGAAAGCATCTATCCCGCAAGGGACGTTGCGCCCAAGGCGGAGGTTACGCGCCTTGCGCCCTCGCCCACGGGCTTTATACATCTGGGTAATTTGTATTCCGCGCTTGCGGACGAGCGCTGCGCCCACACGACGGACGGCGTGTTCTATTTAAGAATAGAGGACACCGACGAAAAGAGAAAGGTGGACGGCGCGGTGGAAAGCGTTATCCGCTCTTTGAAATATTTCGGTATAGACTTCGACGAGGGCGCGGAAATAGATTCGCCGCTCAACAAGTACGGCCCCTATTATCAGCGTCGGCGCGCCAAGCTTTACCGCGCGTTCGTAAAGCAGCTGATTGAGCGCGGGCTTGCGTATCCGTGCTTCTGTACCGAGGACGAGCTGAACGCCGTCCGCGAGAAGCAGACCGCGGAAAAGCAGACCACGGGTTATTACGGCGCCTACGCCAAGTGCCGCAACCTGTCCGAGGACGAAATTTACAAAAATATAGCGGACGGCAAAAGGTTTGTAATCCGCCTTAAATCGCAGGGCAGCATAGAAAACAAAATTACCTTCCGCGACGCGATAAAGGGCGAGGTTACCGTCACCGAAAACGACCAGGACGTGGTAATTTTAAAGTCCGACGGCATACCGACCTATCACTTCGCGCACGCTATCGACGACCACTTTATGCACACTACTTTGGTAATACGCGGCGAGGAATGGCTTTCCAGTCTGCCCGTGCATATCGAGCTGCACAAGGTCCTAGGCTTTAAGCCGCCCAGATACGCGCACACCTCGTCGCTTATGAAAATGGACGGCGAAACCAAGCGCAAGCTTTCCAAGCGCAAGGACCCCGAGCTGTCGCTGGACTATTACAGAAAAGCGGGCTATTATCCGCAGGCGGTCGTAAAGTATCTTATGACGCTGCTCAATTCCGATTTCGAGGAATGGTCGCTGAAAAATCCCGACGCAGACTACCGCAGCTTTAAATTCAGAATAGAGAAGATGAGCCGCAGCGGCGCGCTGTTCGATTTGGATAAGCTGAACGACGTTTCCAAAACGGAAATTTCCAAGCTGTCCGCCGAGCAGTGCTTTGAGTTTCTGAACGGCTGGGTCGAAGAGTTCGGCACGGACGCGGACAGAGAGCATTTTAAGGATAAGGCGCAAATATTAAAAATATTAGAGCTGATTATGGGCGTCGGCGGCAAAAAGCGCAGAAAGGATATAGAGCGCGCCGAGCAGGGCGTAAGATTAATCGATTACTTCTTCGACGACACCTTTAACCCCGAATACTCTTTCAGGTTCGATAAGGAAACCGTAAACACGGTAATTAAAAGCTTTATTAAGTCGTACGATATTTCAGACGACAACAACGCCTGGTTTGCAAAGGTCAAGGCGATTGCTCCCGAGGTCGGCTTCGCAAGCGAAACAAGCGAGTACCGCGCTAACCCCGAAAAGTACAAGGGCAGCGTTTCGGACGTGGCGGAAATTCTGCGTATCGCCGTTACGGGTATGGCGAACTCACCCGACCTGTGCACGATTATGCGCATACTCGGCGCAGAGCGCACGGTTTCGCGCCTGAATAAAGCTATAATAAGGTAATGTGAAAAACAAGCAAAAAGTATGTAAAATCGGTCGCCGGAAGGGTTGACTCAATTGACATTTTTCGACACGCAACATACAATGAATTGCAAGGAGCAAGGATATGTTAAGATTAACCGACATCAAGAAAGACTACCCCGTAGCGGACGGCTACGTTAACGCGCTTAAAGGCGTAAGCATAAGCTTCCGCAAAAACGAGTTCGTTTCCATACTCGGCGCTTCGGGCTGCGGAAAAACCACGCTTTTGAATATAATAGGCGGGCTCGACAAATACACCTCGGGCGACCTGATTATAAACGGCGTAAGCACCAAAAAGTTCGGCGACAAGGACTGGGACACGTACCGCAACCATTCGATAGGCTTTATATTTCAAAGCTATCACCTCATACCCCACCAAAGCGTTTTGCAGAACGTCGAGCTTGCGCTGACAATTTCGGGCATAAGCAAGGAAGAGAGGCGCAAACGCGCCGTTGAGGCGCTCGACAAGGTGGGGCTTAAAGACAGAATACATAACAAGCCCAACCAGCTTTCGGGCGGTCAGGCGCAGAGGGTTGCAATAGCCCGCGCGCTGATTAACGACCCCGAAATCGTTCTCGCGGACGAGCCGACGGGCGCGCTCGACTCGGTTACCAGCGTGCAGATAATGGAGCTACTCAAGGAAATTTCCAAAGACAGACTCGTTATAATGGTTACGCACAATCCCGAGCTTGCCGAGCAGTATTCCACGCGTATAATCCGCTTGAAGGACGGCGAGGTGATTGACGACAGCAAGCCCTATTCCGCAGAGGAAGAAATTGCCGAAACCTCGCAGAAAGAGGAACCGAAAGTCAACAAAGGCAAAAAGAAGTCCTCTATGTCGGTGGGTATGGCGTTTATGCTGTCCCTTAAAAATCTGCTGTCTAAGTTCAAGCGCACGACTATGGTCGCGTTTGCGGGCAGTATCGGCATAATCGGCGTTTCAATGGTGCTTGCAATTTCCGCGGGCGTAAGCGGGTATATCGACGAAATGCAAAACGATATGCTTTCGGGCTATCCTCTTACCGTAACCGAAACCGCGCTCGACTTCGAGGCGCTTATGGATATGTCCGCCGACGAGAAGATAGATATAACCAAGCTGAAGGACGGCAAAATTTACGTCGATTCCCTTCTCGAAACCCTTATGCGCCGCGGCAAGTCGTTTACGACCAACAAAATTGACGACAGGTACATTTCCTACGTCGACGCAATGCCCAAAGAGTACTACAACGCATTGCAGTACGGCTACGGCTTCAACGTCGCAAACAATATATTTACCGACTTTACGGTTTCGGGCAACGGCAACGTTCCCGAGGATTTGGACGTAAGCGGCAACTATTCTGTAACGGCAGTAAGACAAATTTACACGTCTATTTTGAAAACCGAGCCCGACTACGCGGACTACGCTTCAATGATTGCGACTATGGGCTCGTTCAGGGAAATTCCCGACAATTACTCGTACGTGCTTTCGCAGTACGATATAGTAGCCGCCGAAAACGGCAAAACCGAAAACCTTACCGAAAGCGAGCTGAAAGAGATTTTCGAAAGCAAGGACAGTCTTATTCTGGTCGCCAACGACAGACAGGTTACCGATTTGAGCCTCGGTCAGTTCGGCTATCTCACGCAGGAGGAATTTTTGGACTTCGCGTACAAGGCGCTTGTCGAGAACGATATGGACGACAGCGGCAACTACGACGAGGACCTTATAAAGGACGTTTTAGACGGTATAGATTACGACTTTTTCGTCGGCGAAAACGCAAAGACCTTCAAGTGGTATCCCAACGATACCGTTTATACGAGAACGAACAGCATGCTTCCCGAATACTCGTTGGGCGATATGACCGTTCCCGCGGTGTTTAAATACAATCATGAAAGCACCGGCTTTTCGCAGGAAGGCGCGTTCGATATGCGCGTAAAGGTAATTCTCAAAAAGAAGGACAGCATATCGTACGGCAGTTTAAGTTCCGGCTTGTACTACACCAACGCGCTAACCGAGCACATGCTCGAAACCGCCGCGGAAAGCGACGTTGTAGATTACATATTGAAGTCCGAAAACCAGCAGCTTTTCTTCCTGCCGTATAACTACGAGTTCAACTATACCAAGGACGACGTGTACATCAAGGATAAGGCGACCGGCTACATAATGAACTTCGATACCGACATGATGACAATGATGATGGGCGGCGGCAACACGTCGGACGACCCCTTTGCCCAAATTCACGTAACGGCGCGTATGCTCGGCGGAGACAGTCTGCCCAAGTCGGTAAAAGTCTACCCCGTAGACTTCAAGGGCAAGGACGCGGTGACGGGCTACCTCGATAAGTGGAACGACGCGTGCAACGGCGACGGCAGCTTAATATATATAGCCGCGGACGGAACCTCGGTCGAGTTGACTGACCTTACCGAAGCGGATATAGTAAAGTATAACGACGCGGTGGGACTTATAATTTTCATGGTCGACACCATGATTGATATGATAACGATTGCGCTTATTGCGTTTACCGCGCTTTCGCTCGTCGTGTCGACGGTAATGGTCGGAATTATAACCTACGTTTCGGTTGTAGAGCGCATAAAGGAAATAGGAATACTCCGCGCAGTCGGCGCAAGGAAAAAGGACATTAAACGCCTTTTCAACGCCGAAACCTTTATTATAGGCTTTGCGGCGGGTGTAGTTGGAATAGTGGTAACTTACCTGCTTTCGCTTGTTATAAACGTAATAGTAGGCGCTGTTGCGGGCGTCTATACCATTGCGGCTCTGCCCGTATGGCAGGCTTTGATTATGATTGCGGTCAGCGTAGTGCTCACGCTTATATCGGGACTTATACCCGCGGCAAGCGCAGCCAAGAAGGACCCCGTCGTCGCGCTGCGTACCGAATAAAACAAATAAGTAAAAACATACTGAAAATAAGTTGACATTGTAGCTTTAATTTAGTAAAATACAGCAAGAATAAAGAATTAAATTTTTTTAGGAGAATGCATTCAATGAAAAAACTTCACAAATCATTAATCGCTATTGCATGTGCCGGAACGCTTTGCGCAGGTGTTGCTGCTCTTGCAGGCTGCGGTGAGACCGAGACCAAGGGCGAGGCTTACGGCCTTGTACACGGCGCTGGCTACGTCGGCTACGCTTCAATCACGGTTAAGGGCGACAAAATTACCGACGCAACCTTATCCGAGGTTTGCCTTCCCACCTACGTTCTCGCTGGCGACAGCGTAGCGGATGCGGACAAGGTATCCGATACCGTAATGGACCACGGTAGCGAAGTAACCAAAGTATTCTACAAGACGGTTTCGTACGGCGACGTAACCCTTACCTACGAAGCAGGTAAAGGCTATATGAACGGTACTACGTCTTTCGCGGATATGATGAAGGACGAAGCTAAGGCAAAGGCTTACTACGATGCAGTTATGTCCAACAGCGTTTCCGTTACCATCGGTTCCGCTAAGAAGACCGACATTTTAAACAAGGCTGCTCTTTCCAAAGATGAAAACGGATATTGGACCCGTAAAGACAAGGACGGCAACGATTATTCGCGTTGGAAGATGAACCGCGACGCTACCGTTAACTACGTTAAAGAGCACGGCGTTGCTAACCTTACCAAGCTTGTAAAGTCTGAGGAAAAGGCTCCCGACGTTAAGGAAGACAAGGATGTTACCTACTGGATGGACGGTACTATCAATACCGGCGCTACTTGGAGCGATTTCTACAAAGCAGACGCAAGCGGTTATCTGACCTATGCTCAGCTTTTTATCAACGCTCATGCGGCAGCAACGAAATAAATTGTAAATAATAGACATCCGCCTTGCGGTGTACTAAAATATTTATGAAATTAAATTTAAGGAGAATTTTTAAATGAAAAAGATTTTCAAAGCATTGGCAGTTTGCGCAGTTGCAGGAACTCTTTGCGCAGGCGTAGCGGCTTTTGCAGGTTGCGGAGACACCGCTAAGACTGTTGACGGCGAGTACAAGTACGAAAATCCGTATAGTGCAGGAAGCTATTACGGCGTAAAAGTACACGTTACCGTTGAAGACAACAAAGTTACGAAAATTACCTTTGACGCCGATACGGATAATATGCACAACGTTACCCCCAGCTGGGGCGCACACGACGTTACGGTTGCGGCTGTTGACAGCTACATTGCAAAGTTCATAGGCAAGACGGTTGACGAGGTTAAGGCTATGAATGTTGAAACGGATGAAAAAGGCGTTCCTAAGTCTGCAGATATAGTTTTCGATACGCTGACTTTTAAAGACAAGGACGGCAATGACGTTACCACCGGCGCAACCCAGACTGCGGGCAGATTTATCCTTGCAATCCAGGATGCACTTAAAAACCTTTAATCGGATTTATTGATTATGTAAAACGCGCTCGTTTACGCGAGCGCGTTTTTATTTGCAATTTCACTTTTTTTAATATATAATGAGACTATGAAAAAGACGATAGCAGTATTTGGTGCGGTTCTGGCATCATTAACGATATTTTCGGGTTGCGGAAAAACGGAAGAATTTACAACCCAAGGCAAATATTTTTTTGCTATGAATGCAGAGGCGACTTTGGTTGTATCGGATATATTCAATTCCGAAAAACAAAACCTGTTTACAAAACTTTGCGGCGATATTTCAAGCACTTTGAACGCGCTTGACGGTTCGCTGTCTTCAAACGATAAAAGTAATTCAAGTATAAGCAGATTTAACGCTGCTAACGCGGGTGAAAAAGTGGAAATAGATTTAACGGCGTACGACGTTTTAACGCTTGCGAAAAGCGTTTACGAACTTACCGAAGGCTACTATAACCCCGCAGTTTATTATAACGTACTGGCTTATGGCTTTAACGAAGCAACCGATATTGCAAAGCCGCCCGAACAAAGAATTCCCTCCGACGCGGTTATCGCAAAATATAACGCGCTGTCCCAAAGCTTTAACCAAATACAGCTTTCCAAGGAAGGGGACAAGTATTATGCCGTAAAGCCTGACATCACCGTCGAAGCGGACGGCGTTACGTATTCTATGAAAATAGACCTCGGCGGAATAGGCAAGGGATACGCAGTTGACGAAATCAACAGGATTATTGACAGCTACGGCTTTAAATACGGCTATCTGAGCTTCGGTACAAGCAGTATTCTTGTAAAGGAACACTATGTAAACGGTTCATATTCTCTCGGCTTTACAAATCCGCGCGCCGACGCGCAAAGCAACATTTACGTCAGCACTTCGGTAAAAAGCGAATGTCTTTCCACCAGCGGAGATTACGAGCAGTTTTTTATATACGATTCCGACAATGACGGAGTAAAAGAGCGTTATTGCCACGTATTCGACCCTACGACGGGCAGACCCGTACAGACGGGTATAATGTCGGCAACTGTAATCGGCGGCAGCGCAGCGGAGGATGACGCGCTTACAACCGCGATTATGGCAATGGGCAAGGAAAAGGCTGTTGAGTTTATAAACGAAAAACTTTCCGCAAGAAAAGTGGTGTTCTGTTACGATAACAACGGAGAGTACGAGATTATAACCAATATTCCCGAAAGCGAAATAAAGATAATGCACGATAAGTTTGAAATTGTAAATACGGTTTCGGACGGAAAAATAGTTTTAGGTTAAGATGGCTTTAAAAAAGGTTGAACAGGTTAAAGCGGATAAAGGCTTTAAAATATGGGATTTAATTGTTTACGGCGCGATATTATTGATAGTGGTCGTGCTTTTTATTGCCATATTTGCCGTGAGGGACACAAGTCCGTTTAAAGGCGTCCGCGTAGTGCTTGCCAACGAGGTTGTTTACGAATACGACTTTGAAAACGGAAAACAGGTTAGCTGTAATTTTGACGTGGTGGAAATTACCGAAGACGATGAAAGTCATATAGACTTAAAGGTCAGGTACGGTGATGACGGATACAACTGCATCCGCATAAATAAAAGCGGTTCTGTTAAAATGACGGACGCCGATTGCGACAAGCGAGACTGCGTTTATTCACCTGAGGTAAAGGACAATAACGGAGTTATCTACTGTTCGCCTCACCGTCTTAAAATTATTCCCTATGATTTCGACATGGATAACGGCAACATTATAATGTAAAAAACAACCCGACGAATGGGGCAGTGCTATAGGGATTATTAAGTTCCTAAGAGAGACGGTATAGCAGAAATGCTATGCCGTTTCTCTTTTGTCCTGCTCGGGTAATAGTATTTGTCCCACACCGTTGAAGTAAAGGTCTATCCGTTGCGTTCTTCGTCCGTTAATCTTTTCCGCTTGGAAAACAACTACTTTTTGCACGAACTCTCGTACAACTTCGGGCGTAAGTTCGGTTATCTCCGTATACTTTCTAACCGAGCGCATAAACCGCGTTACGTTGTCGGACTGTTCTTTCGCCTTGGATAACTCTTGCCGTAAGAAGTAAGTACGCTCTTTGAGTTCCTGTTGTTCTTGCTCGTAAGATTGGCTCATCTTTACAAACCGTTCTTCGGTAAGGTTACCACATACTTTGTCCTCATAAAGATTTTGTATAATGCGGTCAAGTGCTTGGATACGCTTATCGGCTTCTTCGAGCTCTCGAGTTTGGCTTTGCAGTTTCTTACGCATTTCCTTTTCAGTCTCGTGCCGCACAATCTCCAAAAAATCTTGCTCACAGTCCTTTGCAAATGCAAGCACTCTTTGAAGGTTGGTTAATACAAAATGCTCTACGGCTTCTACGGTAATCTGATGCGAAGTGCAGGTTGCCTTTTTCTTTTTACGATAAGACGAACAGTTGAAGTATTACTTTTGCTTCATAGTCGTGCAACGGCAAAGATACATCTTTTGTCCGCAGTCGGCACAATACACTAAACCCGAAAAGATACTCATTTCGCCCATATCGGTAGGACGGCGTTTTGCTTGCCTTATTCTCTGAACGGTATCGAAAGTGTCTTGGTCTATAATTGCTTCGTGCGTGTTCTTGAAGATTGCCCATTCTTCTTTCGGTAAGTCTATTTTCTTTTTGCTCTTATAAGACTTTTTCTTCGTCCGGAAGTTTACCGTGTGTCCGAGATAAGTAGGATTGGCAAGAATTTTATTTATACTTTGCGTTGCCCATATTTCGGGGAACTCTGTTTCTTGCGAAGTAATAGGTAAACCAACTCTGCGTTTGTAAATGGTCGGTGTTTCTCTACCGCGCTCGGTAAGTATCCTCGCTATTTGAGTTGGACCGTAACCTTGCATACAAAGCGAAAATATTTCCTTAACGACTTTTGCCGCTTCTTCGTCCACAAGCCATTGCTGTTTGTCGTGGTCGTCTTTCTTGTAACCGTATGGCGGTATAGTACAAAGATGTTTTCCCGACATTCCTTTTGCCCTAAATACAGCACGGATTTTCTTGCTTGTGTCCTTTGCGTACCACTCGTTAATGATGTTGCGGAAGGGAGTGAAGTCGTTATCAACCGCGCTTTCACTATCCACTTGGTCGTTGATAGCAATAAATCTTACGTTCGCTTCGGGGAAAGTAATATCCGTATAGAATCCGACTTTCAGATAATCTCTGCCGAGCCGCGACATATCTTTCACAATAATCGTTCTGACTTTTCCTTCGTTCACATCGTCCATAAGCTGTTGGAAGTCGGGACGGTTGAAGTTTGTTCCCGAATACCCGTCGTCCACATAGAAACGCGGATTGGTAAAGCCGTGTTCCTGCGCGTACTTGCTTAATATAGCTTTTTGATTCTTGATACTGTTGCTATCGCCTTGAAGTTCGTCATCTCTTGAAAGGCGGCAGTACAAGGCGTCGATTTTATCACCTCCGTTAAAGTGATTATTATGTTGCATTGAAACTTGTGTATTCATTCCTTGTCTCCTTAGGAATACACCCTTTCAAGCGAGTCCTTGATGATTAGTCGTTTGAGCTTGTCAAACACATTATCTTTGGAATTGTCGCTGTCGTTTACCACAACGACGTATTCCGTTCCGTTATACGTTTCCGTATAAGTATAGAGTTGCTTTTTGATAATTTAAGTCCCTTGTGGACGTCGAGATATCCGATTATTTTTCCTCGCTACCATCCATAAGGAAGAAGTTACTTTTTCTCCGATACGAAGAAATCGTCGTAGCCGTCCATAGTCTTGGCAAGAGAAGTATCCGTTTCCGCCGCTTCATCCATTAAAGCCTTAAACCCCGCTTCGATGAGTTGCACCTTGGTAAAACCGTACTTCGCCAAGAACGCATTTATCTCTTCGGCATACTTACGAGGTACGCTCGTACCCCAAATCATATACTTAGCTTTTCTCTCTTCCTTATGCTTTTCTTCATACCGCTTGTCTTTAATAGACCTATCAGTTGCCATTGTGCTTTTCTCCGTAGGGTAAATTTATCTAATCGTATATATACGACTGAATATATTTTACTCTATGGGGAGTTGTTTGTCAAGGGTTTATCCGCTCATAGTTGCACCTCCTTAAAATATCTCTCTACTTAACCAAGGACACTTTTCTTAAAAAGTTCGGGGTCTAACGTAAAATTTCCTTTCACTTAACCAAGGACACTTATGGTCAAAAATATAGACGTGACGATAAAATTTCTTTCAAAAGTTTTTCCCTCTACTTAACCAAGCACACTTATCTTAAAAAGTTGACGGTCTGAACTCAAATTTCTTCAAATAATTTTTTATACTCCTCTATATATCCAAGGACAGTTTTTTACATTTCACAACCGAAACTCCAAAATTTCTTTTTGTATGTCCTCATATAACCAAGCACACTTATATTCGATTTTGCAACCAAAGCGGCAAAAATTATTTTGGGAATCTCTCCGAGATTGCAAGCAGGTAAAGAGTTTTCCCAAAATCCAAAGATTTTGAAAACTGACTTTTGGAACAATCGGGATACCCGATTTTCAGTTGTGGACGAAAATAAAAAACAGAATCGGGTTTCCCGATTGCTGTTCGTGCAAAATATGCTAAAACTTTGTTTTGGCTATTTTCTTTACCTGCTGGTAAAAAATTTCCGATAGCCAATATGTTTATAATTTTCAGTTCAATGATACCGTTGACTTTATGCTAAGAAAATGCTAAAATATTGATAATCGAATGTAAGTTGGAGTTGAAAGAAATGACCTATTCTGAAAAGGTTAAAAACGCGCGCGAACGATTACTTTTAACGCAAGATGAAATGGCTATTGAACTTGGAGTAAATGCTATTACAGTTTGTCGATGGGAAACCGGAAAGAGCGAGCCGAATATGAAAGCCAAGAAGGCAATCCGTGATTTCTGTATTAAGAACGGCTTGAATTTCGAGGATTGATATGCCGAAGACACAAGAGCAAATTAGGTATAATATGCAACAAGTCAAATGCAAGGATTCCGAGATTGAATTACTCCTTCGGGAAGCATTGTGGCAAAAAGGCTTGCGTTACCGAAAGAATGTCAAATCCGTTTTCGGACATCCCGATATTGCGTTTATCGGTAAAAAAGTTGCGGTGTTCTGCGACAGCGAGTTTTGGCACGGATACGATTGGGATCGGCGTAAAGAAGATTTCAAAGTACGACAAGATTTTTGGATTCCGAAGATAGAGCGGAATATTCAACGGGATAAAGAAGTTACCGAAAAACTTGAAGCCGATGGTTGGATTGTACTGCGTTTTTGGGGTAAAGAGATAAAAACCGATGCGGCGGGTTGCGCCGACAAGATAGAAAAGGCGGTTAAGCAAAGATGTTAAAAAGTATAGATTTATTTGCCGGTATCGGCGGAATACGCTTGGGATTCGAACAGGCTTTCGGCGAAGAGCTGAAAACTGTGTTTGTCAGTGAGTGGGACGAACACGCGCAAAAAACCTATAAAGCGAATTTTTCAGATGATTTCAATATTGCGGGAGATATTACAAAAATAGCCGAGGATGATGTCCCCGATTTTGATATTTGTCTTGCGGGTTTTCCTTGTCAAGCATTCAGCCTTGCAGGACAACGCAAAGGTTTTGCGGACGATTACAAAGGGATGTCGCGTGGTACATTATTCTTTGACGTTGCTCGTATTTGCGATAAGAAAAAACCGAAAGTTATTTTCTGTGAGAATGTTAAAGGTCTTACTATCCATGATAAAGGTCGCACATTTGATATTATCAAGAACACCCTCCGCGAAATCGGCTATACTCCTTTTGAGCATATCCTTAACAGTAAAGATTTCGGAGTGCCGCAAAACCGTGAACGTATTTATATCGTTGCTTTCCGTAATGATATTGCTCTGAAAGAGTTTATATTCCCTGAGCCTGCCGATTCAACGAAACGCATTAAAGATATTTTGGAAGGTCCCGTTCCGGCAAAGTATTATTTGAGTGAGTGTTATATGCAAACGCTTCGTGACCACAAAGCACGTCACGCCGCCAAAGGACACGGCTTTGGTTATGAAATTCGTGATTGGGACGATGTCGCGGGTGCGATAGTTTGCGGCGGTATGGGTAGAGAGCGCAATCTGATTATCGATAAGCGACAAACCGATCTTACCCCTACTACGCACATAAAGGGCGAAATCAACAATGAAGGCGTTCGTAAAATGACTCCGAGAGAATGGGCACGATTGCAAGGTTTCCCTGATAGTTACAAACTTGTCCTTGCGGACGTTCACTTGTACAAGCAGTTCGGGAACAGCGTAACAGTTCCCGTCATTAGAGCCATAGCGGAAAAAGTCAAGGAGGTACTCGAAAATGTCGGAGATTAAAGGCAAGAACAAGGGCGAATGGTCTGAAATGTATATATTCTTCAAACTTATGTCGGATCGAAGAGTATACGTTGCGGATAAAGATATGAACAAGCTAAAAGACGTATTTTTGGATATCGTAAGCATTATCCGCGAGGAACAGGTTGGAAAAGAATATCGATACTACACGGGAGATACCGTCAGAATAACTTTGAACGGTACGGATATTGAAAGCCTCGACAGTTCGTTGTTTACCGAAAAAGCTGCTCGCGTTTGGAAAATGATAACGGATAACAAAGGCAATACGACATTTACGGATGATGATATTCAAGCGTTTCTCGAATCCATATTCATACATAATATTACCGCGCCCGCGCAAAAGAAAAACGATTATTTCGGCGGAACGAAAGATATCGTCCTCG
>CAJTJC010000010.1:0-25555 GCA_910576655.1 uncultured Christensenella sp.
ACCTGACATTAACCCGGGCGAGACAACAGTAATCGAATACGATTTACAAATAAACGGGTCTACCACGGCTAAAACCCTAACCGACTCCGCCGAGGTCCTGTATAGTGTCAAAGACCCCATAAGGGGCAAAGTGACTTATTCCGTCCCCACCAACCTAGTCACAATCAACGTCGTGAATATTAAGCTTAAAGTAGAAAAAGCCGTTGACAAGGCATTTGCAGTCAAGGGTGAAACACTGACCTACACCGTTACGTTTACAAACGAAGGCAATATCGATATAAACGACATTTATTTTACCGACAATATCCCCGCGGGCACAACTTTCGTGGACGAATCAGTATTTATAAACGAACAAAACGTACCCGCCTACCGTCCAGACGTAGGATATAGCGTGGCAAATCTACCCCCCAACACCAGCGCGACGACAAGTTTTCAGGTAACAGTCGATTAAATTCAGGGGTAAAACTATGTTAATACCCAACAAATTAAACGTAACCTATAAAACAATTTTGCCTGACAGCAGAAGGTTATCCGAGACTAAAGAAAGCAACACCGTAAACACGGAAATTTTATCTTATTCCGTAATGAAGGAAATACGCGCCGATAAAACAACCGTCTTTAATGGTGAAAACGTACGCAACACGGTAACCATAACAAATAATTCGACCGCAAAGTTATTCGGCAACTTCTTTACGATTTCGCAACCAAACGGCGCAAGCTTCGTTGCAGGAAGCGTTAAAATAAACGGTACCGAACATCCGTCTTATAACCCGTTAAACGGCTTTTATTTGCCGGAACTATGCTCTAACGAAGCAGTCGTTATAGAATACGTTTTTAAAGCGAACAAATTTTCATCGGTACCCGCAACTCATTTTGCTTCGCTTCGTTATAGCGTTAACGACCCTTCGAGAGGTGAAGTAAATTTTTCGGAAAATACAGATACCGTGTCGTTTACCATTGTAAATAAAGCGCTTGAAGCAACTATACGAACCTTTAATTATTTCGATAAACGCCGTTATCTTGAAGATTACGACTGTTGCTGCAACGATGATTGCTACTGTTAAAACATAAGGCTTCAAAATTATCATTCAATTAAAAATGCGCATGCTTTTGCATGCGCATCTACTATTTTACTAATCTGAAGTCTTACAGTTTTATTATACTATACCGTGCGCCATCATCGCCGTGGCAACCTTCACAAAACCTGCTATATTCGCACCGGCGGAATAATCGCCCTCACGACCGTATTCCCTTGCCGCGTCGTCTATATTATGATAAATGTTCACCATAACGTCTTTAAGCTTTTTGTCAACCTCTTCAAACGACCAGAAAAGCCTTCCCGACGACTGCGCCATTTCGAGAGCCGAAGTTGCTACGCCGCCAGCATTTGCGGCTTTTGCGGGAAGAAATACGATACCGCTTTTTTGAAAGACTTCAATCGCGTCTAACGTGGACGGCATGTTAGCCCCCTCCGCCACGTACTTAACCCCGTTTTTAACAAGCAAAGCGGCAGACTGTCCGTCGATTTCGTTCTGCGTTGCGCATGGAAGAGCAACGTCACACGGAACTGACCACATACCTTTGCAACCCGCAGTATACTTACTGCCCTTCACCTTATCAGCATACTCGCTTATTCTTCCGCGCTTAATTTCTTTTATTTGCTTTATTACGTCAAGCCGAATTCCCGACGGGTCGTAAATATATCCGTCGGAATCGTACATAGCAACAACTTTCGCTCCAAGGCTTTGCGCCTTTTCACATGCGTAAATCGCCACGTTGCCAGACCCCGATATAATTACGGTTTTGCCTTTAAAACTGTCGCCGCGAGCTTTCATTGCCTCCTGCATGATATAAATCAAACCGTAGCCCGTTGCCTCGGTACGGACCAAACTTCCGCCGTAAGAGAGTCCGCGCCCCGTCAAAACGCCGACGTGCTCGTTACGAATACGCTTATACTGCCCGAACAGATAGCCTATTTCCCTTGCACCGACGCCTATATCGCCGGCAGGAACATCGGTATCCGCGCCTATATGCCTGTAAAGCTCGGTCATAAAGCTTTGGCAAAAAGTCATAATTTCCCTGTCTGACTTGCCCTTAGGGTCAAAATCCGAACCGCCCTTGCCCCCGCCTATAGGAAGCCCCGTAAGACTGTTTTTTAAAATCTGCTCAAGCCCGAGAAACTTTATTATGGATAAATTTACGGAAGGGTGAAATCTCAATCCGCCCTTGTAGGGACCTATCGCACTGTTAAACTGCACTCGGTAACCCTTGTTGACGCGCACGTTACCTTTATCGTCAACCCAAGGCACTCTGAATATAATCACTCTTTCAGGCTCGACAAACCTTTCCAAAAGCGCCGCCTCCTCGTATTCAGGGTGCTTTTCGACAACAGGCGCAAGCGTAGTTAAAATTTCGGTAGCCGCCTGATGGAACTCCGGCTCGTTGGGATTGTTTTTTTTCAAATTTTCAAGAACTCGTTCAAGATATGACATATATATTCCTCTATAAAATTTAAATTGCAGCCCGTACGAAAAGTACGACCTGCAATTTTGGCGCAGAGAGAGGGATTCGAACCCCCGTACAGTTGCCCGTAACACGATTTCGAGTCGTGCGCGTTCGACCACTCCGCCATCTCTGCGTGGAAAGTATTAAGTAAGAGAGTGGGAGAACGCGCAAGCGTTCGTCGCACCGAAGCACGGCGTGCTTACCACTCCGCCATCTCTGCAAAAAAAGGTCGAATTGATTTGTAACATAAATATAATATTAAATTAATTAAAAAAAATCAAGCGATTTTATCCTTTTTCAATCATTTGACTTTCAGAAAATTTATGCGTCTTAATTTTTAATGCGCGGCTGATTAAATTTACCGACTACTTATTGATTTATCAACATATAATTTGACATATACACGCAAATATATTATAATTGTGATACTTGTAAGGAGATTTTATGAAAATTGCAGTTTCTACAGACGGTAACAGCGGTTTATCCCGCAAAGAAGCAGAGCAACTCGGTATTACAATAATCCCCACCCCTATTATCATAGACGGCGAGATTTACCTTGAAGACATATCCTTGATTCAGGACTTATTTTACGAAAAGCTGACTTCGAACGCGCAGATTACCACGTCGCAGCCCAGCCCCGATTCGCTGAAAGAGCATTGGGACAAGCTGCTCGAAGAATATGACGAGGTTATTTATATTCCTATATCAAGCGGACTTGCCGCGGCTTACGATACCGCTTATCTGCTTACGCAAACCGACGAAAAATATATAGGCAAGGTTTTTGCGATAGACAACCATCGTGTTTCGGTTACTCAAAAACAAAGTCTTCTTGACGCATTGGCATTAGTCAAGGAAGGCAAATCGGGCAAAGAAATTGCCGAATGGCTCACGCAAACTGGTATGAAGTCAAGCATCTATATTATGGTAGATACCCTCACCTATTTAAGAAAAGGCGGCAGACTTAATCCCGCGGTCGCATTCGTGGGCAATCTTTTAAAAATTAAGCCCGTGCTTCAAAACCACGGCTATAAATTCGACCAGTTTACAAAAGCAAGAAAAGTTTCCGACGCGAAGTCGGCAATGCTTACAGCTATAAAAAATGACTTCGAAACGCTTTTCAAAAGCGAATACGAATCGGGCAAAATGACGTTACAGGTAGCTCACACCCAAAATGCGGACGCAGCCGAGAAATTCAAAGCTGAAATTATAGAGGCGTTCCCCGAAGTCGAATTTACTTTTGTTGACTCACTCTCGCTCAGCGTTTCCTGCCATATCGGTCCAGGTGCGCTTGCAGTAGCAACGACAATAAAATATTAAAAATAATTTTTGGGAAGTATATTATGAAAACAGCGATTATAACTGACAGCAACAGCGGAATAACGCAAAAAGAAACAAAAGAATTAGGCATTTTCGTAGTACCCATGCCCGTTCTTATAGACGACGATACCTTCTATGAGGACCTTACCATGACGCAGGAAAATTTCTACGAAAAGTTAAAAAGCAACGTGAGGGTTTCCACCTCTCAGCCCAACCCCGAGCACGTCGGAGAAATATGGGACAACGCGTTGAAAACTTACGACGAAATAGTCTATATACCTATGTCGAGCGGGCTTTCGGAAACCTGCCGTACGTTACAGCACTATTCCGAAACCGAAGAGCGTTTCAAAGGAAAAGTTTTCGTTGTCGACAATCAGAGAATATCAATTACGCAAAAGCAAAGCGTTTTCGATGCGATTAAGCTTGCAGAAGAAGGCAAATCCGCAAAAGAAATTTCCGACTGGCTGATGGACACCAAAATGACTTCGAGCATTTATATAATGGTCGATACGCTTAAATATCTTAAAAAGGGCGGCAGACTTACCCCCGCCGTTGCCGCAATAGGCACGCTTTTAAGAATTAAACCCGTACTGCAAATTCAGGGCTTTAAGCTTGATACTTTTGCAAAGGTAAGAAAGCTTTCCGACGCAAAAGAAACAATGATTGACGCGATAAAAAAAGACCTTGAAACACGGTTTAAAAAGGAATACGACGAGGGCAAAATGATACTGCATATTGCCCACACCGAGAATTACGACGAAGCTATAACCTTCAAAAACGAGGTTGCGGCAGCGTTCCCCAATGCCGAACTGAAATTTGTTGACCCCCTCTCGCTAAGCGTTTCCTGCCATATCGGTCCGGGCGCGCTTGCCATAGCTTGCGCAATAAAGTATTAAAGCAAATTTTTATATTCCCTTCGACTTTTGAACATTCCGTTATAAATTATACCTATAACGAAACTGCTCATCATTATATAACACCATAAAAGGAATATAATAAGCGCGGCGATTTTTCCGTAAAGCTTTTCCGGGTTTGCAAATACAGTATATACGTTAAATCCAACAATAAATAACAACCATAATGCAGTAGTCAGCAAGCTTCCGGGGATTACCTCGGAAGCTTTCAGTTTATACGGACACGCAAACAAGTTAAGAACAAGCGCAACCAAAAACGCCGCCGCGGTTATAACGGTATAAGTTATTACGTCCGAAATGTAGAACGGCAAAAATTTATCTAGCAGCCACGAGCCCGTCACAGACATTGCGGCAAGCACGGCAGCGGAAAAGAACGCGCCGAAAATAAGAAACAGCGAGGCAAGCCGCAAGCGGAACCCTCCCTTCACCCTCGGGCTGTTATAAATTATTTCGCCGCTGCGCCTGAGGTGATAAAAAAAGTTTGTGGACGAATAAAGCGTGGTAACGAGGAATATTATTCCCGCCCCGCTTGCAGCACTTTCCGCAGAGGACTTTAACGACCTTAAAAACGGACTTACCGCAGCAAAAAAATCGTGCGATAAAAACCGTTCTATATCCACGTTTCCGCATACAAGCGTAAGCCAGAGCGTAAACGGAGCTATACTCATCAATAAAAAGTAAACCAGCGTTCCCGCAATCGTGGAAAAACGCTTATCGGAAAAATATTTGTACAGCTTCAATATCTTGTTCATACGTTTATTTTCTGCAATTTAAAAAAAATTAAGGGGTAACGCTAAGTTACCCCTATTTTATTAATCGTCGCAGCGGTTGTGGCAGTGATTATGGCAGCGATGACGGCAAGGACAATCGTTGAAGTTGTCGAAGTTATCGGTATTCAGCGCGTACTGCGCAGCATAGTAAGCGTCGAACTGATTGCAGGTGTTGCACCTATTTTCCCTTCTGCAGCCGCATCTGCATCTGTTGCACGGGCAGCAACGCCATAAGTTCAAAAGTCCGCAAAAACCGCAGCCGCAGTTATCGTTACATCTGTTGCATCTATCGCACCTATTGCATCTGTTACAATTATTACACATAAGTAATCTTCCTCTTAAAGTTTAATACAGACAAAGGTTTCCCCCCTTGTCACTACTTCATTATATGAAAAAACACAGCCGCTTTGCGACCGTGTTTTATATAAAGAGAGCAAGTATTTCTACTTGCTCTCTTTTATTGCATTTAATTTTAAATTATTTGCCGAAATATCTCTTCAAAAGACCTGCAAAGCCCGCGCCGTGTCTTGCTTCGTCCTTTGCCATTTCGTGAACGGTATCGTGAATCGCATCGTAACCGAGCTGTTTTGCTCTCTTAGCGATAGCAAGCTTACCGTCACACGCGCCCGCCTCTGCGCCAGCGCGCAGTTCGAGGTTCTTCTTCGTAGAAGGCGTAACGACCTCACCGATAAGCTCGGCAAATTTTGCCGCATGCTCAGCCTCTTCCAGAGCGTAACGCTTGAACGCTTCCGCAATTTCAGGATAACCCTCGCGGTCTGCAACTCTCGACATTGCAAGATACATACCGACCTCGGTACATTCGCCCATAAAGTTAGCCTGCAATCCGTCCATTATTTCTTTATCTTCGACTTTTCCGTCGCCGACAACGTGCTCGCATGCAAAAGCAGCCTTTTCACTGCCCACGGGCTCGAATTTCTTAGCCTTGCATACGGGGCAAACCTCTACGCCGTCTTCAACGATTTCGCCGCAAACAACACATCTTTTCATATAAATATCTCCTTTTTTATAGTATCTTGATTATACCACGAAATTATTAAATTGGCAATATTTAGCAATAAGATTTCACAATTTTTTTACATTTTATCGGGTACGCCTATCCCCAGTAACGCCAACGCATTTTTAAGCGTTTGCAGCGTTGCAGCCGTAAGAGCAAGTCTGAAATCTTTTGTCTCGCCCTCTGCCGATAATATTTTGCATTCGATATAAAATTTATTGAATTTTTGTGCAAGGTCGACCGCATAACGCGCAATATAACTGGGCTCGTATTTCTCTGCTGCCTCAACCAAAGTAGTTTTGAAAGCCGCAATAGCTTTTACAACCTCGAACTCCGCCGCATTGGGTTGGTAATCGTTAGGGAGCCGTATTCCTTCCGCCTTTGAAACAACCGAATTTGCGCGCGCGCACGTATACTGCACGTAGACGCTTGTTTCACCTTCGAAACTTAAAACTTTATCGTAAGAAAAGACGATATCCTTTATTTTATTGTTGTATAATGCGCCGAATATTACCGCGCCTATTCCGACCTTTTCGGCTATTTCGGACTTGTTTTCAAGGTCGGGATTTTTTTCGGCAACGACGTTGTACGCTTTTTCGACACACTTGTTAATAACGT
Source organism: uncultured Christensenella sp. (assembly GCA_910576655.1). Classification (GTDB taxonomy): domain Bacteria; phylum Bacillota; class Clostridia; order Christensenellales; family Borkfalkiaceae; genus Coproplasma. Next base: position 7,140 of record CAJTJC010000010.1, read on the forward strand.
CCTCAAGCCAGACGACCTTGCCTTTGCGCGTAGACATCGCTCCGTCTTCAAGCGAAACCATTCCGTAAGCGACGTGAACCAAATCCTTAGCCCAGTCGTTACCCATAAGCTCGATAACCTTAAATACCTGCTTAAAATGCAAGTTTTGCTGATAAGCTACGACGTACAGACATTTATGAAAATTATAGGTGCTTTTACGGTAATATGCTGCCGCCAAATCACGCGTGGCGTACAGCGACGCCCCGTCAGAGCGCAAAATCAGACAAGGCGGCATTCCGTAAGCCTCCAAATCGACGATAGTCGCCCCTTCGCTCTCTTTCAAAAGATTTTTTGCGCGCAGCTCGTCGATTACCGGTTGCATTTTATCGGTATAGAAACGCTCACCCGCGTAGCTGTCGAACTTAACGCCCAGCCTTGAATAAATACCCTCGACGTATTTCAGCGTAAGCGCCTTAAACCACTCGAAAATTTCGTTGGCTTCCCTATCTCCGCTTTCTATTAAGCGGAAATATTCGCGCGCCTCGCTTTCCATCTGCTCGTCCGCCTCGTTGTTGAAACGAACGTAAAGCTCGTTTATGGCGTGAATACCGCCCTTTTCCACTTCCTGCTTATTGCCCCAATGTTTATAAGCGCAGATAAGCTTACCGAACTGCGTGCCGTAATCGCCCAAATGGTTTATACCTACTACTTCGTAACCCAAAAATTTATAAAGCTTGTAAAGGGCGCTTCCTAAAACGGTAGTCGAAAGATGCCCGATATGAAAGGGCTTTGCAATGTTTACCGAAGAATAATCGATACAAACAGTCTTACCTGCGCCCGTATCAGATGCGCCGAAGCCGTCGCCCTCTTTCAAAACCTCCGATATTATCGAGCCTGCAAGGCCGACCTTGTTTACCTTAAAATTAAGGTATCCGTTTAACGCCGAAACCTCGCTAATCACACCGTCGGTAACGTAAGCGCTTTTCAGCTCCTCTGCAATAGCTACAGGACTTTTCCGCAGAACTTTCGCAAACTTGAAACAAGGTAAAGCAAAATCGCCCATTTCCGAATTCGGAGGTAAGGCGATAGAAGAATAAATTTCGTTTTCACCGACGCCGTCAATTTTAATTCTGTCGGCAATATACTTTTTGTAATCCATAAACAAAATTTTACCATACAAATAAAAAATTATCAAGTTTAAGCGGTATTTGTTTTGATTTTTTGCTTATTTATATTATAATTTAGTTAACTTTTTATTTAAGGAAGAAATATATGAAATTAGGTGTTGTAGGACTTCCAAACGTAGGAAAGTCCACGCTGTTCAATGCAATAACCCATGCGGGCGCCGAGGCAGCCAATTATCCTTTTTGTACAATAGAGCCGAACGTAGGCGTCGTCGCCGTTCCGGATGAGCGTCTCGATAAGCTTGCCGCGCTTTACAGCAGCAAAAAGGTAACCCCCGCCGTCGTAGAATTCGTAGATATTGCGGGACTTGTCAAGGGCGCGTCCAAGGGCGAAGGTCTGGGAAATAAATTTCTTTCGCACGTAAGAGAGTGCGACGCAATAGTACACGTGGTGCGCTGCTTCGAGAACGAGAACATTACGCACGTAAACAATAAAATAGACCCCGTTGCGGATATTCAGACGATTACGCTCGAGCTTATACTCGCCGATATAGAAGCCGTCAATAAGCGACAGGACAGAATAAGAAGCACCGCACGCGGCGGTGCAAACAAGGAAGCTGCTGCAGAGTTCGCGCTTTTGGAAAGGCTGGAAAAATTTTTGACCGAGGAAAAGCCCGCAAGGCTTTTCACCTGCTCGGACGACGAAAAACCGATTATAGACAACCTTTTCCTGCTTACCGCAAAACCTATAATTTATGCGGCTAATATTTCGGAATTTGATATGGGCAAGAACGAAAACGATATACCCCTCGTCTGCACCGTCAAAGATTACGCAGCCAAAGAGGGCAGCGAGGTTCTAGTAATATGCGCCAAAACCGAGGAAGAGCTTTCGTTGATGTCCGACGAGGACATGTCAGTATTTTTAGAAGAGCTCGGGCTTGAAGAAAGCGGTCTAAACCGTCTTATTAAAAAGAGCTACGCGCTTTTAGGACTTATCTCTTACCTTACCGCAGGTGAAAAAGAAACGAGAGCCTGGACTATCGTAAAAGGTACTAAGGCACCTCAAGCGGCGGGAAAAATCCATACTGATTTCGAAAGAGGTTTTATCCGCGCCGAAATATGCGACTGGCAGACGCTTCTCGAATGTGGCGGGCTTGTCGGCGCGCGCGAAAAAGGAAAAGTCCGCTCGGAAGGCAAGGACTACGTTATAAAGGACGGTGACGTCGTACTATTCCGCTTTAATGTGTAAATATCGACGGTGGATTTTTAATAAATGATATTTTAGCAGGGTGTAATATGACTATTAAAGAAATGCAAAGAGCAGTGTATCAAAACAAGATAGAAAAAGGTTTTAATATTACAGATATAAATAAAGAATTTTGTCTTCTTTATGGCGAGGTAGGCGAAGCCTATGACGCTTGGAGAAAACAAAAACCAGATTTGGGAGAAGAACTCGCCGATATTGCAATTTATCTTATTGGGTTATCAAAAATCCTCGGCATCGATCTGGAAAAAGAAATAGAAAATAAAATTAAGATAAATAAAGATAGGAATTACAAAAATATAAACGGCGTTTTAACAAAAACCACAGAAATATAAATTCCATTTGTTCGTAAATCAAAAAAAGCCCGACCGCAGTCGGGCTTTTTTGTGTTCTATATTATTTAAGTTCGGAGAAATACTTGATAGTTCTTACCATGTTGGAAGTGTAAGAATTTTCGTTATCGTACCAAGCTACGACTTTAACAAGCGTCGTGCCGTCGCCCAAAGGCATGCACTTCGTCTGCGTTGCGTCGAACAGCGAACCGTAGGTAACACCGATAATATCGCTTGAAACAAGCTCTTCCTCGGTGTAGCCGAACGATGCGGAAGCAGCCTGCTTCATTGCGCCGTTTACGGCGGCAGCGTCAACTTCGCCTTCGCATACCGCGATAAGCTGGGTAAGCGAGCCGGTGGGTACGGGTACGCGCTGAGCGCAGCCGTCAAGAACGCCGTTAAGCTCAGGAATAACGAGACCGATAGCCTTTGCCGCACCCGTCGAGTTGGGAACGATGTTTACGGCAGCAGCTCTTGCTCTTCTGAGGTCGCCCTTTCTATGAGGTCCGTCAAGTACCATCTGGTCGCCGGTATAAGCGTGAATAGTAGTCATATAGCCCTTTTTGACTTTGCAGAGCTTGTTGAGCGTGTTAGCCATGGGCGCAAGGCAGTTCGTCGTGCAGCTTGCTGCGGAAATAACGGTATCGCTTGCCTTTAAGGTCTTTTCGTTTACGCCGAATACAACCGTAGGAAGGTCATTGCCCGCGGGTGCGGAAATAACGACTTTCTTAGCGCCTGCTTTAATGTGTGCGGACGATTTTTCTTTCGAGCAATAGAAGCCAGTGCACTCGAGTACGACGTCTACGTTGTGTGCTCTCCAAGGAAGATTAGCCGCATCTTTTTCAGCATAAATTTTAATCGTTTTGCCGTTTACCGTAATGCTGTCCTCTCCCGCTACTACGGAATCGCAGTACTTATATCTGCCCTGAGCCGAATCATACTTTAAAAGATGAGCCAGCATTTTAGGGCTTGTAAGGTCGTTAATAGCCACGATTTCGTATCCGTCAGCCTCAAACATCTGTCTAAAAGCAAGACGGCCGATTCTGCCGAATCCGTTGATTGCTACTTTTACATTTGCCATAATTTGAATTCCTCCAAAAATTAATTCATTTTAACACAACAAGTATATCAAATATGGTAATTTTAGTCAATTCCTTTTAACCAAATACTTAACTGATAAAATTTTACTTATTAGTGTTTTTAATATTCACAATTATTGACAGGTCAAAGTGTTTTTATGTTATTTTACAAATAATTTCCTAAATAAGCTTGAATTTTATGTCGTTATGAATTATACTTAGAGTGCTTATAAAAATTTTGGAGGTCTTACATGGCATTAGTTTCTGTAAAAGACATGTGTGAAAAAGCGTTAAAAGGTAAATATGCGGTCGGTCAGTTCAATATAAACAATTTGGAATGGACTAAGGCGATACTTGCAACCGCGGAAGAGCTTAAATCCCCCGTTATACTCGGCGTTTCGGAAGGCGCGGGAAAATATATGACGGGCTTTAAAACCGTTACTAACATGGTAAAGGCAATGATTGAAGAAATGAATATAACCGTTCCCGTTGCCCTCCACCTCGACCACGGCACCTACGAGGGCTGCTATAAATGTATTGAGGCGGGCTTTTCGTCGATAATGTTCGACGGTTCCCACTTCCCTATTGACGAAAACATCGCAAAAACCAAAGAGCTTATCGAAGTCTGCAAGCAAAAAGGAATGAGCCTCGAAGCAGAAGTCGGCTCTATCGGCGGCGAAGAGGACGGCGTTGTCGGACAGGGCGAATGTGCAGACCCCGACGAATGTAAAAAGATTGCCGACCTCGGCGTAACCATTCTTGCGGCAGGTATAGGCAATATTCACGGTAAATATCCCGCAAACTGGACGGGACTCAGATTTGACGTGCTTGAAAAAATCAAAGCAAAAACGGGCGATACTCCCCTCGTTCTTCACGGCGGTACGGGCATTCCAACAGATATGATTAAAAAGGCAATCTCGCTCGGCGTTGCAAAAATAAACGTCAACACGGAATGTCAGCTCGCATTCCAGGAAGCGACGAGAAAATACGTCGAAGAAGGCAAAGACCTTGTAGGCAAGGGCTTCGACCCCAGAAAGCTGCTTGCCCCCGGCGTTGAGGCAATCAAGGCTACCGTAAGAGAAAAAATGCAAATCTTCGGTTCGATAGGCAAAGCATAAAATTAAAGACGGCGAATTAAACGCCGTCTTTTTTTACGCTAATATCCAAAAGATGATTTGAAAATCCAACCAAATCCTGCCGCTCGCAAGTAACCTGAACGTATTTAAGATAGAGAGCGTACTCTTCTTCGTCCATTTCGTCCACCGCTTCCCGCATATACTGCGTTAACATATCGGTTCCTACGAAATGCAGTCTTTCCGCGTTAAGTCCACTCATTAAAACATCTATATCCTCTTTGCGGTGCAAACATATAATTTCCTGAGGAATCGAATTTAATTTAAAGGTTTCAGTATCGACAAGCTTATCGTACGGGTCGACTTTCGTCATGTGTTTTCCGAAAAGAAACTGTACGGCGGTAGCATCGTTTCCGCAGTACGCAACAAAAATTTTGCCTCCGCACTTTGTAACGCGCAGCGTTTCAATCAGGGCTTTTCGCTGTTCTTCAACTGTAAACAAATGATACATTGGTCCCAAAAGCAAGGTCAAATCGTAACTGTTATCTTCGATAAACGATAAATCAATAGCGTTGCCCTGCCGTATTCGGACGTTTTCGCCATCAGCGGTGTTTTGCTTGAAAATTTCTATATTGTGCTCGCTTAGTTCTACGGCGTCGACGCTGTACCCCTTGCGCGCTATGGCATGGCTGTACCGTCCCGTTGCCGCGCCGATTTCAAGAACACGGTCGCCGCTTTTCAAATATTTATCTACGTAACGCATCGTCGTTACGAATTCCACCATACCGTGCTTCGAGCGCAGCCTCGCGTCCTCGTCATAGTCCGCGTAATGGGCTTTTATAATTTCTTCAGTAGTCATAAATTTCCCCGATTAAAATTCTACATTTTGCAAATACTGTCTTGTATGAAAAAACTTTTATTTACGGTTTTATGCGCAATGTTGCTTACACTTCTGCCCGCCTGCGAAATAAAAAACGCAGGACCGCTAAAATCAATAACGCACCCGTATATTGCACAATACGAATGCGTGGAAGCGACCCTCGGCGACGAAGATTTATTGAAAAAATATGATTATATAACAATAACTCTTCAGGATAAAGACACGTTGGAGCTGAGCTATAAACCCGTAGACGGCGAAGCGAAAAAAATAAAAAGCAAATATCAATTTGACTGCAATTCACGCACGCTTACTGCCGAAATAGGTCTGCTCGGACATAATATCAAACAGTCTACCGTAATAGAAAAGGGACGGTTTACCGTTTCAAAATCCTTCTGCGGAAAACAGCTTATTATGAAATTTAAAGCCGTTTAATCAACCGCCTTCGTAATTTCCCGTAATTTCTTCGATACCTTCCACTTCTATTTTATCGGGAACGGGTAAAACCGTATCGTCGGACTCTTTGCCACCTTCGGATTCGGCAGACGCAGCCTGCACGTTGCGCACAAAAACCTCTTCCTCGGAAGATACGGTATCGTAATCGTATTTATTCAAATCTTTATCGGCATACCGCTCGTCAATCCAAGCCTGAAGCCTGTTTTCTTTAATGCGCCCGTATTCCAAAAAGGCAAAAGAAATCAGAATAAGCAGAAAAAACGCGGCAAGCACGATAATTGCAAAGATATATTTTCCTTCCATAGATTTATTTTAACACTCTTTTTATATTATGTCAATATTTCGATAAAATATTTGATTTGTCTGCCGACTGAGGTTTTCATATTCGGCAACTGTAATAAGTATATTATAGTTATGAAAAAAATATTATTCTGCGGCGGCGGCAGCGCCGGCCACGTTATACCCAATATCGCATTAATCGAGCAGCTTGAAGAATATGAAGCCGTTTACGCCGGAACAGGCGCTATCGAAGAAAACATATGCAAGACAAACGGCATTGATTTTTATAAATTCGAAGCCGTAAAACTAGTGCGCGGGAAAATTTTTTGTAACCTCGCTATTCCCTTCAAGCTGATAAAAAGCATCAAACAGGCGGGCAAAATTCTCGACGAAGTACAGCCTGACCTGATTTTTTGCAAGGGCGGTTACGTTTGCATACCCCCGGCGTTAGCGGCAAAAAAGCGCAAAATACCGGTGCTTGCCCACGAATCGGATATCGAGGCCGGACTTGCTAACAAGTTTATTTCTTCCAGATGCAAAAAAATGCTTACGGCCTTTCCCTGCACCGCGGGGCAATTCAAAAACGGAAAATACGTAGGAACACCCATTCGCAAAAACTTATTCGGAAGAAATAAGGAGGCTTCGAAAGCGGCGTTCGGGCTTGATTCCCGTCCTACCGTTATAGTATTCGGCGGCGGCAGCGGGTCGAAGATAATAAACGTGAATATACGTAAAATAGCGTTCGAGCTATGCAAAAAAATCAATATTCTACATTTGTGCGGAAAGAACAACGTCGTTGATAGCAACGTATACGGATATAAGCAGATTGAATTTGCCGATGATATGGGCGCCGTATACGCATGCGCAGACAGCGCAGTTGCGCGCTGCGGCTCAAATTCGGCTAACGAGCTTATAGCACTGAAAATACCCACCCTTTTTATCCCTCTTGAAAATTCATCGACCCGCGGTGACCAGATTAAAAACGCTGAATATTTCCAAAATGCAAGCTTGTGCAGAACACTCAGAGAAACCGAGCTTAACGCGGAAAATCTGAAAAACGAAATATTCAATCTTCTGCACGACGAAAAATTAAAATCCGCACTCGCGGAAAGTAAAATCGAGTGCGGAAACAATGCAATTTTAAATGAAATCAGATTAATCCTTCGATAAGAATTTTCAGACCGATACCGAACAGTATCACCCCTCCTATTATTTCAGTTATGCTTGCGTGCTTTTTAAATGCTTTTCCGAGTTTGACGCCGATAAGCACGCCGATTAAGCTGATTACAAAAGTGACCGCGCCTATTATCGCTATACTTATAAGCATATTAGGAATACTGTCTTTAAGCCCCTCGGTTGCGGCAAACGAAATTCCGACGAACAGCGCGTCTATGCTGGTCGCCAAGCCCTGAACCGTAACCTCGACAAAAGAAAATTCTTTTTTCCGCGTTTCCTCTTCGGGGGAACGCATTTCTTTTATTGCGTCGAACAGCATTTTACCGCCTATTATCGCAAGCAAAATAAAAGCGACCCAGTGGTCTATCGCCTCGAAAACGGATTTAAAAGCCTGACTTAAACCGAAAGCTATAAAATAACCGATTACAGGCATAAACGCCTGAAAAAGTCCGAACATTACAGGCATTACCAACGCCTTGCGCTTTGTTAGATTGTGATAACAAAGTCCGTCGGTTATAGATACGGCAAAGGCGTCCATAGCCAATGAAGCGCCTATCAGCAACACCTGTAAAAAAAGTACCCAAGTAAACGACATAACTTAATTCTATTTTATTTAACAGTCCTAAAAAATATAAGTTACCCCACAAAGCTGATAACACTTTGCGGGGTATGGTTGAGGTGACGGGACTTGAACCCACGACCTTCTGGTCCCTAACCAGACGCGCTACCAAACTGCGCTACACCTCAATTCAACTGTTAACATATTTATTATACTTAAAATAATTAAAAATGCAAACAGTTTTCAGGCATTTTTCAAACAATTTAGATTTCTTTTTTAAAAATTTAATTTTTTACACTTTGAATATTGCCGTTTCGAACGGGGCGTAAATTCCGTTCGGCTTGCGAGGCGAATTGTAATTGCCAAACAGGTAATCGTACTGCGGCAAACCGCTTATTTCCTTTCGTTTATCGAAATTGCAAACAACCAGCACGCTTTCGCCGTCAAGTGTCATAGTATAGGCAAAGTGTCCTTTGCCTTGCGTAGCGTCCGCAAAACGACCGTAGCGCACCGCAGGGCAGTCCCTTCTTAACGAAAGTATTTTTTGATAGAAACGGAAAACAGATTTTTCGCTGCTTTTATCCTTTTCCAAATTTATCTCGGCGCCCCGCGAATGCAGGTCAATCCAGTTGATTTCCGATTCACCGAAACCGAAATTTTTTCCGCCGTTCCAGCAAAAGGGTCTGCGCGTATTATCGCGACTGCCGAAATTTATCATTTTTATTAGTTCTTCGTTTGAAACGGCGCAAGATTTTTCTTTATAATAATTAAGAGTTTCTACGTCGTTAAAATATCGTATGCTATCGTAGTACGGGTCTGCCGAACCGTATTCCTGCCCTTGATAAATAAATGGTATTCCTTTTAAAAGATAGAACATTGCCGCATACATCGTCGCACATTCATAGCGGTATTCCCCGTCATTGCCAAGACGGGATATAAAATGCGCCTGGTCGTGATTATCGGTTAGCAACGGATAAAGAATATTGTTTTTTTCGGTAAAATATTGCCAGCGTGAAATATCGTTTTTTATATCGTCGTAGCTGAACGTACGCTTTTCGAATTTGTCGAAAGTTCTGCCGTGCGAAAAATGGTCGAACTGAAACACGCAAGACAGCTCGTTTGCATCCTCGCCGCAAATTTTGCATATCTCCTCTTCCCCGTAAGAGCATTCGCCGACCGTAAAAATATCTTTTAAACTTCCCCTGCCGAACAACTCTTTTATAAACTCGTGTAAGCGCGGTCCATTGTCTATTTTTCCATGCTCCAAATCTTTGGAAATGCACGCAAGCACGTCGCAACGGAAACCGTCTACCCCCAAACCGACCCAGTAATCGATAATATCCGCCATTTCTTTGCGTACCTTAGGATTTTCCCAGTCAAGGTCGGGCTGACCTACGGCAAACGTATGAAAATAATATTCGTCCGTAGCTTCATTGTATTCCCACGGCGAACCGCCGAATACGGAGGTTATATTCCCGAACGGCTTTTTACTCCAAATATAGTAATCGTGGTAAGGATTGTCCTTTGACTTTCTTGCCTCTTTAAACCATTTATGCTCGGTTGAAGTATGATTGCCGACAAAATCCATTATAAGCCGTATTCCGTGGGCGTGCATTTTAACAATCATTTCCTTCCAGTCTTCAAGCGTGCCGAATTCATCCATAATATCGCGGTAATCCGATATATCGTAGCCGTTATCGCAGTTGGGACTTTTATAGCACGGCGAAAGCCACACGGCATTAACGCCGAGTTCCGTAAAATGGTCGAGCTTTGATGTAATGCCCTTTAAATCGCCTATTCCATCTGCGTTAGAGTCCTTAAAGCTACGCGGATAAACCTGATAAACGGTCCAATCGAGAAATCGTGCATTTTTCAACATTTTAGTTTACCTCTGTAAAAAATCCCGCGCGGTGAGCGTGGGATTTGAATTATAATAAAGTTTTTTTTCTTGCTACTGCTATTCTGATTTTGTTTGTTGCGGGTTTTTCAAACGAAGTTTCCTCTTGCGTTTCTGTTCCGTCCGCAACGCCATCAGAAGCAATTTCGATTTCCATTCCTGCCGATTTCATGAATTTTACGTAAGCGACAGCGCAGGGAAATTTGTTTCCCTTATCACATTCAAAGCAAAAGGGCGCGTACGTGCCGCACAAATCGTTGCCGCTTATTAACTGATTTTTATATTTGTCAGCCTCTAAAAGCATTTGTAACTTTTCAAGATGCTCGTCTTCGAGAACCTTAGGCATCGACTCTAAAAGCTTTAAAGGCGTTACGTTATCCCACATTTCCTTTTTCTCCAAAATTACATAGAAATCATTTGCAGAGTTTCATACAGCTCGTAATTAAATTTCTTCTTCATGCTTACGGCTTCTATGATGTCCATATCGATTATTTCGTTTTTATGAATTCCGACTACCCTGTTTCCAATGCCGTCTTTCAGCAATCTTACAGCCTTATTACCGAACTGCGCCGCAAGCATTCTGTCCGCCATGGAAGGCGAGCCGCCGCGCTGAATGTGTCCTATCGTCGTGGGACGAACCGAATAAGTTGTAACCGATTGAAGCTTTTTCGCAAATTCTTCTGCGGTACAAACGCCTTCCGCAACAACGATTATATTCGAATGCTTGCCGTTCGCCCTCGAACGGTTTATTTTCATTACGATGTCGTCAAGGTCGAAAACCACCTCGGGTACGACGATAATTTCGGCGCCGCTTGCAATACCCGCATAAAGAGCTATATCTCCGCAACGTCTGCCCATTACCTCTACGACGGAAATTCTTTCGTGCGAGGTCATGGTATCGCGAAGCTTGTTGATTACGTCTATACACGTATTTACGGCAGTATCGAAGCCGAGCGTATAATCCGTATACTCCAAATCGTTATCGATTGTGCCAGGTATGCCTATAGTGGGTATTCCGTAGCCCTCGGTAAGACATTTCGCGCCCCTGAACGAGCCATCGCCGCCTATGACGACGAGCCCCTCTATTCCTCGGGTTTCAAGTGTTTTAACCGCTCTCTGCTGTCCTGCCTTGGTAAGCATTTCAAGGCATCTTGCAGTTCTCAGTTTCGTTCCGCCGCGCTGCACGATATCCGATACGGAACGCATTTCAAGCTGGACCATATCGTCGTCGATGAGTCCTTGATATCCGCGCTCTATTCCGTAAACTTCAATACCGTAGTATATAGCGGTACGCACTACCGCCCTTATACACGCATTCATACCGGGTGCATCGCCGCCGCTGGTCAACAAGCCTATTCTTTTCATAAAAATTCCTCCGCTTGATTACGACGTCCGCGCTGTCCCCTCTATGCTGCGCAGAACAAAACACACCATTTCCTAATTTTATTATATCATATCAAAAATAAAATTACAACAGATTTTTGGAAAATTTTGAATTAATTATCAACGTACTTTATGTCTTCTAATTCTATAAACGAGCATAGCTCGGCAAGCAGTCCTCGGCAGTAATTCACTCCGGAAGGAAGCATATATCTTTCACTGCCCCTTACGATTTTGCAGACCGTATCACCCTCGTAATTCGAAAGCATGTTTAAAAACTCGTCAAACGCTTCGTCGTCAAGATTTTTTGCGTTCAACCAAAGCACGGGACGCTTTACGGCGCTTTTAACCTCGGCAGGCTTTTCCCCACCTGATTCAAGCGGCATTATCTCGTCGACTATAAGGGAAATACCCTTTTCTGCATCCACGTCAAGCTTACCCTTAACCTTTACGATTTTATCGTTCGCTATCTCGCCTTTAAACTTTTCGTATACGGCGGGGAAGCACACGCAATCCAGACTTCCGTAAACGTCTTCGACGGTTATAAAAGCCATAAAGCTGCCCGTACGCTTGGTTGTAGTACGCCTAAAAGAGGAGATTATGCCAGCCATAGTAATATGCATTCCGTCCGAAATACTGTTAAACGTACGGTTTCCGTCCTCATCTTCGACGTAGTCTTCAAAAAACGAGCAATTAAACGTACAGTCTGGAACCACGTTCATATATTTTTCAAACGGATGCCCGCTGACGTAAACGCCCAAAACCTGCTTTTCTTTTGAAAGCTTTTCGTTTAGCTCGTATTCCGGAATATCGGGATAAACGACTTCGAGCTTCTCTTCTTCGATTATGTCGCCGAACAGACTCATCTGCGCGCTGTTCTTTTGCTTACTGATTGCCTTTGCACGGCTGCAAAGCTGCTCGTAAACCGCTGCAAGATGCGAACGGCTTACGCCCATATCATCGAAGGCACCGGCAAAAATCAACCCCTCTACAAGTCTTGAATTCAGCCATTCTACGCATCGTGAAATGAAATCGGGAAAGCTTTTGAAATTACCGTGCTTTTCTCTCTCTTCGATTATAGAATCGATAACGGCTTGTCCCGCACCCTTCAACGCAGATAACCCGAAACGAACGCCGTCGTTTTCAACCGCAAATACAGTCTTGCTTTTATTAATATCGGGCGGCAAAACCTTAAAGCCCTTTTCCTTCAAATAAATGACGTACTTGGTTATCTCGTCTATTTTATTGAGGCGGTTATTCAAAAGCGCGCAAATAAATTCTTTACAGTAATACTTTTTAAGCCATGCCGTTTGATACGCAAGAACGGCGTAAGCCGCGGCGTGCGATTTGTTGAACGCGTAGGAAGCAAACCCCTCCATATCGCCGAAAATTTTATTAGCAACGTCAGGTGCTATTCCGTTTTTGACGCAGCCGTCAATTTTGCTGCCGTTTATATCGCTTACGCCGCCGTGGATAAACTTTTCCTTTTGCGCCATAAGCGTCTTTTTGTCCTTTTTACCCATTGCACGGCGAACGAGGTCCGCTTCGCCCAACGAGAAGCCGGCAAGAAACTGGAAAATCTGCATAACCTGTTCCTGATAAACGGGTATGCCGTAGGTTACCTTTAAAATCTGCTCTTCCGCTTCGCAATCGTACGAAATTTTTTCGATACCGTGTTTTCTGTTACAGAACGAATCGATAAATTTCATGGGACCGGGGCGATAAAGAGACACTCCCGCTATCAAGTCCTCGAGACAGTCGGGTTTAAGCGTCTTCATGAACCGCTTCATGCCGCCGGCTTCGAGCTGGAACACGCCGTCCGTATCGCCGTCTGAAATAATCGAATACGCGCCCGAGTCGTTATAACCTATTTGATTGAAATCAATATCCCTACCGTAATTCTCTTTGATATAGTCGACGCATTTTTTAATATCCGTAAGAGTGACCAGCGCAAGGAAGTCCATTTTGAGCATACCGAGCGACTCGATTTCCTTTGCGACGTACTGCGTTGTCACGTCCTCGCCGTTACGCGAAAGCGGCACGTTGTCGGCAATTCTCTTCTGGCATATTACTACGCCAGCCGCGTGAATACCCGTCTGACGAGGCATACCCTCTATTTTCAGAGCCATATCTATTACGCGCTTCAAGGTATCGTCGGTTTCGTAAATTTCGCAAAATTCGTTGTTCTTTACCGCCTTTAACTCGTTAAGCTTACCTTCAAGCTCCGCCTTTTTATCCTCGTCCGTTTCGGCGTTGAATTTTTTTCTTGCGCCTTCAATTCTTCTTCCCAGCAGGTCTCCGATTGAGGTTTTACCGTCCATTATCTTGGTAAGCCTGTCTGTTTCCGAATAAGGCACTCGCATAACCCTTCCGACGTCTTTTATAGAGTTTTTTGCCGCCATCGTTCCGAAGGTTACAATCTGGCATACGTTTTCGCGTCCGTACTTACGGCGAACGTACTCTATCGTTTCCTCGCGCCTGTCTGTACAGAAATCTATATCGAAGTCCGGCATAGAAACGCGGTCGGGGTTAAGAAAACGCTCGAAAAGTAAATCGTATTGCAACGGCTCGACGTCGGTAATTCCGATAGAATACGCAACGATAGAGCTTACGCCGGAGCCTCTGCCTGGCCCGACGGGTATGCCGTTTTCCTTGGACCAGTTAATAAAATCCCACACAACGAGATAATAGTCCGCATATCCCATTCCGCAGATAATGCCCAGCTCGTATTCCGCTCTGTCAAGCTCGCGCTGAGTAGGATTGCCGTAACGCTTTATAAGGCCCTCGGCGGTCAGCTTTCTCAAATACTGTTCTGCAGTGCTTCCGTCTGGCGGTGTGTAAGTGGGAATCAGCGTATTGTCTTTTTCGGGATAACCTTTTTTGTTGAGCTTAAAAGCAGGCTCGGTTACCTTATCGGCTATAACGCGGGTATTCGATATTGCTTTGGGAAAATTCGGAAACAGCGCCGCCATTTCGTCGCCCGACTTAAAATAAAATTCGTTTGTCGAAAACTTCATTCTCTTAGGGTCGTCGAGCTGTTTTTTCATTTGAATACACATCAGAACGTCCTGCATTTCGGCGTCCTCACGCGCCAGATAATGCACGTCGTTGGTTGCGACGAGCTCTACGTGCGTTTCTTTCGCAAGCTTTATTAAAAGCGGCAAAACACGTTTCTCTTCCTCTAAGCCGTGGTCCTGTATTTCGATATAAAAATCGTCCTTAAAAACGTCCTTAAAAAATAACGCAAGCTCTTTGGCTCCCTCGTAATCGCCAGCAAGCAGTCTGCGTGGAATTCCGCCGGCAAGGCAAGCCGAAAGGCAAATCACACCGTCGCAGTGCTCCTTTAAGGCTTTGTAATCGATTTTCGGCTTATAATAAAATCCGTCCACAAACGCCATCGAATCAAGCTGAACGAGGTTGATGTATCCCTTCCTGTTTTTAGCAAGCAAAACGAGATGCTCGGCAGTGTTCGACGACTTATCGTTCATATCGTTGGTAACGTAAAATTCACAGCCGATTATGTATTTCAAGCCCGCCATAGTAGCTTTTTCGGCAAGCTGTAACGTACCGTACATATTTCCGTGGTCGGTCATGCAGACGGTATCGATACCGTTCGCCTTGCAGTGCTCAATCAGATTGTCTATCTTGCACGCGCCGTCGAGCAGCGAATATTCGGTATGCAGATGCAGATGTATAAAGTCAGTCATATTTCCCTCATTCCAGCGCCTTGGCTATTTCTGAAATTTTTCTCATTCGGTGATTGATGCAGCTTTTTGAAATTCCGAGCCTTTGCGCAAGCTCGCTCATGGACGCGTTCTTGTCCGCAAGCCGTGCCTCCGCAACCTCGAACAGCAATTTATCAAGACTTTGCAGTCCCACCGTCGCCGCAATAACCTCTATTGCCCGAACGAGATTTACCGAAGCGGTAACGGTTTTATCTATGTTCGAAACAGAGCAGTTGTTTACCCTGTTTTCGTTATTCGTTCTGTCTTTTTTTTCAACTATTTCGTTCAGCTTGGCAAGACAGTCCTCGGCAGAAATGACGTTAAGTAAATCAGAAATAACCTCTTTGCTCTTAACGTAAACAACCGCGCTGTCCTTGCGGGCAACCAACTTTGCAAGAATTTCGAAATCGCACAAAAGATTGCAAAAATCACCCGCGGTTATTTTATTAGAAAACACTATTTCGAAGTGATAACCGGTAGGACTGTACACCCGCTCGTCGGGAAGCGTGCAGCTTCCTCCGCCGAGAAACGCGCCCTTTATAAACGCAGCCTTACAGCAATCGTTTTCAACAAGCTTATTATCTATCCCGAACGAAAGCATCATTCCTTCCTTGTCCTCTCTGACAATGCAAAGCTCGTTTAAAAGCGCTTGTGCATCCGCGCCTATACTCTCGAAAGTAAGCTTGTCCCTGCCGCTTAAAACGTCGAATTTTGCGCCGCTTACGGTCGGGTGAAGCCCGAAGGTATTTTCAAGCATATCGACAATAAATTCCGCCGTGCCTTCGTTTTCGGTAGTAATCTCAAAGCCGAACTGCCCTCCGCGAGAAACGACGCTGCCGCTGGTGCGTATAAAAGCAGAAATAACGGCAAGCATACAGCACCTGTCGTCAATCTGCATACGCGTTATTTCGTTTTTGATTTCTTCGGTAAAGCTCGGCATTTCTATAAATTCTTACTCTTGTATTCGGCAAATCTGAATTTGGGAAGTCTGCCGTCGATATTGTCTATTCTGTCCAAAGGAATTTCCGCGTTAGCTAATATTTCCTCCGCAATTTTTGTGTCGCCGACCCTGTCCGCAGAATGAGCGTCCGAATCGATTACAAAACGGACGCCTGTGGCAGCCATTGCGTTCAGCTCCTCCGCGGAAACGTGGCGTTTTTTCGTGTTTATTTCTATATAGGTACCGTAATCGGCGCAGCACTGCGCAACCTGCACGAGGTCGCAAAAGCATTTGTAATTTACGTGCGTAAGTACGTCTATGGGGTTGTTTTTTATAGCCTCTATATACGTTTTCGTTGTGTTGGCAATGACCTTATTGGAAGGCCTTACGGCAAATTTATATGCGCTGTAATTTTTTACGCAAATTCTGTAAAAGTCGGAAATGCGTTTAAATCTTAACACCTCGTGAATTCCGCAAAGATAAAGGTCGAAATACTGCAAGTCGTCTTTTCTCATATCCGTTGCGCCGTCCGAAGACGTAATATTGCTTTCCATTCCCATAAGCACTTTAACGCCCGTAAGCTTTTCGGCCTCGGAAATTTCCGCGCGCAAAGCGGCAAGCTTTTTTCTCTTTAATCCGAACAGGATATGATTGAAGCCGTGGTCGGTAATACCTATTTCCTTCAACCCCGCAGCCTTAGCTGCGGTCGCGTTTTCAAGCACGGTATTTTTTCCGTGCGAATACGGCGTATGGGTATGATAATCCGCTGTAAGTATCATTTAAAAATCTCCTATGTAAACGACCTCTTCTTCAAGCATTATTCCGGTGCGTTCGAAAACATGTTGCTTTACCGCACCGATAAGCCGATAAACGTCGGCGGCGCTGCCGCCGTTATTTATTAAAAAATTTGCGTGCTTTTCACTGACGACTGCTCCACCGCAAGACATTCCTTTCAACCCGCAATCCTCAATTAATTTGCCCGCGCTTACACTATCGCGGTTTTTAAAGACGCAACCGCAACT
The DNA here is from genome assembly GCA_910576655.1 of uncultured Christensenella sp. Classification (GTDB taxonomy): domain Bacteria; phylum Bacillota; class Clostridia; order Christensenellales; family Borkfalkiaceae; genus Coproplasma. Next base: position 24,302 of record CAJTJC010000010.1, read on the forward strand.
TGCGCCCTTCGGGTGAAACTTCCTGCGTTCAAGATACAAAGAAATATTTTCGCGCACTTTTTGGCTGCTTTGCGTAAACACACGCAGTTCTACCCCTAAAATTAGGCAGTTTATGTCACGCATAATACTGTATTTATAGCCAAAATTGCATTTTTTATTTGAAAAATTGAGAATTGAGCCATTATAAAGCATTACGTTTATAACATTCTCACAAATATAAACCCCACCGGCGCCGCCGTTCATGAGCGTAAGTCCGCCGAGAGTCGCGGGTATACCGGCAAGATATTCAAGCCCGCCCAATCCCGCACCTATGCAAAACTTCAACAATTCGGACACGGTAGTTCCCGCATAACAGAAAACGCAGTTTTCGCCGTTTTGACTCACTCCTCTAAGGTGCTTTGTACTTATTATCGCGCCTTCAAAATTTTTATCCGACGCAAGTACGTTAGAGCCGTTACCAAGTACTATAAATTTTTTGCCGGTTGAAACGAGGTAGTCGTAAACAGCCGTAGCCTGTTTTACCGTTTCGGGAAAATAAGCGACGTCGGCACTACCTCCGCATGCGTAAGTCGTATTTTTTGCAAAAGAGAAATCTTTTACGACCGTAACGTTTTTAAACAATTCGTCATTATTCAAAAAACTTCACCTATATAATAACATTTTATTTTGTTTTTTACAATTATTTAAGCAGTTCTTTTAAGATATTTATATCGCCGAGCGAAACCGATTTTTCAATTTCCGCTTTCATGCCTTGGCTTATCGGATAGGTAATTTTTCTGTCAAAGACCAAATTTTCAAAAGCCGCCAACTCGTCGTCATATAGCTTTACGCCGTCGCTAAACATTCCTATTTTATCCAGTCCGTTATTTTTAGAAAGAAGAAAATCGATATACCTCTGCGCGAAACCTGTATTTTTACAGCTTACGGTAACAGAAATTATTTGATACAAATCGTTGAACTCCGTAACGGGCTTGACCGCAAAAGCCACCCCCCTCGTCTTTAAACGGAATGCGTCGCGTTGAGAGCCCAAAAGATACTTATAGTCACCGTTTATAAGCTTGACGTAAGCCGACGTCGGACTTTTTAATGGAAAAAGGCTCTTCAAGGGTGATGGTGGGTAAAAAATACCCACAACCCCAGTGTTTATGCTGACTAAGCGGCTTTAGGTTTTCTGTTGGGAAGCGGAACCCTCAAATCCGAGCAGACCAGATACACCATATCCAGCATGTTCTGGATGTTTCGGAAGCCATATGC
>CAJTJC010000010.1:25565-75635 GCA_910576655.1 uncultured Christensenella sp.
TCGGACTTTCAACCTTTGCGCCCTGCAAACCGCAAAAAAGCGCAGCAGCAGAAGCAAAATTTTCCTTACCGCCGTTTATTACCGTATTATCTGCCGTAGCATCTGTAAAATCCGCATTGCCGTCAAGCGTAAGCAGACAGTATCCGCCCCTGCACCATACCGAATACTTTTTAACGAAACTTTCTATGCCGTAAGTACCAGCGCCGTAGGAAATAATGTCGGGTACGGTACCGTTCGATAGATTGAGCCTTGCCGCTTCTGCGGACAAAGAAACAACGTTGACGTAGCAGTTTTCCTTTTTATTGAATTCTTTTCCTACCGTTTTAAGATAATCCGCGCGCGAGCCCTTTCCGCCCTCGAAGCTGTCAATCTGCCAGACACTCAAAACGGCATTTTCTTTTACGGCTTTGACACTTTCGTTTTTAACGCAAAGGCAAATAAATGAAATTATAAAGGCAATGCATACGGAGGCAAAGGCTATTTTTCTGATTAGCGATAGTTTTTTCAGCATATTCTATTTTACTAACGAATTGCCTTAAAAATTCATAGGGGGAGCAATCGTTACGATGCTCCCCCTCGCTCAACTGTTCAGGCGTTTAAACAGCACGCAGGAACAGTTAAGCTATATATTAAAGCGCTTACGCTTATATAATTAAATTGAGCATATATTTGCTTTTTATTCGCAAACAATACGCTCAATTTAAAAATTTATTATTCGTCGTCTTCGGGCAACTCGACGTTGTGATACACATCCTGCACGTCATCCAACTCGTCCAGCTTGTCAAGCATTTTCATAAACGTGGCAAGCTTCTCACCGTCAAGAGTTATATAGTTCTGCGGAACCATTTTGACCGCAGCTTCCAAAAATGAAACGCCCTTATCTTCGAAATACTTCCTCACGCCTGAAAAACTTTCTGGCGTGGTTGTAATTTCATATACGTCATCCTCGACGGAATAATCCTCCGCCTCTGCCTCGAGACAGTATTCCATCATAGTGTCCTCGTCCAGAGCAACCGTTCTCTCTATTACGATAACTCCCTTGTTGTCGAACATATACGATACGCAGCCCGTATTGCCCATCTGTCCGCCACACTTAGACATAGTCGAACGAATATCGCCAGCCGTCCTGTTGACGTTATCCGTCAACGTCTTTATGATTACGGCAGAGCCTGCAACGCCGTATCCTTCGTAGGTCAGCTCTTTATATTCCTTATCGCCAAGCTCGCCCGCCGCCTTTGCAATCGAGCGCTTTATATTTTCGTTGGGCATATTCGCAGCCTTTGCCTTTGCGATTACGTCGGCAAGCTTAGAGTTTGTATCGGGGTTGGGATTGCCCTTTGCCGCTACGGCAAGCTCTCTGCCAATCTTTGTGAATATCGCACCGCGCGCAGCATCTGTTTTGCCCTTTTTCGCGGCTATGTTGTGCCATTTTGAATGTCCTGACATCTTCTACCTCTCTTAATTATTTTTTCTCAAAGCATACATTGCTATACCCGCCGAAACCGCTGCGTTCAAACTTTCGCAGGTTTCGCGCATAGGAATTTTAACCTTATCCGTGGCAAGCAATTTAATATCCTCGCTTATTCCCGACCCCTCGTTGCCTATGCAAAGGCAAAACTTTTCGGGCGGTTTAAACGAAAAAATATTTTTGCCATTCATATCGGCGCAAATCAGCGGAACACCGTCAAGCGCGGCAAGCACCTCCGCGCGCGTGCCTTGACGCACCTCCACGAAAAAAATGCCGCTCATGCTTGCCCTGACCGCCTTTGGCGAATACGGGTCGGTACAATTCACCGCATAAATCTCGCCGTAGCCCGCCGCGTTTGCCGTGCGGATAATCGTGCCGAGATTACCGGGGTCCTGTATGCAATCTAAAAGCAAACAGGGCTTTTCGGGCGGTTTTAGACCGTTGTGCGGAATAGCTACCACGGCAAGAACGCCCTGCGGCGTCTTTTCCAAGGAAATGCTTTTAAATACGCTTTCGGACACTACCGTTGCGCCGGCAAACTCGCCCTCGAGCTGTTCGATACAGATAATCCGTTCGATTTTGCAGCCTGCGGCAATACATTCCTTTACCGGCTTTAAACCCTCTACGATATACTGCCGAAGCTGTTTTCTGAATTTCTTATCGGCAAGCGATTGTACCGACTTTATTACGGGGTTGGATTTTGAAGTTATAAGCATACTCTATTAAATAAAGCAATTCGGTCCCTATAAAACAAATAGGAACCGATAAATTCGCTTTTAAAGCGCTGCCTTTGCTTTTGCAGCAAGCTCTGCAAATGCGTTTGCATCCGTTACCGCAAGGTCTGCAAGCACTTTTCTGTTGAGAGTTATACCGGCGTTTTTAAGTCCGTGCATAAACTTTGAATACGAAAGTCCGTTAATTCTTGCAGCTGCGTTGATACGTGCAATCCAAAGACTGCGCATATCGCGCTTTCTCAGCCTTCTGCCGACGTAAGCATAATTCAAGGACTTCATAACCGCCTGACGGGCGATTCTGTAAGATTTTGATTTGTTTCCGAAATATCCTTTAGAAAGACGGAATATCTTTCTACGCTTCTTTAAAGCGTTAACCGTTCTTTTAATACGCATTATTTTCTGTCCTCCTATTAATCCTTATAAGGAATCATGGATTTGACGTTAGATTCCTGTGCCGACGAAACAAGCGTATTGGTACGCAAATTTCTCTTTCTCTTTCTGTTCTTGGTTTCTGCTTTATGGTTCTTACCGCCGTGAGGTCTTTTTACCTTGCCGGTCGAAGTGAGCCAAAAACGCTTTTTGGTGCCGCTGTGTGACTTCTGTTTAGGCATAATTTATCCTCCAATGAAATAATTTCTAAATTTTTCAGGCTTTGACGGGTGAAAGCATCATAGTAATATTTCTGCCTTCCGTCGTCGGCGCTTTATCCTGAACCGCCTTTCCTTCCAAGCCCGCAAAAAAGTCCTGCATGACCTTTACGCCTTGATAGGAACGTGCGTTTTCGCGCCCTTTCATTCTTATGGAAACCTTGACCTTGTTGCCTGCTTCCAAAAATTTGAGACACTGTTTGGTTTTGACTGCTATATCCCCGATATCTATCGTCATTGAAAGGCGGATTTCTTTAATCTCTATAACTGTCTGGTTTCTGCGGTTTTCCTTTTCGCGTTTAGCCTGCTCGTACTTGAACTTGGAATAGTCCATTATTTTGCATACAGGCGGATTTGCGTTGGGTGAAATTTTAACCAAATCAAGTCCCGCATCGTCCGCAAGGCGCTGTGCGTCCCTTGACGACATAACGCCCAGCATTTCGCCGTCGCTGCCTATAACTCTGACCTCTCTATCGCGTATGGCTTCGTTAACAGAATATAAATCCTTTATAATAATACCTCTCCGTTAAATAAAAATTTCGGGCAGCATAAGCTACCCGAAAATGTTAGACCGAAGTCTTAAAATCATTATCTTGCCGCTACGATATTTCGCATGGCGAAAGGGGTAACCTTTGCTTAACGATAATATAATACCTTTTTTTTATACGATTGTCAATTATTTTTCAACGGCTAAGTTAAAAAATTATCTTTTTTTCGTCCTCTTCCACGACTTTAGAAATAAATTCACCGACTGATACGGTCTGCTTTTCCTCGGTTCCGCGCCTGTTCACGTTGACCGTGCCGTCTTCCGCCTCTTTATCGCCGACGACAAGTATGTAAGGCACCTTGTCAAGCTTGGCTTCGCGGATTTTATATCCGATTTTTTCGTTACGGCTATCCACCTCGCAGCGTATACCTTTAAATGTGAGCTGTTCGGCGACCTGCTTGGCGTAATCGAGCGTTCTGTCGGTAATAGGCAGGATTTTGACCTGCGTGGGGCATATCCAAAGAGGGAACGCGCCCGCATATTTTTCAATGAGGAACGCAAGCGTTCTTTCGTAACAGCCGATAGAGCTTCTATGCACGACGTAGGGATACTGTTTTGTTCCGTCGACGTCGATATACTGCATTTCAAAGCTTTCGCCAGCGGCAAAATCAATCTGAATGGTAATTAACGTATCTTCCTTTCCGTGTACGTTCTTAATCTGAACGTCGAGCTTGGGTCCGTAGAACGCCGCCTCGTCGTCCGCTTCGACGTAATCGATACCGATATCGTCGAGAATTACCTTCATCATAGCTTCGGTGTTGTTCCACGCCTCGTCGTTATCAATATATTTATCGGACTTTGAAGCTCCGCGCTTCGAGAAACGGAAAGTAACGTCGTTTCTCATTCCGAGTGCATCCAAAATATAGTACGACAGGTCAAGGCAGCGCTTGAATTCGTCTTCGACCTGCTCCTTAGTGCAGATAATGTGACCGTCCGACAGCGTAAACTGTCTTACCCTTATAAGCCCGTGCATTTCACCCGAGGCTTCTTTTCTGTAAAGGGTTGCCGTTTCGGAATAACGGCAGGGCAAATCCCTGTACGACTTTAAGCCGTTTTTATAAATCTGATACTGGAAAGGGCACGTCATAGGACGAAGCGCCATGATTTCCTCGCCGTCGGGCGACTCGCCGTGCTCGTCGATTTCACCGAGTACGAACATTTTGTCGCGGTAATGCGCCCAGTGGCCGGATATTTTATATAAATCGGACTTTGCCATATACGGCGTTTTTGTTATCATAAATCCGCGCTTTGCTTCCTCGTCCTCGACAAAGCGCGTTAAAATCTGTAAAATTTTAGCGCCCTTGGGCATTAGTATAGGCAAACCCTGACCGACGACGTCGGAGGTCATAAATATTCCGAGGTCGCGCCCAAGCTTGTTGTGGTCGCGCTTTTTAGCCTCCTCAGCAGCAACGAGATATTCTTCAAGCTGGCTTTTTTTTTCGAACGCAGTACCGTAAATTCTGGTAAGCATCTTGTTCTTTTCGTTCCCGCGCCAGTATGCGCCGGTAAGCGAAGTAAGCTTGAACGCCTTTATTTTACCCGTCGAAGGCAAATGCGGTCCGCGGCAGAGGTCGGTAAAAGTACCCTGCTTATAGAAGGAAATGACCGCGTCTTCGGGTAAATCGTTTATTAGCTCCACCTTGTACTTTTCCTTATATTTCTTCATAAGCTTCAAAGCTTCCGCGCGGGGAAGCTCGTAACGCTCAATCGGAGTGTTTGCCGCTATTATTTTTTGCATTTCGCCCTCTATTTTGGCGAAATCGTCCTGCGTTATCGGCGTTTTGAAATCTATGTCGTAATAAAATCCGTTATCGATTACGGGACCTATCGCAAGGTTGCAGGTGGGGTAAATATTTTTTATCGCCTGCGCAAGCACGTGCGCGCAGGTATGACGGTAAACCTCGAGCCCCTCTTTATCTTTAAGTGTCACTATTTCAAGCGAGTCGCCGTCATTAAGCTTTGCACTGAGGTCGCAAAGATTTCCGTTGACCTTTGCCGCAACGGCAGACCGTGCTAGCCCTTCGCTTATTGCGTGCGCCGCGTCTAAACACGAAGCGCCATCGTCAACCGAAACTACGTTTCCGTTCTTTAATTTAATTTCCATAATATTCTCCTATATCGTCACTCTATGATTTTATGTGCGGTAATAATCGTATAGCTATGTGCGTTCACCGTTACCCTGTAATTTGCCGCAACGGCATACCAGTTTTTACCTGTTCTTTCGATTTGCGTATTTTTGTTTAAAATAAGCGCTTTACACCATTGAACTACGTCTACCGCCGCAAGTCCCAAATTACGCCTTATTCGCTCCGCGCCCATTTCGGTCGTATGCAGCCTGTCTACGTTTTCGACCAAATCATTCATTTGAATTTTTCCTTTTAATAATAAAAATAGCGTCCCCAAGCCCATGCTTAAGGACGCAAAATTACTTTATGCGCGGTTCCACCTTAATTGCTTATAAAATAAGCCGCTTTCTATAGCCCGAATTTTATAAAAGTGGTTTCCCGTTCTCTTCGGCGACTATGCGGTTCGCAGCTGCCCCGCACTCTCTGAAAGCCCCTCGGCGGTACTTGTCTTTCAATTCAAGCGTATAAATATTTTATTACAATAATTGCCGTTTGTCAATAATTTAATTGCCAATTTTTAATTTAAAAGGTATAATCTTAATCGAGAGGATTTTTTTATGGCTTATACCGACTTTAACAGAATTGAAAAAAAATGGGCAAAATTTTGGGAAGATAACAAGACGTTCCGCACTGACCTACGCGACTTTTCCAAACCCAAGTATTACGTATTGGATATGTTCCCCTACCCTTCGGGCGCGGGGCTGCACGTAGGTCACCCCGAGGGCTACACCGCTACCGACATACTTGCCCGCATGAAGAGAATGCAGGGCTTTAACGTGTTGCACCCTATGGGCTTCGACAGCTTCGGTCTGCCTGCCGAGCAGTACGCCATAAAGACGGGGCATAACCCCGACGGCTTTACGCAAAAAAACATTGAAACGTTTACAAGTCAGCTTAAGATGCTGGGACTTTCCTACGACTGGGATAACACTATATCGACATGCGACCCCGCTTACTACAAGTGGACTCAGTGGATATTCAAGCAGCTCTGCAAGGAAGGACTTGCCCGCTACGTCGAAACGCCAGTAAACTGGTGCGAGGAGCTTGGTACCGTCCTCGCCAACGACGAGATTATCGACGGAAAAAGCGAACGCGGCGGCTATCCCGTAGTGCGCAAAAACATGAAGCAATGGGTAATAGATATAAATAAGTATGCCGAAAGGCTGCTGGAAGGGCTTGACGAAATAGACTGGCCCGAAGCTTCGAAGGTTGCTCAGAGAAACTGGATAGGAAAATCCGAAGGAGCGAACGTAATTTTCAAGGTAGACGGCACGAACAAAGAGTTCACCGTCTTTACGACGCGCTGCGACACTCTGTTCGGCGCAACGTATTGCGTACTTGCTCCCGAGCATAAAATAGTAGACGAAATTACTACAATAGCGCAATTCGCAGAAGTGCAGTCATACAAAAAAGCGTGCGCCTCTAAATCCGATTTGGAGCGCACGGACTTAAACAAGGATAAAACGGGCGCCTTTACGGGCGCGTACGCGATTAACCCCGCAAACGGCAACAAGTTTCCCATTTATATATCCGATTACGTGCTTACCTCATACGGCACGGGCGCTATCATGGCGGTACCCGCTCACGATACGCGCGACTACGAGTTTGCAAAAAAATTCTCGCTTCCTATTATTCCCGTTCTCGAGGGCGGCGACGTTTCAAAGGAAGCGTACACGCAGGACGGATTGCATATAAATTCAGACTTTTTAAACGGTTTAAACAAACAACAGGCTATCGATAAAATGGCGCAATGGCTTGTCGAGCATAACTGCGGTAAAAAAACTGTAACGTATAAAATGCGCGAATGGATATTCGCGCGTCAGCGGTACTGGGGCGAGCCGTTGCCCGTTATTCACCTCGATAACGGCGAAACTGTATTGCTTGACGACGGCGAGCTTCCCCTCACTCTCCCCGAAATGGATGATTACAAGGCGCATAACGGCGCGGCGCCGCTTGAAAACGCGAAAGACTGGGTAAGCGTTACAGTGAACGGCGTCAAGGGCAAACGCGAAACCACCACAATGCCCGGCTCCGCAGGCTCGGCTTGGTACTTTTTAAGATATTGCGACCCGCACAACGACGATAACTTTGCAGATTACGAGCTTTTGAAGTACTGGATGCCCGTCGATTTCTACGTGGGCGGAAAAGAGCATTTGGTAGGGCACCTGCTCTATTCGCGGTTCTGGAATAATTTCCTGTTCGACAAGGGCCTCGTACCCTGTAAAGAGCCGTTCAAAAAGCTGTTCCACCAAGGAATCGTACTCGGCGAGGACGGAAACAAAATGTCGAAGAGCCTCGGTAACGTAATCAACCCCAACGACATAGTCGCCGAATACGGCGCAGACGTGCTGAGAATGTACGAAATGTTTATGGGTCCCGTTGCGGATACCAAGCCTTGGAACACCGCAAATATTGAGGGCGTGAAAAAGTTTATCGACAGAATACACCGTCTTTACTTCGAGCTTAAAGCAATATCACAGACGACTAACGACAACCTTACAAAAATTTATAATCAGACGGTTAAAAAAGTAACCGAAGATTACGAGGCTATGAAGGTCAATACCGCAATTTCGCAGATGATGATTTTCGTAAACGCGGTATACAAGGAAATCGGCGAAGGGCGCAGCTTCCCCCTCGAATATGCCGAAGGACTTATCAAGCTTCTTAACCCCGTTATCCCCTTTATTACCGAAGAAATATGGGCTACGGTATTAGGACATAAAGACACTATTGCTTACGAAAGCTGGCCGATATACGACGCTTCGAAATGCGGCGAAGACACATTCGAATATGCAGTTCAGGTTAACAGCAAAATCAAAACCAAGATAACCGTACCCGCAGATATGCCAGCAAACGAAATCGAAGCGCTTGTAATCGCGGACGAAGCAATCGCTCCTCTTATAGAGGGCAAACCTATAAAGAAATTTATTTTAGTGCCTAAACGACTGATAAACATTATATTATAAAAAAGAGGTTGGATTTTTCCAACCTCTTTTTTTAAAGCCTGTCCAGCTCTTCTTTAAGATTATTGAGATGCTTGCGCTCCAAATCGATTAACTGCGTGTAGAGATTGAAAATCTCGTTATCCGCTTCGGGAGGAGGCGACTGGTTTATGTACGCATAAAGCAGAGCCGACTGCGAACGAATACGCTTCTGCTCTAAGTCTTCCAAGGTTCTTTCGCTTTCCGCGATTGCTTTCTTTATTTCACTTTTTTTAGACATAATACTCACTCTTTAAAGGGACTGTAATACGTTCACTACGTCCGCAACCGTTTTAAGGTCTGTAACTTTATCTTCAGGAATGGTCTTACCCGTATTGTCTTCCAAAGTCATCAACAGCTCTACCACATCGAGAGAGTCTGCGCCCAAATCCTTTACTATATCGTTTTCGAGCTTGATTTTCTCCTTGGGAATATTCAACTGTTCGGAAAGTGCGTTTACTACCTCTTCAAACATATTTTTGCCTCCATGTATTATTTAAGTAAATTTTACAATATATACTATAAGTTGTCAAGTCAATTAGCTTGCTTTTTTACTTGTTTAAGCGATAAACCTATACGCTGTTTGCCCTTATCTAGCGTGATTATAATCGCCTTTACCTGCTGCCCGACCTTTAAAACCTCGGAAGGGTGACGGATATATTTGTCGGTAATTTCGGAAATATGAACCAGTCCGTCCTGATGAACACCGATGTCAACGAACGCCCCGAAGTCGATTACGTTGCGCACCACACCGTCAACAACCATTCCGACCGACAAATCCTCTATACCCATTATATCCTTTCTCAGCTGTCTTTGAGGCAGACTGTCACGTATATCTCTGCCGGGCTTAACAAGCTCGCTTATTATGTCGTTCATTGTCGCCTTATCAAGACCGCACTCCGCCGCAGCCTTGTCCTCTCCGTAAGACTTTACCTTCGAAGGAAGCTCGGCAAGCTTGCGTGCGCGAACGTCTGCATCGGTGTATCCGAAAAGCGATAAAAGCTTTTCCGCTTTCTCGTACGATTCGGGGTGAACCGCAGTATTATCCATAATATTTTTCCCGTCGGGAATACGCAGGAAGCCCGCGCACTGCTCGTACGCCTTTGCCCCGAGTTTGGAAACCTTTAAAAGCTGCTTACGGGACGTAAATTTACCGTTTTCTTCACGGAACAGTACGATATTTTTAGCTATACCCGAATTAAGCCCCGCGACGTATTTTAAAAGCGACACGCTTGCCGTATTCAAATCGACTCCGACGCTGTTTACGCAGTCTTCAAGCACTCCGCCGAGTACGCCGTCAAGACGCTTTTTATCCATATCGTGCTGATACTGTCCTACGCCTATCGACTTGGGGTCGATTTTAATCAGCTCGGAAAGCGGGTCCTGCAATCTTCTTGCAATTGAAATCGCCGAACGCAGAGTCAAATCGTAGTCGGGGAATTCCTCTACTGCAAGCGGACTTGCCGAATATACGCTCGCGCCTGCCTCGTTTACGACGGCGTAGCTGACGTTAGCCTCGATTTCCTTCAAAAGGTCGGCGACGAAAATTTCCGTTTCTTTGCTCGCGGTGCCGTTACCTATAGAAATTACGTCGACCTTGTGTTTTTCAATTAAATACTTGATTATCTTTTTGCTGCCTTCGATATCGTTTTTCGGCGGAACGGGATATATAACCGACGTATCCAGCACCTTTCCGGTTTCGTCTACGACCGCAACCTTACAGCCTGTACGGTAACCGGGGTCGAGCCCGAGAGTTACCTTTCCCTTAACGGGGGGCTGCAAAAGCAGAGGACGAAGATTAACCTCAAACATCTTTATTGCCTGCTCGCCCGCTCTGTCGGTAAGAATAGCCCTTACCTCACGCTGAACCGACGGCTCTATAAGCCTGTCATATCCGTCGTCGGCTGCCTCTTCTATAAGCTTCGCGCAGGCAGTTTCTTGCTTGTTTTTAATAAATTTTGCAACGCAGACGCGCTTTGCAATATCGGGGTCGAAATAAATTTTTGCCTTTAAGCAATCTTCCTTTTCGCCTCTGTTTATGGCAAGCACCCTGTGGTTTTTAATTTCGGGAATAAGCTCGGAATAGTCGGCGTACATTGCGTAAGTACCTCTGTCGTCGTCCTTGACAAGCTTTACCTGCATTTCTCCGTGGTTTTCCAAAAGCGCGCGCAGCTTCTTTCTCAGCTCAGCGTTATCCGAAATTATTTCGGCTATGATGTCCTTCGCGCCGGCAATAGCGTCGTCTACGCTCTTTACGCCTTTTTCCTCGTCGATATAGTTTGCAGCTTCGGCAAAAGGGTCGCCCGACTGCGCAAGAATAAAGTCGGCAAGTGGTTGCAAACCCTTTTCGATTGCAACGGATGCGCGTGTCTTTTTCTTCTGCTTGAACGGGCGGTATATATCTTCGACCTCGGTCATGGTCTGCGCGGCGTCTATAGCCGCCTGAATTTCCTCGGTCATCTTTTCCTGTTCGGTTATGGATTTAGCAACCTCTTCCTTTCGCTTTTCGAGATTTTGCAGATATTCGTATCTGTCGTTGAGGTTACGCAGAACCTGGTCGTCAATCGCGCCCGTCATTTCCTTTCTATAACGTGCGATAAACGGAATCGTGTTCCCTTCGTCGAGAAGGGTTAGTATATTATGTACGTGTTCCGCTTTTAAATTGAATTCTTCCGTAAGCTTTGCTGAAATGTCCATTTTTATCGTTTGATTTCCTTTAAATAATTTTTTTGTTCTTCCGAAAGTCTGAAACTTTCATTTGCCTTTTGAATTGCTTTATTATGAGTTTTAACGTCCAACGCCCCCGATTGCAGAAATTCTACCCCGCTACGGTAATATTTTGCAAGAACCTCCGCAACCAGCCAGGCCGCCGCCATGTAGACGTAGTACTGCCCCGTATCCGCTTTTTTAATCGTTTGAAAAATTTTATCGAGATAAGCTTCCTCTACGTAAAAGTGCAAAAGCGTAGTCAGCGCAAAGCGCTGATAAAACTCGTTTTCGGAATTGATATACTTATCTATGTATGGCAGAAAGCTATCCCTGTTCTTAGCTATACATTTGGGCGAAAAACAATCGCACGTAGCCCAGTTGTCTATTAAAGCAACGCACTTATCGACGTATCCGGTAAATTCGCCGTAATCAAGGTAAGAAGCCGCCGTAAGCTTTATAAACGTAACTTCGTAAAACTCGTCTGGAAAGGCGAACAGATTTTCAAGGTCGTCCTTAAACTGCTTTGCGATTTTTCTCAACGCCGGGATACGCACGCCGAGAAGATTGACGCTGTCGTTTTTGAGAAGCCGTTTTTGAAACGTACGGTAGTCGCTGTCGGCGTTTTCTTCAAGTAATGCTAAAAGCTGCCGATATTGCATCATGCCACTCCTTTTCGTCGAACCGCGTATTCGCGGGACTTGTCGACGGAAGCTTGATATAAGGAATATCCGTATCCCCGAAATTGTCGTAAAAAATCGAATACGCCTTACCGCCGTTTAGAATTATATACTTTATATTTGAATTTTGCAACAAACTTTTGACGTCTGCGACTTTAAAATTTTTAATAGTTTCGTCCTTAGACCCTACGATTTCACATTCCGTAACTATATCCCACAATGCGATACGGTGTTTTTTCAGAAAACAGAGCTTGTCCTCAACCGTTTGCGGCGTTTCTTCGCCGAAGTGCGAGGCGACGACGCGCCAAAAACGGTTTTGTTTGTTGCCGTAATAAAACTGCACCTCTCGGCTTTTTACCGAAGGAAAGCTGCCCAAAACGAGCAGCAAACTATTGTCGTCGTATACGGGTCCGAAACCCTCTACTTTCCCGTTCATAGCGTTAAAGGTCCGTCTACGTTTCCTACCACCGCCAAAGCAAGCTTGTCGCGGTTAAAATTAAGCTCGGTTGCAGCCATAACGTCGTCGAGCGTGACGGAAGTAATTCTGTTTACGCGCTCCTCGAAGTCGTAGACCTTGCCGCTGTAAGCAAGCTCTTTGCCGTATAAAAGCATTTGCGAGCTTGTGCTTTCCTGCGCGAATACGAGCGAAGAAGTAAGCTGCTCCTTGCCGCGCATAAACTCTTCCTTGGATATGTTTTTGCGCTTTACGTCGTCAATGCAGCCGAAAACCGCGTCAACGCTTTTACGGTAATTACCTGCATTGACGCCCGAATATACGACCAGCGAGCCAGCCTCGTCGTAAGCCGAAAGATATGAATAGACGGTATATGCAAGCCCGAGCTCTTCTCTCACCTTCTGAAACAGACGCGAGGACATGCTTCCGCCCAAAACCGAATTGAGTATCTGCGTAGCGTCGAAAAGCGGGTCGTAACGCTTAACCGACGGAAACGCATAACCTACGTGAATTTGTTCAATTTCTTTTTTTCTGAATAACGATTTAGCGGGGTTTTCCACCTCGACGATAATTTTTTCAGTGTTCGCCGCGGGAAGCTCGGCAAAATAGCGCGCGGCAAGCTCCTCGGCGTATTCGGGTTCGATATTTCCCGCCATTGAAATAACTATATTTTCAGGCGTATAGCGACGCGACATATATTTTTGTATATCGCTGCGGGTAAACGAATTTACGTTCGAGCGGGGACCGAGAATATTCCTTCCGTATCCCCTTTCACCGTAAAACGCCTTTGACAGCAGGTCGAGACACAAATCGTCCGGTGTGTCGTCGTTCATATTTATTTCTTCGACGATTACTCCCTTTTCGCGCGCGATTTCCTCGTCGGGAAAGGTGCTGTTCAAAAACAGGTCCGAAAGAATTTCGAACGCCTCGCCGGCATGACCCGTGGTAGACTTCGCGTAATAGCACGTTAAATCCTTCGAGGTATACGCATTCATTTGCGCGCCTATAGCGTCCATATCGTCGGAAATGCGGAAAGCCGAACGCTTTTTCGTACCCTTGAACATCATGTGCTCGATAAAATGCGAAATTCCGTCCTCGGCGTCGCTTTCAACGCTGGCGCCCGTATGGACGATTATGCCCATGGTGACGGACATAAGTCCTGGCATCTGCTTTACGATAAGTCTTAATCCGTTGTCAAATTTTTTGAAATGAACCATTATTCTCCTAAGTTGTGAGAAACCGTAACGGCAGACATGCCGTTATCTCTTATGTATGATAATATTTTCGGCAGAGCCGTAACGGTGCAATCCGTAGGGTGCATAAGCACGAACTCGCCCGTTTTTAAATTTTTAGTCGCGCGGGAATATATCAGCTCGGCGTCCTTGTCGCGCCAGTCGACGGTATCCCTGCTCCACATTATAACCCTTAAATCCATACTAAGGCAAGCGTTTAACGTGGCTTCGCAAAAAGCGCCCGACGGCGGGGCAAAAAGCGTTATGCCCGTATTGCAAATAGCGTTCAGAAGCTTTACGCTTGGGCGTATCTCTTCGAGGTTCTGGTCGACGGACATTCTCGAATGGTCTTTATGGAAATAACCGTGACTTGCTATCTCGTGTCCGCGTTTGAAAATTTCGCGTACGCAGTCCACGTTGTCGTCCGCCCAGCTGCCGCCGATAAAAAACGTAGACTTCGCACCGTACTCGTCCAACTCGTCGAGAATTTTCAACACGTTATCGGTATGCTCGTACACGTTGAACATAAGGCTTACGCCCGTGCCGTTTTCCGCACTGTAATAGAGGTTTGAATTTTCCTTCGATACGGTGACCGCGTTGCCGCCGAAAAACCCGACGAGCGAGACCGCCGCAACCACAGCAACGAGAACCAAATTAGTAATAACGCTTAATTTCCTGCCTTTCAATAGTTTACCTCAAAAATAAAGAATATATTTATATATTATTATTTGAGAGGTGCGCGTATTACCTCAATTATTTAAGCGTAATAATAGTAACGCCCGTTTCGCCCTCGCCGTACTTGCCAAGCCTGTAGCTTTCCACGTTTCTGTTCTTTTTAAGGTGCTGCGAAATTGCGGCTTTTAACCTTCCCGTGCCCACGCCGTGAATAATTTTTATTTCACTCAGATTGTCCGTTACGGCTTTATCGATAAAATTGTCGACCTCGTAAATCGCTTCTTCGACAGTCATACCCAATACGTTTATTTCAAGCAAGGGACGGCTTACGGGAATATTTCTTATTACTCTGACTTTTTCCTTATGCTCGGAAACCGAACCGATAATCATTAAATCGCTCAGTCGGCAGTGCAGCTTCATGCTTCCGCAAACCACCTCGGCTTCGCCCTTATTCGGCGATACTGCGGTAATTTTGCCCTGCGTCTGCATCTTTTTCACGAAAACCGCCGTGCCTACCTTTACGTTGCTCTTGTCAGCGGGAACGAAGTCGTTGATTTTCGCTTCGTTTTTTTCCTCCTCGAAGGAAATGCCCTGTAATTTATTTTTGAGCGTTCTCGCTTTTATCAAATCGGACTGTGTGATTTCCTCCGCTTTGAATATTCCTTCAATCTCTTCGAGAATTTCGTCGGCGCGTTCACAGCGCTCGGAAACTATCCTGCGTGTTTCGCTGCGCGCCGCGCGGGATATTTTTTCCTTTTCGCGGTTAAGCTCGTCTATCTTTTCGTTAACGTCCTTAAGCTTTTGCTTCCACTCGCTTTCAAGCGACTGCGCAAAGCGAAGCTTTTCCTCGGCTTTAATCCTGCTTGCTTCCGCGCTTGCCAAAACGTTTTCAAAGCTGCGCGTCCCCTCGGACATATAATTCAGCGCGGCGTCTAAAATCTTTTCGTCCAGCCCCAAACGACGGGAAATAGCAAGCGCGTTGCTTGCGCCGGGCAAACCTATTTTTATACTGTAAAGCGGTTTAAGCGTGTCGGAGTCGAATTCCATACTCGCGTTTTCTATTCTTTTATTTTCGTAAGCAAATTCTTTAAGCGGCGTAAAGTGCGTCGTTATTATCCCCTTACATCCGCACCCCAACAGGTGCGCCACAACCGCCTTGGCAAGCGCCTGTCCCTCGTCGGGATTCGTTCCCCCGCCAAGCTCGTCGATTAGTACCAGACTGTTTTCCGTAACCTCGTCGCAGATATTTTTGACGTTCAATATATGAGATGAAAAAGTAGATAAATTTTCTTCGATACTCTGACTGTCGCCGACGTCGCAGAACACGTTTTTGAAAACCGCCACGCTGCTTCCATCTTCTGCGGGAATAAACATTCCGCACGCCGCCATAAGCGGGAACAGACCGCACATTTTAAGAGTGACGGTCTTACCGCCAGTATTCGCTCCGCTTAAAAGTAAAAAGTCATATTCTCCGCCAAGCTCTACAGACACGGGAACGGTCTTGTCATTTTCAAGCAACGGATGCCGACCCTTGATTATATTGATATAGCCGTTGCCGTTCACCTTCGGCATACTGCATTTTTTTGAATAGCAGTACTCCGCCTTTGCGAAATCCGCATCCATTTCAGCAAGCACGTCTATATCCGCAAACAGCCTTTCCTTCAAGTCGCCTATCCTTTTTGAAAGCGAACGAAGTATTGCCTCAACCTCCTCGCGCTCGTCTATCGTAAGTGATATAAGTTCGTTATTCAGCTCTAACACGTATTCCGGCTCGATAAAAAAAGTAGCGCCAGTCTGCGAACGGTCGTGAATAAATCCGCGGACCTGATTTTTATATTCCGCCTTTACAGGTATTACGTATCTGTCGTTTCTTATTGTGACTATACCGTCGCGCAAATATTTCGCGTCCTTCGACAGATAGTCCGCAAGCTTCGCGCGTATTTTCTCGTTCAGGCTGCGGATACGGCTTCTTATCGAATAAAGGCGGTCGCTGGCAAAATCGCTGACCTGTTCGCAGGAAATTATTTTTTCCGAAATATCGTCTTCGAGCGTTCTGTCAAAATACAGTCTGTCCGCTTTTTGACGCATAATTACTATTCCGTCGTCGTTAATCGCGCGTATACCGTCGTAAGCAAGCCGTGCAGAACGCAGCAGCGCAGCGGTGTCTAAAAGCTCTCCGCAAGACAGCGCCGAACCCTTCGCCGCGCGTTCTATATTGTCCGTAACGTCGCCGAACTGTTCAATTTTGCCCGCGCCGTGAGTATATAAAATTTTATCGCATTCGGCAGTACAGTCCAAAAGCCTGCGAACCTCGGCAATGTCAGTCGAAGGCGCGCAGCTTAAAACCTTTTTTCTGCCCTCTTCAAGGACGGCGTAACCGCTTGCCGAAAGAAGAATTTTATCAAGCTCTAATCTTTCCAAACTTTTAATATTCATTTTAATAAATTCCGTTAACGCTATGACCGCGCGTAAAATTCCCCGAAGCTACCGTCTCGTCGACAAGCTTCCCCGCCTTGCAGTTGCAATCGGTCAAATCCGCGCAGTTATACAGCTCGAATACGCAATCCGACATTTTATATCTGCGCAGAGGGAATTTTCTGCCGTTTTCGTCGGTCAATGTATAAAGTCCGCGCTTATCGCAAGAAGCGCATTTTTTCTCGAACGGGCAATAGATTAAGTCCATAACCTTTATTCCGCCGCCCGAAAGATAAAAGACGTTCACACCCGACAGTGCATCCGCCTCGCGCAGCGTAAGCTCTTTTGACAGACAGATATTGTTCGCTTTGCAAAGCGACAGCGACAGTCGATTGGTTATATTAAATCCTGTACCCGCAAACAGCTTTTTATTCCACTTATTTGCAAGTTCAAGTCCGTAATATCCGTCGCAGTAAATTCCGTCAAAGTCCCGCACTGTAACGCTCGCCTTTTCTATATCCGCACCGCTTAAAAACGGCGGCAGGTATAGATATTTTTCGCCCGAAAAGTCACAAATTGAAATATCCGAATAATCGCTCGGCTTTAAAATACCGAGCTGAGCCTTGCTTGCTTTTAGGTCAGTTGCGATAACGGCTTCCATACCGTTTACGCGGGGCTGCATTTCTGGTATTGTAATATCCGAACTATACCGACGGTTGCGATTTTGCGTAACAGCTTCGTAATATCCCGAATAAGCCGCGCGCCTTAAAGAGTTAAGCTCGGAAAGCGGAATAAATACGCCGTCGGTTTCCGCGCATATTTCGGGTGCGAACGGCAAGCCGTCAACTTTTTTAAAGCAGCGCGTAATCTCGTCGACAGTAAGCGGTCTGTTGTTCGCCCGTTCGAGCGGTCGCTCACCCTTAAAAGTTATACCGTTGATTTCTACCACGGGAATATTCCCCGCAAAAAACTCAGCCTTAACATTGACCGGTATTAATCTATCTAAGGATAAAAGACGGCTCGTCAGCGCGTTATCGGTGGTTATAAAAGCTTTGTCGCCGTTTTTTAAGCGAATTCTCGAATTTATAATATATCCGCCCTTGTACGCGTCGGCAAGAATCCCTCCACCGATTTCACTGCCGCCGCGCAAAATTTTACAGCCGTCCCCCGCGGCAAAGCGCGCGTTCGTTTGTAAAATATATTTTGAGTTTTCAACCTTTATAATGCCTGCAAACTCGCCTATGTGTCCCTGCACCGCGGAAGATATAAAGCTTTTATCCTGACCGAACGCAAGTCCCTTGGTATAGTTTCCGCGGTTATAAGTTCGCTTTAAATCGCTAAGCAACCCCTCGTCCGCCCCGCTTTTTAAAACGGTTTTATAATATCTGACCGCCGCAGCTACGTATTCGGGACGGCGCATTCTCCCCTCGATTTTGAAAGAAGTAACGCCCGCCGCAATATAGTCCTCTATTTTCTCGCCGACGCAGAGGTCGGCAAGCGAAAGCCTGTACGCGCTGTCTTCGAAGCCCTTTCTGTCTATTGAGTATTTCTTTCTGCAAGGCTGCTTGCACCTGCCGCGGTTGCCGCTGTTACCGCCCGCAAAGGACGACAGATAACATTGCCCCGAAAAGCACGTACAAAGCGCGCCCTGAACAAACACTTCGGTTTCGATTATTTTAGATATTTCCGCAATATCGGCAAGGCGGGTTTCCCTTGCCAAAATTACGCGGTCGAATCCGAATTTTTTAGCGACGGTGGCGCCGTACGCGTTGCACGTTCCCGCCTGCGTGGACAAATGCAGACGCATCTCGGGGCAGCGTTCCTTTAAAAATTTGCCGATAAAAATATCCTGAATAATAAGCGCGTTGACGCCCGTATTCCATGCTGAAATAGCAGCGTCGAAAAAATCGCTCAGCTCGCAATCCTTAACGACGGTATTCAGCGCAGCGTATACCTTTACACCAAAAACACGCGCGTATTTGCAAATACTTTCAAGCTTTGCCGTATCGAAATTGTCCGCAGAGCTTCGCGCCGAGAATTTATCCAATCCTAAATAAATCGCGTCGGCGCCCGCATTTATAGCTGCTTTTGCACTGCTTTCACCGCCCGCAGGGGCTAATATTTCAGACATAGTACTACCTGAACCCGAATTTTTCAATAATTTCAGCGACTCCGTCGCAGTCGTTAGACGCCGAAACGTAGCCGGCTGCAGCTTTCAGCTCGTCAACTGCGTTTCCTACGGCGACACCTATCGAAGCCGCTTCAATCATAGATAAATCGTTGAGATTGTCGCCGACAGCCACGGTAGACGAAATATTGATTCCGAACCTTTCCGCTATGTACTTTAAAGCCACTCCCTTGTTGTCCCCATTCGGCGAAACTTCGACGAGGTGAGACGAGCTGCACGTCACGTCGAACCTGCCCGAAAAATGAGTACGCAACAGCGTATACAGCCGCTGCCTTTCGTCTGGGTAGACGAGAAACGTTATTTTATTGCAGGCAAGATTATTCGCAGTCACAAACTCAGACATTGCGCCGCTTACGTTGATTGCCTTTACCCCCGTAACCGATTCGTAGACGGTAAGTATTTTATCATCTGCGGGCACGCTTGTATACAGCAGCTCGCCGCAATAGGTATTGCTTGCAAACCCGTGTTTTTCGGCAAAAGCGCAAATTTCGGTGCTGTCGCCGCAGCTGAGGCTGTTTTGCCTTAAAATAGCTCCGCTTTCCACGTCTGCGATAACTGAGCCCTGACACGCGGCAACAATTCCTTTCAGACCCAGCTCGCGCACGCACGGCAAAATCGAGCAGAGCATTCTGCCCGTACATACGGCAAATATACCGCCGCACGAAACGTATTCGTCGATAGCTCTCCGCACGCGTTCGGAAACGGTATGTTTACTGTTTAAAAGCGTTCCGTCAAAATCGGAAACGATAAGTCGTTTGTTTATCTTTCTCATAAGTTCTCGTCAAAATATTTTTTAATGTTTTCGGCAATTCTCCGGCTTATACCGTTGACCTCGGCAAGCTCTTCTACGCTCGCGCTCAAAATTTTATCGAGAGTGGAAAACCTTTCCATAAGCGCAATTCGCTTTGCTTTGCCCACGCCGTCGATTTCCGACAGCACGCTTGACAGGCTGTTTTTAGAATGAAGGTTGCGGAAATAGGTTATAGCAAATCTATGCGCCTCGTCCCTTATTCGTTGCAGCATTTTCAACGCGTAATCGCGATGGGATATTTTAATGCTTTCGTCGGAGTAAAGGGTGAACACCTCTTCCTCGCGCTTGGCAAGCGAAACAAGCTCGATACCCTCTATATTCATACTACGGAATATTTCACTCACCGCGGAAAGCTGCCCCTTGCCGCCGTCTATTATTATCAGGCCGGGCTTTTCAAACTTCTCTTCCTCTTCGGTTCCCAGCTTTTGCAGACGGCGCGTCAGCACCTCCTGTAACGAAGCAAAATCGTTCGCGCCCTCCACGGTCTTGATTTTAAACCGCCTGTAACTGCTTCTGTCCGCCTCTCCGTCGATAAACACGACCATAGACCCGACCTTATCAACGCCGCTCACGTTGGAAATATCGTAACATTCCATACGGCGCGGATACTTTTCAAGCCGCAAAAGCTGCTGCAAGCGCATACAGGCGTTTACTGTCATATCGTCGCGGTGCTTGATTTTATCGATAGACTTTTCAAGATATTCCTGCGCGTTTTTACGCGCCATTTTGAGAAGCTGCGCTTTGACACCCTGCTTGACCAAAGAAATCTCGACCGACCTGTTGAACTTTTCTTTGAAGTAGCTTTCGAGAAGCTCTTTTTCGCAGAAGTCCTCTACTATTATTTCGGAAGGCACCTCGTGGTTGGAATAATACTGCACGATAAAAGCGGTCAAAGCCTCGCCGTCGGAAATGTGCGCTTCGTCAAGCGCGAAGCTGTTTCCGCCCTGCATTATGCCCTTGCGCGTGACGAGAATATTTACAGCCGAATACAAGCCGTTGGAGGCGTAGGCTATTACGTCCGCGTCGATAAAATTAGAAAGCGCGGTTATTCGCTTTGCCTCTAATTTAGTCAGCATTGCAAGCTTGTTTTTGTATTCGAGAGCAAGCTCGAAATTTTCGTTATCGGAAGCCGAAAACATTTTGCTTTTTAAAAGCGCTTCCGCCTCTTTGTAATTTCCGTCTAAAAAGGCAATCGCTTTTTTAACCTGCTTCGAGTATTCCTCTTTATCTACGCGGTGCGCGCACGGCGCGGTACAGCGTTTTATGTGATAGTTAAGACATTCGCGCTTAGGCTTTGAATTTATCTGCGTATGGCACAATCTTATACTGAACGAAAGCTGCATAATATCCAGAATATCTCGACAATTAATACCGCCCATATACGGGCCGAAATATTTGCAGCCGTCCTTTTTCAGCTTACGCGTTACGCTGAAATTGGGAAAATCTTCTTTTACGTTTACCTTAATATACGGATAGGTCTTATCGTCCTTTAAAAGTATGTTGTACTTAGGCTTATATTTTTTTATCAGGTTGTTTTCAAGCGCAAGCGCGTCTATTTCGGAATTGGTTATTATATAGTTGAAATTAGCTATATTTTCAACCATTTTCATAACCTTTTCGGGCTTAGGCGAATTGTGAAAATACTGGCGTACTCTGTTTTTGAGTACGCGCGCCTTGCCCACGTAAATTACGTTCTGATATTTGTCCAGCATTATATATACGCCGGGGTTTTCAGGCAAAAGCTTAAGTTTTTCCTTAATTACGTCCATACTGATATTTTAACACGTTTACTGATTTTTTGCAATAAAATGAGGGCGGATATACCGCCCTCTGCCCATACAAAATTTTTTCGTTATCCCGCACGGTTGACCACTCCCGAAAAAAGAGTATTGTCGTAACAGTCGGTTAAAATAAAACCGAACGACCTGTCAATCACGAAATCGAGATAAACATCATCGAAATTCGGCTGAGCTGTTCCGTCCACATCAACCACCGTAACCGCTGCGCCTTCCACACCGGTTTTATCAACTTTAAGCTTGGTTACGTGTTTTACAGCCTCGCAATAAACGTCGTCGGAGGTAAGCGAAGTAAAATCGCACCGTTTGCCGAACAAATCGCGTATCCCCATTTCTTTAAGATGCTCTTTTACGTCCGCATCGTAAGAGGCTGAAAATTCGGGGAACAGACAGCGCGTGGAATATCTGATTTTATTGACGCCGTCAATCGCGTTAAAATCGGTAACGGAGTTTACTTCGGAAATGCTTTCTTCGGTAAAAACGTCTTTGACGGAATATCCGTCATTTGGAAGTATAAACTTTATTTTATTTCCGTTTTTCGTAGCCGTAAAAAACGTCTTATAATTTACTCCCTCATATACTCTGCCCGCATTGTAATATCCTTGCAAAAGCTTGATATCGGTTGCGGTTGAATCGCCGTTTTCAAAGCTGTACGAGCAGTCCGTAAACGGCAAATCGTCGCCGTAGCGATTCCATATATCCTTTAAATAGAGTGTGTTTATAAGCGCAAATTCAGTCAGTTTGCCCAGACGGAAATCTTTATCGATAAGTCCCTTCGTCTTATCTTTTACAAATTTTCTGACAGCGGCGTTTGCGGCGGCATTATCGTTTACAAAATCCGTTTTATACGAATGACAGAAGAATTTATCCGCAAGCGTACCGATACAGTCGTCGTTGACGGAAGCGTGCTTGTCAATCCAAATCGAGTTACTGAAAGAAATTAAGCCCTCCGTTTTTCCACTGCTGTTAAATTCGGCGAACAGCGAGCGATAGTAATCCGAAAATCCGTCGGCAAGCTGACTGTAACTGACGTCCAACGCCGACAGAATTTCTGCGCGCGTATCGCCGTAAGCGCACTGCGCGGCAAGTGAAAGCGCCATATATACCGAAACCGGCGCAACGGCAAAATTATCGTCTTTATCGTAATCTTGATACGCAAGCGAAGCAAATTCGGCTGCAAACGCCTCTGCACTGCGTGACAGAGCTTTTACCGTTTGCGAATTTCTTTGCGAATATTCCAGCGAAGTAGCTTCCTTCGGCGATGCCAAAAGGTCCGCTCGGCCGGCGCCGCAAGCCGATGCACCGAATACGCACACGGCTGCGCACGACGCAACGAGTAAGCTTTTAAAAACTTTTTTCATAGCAGTTCCCCCTTTCTGCCTATCCTATATACACATTGGTTTTAAACTTAACCGTAACCTTGCCGACCGAATACTCGTCGGAGCTCCACCTACAGACTGCAGGTGCGTTTTAATCGTTATTTTCCGTACTTTTGTCGATATACTTATCGAGCAATGACATACCTATTTTTTTACCCAGCCCCATTATACGGGATTTTACCGTCTGCGGCTGCTTTTCTTCCTCTTCGATACTGCCCTCCAAATTCAAGTCCCTGCAAGGGTCGAAGGTAACGTAGCCGCACTCCGCCGCATACGCGAAAACGGTTTTCAAAATACCTTCTACGAGCTGCTTGTCCTCCTCCGCGGCAGCGTCGACTACGCCGAGAAGCTGCACGGGCTTAATAGCCGTAATATACTTACCGCCTATTTCTGGAATTATAAAGGTATCCAGACAGACGCCTATCGAATCGTAATACTTTTTCGAAACGCGCTTTACGGACAGCTTATCGCTGCCTGAGGTCAGGGTCTGCTCGTACCATTCCAACGCAACGGTTGCAAAACGGTATTTTACCTTTACGGGCGAAAGCAGCCAACGCGCAAGCTTTCCGAGCCCGCCGAAAAACAGCGGCAGCACCTGTACTATAAGACAGACTATCGAAAAGATAATAAGCAGTATATCAAACGCAACGTACTTCGCCGCATACTGCTCTCCGCCCATAACGAACACCAGCGCCGCAATGGTTATTGCTATCGACGCAATACGCACCGCAAGACGGAAGTATGACATCATACGCTTGAAGCGTTTGATGTTTTTAGCCTTGGCTTTTATGCTGCACATCGTCAGAATAAACATGGTTATAAACAGAACCGCGTAAACTCCGAGCAGACAGTACATAACGATATCCTCGGTCAGGCTCAGCTTACCGAGCAGCCCCGTACCGAGAATATACGCCACGTATACGAGCGTAAAAACAAGACTCAAAGACATCGTTAAAAGATTTAACCTGCGCGAAATAACGGCTCGGTTGTTGTAAATATTCTTTATTGCGCTGCGGATATCGTAAACGTCCTTTGCAAGCGTAAAGGTTTCTTCGGCGTTAATCTTATGCCTGATATTTACTTTTTCTTCGTTCTTCTCTTCTTCCATATTACGATTATATCATATCTCCGTACTCGTTGTAAAACTTATCCAACTGGAATTTTATAACTTCGAGCTTTTTTATAAGCTCGTTCACCTTTAAGTAATCTGAGGCAATTTCGGGGTTGGCAAGCGCGTCGTTAATTTCGCGTTCGGCAGCCTCGTATTGCGCGATATCCGCTTCCAGCTTTTTCAAACGCTGTTTTCTGCGCTCTTCTTCGGCGCGGTCCTTTGCGGAACGGTGACCCGACGGCTTCTTTTCGACGACAGACGGCGCCGCTGCGTTTATCCGCTTTGCCTCGTTGTAGCTTTCATAGCCGCCTTCGTAGCACGTAAGTTTGCCGTTTTCGATTTCCGCAACCCTTTCGGCGAGCGCGGAAATAAAGTATCTGTCGTGCGATACGAATATCAGCGTCCCGTCGAATTGCTTTAATGCCGTCTCTAAGCCCTCGCGAGCGGGCAGGTCGAGATGGTTAGTCAGCTCGTCGAGTAAAAGTACGTTTCCTCTATCGCATTCGAGTATACAAAGCGCAAGCTTAGCCCTCTCTCCGCCCGAAAGCGAGCTTACCTTTTTCTGCATATCCTCGGCAAACAGTCCGCAACGGGCAAGCGCGCTGCGCGCCTCGGTCTGCGTGTACCCGATGTGCCTTTCCCAAAGCTCGGCAAGCACCGTGTTTTCGCCGTTAAGGTTCGCCGACTCCTGGTCGTAAAAAGCGTATTTTACGAACCTGCCCGAGGTTACCGCATTGTTGCCGCCAATAATCTCTTTTAATAGCGTACTTTTCCCAGCGCCGTTTTCACCTACTACGGCGATTTTATCGCCGCGCTTTACGCAGAGGTTGCCGTCCGATATAAGCGTTTTATCACCGCGCACGAGATTGAGCCCCGCAATTTCCAAAACCTGCTCGTACGGCTGAACATCGTATTCGAAACAAAACGAGGGCGGTTTTTGCGGCGGCAGCGGCTTTTCCGCAATTTCCATTTTTTCAAGCTGCTTTACTCTGCTCTGCGCAGATTTCGCCGTGGAAGCGCGCGCAAGATTTCTATCCACGTAGTCCTGCAATTTTGCGCGTTCCTCCTGCTGCGCCTCGTAATCCTTCATTAAACGCGCAAATCTTTCCGCTTTGAGAATTTTATATTTGGAATAGTTACCCGTAAAGGAAGTCAGGCGCTTACGCTCTATTTCAAGTATGCGCGTAACCGTTTTATCAAGAAAATATCTGTCGTGCGATACCGCTAAAATAGCGCCTTTGAAATTCTGCAAATAGTCTTCGAGCCAGAACAGCGTAGATATATCGAGGTGGTTCGTAGGCTCGTCCAAAATAAGCAAATCGGGACTTTCAAGCAAGAGCCGCGCAAGCTTCAAACGCGTTTTTTCTCCTCCCGAAAGCGTGTCTATAATCCTGCCGTACATCTTTGCAAAGCCCATTCCGTTTAAGACGGTCTTAATTTTTACTTCTACGTTAAAGCAGTCGTGCGCGGCCACGAATTTATTCAGGCTTTCTATTTTTGAGGAAAGCGCGTCGTAATCGCGGCTCTGGAACACAGCAAGCGCAAGTTCGGCAGAAAGCGCGGATAATTTTTCTACCGCGTTCAACTCTTCTCTGAAAATTTCAAGCATTTCCGCGTATACGGTGTTGCCGCTTTCATATCCGCCGTTCTGCTCTAAATAGCCGATTTTAAGTCCGTTTTTCCTTAATACCGAGCCGGCGTCCGCTTCGAGCTCGCCGAGAATAAGCTTTATCAGCGTGGTCTTGCCCTCGCCGTTTGCTCCTATCAACCCGACGCGCTCACCCTCGTTGAGTGCGAACGATACGTTTTCGAATATTAAGTTACCTCCGTAGCCGAACGCTACGTTATCAAGAGTTATAAGCATATTTTAAAAATCCCACTCAGGAATATAAGACGTGCGCGAGCTGTCCAAATCCTGTACGAATACGTTTTTAAGCCCGTACTCCTCTACCGCGGCAAGCACCCTGCCGTATTCGCGTTTGGTTACGGGCGCTGCAATTCTTTGTAGTTATCTATTTCTCCGAACGGCGTGTACTGCCCCATCAAGCTGAAATACACTCCGTCGGGCAACGTCGAAACGAATTTAACGATATTAATCGAATCATAAGCAGCAAGCGGCAACACGAGATGACGGACGATACAGCCCGAAAGCATTTTGCCGTCGCAGCGCATTTTCAACGGCTTTTGCGCCATAAACTCTATCGCGGGCAGGGCAAAGCTCGCGTAATCGCCGCGACCCGTATAGCGTTTTGAAAGCGCGACATCTAAAAATTTTAAATCGGGCAGAAAAATATCGACGAACCTGTCCGCCCTTTTAAGGTTTTCCACCGTCTCGTAGCCGTGTGTATTGTAAACGATAGGCACGCTCGGTCTGTAATTTTCAAGCGCAAGCTCTATGTCGGACAAATAGTGCGTCGGATTTACAAGATTAATATTTTCCGCGCCGTTATCCTCTAATTCTTTAAAAATGTCAGCAAGTTCTTTTACTGTTACGTCCTTTCCGCGCGTATTCCTCGAAAGCTCGAAATTCTGACAGAACACGCATTTCAGCGAGCAGCCGCAAAAAAACACGCAGCCGCTGCCTTTTTCAAAGGATATAGGCGGCTCCTCGAAAGGGTGCAGATAATATTTCGCAATGCGAACTCCCTTAACCCCGCAGTAACCGCTTTTAAGTTGTCTGTCCGTCCCGCAGGATACGGGACACTGCGCACATTTCATACGGATATTATAATTTAAACGAATGATAATTGCAAGTTTTGTTTGACATTATTTGTTTTTTGTGTTATATTGATTAAAACCTATAAAGAGTGTGCGAGAGAACGGCTCTTAGACCACACAGCAACCTGCAACGCAAGGTGCTAACGCCGAGGACTATGGGAATTATAAAGTTAAATTACCCCGCTCTCGGCAGAGCGGGGTTTAATACATTTTAAGAGGAAACTTATGAAAAAATTATTTACAAGCGAAAGCGTGACCGAGGGACACCCCGACAAGCTCTGCGACGCGATTTCAGATTCAATCGTCGACGAAATTTATAAAAATGATAATACCGCAAGGTGTGCGGTAGAGTGCTGCGCCGCCTACGACAGGTTGGTTATTATGGGCGAGGTAACGACTACCGCCACCGTCGATTACGAGGCAATCGCGCGCAGAACCATAAAGGAAATAGGCTACACGTTCGGTTCGTTTGCCTACGATAAGGTAAACGTCACCGTTGCGATACACAATCAAAGCCCCGACATTGCTATGGGCGTTGACAGCTCGTTGGAAAATAAAAACGGCGGCGATGCCGAAGACTTGCTTGGGGCGGGTGACCAAGGAATGATGTTCGGTTATGCCTGCCGTGAAACCGAAGAGCTTATGCCCCTTCCCATTGCACTCTCTCATAAGCTTGCCGAATGTCTGGCAAAAGCAAGAAAAACGGGACTTCTGCCCTACTTGCGCCCCGACGGAAAAACTCAGGTTACCGTCGAATATGACGGTAAAACGCCAAAGCGCATAGACACCGTAGTGGTATCTGCGCAGCACGACGGCGCAGTAAAGCAAAGTACGCTTAAAGAGGACTTGAAAAAATACGTTATTGCCAATCTGCCATCAAAGCTTCTCGATAACGATACCAAATTTTTCATTAATCCTACGGGACGGTTCGAGATAGGCGGTCCGGAGGGCGACAGCGGACTGACGGGAAGAAAAATTATAGTAGATACCTACGGCGGAAGATGCGCACACGGAGGCGGCGCGTTTTCGGGAAAGGACCCCACAAAGGTTGACCGTTCGGCAGCATACATGGCAAGATATATATGCAAAAACGTAGTTGCCGCCGGACTTGCGGACGAAATCGAATTGCAGGTTGCTTACGCGATTGGCGTTTCCCGCCCCGTTTCCGTTTTCGTAGATACGTTCGGCACAGGCAAGCTTGCCGACGGAAACATCGCCGATATAATCACAAATGAATTCGACTTACGCCCTTACGCAATTATTAAACAGTTGGGACTGCGCGCCCCCATTTACAGGCAAACCGCAGCATACGGTCATTTCGGAAAAAGCGGGTTTAGTTGGGAACGCGTCGATAAAGCCGAAACCTTGAAAAAATATTTATGAGCTTTAAAGGTTTTATAAAGGAAGCCATCTTCCCATCCCGCTACACGTGCGACGTATGCGGCTACGAAACCTTTGGCGAAAACCTTTGTCCCGACTGTATTAAAAACACCGTATTCAACGACAAAGTTTTTTGCCCTATCTGCGGCAGAAAAACCGTTCGCCCCGAAATCTGCCTGGAATGTAAGGCGAAGCCGCCGCTATTCGAAAGCGCGGTTTCCGCTCTCGTTTACGAAGGCTCGGCAATCTCGCTTATTCATAAATTCAAAAACGGCGCGGCGTATCTCAAAGACTATTTTGCCGACTTGATTGTTAAAAAGCTTACCGAACTGCCAGAGTTTGACGCAGTTGCATTCGTTCCCATGACTAAAAAAGCGGAGCGGAAGCGCGGCTACAATCAGGCAAGGCTGCTTGCCGAAAGCATTTCTGAAAGGGTTAACGTACCCGTTGCAGACTTCGTCGAAAAAATCAAAGACACCGACGAACAGAAATCGCTGTCCCGAAAGGAACGCGCAAAGAACCTTGCCAATACCTTTAAGGCGCAAAGCGGCAGACCGCTTCTCTATAAAAACGTGCTGCTCGTGGACGACGTTCTGACTACGGGCGCGACTGCCGACGCAGTATGCTTAAAACTATTCCAAGCGGGCGCGGCTAAGGTTTTTCTCGCAACCGTCGCGTCGGTAGAATATAAACCGAACAAATAACCCCGAAGCTTTACTTCGGGGTTATTTGTTCGATACCGTAAAAAGCGGTTTTACATCTCGATAGTTTCTACCTTCAAATCGCAATAGCATTCTGCTTGACGGCATATAAATTTCAATACGCAATAATCGGGGTCAGTCACACCCTTTTTATAAAACAGGCTGTCGCCGAAACGCCAAATCGCGTCTTTCGTAACCTGGTCGGTACAAACCTGCATTTCGCCTATTATGGTAACGCCTTGATACTTGAATCTTCCACGGTTATAAAAATAGATACAAGCCTTTTCATTCGCCAAAAAATGTTTTATTTTATTCGACGAAGTGTTCGTAGAGAAATAAATTTCGTTTCCGTCAATTTTGCGGGGAGCAAGCATTGCTCTGATTACAGGATACCCTTGCTCGTTAACCGATGCGATAAACGCCGTTTTTTGTTTTGAAATAAATTTAAAAATTTGTGCCTTATCCATTTTATCCTCACTGTAATTTTTTCTTTAAATAAACCATATCCTTTAAAACAACGCCGCCTTCCGTAATAACGTGGTCGTAATTGTCTGTAAAAAAATTTTCGACGGTATGTGAAACCTCAAACCCGCACCGTTGATAAAACGGCAAAGTTAAAGGACTTTTACCCGTACCAACCGACAGGACGTCGTAACCGTCCTTAAAGTGCGTAACGATAAAATTAATCAGCTTTTTACCGTAACCGCAGCGTTGATATTCGGGAAGCACTGCAAGATTTTTTATTTCCAACACACCGCAGCCTTCGTCAGTCACCGCAATTTCGCCCTTGACGCCACAGCGGTCTATCACGAACATTCTGCACCGTTGCAGATACTTTTCAACCATTTCACGCTGCTCGTCCGCAAGCAGCAGTAAACGTATATAATTTTCTTTATCGAAAACCTCGTAAATTCTCGGCTTCAATGGATATTCAAGCTGTAAATCAAACGGCTCCTTTTCAATGTGCGCGGCGTCGGGCGCACTTGCCGAAACGCAACCGTACTTTTTATAAGCTGAAATGCTTTCCTCTGCCGAATGTGCGGAAACGTAAAGCTTTTCAGCCCCGAAATTTTCCGCCTCTATACAGGCAAGCGTAAAAAGGCGTTTGCCTATCCCTTTTCTTCTGAACGGCTTGGAAACGTACAATTCTGCTAAATCCGCATATTTATTTTCGCCACCGAAAAGCCGTCCGTCGATAAGAGCAAACCCGACGACCTCCCCGCCAATTACCGCAAGCACGGCAACAGAACCGCATTTGACCCCGTCTATTATTTTTTTTGCGACCGCCCTGCGCTGAGACAAATTCCAATCCTCGGTATAACTGACGGGCGTCAACTTATAGATTCCGTCAATAAAGCGCCAGCATCTGCTTACGTTTTGATTTAAAATAAAATTATCAAGCGAACAGACGTTAAAATTATCCTCGTCCGCTTTTAAGTACGATACTCCGTCAATCAATACAAACCTACATATCTTCTTTATCGGATTTTTTGCTTTTCAAATCCTGCGTCAACGGAGTCTTTATATCGTGAAGCTGCTCGTCGGAAAGACTTCCGTTTTTGCGCTCTATTTTAATTTCCCACTGTATAAGGAACGTAAGCGCAGCGCGCAAAAGAATTATCGCACCGAGAATAAGCAGCTCGTTCCATTCGCGGACTATGACCGTACGCAACAGCTCTCCTCCCATTTTAAATTCCAGTGAAAGAGCAATCCCCTCTGCAAGCTTAAGCCGCGTATGAGGCTGACGCTTTATCAGACCTATAACGGCAAGCACGACCGTGTATATCAAAATTACGATACCGATTAACTCGACAAATAATACAAGATAATTTACTATTAAATCGAACACCTCGGAAACGCTTTTAAAAAATTCCATTTCATCCACCGCTTTTTTATAATTGTAACACTTATAATTCCTTTTGGCAAGTCTTTACATTAAGCGAAAAAGCAATCCAGCACATCAAGGGCATTTAACAAGCATCTGCAAGAATCATTCCTACGCTTAATTGCTTTCGTCCTGCTCGGCAGGCGCACTCATTTAAGATTTATTAATATTTGCATTAAAAAAGCAAATTCTCCCAAAAGTAAAAACGCGGATATT
Source organism: uncultured Christensenella sp. (assembly GCA_910576655.1). GTDB lineage: Bacteria > Bacillota > Clostridia > Christensenellales > Borkfalkiaceae > Coproplasma. The sequence continues at coordinate 56,416 of CAJTJC010000010.1, forward strand.
TGATTATCTTCATATATACTCACCCTGTATTACTGTTTATCGCGACAACATATACTATCACAAGCAAACACTTCTTTCGACAATATATCTTTATTGTACTTCTGCCCAAAATTAAATGTTTTTGGTTTTTTTATTTATAAGTTTTCTTGCAGCCGTTTCAAAAAGATTTCCGCACACTTCGGAAATACCTGATACTTTTTCCACGCAATATAAAGATGCGATATGAGTTCGGGATAGAGCGGACGGAAACATAAATTGGAGTTTCCAGTTGTGTTTAAGATTTTATCCAAACTGACTGCATATCCGAGACCTTCTTCCACGAGCAATGACATATTATACAAAAGATTGCCCGTAGCGACGATATTCAATTCTTCTTCACTTTTTTGGAACCATTTGCCTATTTTGTTTTTACCTATCGACTGACGGGAACGAATAATCGGTTTGTCCCATAAATCTTCGGGCGTAATATATTCTTTTTCGGCCAGTTCTCTTAATTCCATTTTTTACCTCTATTTTTGACAGTTACCAAAGTTTTTTCTCTCAACTTATTTATCAAAATATCTTTTACCTTTCGCTCTATATTAAGTCTCCGACAAACGGGAAGTTGTATGTTAAACGATGTTTTCGCCTAATATTATTTTAGGCATTGTGGTTAAACACCTATTCCAACGTTTATAGAATTTTTCTACACCGAGTTTTGAGACTCTTGCATGAGCTTCTTCATTTTCCAGCACCCAATATAAAACATATGTTACCTTGCCGACATTTCTCGTGAGTCGAACAGGCAATTCACCCTCTTTAACAGCATTAAAATCTTTTTGTCGGTGAGTACGTTTTATATAGTGTACATCAATAACACCATCTTGGTTCAAATAAAATTCTGCTACTTCTCTCATTAGTTCTTCAATTTCATCTAACTTGGTAAGTTTTGCCTCATATATGCATATTTCATTAAACATAAAATATATCCTCAAATTACTGTTTATCGTACAATTATTATAGCAAAACCAAAATACTTAATCAAGCAAACAGTAAGGCACTCCGAGATTTCTCTTAAAGTGCCTTTATCGCTATTTTGTAAAGTTGCCGTTCTCATCACGCTTTTGAGTTTGCCACGCCGTAGTAATGGGCGGTTTCGGTAGTATGTCTTTAATGGTTATGCTCACACCAAAACTTTCATACAAAAGAAAAAGTACGAACTCACTTTGGCGTGTATCGTACAATTCCCTAATGGCGGAGAGAGAGGGATTCGAACCCCCGGATAGTTGCCCATCAACGGTTTTCAAGACCGCCGCATTCGACCGCTCTGCCATCTCTCCGTAAATATTAAATTGTTGTGAGAGCGGGCAAATGCGGAGCATTCGTCGCATCGAAGCACGCAGTGCTTTCCCCTCTATCGTTTAATAATTCTATCAAACGCAGGTAATGTTGTCAATTATTTTTCGCCGACTGCAAATTAGTTTTTTATTATCTTTGTACTCGACGGTACCAAAGGAATAGTCGACGCATTAAATGTAAATTCCATTACACGAACTGGAACTGCAAAATGCAGTTCCAGTTAATTTTTTTCGTCGACGGTTTCGTCGGTTTCCTTAACCTGACTGAAATATCTTTTTTTTCTTTTGTACAGTAAAATAAAAATTAACAAATTTACCGCAAACGTCAATAGCCACGAAACGGGATATGATATTGCAAGCCCTTGCAGCGTATGCATTGCTTCGATTTCGAATACGGTATATATCCAGAGAATACGCAGTCCGCAAGCTCCTATCATAGATACGATAGTGGGCAACAGCGAATACCCTATTCCCCTAATCGCATACGCCATAACGTCCATAAGCCCGCACAAAAAATAGGTAAGACAGATAACAATCAAGCGGCTATATCCCGCCTCTAACGCCTCTTCCGCGACAACTCCGCCCGACGAGCGTATGTAAACAGTCAGCAGCGGTTTTGCCAAAACAGTTACAAGTCCGCCGAACAAAACCCCGAAAAGGCACACAAAAAGCGTAGAATACAGCACTGATTTTTTAACATTTTTCATATTGCCTGCGCCGTAATTTGCCGAAACAAACGCAACACACCCCTGCGCAACCGAATTCATTGTGACGTAAACGAACCCCTCTATCGAGCTTGCAGCTCCGTTTCCGTTTACTGTATCGGCGCCGAAATCGTTAACGCTCGATTGAATGAGAACGTTAGACAGAGAGAAAATTGCGCCTTGAAGACCTGCGGGCAGCCCCACCCTTGCAATCTCTATTGCTTCGTGCTTATAGAAGCGCATTTCTTTAAACGAGAACTTGAAAAAACCTTTATTTCTGACGAGACATACAACTATACAGCCCGCGGAAATTGCCTGAGATAAAATGGTGCCGAGCGCGACGCCGGCGACGTCCATTTTAAACACAATTACAAAAAGCAGATTAAACCCGACGTTAAAAATCCCCGCAACAGCTAAAAAATAGAACGGGCGTCTCGTATCCCCCACCGCGCGCAAAAGCGAAGCGCCGAAATTATATATAAGCGAAAAAGGCACGCCGATAAAATATATTCTCAGATACTGAGTAGACAAACCGATTATCGCTTCGGGCGCAGACATCCACACGAGAAAATAGCCCGAACAGAACGCGCCGAACACGCCGATAACTACACCGATTATAACCGACATTATCATGGACGTGTAAGCTATCCTTTGCCCCTTTTCCTGCAAATTCGCGCCGAAACAGCGAGACATAAGCACGTTTGCGCCAACACTGAGCCCCAAAAAAAGCTGAATTATAAGATTAATCAGCGCGCCGGTTTCGGAAATTGCGCCTACGGAATATTTCGAACCGAATTTACCGCATACGATTAGGTCGGCAGCGTTATATAAAAGTTGTAATTCCCCCGAAAGGATAATGGGAAGCGAGAACAGAAAAAGCTTTTTAAGCAAATTTCCGCTTGTCATATCCATTTCTTTTTTTAGCGATTTGGTCATAATAAATTGAAACAACATTATATATCAGCAAAAAAATAAATACAAATAAAATTACGGCTAAAATCTCATTTTATTTACAATTTTATTAAAACGTGTTATAATCCGATTATGAAAAGAATTGCAAACGTAAGGTTTCCGACGTTAATAGCCGTTGCATTAATTTGCGGAATTATTTGCGGCTATCTTTTTTTCATTAACGAGATAAGTTTAATCTATATTATCGCAACCCTTCCGGCGGCTGCGGTAATTTGTATTTTATGCGCAGTTTTTTCAAAGAAAAAACTGATTATATACTGCATTGCCGCACTTGTGTTTATTACGACAGGCGCTGTCACAAGTTATTTGAAACTTAACGCTTTCGACCGAAAAGAGCTGTCGAACGGCGATACCTGCTATTTCAGCGCAACGGTCTGCGATAAGGGAAAATACGACGGCGGCGAATACCTGATAATTAAAAATATAACCGCCGACGGCAAAAGCATAAACGGAAAAATGAAGGCTTATCTTCCCTCCTCCTACGGCGAATTTTGCGATAACGGATACGCAATAAGCTTTACGGCGAAAGTCACCGTCTGCGACGTTTTCCCTTACGGAAAGCTTAATTACAACGTCTTTAACAACGTAAAATACAGCTGCCGCATTTACGGCGACGTTATTTCGGAATACCGCTTCTCTCTGTTCGGCAGCATTAATTCCGCAATACGAAACAGCCTGTATGACAATCTCGATTACGATACCGCTTCGGTTGCTTACGCAATGCTGACGGGAAACGCCGACAATATCGAGGACGGAACGCACGCTGCGTTCAGATACGGCGGCGTTGCACACATATTTGCCGTTTCGGGATTACATATAGGTATTATATACGGATTGCTGCGCGCTTTGAGTAAAAAGCTGCGTCTTAACAGATACGTTGCTGTCGCGGTATGTATTCTGCCCGTATTTTTGTATACAGGCGTATGCGGATTTACAGTTTCGTCGGTTCGTGCATTGATTATGTGTGCGGTTGCGGCTGTCGCACGCGCGGTGTACGCAAAGTACGACGCGCTGAACTCACTGTCCTTAGCGACAACCTCTATACTTTTATTTAACCCACTTAATTTGTTCAATATCGGTTTTCAGCTTTCCTTCGGGGCGGTCGGCGGCATAGTTTTACTTTCAAAAAGCTTAACAAGACCGTTCAAAAAAATACCGCACAAGCTTAAAAACCCCGTAGGCATTTCGCTTTCGGCACAGGCAGGAACGCTACCCGTAATGCTTTCAAGATTCGGTTATTTAAGCGGTGCCGGTTTACTTCTGAATATATTCGTTTTGCCGCTATTATCCGCAGTTTTCGTAATCGTTTTCACTGCCGCAGGTCTGTCTTTGCTTATGCCGTTTGCTGCGCGGTTTATCTTGCCGTATGCCGCACTTCCGCTTGAACTCGTCGTTTCATTCCTCTCTGACGCGGGCTTTGAAAAATCGTTGATAAGCGGCTTTGGCGCGGGCGCGTTCATTCCGATTTACTATCTCGGGCTACTGTTTTTATCCGATAAATTCAATTTAAAAACGAAAAGCCACCTGATTGGAGCTATCGGCGCAGCGGCAGTTTTATGCACGTACGTTCCTTTAAAAACCTTTTATCCGTTTGAGGACTGTAAAGTGATTGTATCCGCCTATTACGGCGGCGGAGAGGTTTTGTTTAAATCTCGGCAGGGCAGCGTTCTCGTTATAACCGAAGGTCTGTATCCGACGCGAATCGACGCCCTGTTAAACGAGTACTACTCTTCGAATTTAGACGCGCTTGTCATACTGGGCGGAGAAAACTGCGCTGAGATTTTCGACAAAACGGATTTGAATTGCGATGCGTACGTTTATAAAGATTATATTAATATCCAACCTTACAAAGATAAAACGATAATTTATGAAAAGAGCTTTTCTCTTAACGGCATCGACTTTACGTTCGGGGACGGCTATTCGTTGCTTGCCGATTACGACGGCTTGTCCGTAGGAATATGCGCGGGTAATTTCGTTCCGTTCGAATACTGCGATTTGCTTATTACCGACAGTACTTTTGAAAGTGCTTGCGAAACCTCCGTAAGCTTTAACGAACGCACGGCAGAGCGTTGCGTATACGACGACGGCGATTACATTTTCAAAGTTAAAAATTAAGCGGCGGGTTACCCCGCCGCCGTTTTTTTAACGATTAAGTGTTTATCTGCTTTAATGTCAAAGTCGTATTGACTCCGCCGCCGAGGGTGACCCCAACGGCAAGCAGCGCAGATATAGCCATATCTATAACGTCGCCTGCGTTAAGCGCGATTATGAAGCTGCCGTTATACAGCGAACCGACGCCGACCGCAAGAACGCGCGAAATCGTTGCCTGCGGAATTGCGGTTCCGTTGCGGCGCACCGACATAGTGACGGTCGTTCCGAGCGCTGCCGATAAGTTCGTATAATAGTTTATTTCATAAACGCCCGCAACCGCCGCAGTAATACTGTTTGCGGGTGAATAAGCCACGTTTTTAAGCGGCATATTTGCGGGTAACGGAAGCTGCGTTGTTCCGCCGACTGTAAGATTGAGCGTTTGCGGAGTAGCATTATAAAGACCTCCGTAAGCGTTGAGGTCTGCGACGCCAGTCGCACCCGTCGCGCCCGTAGGGCCCATAACGCCGTCAGCGCCAGTCGCACCTACTGCTCCGGTAGGACCTGTAGCGCCGTCAGCACCAGTCGCACCCGTAGGACCGATTGGACCTGCCGCACCATCAGGGCCAGTAGCGCCGATAGGGCCGGTCGGACCCGTTGCGCCATCGGCACCTGTTGCACCAGTGGGACCGGTCGGACCAGTAGCACCGTCAGCACCAGTTACGCCAGTGGGACCTGTAGGTCCGGTAACTCCGTCGGCACCGGTAGGACCGGCTATACCGGCAGGACCTGTGGGTCCAGTTAACCCGTTTGCCCCTGTCGCGCCCGTGGGACCTATAGGTCCCGTTGTGCCGGTAGGACCTGTAATACCCGCAGGTCCTGTAGCGCCGGTCGCGCCTGTGGCACCCTTAGTACCGCGCGGACCGGTTGCACCCGTAGGACCGGCAGGTCCCGTCTCGCCGCGCGGACCCGTAGGCCCCGTAGGTCCGACAGGTCCCGTAATTCCGGTTAAACGGTAAACCGTTCTTACTAACTTGTTATTGCCGCCGCAGCCGCCGCAACAAGCAAAAAATTTCATTATTAAGTTATCAATCATCTATATTACCTCTGATTCCGAGCTTTTCAAAATATTCAACGTTGCTTAAATAGTTCTCGTTGTGCGGTTTGATTTTACCCGCCTTCATGTTAAAGTCGCAGGCCTTTTGACTGTCGCCGAGGCGGTCGTACAGAACGCACAACTGCATATAGGGTATAAACGCGCAATAATCAACGTTTATAAAGCTCCCATATCTCTCACCGTTATCTGCGCCGAGAGCGGTATTGTACCAGTAAATGGAAAACTCGTATTCGCCCTTTTTGAAAAAATGCTCGCCGAGAATACAGCAAGTCTGACTGTTAGGCGGAATTATGGTCATACTTCGCACAAGCGAGGACAGCGCTTTATCCTCTTCGCCCAAGGCCGCGTATGCGTGGTACAAATTTATACATGCTTCCGCTTTGTTTATGAACCAGCCGTCCCCGCACATAAAATCTTCGAGCACGGCTATTGCTTCCCTGTACATTTTATTGAACAGCAGTTCTCTGCCGTAATAGAATTTATCCCTTGCGCAGAGTCGTTTGCCTGCGGCAATCTTTTTTTGAAGTATAGCCAGATTTCTTAGCGGCTCGTTTGCTTTCTCTTTTTTGTGATACACGACCGCATCCGAATAATAAATTTTTCCATAAGGTGCAACCGCCTCGTGAACTTCGCCCGAAAAACGATAGCCGCCGTCTCTTCTGAAAATTCTTTCGCGGTTATAAACGAAGTTAGGCTGCCCGCCGTCGAACGAGGCGGCATACGGCAATACCGCCATATCGTACCCTTCGAACGAGTTTTTCAGTTCGTTTATTTTCGCGCAGTTTTCGTCGGTGACGACGTCGTCGGCGTCGAGCCACATAACGAGGTCGCAGACCGCCTTATCGAAAGCAAAGTTACGCGCAGCGGAAAAATCGTCGCACCATTTAAAAAAGTACACCTTATCGGTGAACTTTTCGGCAATTTCCACCGTCTCGTCGGACGAGCCCGTATCGACAACGACTATTTCGTCGGCAAATTTCGATACGCAGCTTAAACATCTTTTTAAAACTGCCTGTTCGTCTTTTACTATCAGGCACACGCTTAAAGTCATTATACTTACCTATATGTAATATCAGTATATGCCCGCGCCGCGATAATTGTACGATAAAAGCCGCTAAGCAAACGCTTTGCGGCTTTATAAAGTTTATTTACTTGAACTGAACGACAGCTCGCCGTCCTTTACTACTACGCGCACGGTTTCTCCGTTGAGTACGTTGCCGGCAAGTATCTCGTCCGACAGTCTGTCTTCTATTCTCTTTTGAATTATCCTCTTTAACGGACGCGCGCCGAACATATCGTTATACCCCTCGTCCACAAGCTTTGACAACGCCTCGTCGGTGACGGTCAACGATATTTCGTTCGCTTTGAGCCTGTCGCAAAGTCCGTCTATTATCTTGCGGCAAATCTCAGCCGCCTCCGCCTTAGTAAGCTTACGGAAGATTATGATATCGTCAAGTCTGTTCAAAAACTCGGGCTTGAACTGCTCGCGCAGCGCCTCGTTTATATTGTCCTTCATATTGTCGTAGCCGTCGTTGTCGGAGGACGTAAATCCGAAATTCGACATCTTCTTAATCTGACTTGCGCCTACGTTCGAGGTCATAATTATGATAGTGTTTTTGAAATTAACAACTCTGCCCTTGCTGTCTGTAAGTCTTCCGTCGTCGAGAATTTGCAACAGCACGTTAAACACGTCGGGGTGGGCTTTTTCCACTTCGTCGAAAAGTATGACGCTATAAGGCTTTCTTCTAACCCTTTCGGTGAGCTGTCCGCCGTTGTTGTCGTCGTAGCCTATATATCCTGGAGGCGCGCCTATCAGCTTGGAAACCGAATGTTTTTCCATAAACTCGGACATATCGAGTCTTATCATAAGCTTTTCGTCGCCGAACATACATTCGGCAAGCGCCTTTGCAAGGTCGGTTTTACCTACGCCCGTAGGTCCGACGAATATGAACGAGCCTATCGGTTTGTTGGGCTCGGCAAGCCCCGCTCTTGCACGGCGTATCGCGCGGGAAACGGCGCTGACCGCCTCGTCCTGACCGATTATACGCTTATGCAGATTCGCCTCGAGATGTAAAAGCTTTTCACTTTCCTGCTCGGTAAGCTTCAATACGGGCACGCCAGTCCAGCCGCTGACTATCTCCGCAATTTCGTTGCTCGCTATTTTAGGCGAGCTGCCGTGCACCTCGCTCTTCCACTCGGAATCGAGCTTTTTAATACGCTCGTGTAAGTCGTTTATTTCGTCCACGAGCTTTTGCGCCTGCGAATAGTTTTCGCCCTTTGCCGCCTTGTTTTTTTCGAGATTTAACCGCTTGATTTTTTCTTCGAGCTCCTTGACCTCTTCGGGACTGTTCAAACTGTTGAGGCGCGCGCGCGAAGCCGCTTCGTCGATTAAGTCGATAGCCTTGTCGGGAAGGTAACGGTCGGTTATATATCTGTCTGACAGCGTTGCCGCCGCGACGATAGCCTCGTCTGTAATTACAACCTTATGGTGCGCCTCGTACTTATCGCGCAGACCGCGCAAAATAGCAACCGTGTCCTCAACGGTGGGCTCTTCCACCTGAACGGGCGTAAAGCGGCGTTCCAAAGCGGAATCTTTTTCGATATATTTTCTGTATTCCTCCAACGTGGTCGCGCCTATCGTCTGCAATTCGCCGCGGGCAAGCATAGGCTTTAAAATGTTAGCCGCATCCATGCTTCCCTCTGACGAGGCGCCCGCGCCGACGATGGTATGAATTTCGTCGATAAATAAAATTACGTTGCCGTTATTCTTTATCGACTTTATTGCGTTTTTAAGTCTTTCCTCAAAGTCGCCGCGGTATTTCGCGCCAGCAACCATTCCTACGAGGTCGAGCGAAAATACGAGCTTGTTTTTCAACAGGTCTGGGACCTCGTTTTTGACTATCGCCTGCGCAAGCCCCTCGACTACCGCGCTCTTACCTACGCCCGGCTCGCCTATCAGTACGGGGTTATTTTTTGTACGGCGCGAAAGCACCTGAATAATTTTGTCTATTTCCTTTTTTCTACCGATTACGGGGTCGATTTTTCCCTCGCGCGCCTTCTGGGTCAGGTCGGTGCCGTACTGCATTACCGAAGAGTCGAGGCTCTGCTCCTTTCCCTTATGCTCGACGGGCTTTTTCGGCTGCTGATTATCCGCCGTACCGAAAAGCACCTTGCTTATCTGCTCGAAGGGGTTAAGCTCTTCGGGCTCGTCACCGTCGAATGCGCCGCTGTTAATAATCAGTTCGAGCTTGGTCGCAAGCTTGGGGATATTAACGCCTATTGCGCGGAATATGCGCATTGCAAGACAGTCGCTCGACGACATTACGGCAAGCAACATATGCTCGGTTCCCGCAAGCGAATCCTCGCCGTTCAGGTCTATCGACAGTTCGAGCGCGCGCTCTATCATGTGCTTGGTTCTCGGTGTGAAGCCGTTTATGTTCGAGCGCTTATCAATCGACCTGATAAAATATTCGCGGTACGCATTTTCGTTTACGCCGCAGGCGGAAAGCACCTTATACGCCGTGCAGTCGGGGCAGTTGAGCATTGCGAAAACGATATGCTCGCTGCCGATATAGCTGCTTTGAAACGCACGCGCCGCCTCTTCCGCGATAGTAATTACGCTCTGTAAATTATCCGTAAATCTGTTAGTATATTCCATAGCTGTTTCCCTCTCAGTTTTTCATATTTTCAAAAGCCTTGCGGCAACACTGCGCGCGATATACGTCGCGCTCGGTAGCGGTAAGCTGCTGTGCCGCAGCAGCCGTTATATTCGACGGGCTGAGTTTTACGACCAAATCGTCGATACGCGAAACGTCGGGTATATCAATAAATCCGAGACACGCGCCGAGCTTGACCTTTGCGCATAGCTTAACGAACTCTCGCGTTGATATTTTGGCGCAGTTGGTAAGCACCCCGTACGAGCGCATGCACTCGTCCTCAATGTCGAGCGCCTTAGCCCCGTGCATGAGCGTGTGCCTTTCCGCCGTTTCAAGCTCGCATACCTTTTTGACGACTTCCTCTACCTGATTTAAAATCTCTTCCTCGGTAACGCCCAGCGTCACCTCGTTGCTTATCTGATATTTGTATCCCTCCGCGTCGCTGCCCTCGCCGTACACGCCGCGCACTGTAAGCCCCAAACGGGATATGCTCCTTATAATCTTAGGCATTACGCCGTTTACGGTGAGAGCGGGCAAAAACTGCATTACCGAAGCCCTGAGCCCCGTGCCGAGGTTAGTCGGACACGCAGTCAAAAACCCGAACTGCTCGTCGTAGGCGAATTTCATCGAGCCCGCAATGCGGTTGTCTATTTCCGACATCGTGTCGTAGGCAAGCCGCAAATCGAGCCCCTTTACAATGCACTGCTCGCGGAGGTGGTCCTCCTCGTTAATCATAATCGACACGTTCTCTTCCCTGTTGATGAGAGCCGCCGAAAGAAATTTGTTTTTAATAAGCTTGGGGCTTATCAGGTGGTTTTCCATAAGACTGACCGCCTGCTCGCCCGAAATCGAGTCCATATAGTACAGCTTGAATTCGTCAAGGCGTGAAAGTCCGGACGAAACCAGCCGTATAATCTCTTTTGCCTGTTTCTCGCTTTTAAGGTGCGACGGAAACGGATAACCTTCGAGATTGCGCGCAAGCCGTATCCGCGTGGAAACGACCGTACCGTCGGATATTCTATCCATTTCCCCCTCCGTGAAGCGTTTTCTTTATTGCGTTAATCTGTCTGTTAAGGCGGTCCGCCTCCTTAAAGTCCTTGACGCGCAAGGCATTTTCAAGCTGCTCCTGCAAGCTTTTCAAGCGCCTATGTAAGCCGTGTTCGTCCATATTTTTCCCGACCTTGCCGATATGCTCAACCTTGCCGTGTATGCGCAAGACAGACGGAATAAGTTCTTCTTTAAACACGTCGTAGCAGCTGGTACAGCCCAAAAGCCCGCTTCTTTCGAAGTCGGCAAAGGTAGTGCGACAGACGGGACACACCTTTTTACGCGGCGAGGGCTGCGAAAACAGCCCCGCCCACACGTTGTTGTTTACCTTGCTGTTCAGCTCGCCGTACAAATCGGCGTAGCAGAACGCGCAGAGATGATATTCGAATTTGTTGCCGTTTACTTTCTCGACGTAGTTGACGGCCGCGGGATTTTTTTTACAGTGCTGGCAAAGCATATTCATTCCTTAAACGGCATTTTGTTTTCTTATACTATTATTATAATACTATTTTCGGGCGAGTAAACATTTTTAAGCTGTGCTCGGCAAATTTTTTTTAATTTTTTTGCGACATAAGTTGTATTAATTTTTATACTATGATATACTTGTTAAAGAAAATTAATTTCGGAGGAAAACGTAATGCATTATTCTGAAGACATTGAAAATATGATTTGCGTTGCCAAAGGCGTGTCCGGTAAATTCGAACACGGTCCCGCTCCCATTCCCGAAGAAGGTCAGTGGATAAAGGCAAAGGAAATCAAGGATATCAAGGGTCTCACTCACGGTATCGGCCGGTGCGCACCCCAGCAGGGCGCCTGCAAGCTAACTTTAAACGTAAAGGACGGCATCATTCAGGAGTGCCTTGTGGAAACCATAGGTTGCTCGGGCATGACCCACTCCGCCGCTATGGCAGCGGAAATTCTGCCCCACAAAACAATTTTGGAAGCGCTGAATACCGACCTCGTCTGCGACGCGATAAACACCGCCATGCGCGAGCTGTTTTTACAGATAGTCTACGGCAGAACCCAGTCTGCTTTCTCTGAGGACGGACTGCCTATCGGCGCGGGACTCGAAGATTTGGGCAAAGGACTTCGCTCGCAGGTAGGCACTATGTACGGCACCGCTTTGAAGGGCGCAAGGTATCTTGAAATGGCAGAGGGCTACGTCATTGCGCTTGCACTCGATAAAAACAACGAAATTTGCGGATATAAATTCGTTTCGCTCGGCAAAATGACCGACTTCATAAAGAAAGGGCTTTCCCCCAACGAGGCTTACGAAAAGGCAATCGGCGTATACGGCAGATACACCAAGGAACAGGGCGCCGTAAAGCACATTGACCCCAGAACCGACAAGGAGGTTGAATAAGATGGCACTTTTTGAAAGTTATGAAAGAAGAGAAAAGAAAATACTTTCCGTTTTAAAGGAATACGGGATTAAAAGCATAGAGGAATGTCGCGATATTACCCTTTCAAAGGGCGTCGACGTAGACAAAATAGTGCGCGGTACCCAGCCTATCTGCTTTGAAAACGCAGTCTGGGCTTATACCGTAGGCGCGGCTATCGCTATTAAAAAGGGCTGCAAAAAAGCTGCGGACGCAGCGACGCTTATCGGCGTAGGACTTCAAAGCTTCTGCATCCCCGGTTCGGTTGCAGAAAACAGACAGGTCGGCCTCGGACACGGTAACTTAGGCTCGATGCTGCTTTCGGAAGAAACCGACTGCTTCTGTTTCCTTGCGGGTCACGAATCGTTCGCGGCTGCCGAGGGCGCAATTAAAATCGCGGAAAACGCAAACAAAGTAAGAGTTAAGCCTTTAAGGGTTATCTTAAACGGACTCGGCAAGGACGCAGCTTATATCATTTCGAGAATTAACGGCTTCACTTATTGCAAAACCGAGTTCGACCCCTACACCGAAACAGTCAAGGTTACGGACAGCGTAGCGTTCTCGGACGGTCCCAGAGCAAAGGTTAAATGCTACGGCGCGGACAACGTGCCTGAAGGCGTTGCGATTATGAAAATGGAGCACGTTTCCGTTTCCATTACGGGTAACTCTACCAACCCTACCCGCTTCCAGCACCCCGTTGCAGGCACTTATAAAAAGTGGTGCGTAGAAAACGGCGTTAAGTATTTCTCGGTTGCTTCGGGCGGTGGCACTGGCAGAACGCTTCACCCCGACAATATGGCAGCAGGCCCCTCTTCTTACGGCTTGACCGACACGATGGGCCGTATGCACTCGGACGCGCAGTTTGCAGGTTCCTCCTCCGTTCCCGCTCACGTTGAAATGATGGGACTTATCGGAATGGGCAACAACCCCATGGTCGGCGCAACGGTTGCCGTTGCAGTTGCCGTGCAGGAAGCCTTGACGAAGTAAAAAACACAATATATAGTGTTTTGATTAATTTTAATACAAAATGTTGTGGGTTTGAGAAAATTCTCAAACCCACTTTAATACATTTATTCATAACCATAGGGTTATTTTACTCTCCGTGTCCACGCTGTGTCCACATTTCATCTTTTATGTGGACACGGAACTCTACATTTTACTCTGAATTTTCCTCTAAAAATGTGGACACGGCGTAAAATGTGGACACAGAAACTTTTATTTCCACTCATTTATTGTAACCTTTTCATCATTTCATTTGTTTACTTTTTTAAAGCAGGCTTTTTCTTTCAAAATAACCTTATCATTTTCCATTTCTATTACTTTTATTTCCACCAATCTCGTTAATGATTCATCAATTTCTTGATGTGATAGATTATTAAAATGCGCATAAAGTTTCTTTTTATAAACGGTCTTCATATCTTTATTTGAGTCAATAAATTTTACAATTTCAACCATATTGGCATCCAATTTAATAATAATTTTTGATGCCAACTCAAATAAATCACAAATAATTAATAGAACTATTTTCCAAGGAGATAATGATTCCCAAGACATACCCAAGGCTAGCGCATTAGAGTTTATAAATGCTACAGCTTCTTTAAAATTAAAATTTATATTAGCAAGCTTTATTGAATGTTTAAATAGTATTAGATTCTTTTCTTTTTCATTTACGAACTCAATTTCAATAAAATCAGTAAATTTATCATAAAGAACTGTATTATTTGTTGAAAATCTTTCTCCTACTATTTTATCTACATCTTTAATAATTCGTTCATTAAAATCTTCCATATTACCTCCGTACTCAGCAATTATCTAAAGTATTGAATATAACGCTAAGTTTTCCGTTTTTATCATATTGCTCAAGCATTTCTTTATACTTGTCCAATGAATTAAGAATCCCATTATAGGCTGCGTTACCGCCTTCTGTCTCAAAAGGAAAATCGTATTCATTATAATAAAAGTAATAATATTTCATTAATTCACGAAGCCGATTCTCTGCATTATTCAGTAATAATTTAACATTTTTATGAGGGTAAATTTTTTCCTCGACAGTAAAGTAAGCTATAAAAAAATTTATCAGCATCATTGGTGCCAAATAACTATAGTTAAATAGTTCTCTATCTTCAATAATAGTCCCAGATTGTTCTTCTTCCTTAATTAGTTCAATTATCAATTTATAGGCATATTTATCTGCTTCAAATTCTTCATACTCTTCGGCAGAATAAATATCATCCGAATCAAAAGTTATGTTATTAATATCAAAATAAGCATGCGCACACTCATGAGCGACGCAGAAATATGTAGCACAAAATTGGCAACTTGTTATTAAATTAAATAAAGCACTTTCGCCAATTTTATTACTTTGCTCTAAAACATATTTGAACTTGTAAATATTACATAAAGCTTTATCTTTAATGAAAGCATAAAATATCGTAGTAAAATATTTGAAGTATACATCATTCATAAAAGATGCGTTATCATCATCTGCTTGATTTCTAACCTTAATATTCTCGTCAGAATACATAAAGTCTTCCCAAATATAGCAAATAACAAAAAAGTTATGCAATCCATCAATTAAAAGTGGGTCAATAATAATAGATTTATCACTCATATAATAACTTGCATTTGTTTCTCGCTTAGTTAATTTGGTAAATACTTTTACTTGTTCGATATTGCATTTGTAAAATTCATTAAATTTTTGCACAACCTTCTGACAAACAATGTCAACGCCATGTAATTTATCTAATTCCTTTAAATCAGATGTGGTATTTAATTTTTCACTAATGCTTTTACCGAGAAGTATTTGTTCTTTATCTTCGGTCTCTTTCAAAAGTTCATATTCGTCCAAATGTGACTCAGTAAATAAAACCATATAGTTTTTAGCACTCATATTTTCACCAATTTCAATTATAAACTAAATACTTTAATAAATCAATTCTTAAAATTTGATTTTTTATACCGCAAGGATAATTCATTTAGAATTAAACATACCAAATTCTGATATACACTCCTTTAGTGTAACGCAAGCCACAATGCTTACTTGTTTCTTTGTGTACACACCATCCATAACCTATCATATAATAACTAAAAATGAGCGACAAACCCTTTATTGTCGCTCATTTATTATTTTAAGTAAAAATTTTATTCAACACTTCCCTACCCTGCTGCCGCATTAAATCAGTTGTACATTCATACACTTCAAACGTCATTTCTAAATTTGTGTGTCCGAGTCGAGTTTGTATATATTTTTGATTTACACCTAATTCAGCCAACATAGTTGCATGAGTTTTGCGAAGTGAATGAAAATCGAATTCTTCCGAAATTTCTTTCCTTACGCACCTGTTCACATTCTGCATAGTTCTTGGACTTATAAAAGTTCCGTTATCCCTAACGCAAACCAAATGAATAGGATATCCTTCCCCGTCTTTACAAAGTTTATTCATTATTACAGGATATTTCGGTTCTTTGCCATCAAAAGTGAACGGTTGCTCAACATCATAATTTGTATAATAAATATTGTAGTAATCCATTGCTTTGGTCTGACGAACTTTCTCTCTTAAAAGAAGTTCTGCCAATTCATCGCTTATTTCTACTATCCGATATGAATCATATTTGGGTGGTGCAAAATACCAACACCCATTACCACAGTCTGACGAGCCGTTCTTTGCCAATTTATCTACCAGAGTCCTTTCCTTGTCTTGAAGCCATTGCACTTGTCTGTTTATTCTGATGACTTTATTTTCAAAATCTATATCTTCCCAACATAACGCGAACGCTTCGCCTATACGCAATCCACACTCATAGCCGAGTTTTAACGGAATATGGCTTGGATGCCGTTCGGGAAATCTTTCAAATATTTTTTCTATTATATCAGGTTTTATAAAATAATGAGGTGCTGTGCGAGTAGGCACTTTCGGTCTCCTGTTTTTAGGTGATTTTAATCTAACTGCCGGCGAATATGGTATGTAATGATGGTCAACCGCGTAATTCATACTTTTTGATAAAATCGCCTTAACCTTTACCAATGTGTTCTGTGAATATCCTGCATCATACAATTCAAGTAAAAATGCTTGTAAAATTTCCCGTGTCAACGATTTTAACCTATACGACCCCAACTTTGGTAAGATTAAATTTTCAATCGTCTTTCTATATCCCATTATAGTCGTCGGCTTTAAATCTATTTCACAATCTGCCGAAATCCAATAGACAAAATAGTCCGAAACTGACATTTTGTCTTTTGCTATAACGCGCCCTGCATTTTCGTAAGTTTGTAAATCCATACGACCAGCTTTACGTGCTTCCGTCGCCGTTTTATACCCACACTTAGTTTTCCATTGCCTTTTTCCGTCAACAGTAGCAATCTCAAAACGATACTCATACATCGTTTCGCCATTTTTTCTAAATCTTTTTCTTACAGTAACATCTACCATTTATAATACCTTCTTAATAATTTTAACTTACATATTTATCTAAAAACTCATCTATGGCTTCTTTGCGGACTTTTAATCCACCAAGTTTTAACGCGGGTAACTGTCCGCTTTTTATAAGCTCATAGACTTTTGCTTTTCCGATACCGAGCATTTTGCTGACCTCGATAACGTTGTATAATCTTTTTTCTATAGCTTGCTGTTCTATCGTTTTCCCCTCCAAATGAAACGGAATACCGGTTAAGGACCGATATTCCGCTTTTTTACTTCTATTCTCTTTTAGGGCCGTGCTGATATAACAGGGCTTGATACCCTGTATAAATCAGCTCAACCTTTGTTAGTTTATGTTTGCGCAAGAATTCGTCTATTTCTTCCGCCAACTCGCGGTTAATGCTCGTTGCCCAAACTTTATGAGCGGCTTGCCGCTCGTCTTTATGCTCATCTTCGTATTTACGACGAACTAACCGCCTTTTCGTATCTTCTCTTTTCTGCATTTTACACCTCAATCAACATACACAAGCTCGTTTAAAATTTCTTCTTCTATGAGCCTTTGTATTTCGGTTTGCCTACGATAATTTTCCATAAAGTCGCTTACGCGCTCATAACGTGCGTCTTTGGACAGTTTTGCATACATGGTTTTGTAAAGCTCGTCCGCCTGCCTGTCTATGCCGTGCAGGTATTCGGGCAGATTTACTATTCCCCATAACTTACCAACATTATGTTCTTCAATATACTTTAAAGCGAGCGTTCCATATTTACCGTAAACTTGCTTTTGCGATCTGACATTAGCCTGATAGATTTTAATTTGTTCTACCGTTAAGCCCACACCGCTATTCGCTTTTTTAATTACGTTTTGTGCGTTCATAGGTATCCTCCTAAATTTTTGTTTGTCGTATTAATACGATTATCATATTTTTTAGGATTTGTCAAGGGTTCAGGAAAAATTTTTTTATAAATACACAAAAAAATTTTTATGTTACTAACGCTGCTATTCCTCTTATTAAATAAGGGCAAGCAACTACTATAACAGCAATAACAACTAAGCCTATAACGTAGTTCACAATCATTTTCTTTACCTTTTCTTTATCCTCATTTTTATGAGCTATGGCAAAATACACGCCCATAGCGATACTCCATAGCCCTACTGACGCTAGAAGTACCCACCACATATAAGGGCTATATTGCTGAAAAAGATACTCAACATAATTAGCAACATCTTCGTACTGATTACCAAGTTCTTGTGTATAACTTTCACCGCAACCGGTACAAGTGTATGTTCTTGAGATTATTCCATTTATATTGATTTCACTTATTAGCTCATAACAATGTCCTGTTGCTGGGATAGTCTCCGTGTAGTCATCTCCACAATTATCGCAGACAAACATTCTTTCCCCTGATTCTACACAATTAGGTTGGAGAATTATATATGTACTATAGTCGTGTCCCTGCGGAAGTAAACTGTTTGTTTTATATTTATACCCACAATCTTTACACACGTAACTCTCTCCACCTGCCTCAGTACAGGTTGGATAATTTTGCTCAACTGTAAATTGATGTGATTTTATAGGTATTATATTTTCTTTTGATATAATACCGCATTTCTTACATTTATATATTGTATATCCCTCTTGAGTACATGTGGAGTCAATACTCTCGCTAAGTTCAAAACAATGTCCTATTATAAAATCAAATGTTTTGGATGTTCCATATAATGTTTTTGCAATAAACGCGTACTCGCCTTCTTCTTTTATTATTTCGCCTTTTGTATATTCTTTACCATTAATTTGTGCTGAAATATTTTCGTCTTCCCAAATAAAATAAACTACTCCTTCACTTTCATTATTAATCTTTTGCACATCCGGTATTTTAGTATCAATAGTGAATCTAATAAAGCAAACCAATTTGATTGCCTTGTTCATAGTCAGGTATTCATTACAACCCATAAAAACTAAAGTATATTGTCCATCAGGTAACTCAGTAGAAATGTGATCCGACTCCACTTCATATACAATATTACCTCTGTTATTTTGTATCCTAATATTGTTAAACTTAAAGCTACAAGTGGATTCCAATTCAAAGTTATTTGTCCCGATATAGTTTTGAATTACTGAATTTGTTTTCTTCGCATAATAAAATTCTTTATTAAATCGAAAAGCAATGCCAAAACTGAAATTTTCCCCATCAATATTTAATGTTTCAATTTCTTGAACATTATTTTTACTATGGTCTAAATCTTTGCAATCCTCAAAATTAGTTCCCGTCAAACAAGTATAGTTATAATACAGGTATTCTGTATTATCCTCAGTATTCGCTGATGCCTTTTTATTAAGCCTACATATTGATATAAAAAATACACTCAAGATTACTAATATTAAAACAGTTAATATTGTTTTCTTTTTTGTCATGATTTCTCCTCTTTTATTTCTTCACTAAATATTTCTCTTGCTAATTTCTGCGGTAACGGGACAAGCATTTTTCGTTGGCTCAACCGAG